>NZ_JBXARL010000005.1:0-403122 GCF_058808215.1 Aminobacter sp. GW821-FHT11F06 | reverse complement strand
CTCCGAGACTCACTGAAGCTTTGACAACCTCAGCTTTCCCGGCCGGGACCGAATGGACAACCTCCTGAAAGCTCACACCTAGAGCTGCGGTCCGTAGGCGGCCTGTGGGGTATAGTAAGGCAGGTGCCTTAATTTCCTTGACCGGCGTACCGATTTACCGTACTAAGGTACATGCCTTACCATTCGGCCCCCCTCGACCTCGCCTTTCACGCTCTCAGCGACCCGACCCGCCGCGCGGTTGTGTCACGGTTGGTCGAGGGCGAGGTGCCGGTCAGCGCCTTGGCCGAGCCATTCGATATGGCGCTGCCCTCCTTCGCCCAGCATCTCAAGGTGCTGGAAGATTGCGGGCTGATCGTCAGCGAGAAGCGCGGGCGCAGCCGCTGGTGCCGGCTGGTGCCGGCGCGCTTCGACGAAGCCGCGGACTGGATGGAAGCGGAGCGCCAGCGCTGGGCCGAGCGGATGGATCGGCTGGAGGTCTACTTGGACAAGAAGGGATAGAACGATGAAGGACATGGCAAACCTGTTTGAGACCTGGGCGCTCGATCGCGAAATCGCGGTGGTGAAGCTGCTCAACCACCCCCGTGAAAAGGTCTTTGCCGCCTGGATGGACCCCAAGGCGCTGGCCGAATGGTACGGCCCGGCCGGCCTCAGCATCGAGAGCCACGAGGCCGATATCCGCGAGGGCGGGGTTTGGCGGTTCGATATGGTGGGCGTGTTCGAGGGCCGGGAACAGCGCTTCCCGAACCTCATGCGCTTTCTGGAGATCGTGCCGAACGAACGGATCGTGATGGACTATGGCACGCCCGACCCCGACGACCCCGACCGTTTCCGCGCCACGGTGACCTTCGATGAGCAGACCGACGGCAAGACCGTACTGACCCTGCGCCAGCTCCATCCCAGTCGCGAACGGCGTCAGGTGGTCATCGGCTTCGGCGCGGTGGAATACGGGCTGCAGACGCTGGACGGCCTCGCCGCCTGGCTGGACGGCTGAGCCCCAGGCCGCTCGGTGCCGCTCGCCAGTTGGCGATGGCCAATGCGGGGTGCAAATCGATCAGCGCTTGATCGCGCTGGTCTGAGCTTGACGGAGCAGGATGGCCACACACGAGCCTGCTTTGCCAGGCGCATCCTGAGACTTGAGCGACCGGACAGTGGAAACGTCCGTTGGCATGACAAACCCCTCGGCGACCGCACGGTCCGCCAAAAGGCGCGGCGCGGCATGCAGGCCGTGTTCCAGGATCCAAGGTCCAGCCCAACCCGCGCTGGACCGTCCGCCAAATCCTGTCTGAACCGATGGTCAATTGGCTGCCCAAGGAGGCGGCCGCCATACGAACCAACGCCTGTGGCGCCTGCTCGAGCGCGTTGCATTCAGCGCCGATCTGCTCGACCGCCATCCGCACGAACTCAGCACAGGTCAGTGCCAGCGTGTGTGCATGGCGCGCGCACTTGCGCCGGAGCCCGAGTTGCTGGTGCTCGGCGAACCTCTATCGGCGCTCGATGTCTCGGTTCAGGCACGGCTGATCGAGCTGCTCTTCGAATTGCATCGAACGTCTGGCATTGGCTACCTCCTCGTTACCCATGATTTTGCCGTGGTCGCCGACATCTGCCAGCGAGTTGTCGTTTTGGACGGAGGTCACGTTGTAGAAAACGGCAAGGTGGACACGATCCTGTCATTCCCGTCCCATCCGTATACGCAGGCGCTGTTGCGCGACGTGCTGCCATGCCGGAATGGAACCTCGTCAGCTAATGACGGCTGCGGGCTTCGCTTGTCGCATGCGTGTTCTGTCAGCGACTGTCGATCGCAGCCCAAGCTACTTGCACCGTGTATTCAAGGCTTCGATCGCGCTAACACCGAAGGCCTATGCTGAGGCGAGCCGCGCGAAGAGGTCCGCGAGGGTCTGGAGACTGGAGCCGGCGTCATCGAGGCGATCTAGGACGCCGCTTTCAATTCGAGTGGCCGCTTCTACGAGAAGTCGACCGGTATGCTCGGTATGCCGTCATCGTCGCCGGCCTCAGTTGACCTCGACACTGACGGTCGCTTGCTGCGAAGGTGCCAACATGCGCATCAATGTTATATTGTTATATTGTTACATTGTTACGTAGCCTACTTCCGTCACCTCCGATTCAGAAATGGACGCAGCGTACAGGTATGGGACGTATCTCCAATTGTTTCGTGATCGATAGGAGCTAAAACTCAGCATGAGGGCGGTCGGCGACTTGAGCCGGAGGAGATCGGTGTGATGCGAGGCGTAGGTTTTCTTTCAGTCCTCTCGATGGTTGCGATTGCAGCTACAGGCTGTAACACTCCTCCGGAGCGAGCCGTGAGCGGCGGTGCAATCGGAGCAGCCGGCGGCGCGTTGGTTGGGCAGGCGATTGGCCGTAATACCGGATCAACATTGGCAGGCGCCGCTATAGGCGGTGTCGCAGGTGCCATGATCGGGGCCGGAACCGCTCCAGGCGAGTGCAGATTCCAGCGGCTGGACAATCGCGGACGCCCCGTCTTTGACGGGCACGGTCGCCCCGTTACCTATCTCGCGCCCTGCCGCCGATAATCGAACGAGCGGTCGCATACGATCTTGCCTTGGCCAATACCGACGGAGAGCGAGGACAATCAATGAAACGAGGACTATTGGCTTTTTGTCTCGCAATTGGCCTTGGAGCGCCGATTGCGGCACCGGTTCCAGCTCAGGCGCTGGACGTCAACATAGCAGTTGGGTCCAGCCTCAACCACGGCAGGGCAATCACATGCAGCCAGGGCCAAAGGTTGCTTCAGAATCGCGGCTTTCGCGATGTCCGCCGCGTAGATTGCCGCGGGCGGTTCTTTATCTACCATGCACGGCGCGGCAACAGTCGATTTGAAGTTGCACTGAGCTCACGCACGGGACGCGTTACGGATTTGCGGCGCATTCGCTGGTAGGCGCGCAATCCCTATTCACAACGCGCTCCCGCGCTCGGTCAAACAAATAAGCTCAGAGAGTCCGTCATGTCTATGCAGCAACGACATCGCATTTCTGAAAACGAAAAATCATCGACATTTGCCACTGTTCCCAGCAGCTTGACCCGCGAACTCATTGACCATGCAGTGGCGAGCATCGAAGCTGCCGATCGCTTCTCGCTGCCCTTCCCGCACATCTTCTTTCGCGATTTCTTCCCAAGCGATTTCTACGCCGACCTGATCAAGTCGATCCCATCGAAAGGCTACGACCCGATCAAAGGTGACGGCACCCGCATGGCGTTGCGGCTCTACGGCGACAATGTTGGCAAGGTGGATGCCGAGCTGCGCGACAAGTGGACGGCGGTGTCCGAGACACTGACCTCGAAGGAAATCGAAAACGCTATCCGTCGCCAGCTTTACGAGGGCCTCGAGATTCGTGCTCGTGGCGACAAGGTCGCCAACGTCGACGACCTCCGGCTGGTGGCAAAGCCGGTCCTCTACAGCGACAAGGACGGCTACCAGATCAAGCCGCACCCCGATGCGCGCAAGAAGGTCGTCACCATGCAGCTCTACTGCCCAGCCGACGAGAGCCAGCGCGAGCTTGGCACGACCCTCTACCAGGCCTCGCTCAAGGGCCTGTTGAACGTCGGTTCCTATGGGCTCGAACCAGTCAAGACCCTGCCCTTCCTCCCCAACGTCGGCTACGCTTTCGTCGTGCTGAAGGCCTACCACTCGCTGATGAAGATGAGCTGGCACGGCCGCCCCAAGATCAAGACGGCCATCGAGCGCCCGCGCGTCTCGCTGCTCAACACCTTCTACGTCAGCGAGAACGTCGGCTTCTGATCCTTCTTGAGCTACATCTCGCTCTGAGCAGCATTACCTCGCTCAGCTTAGATCATGAACAATTGAAGCTTCTTACGCCGCTTTTTGAGCATCGCAGAAATATCCGTTTTCAAGTAAGTGAAGCGTAGGCAGCACAAGGCAGCCAAGTTTTTCCGTTCCGTGATGTGCCCCGAGTCCTATGTCTATTCTTTCAGCCCCTAATTGGCGACGTATCTAGATAACAGGGCTCGCCTTCAAGACGGACAATCCCTGTCTTTCGAAACCTGATATGACATCCAGTTTTCGAACGCTGCTTTCCATGTAGAGCAAGAACATTTCTCTGGGGTTGCACCATCAGGGAAGCGCTAAAGGCCAAAGCAATTCCGCAGCAGGAGGCTGCCCAGCGCATTTGCCCCGTCATCCGGCAGACCTCTCTGCTGCACGGGGGTAGGCGGTCGGCCCCCCCAACCTTCCGCACGCGCCTCCTTGGGCGTGATGCCGAACTCTCTGCGGAACATCCGGCTGTATACTGATGGGTCCGTGAACCCCCATTCCTCGGCGATGGTCGAGATCGACCTTCCGTCCGACTTGTTGGCGAGTATATCGCGCGTCTTGAGAAGGCGTTTGCGGCGGATAAAAGTCGAGACGCCACCGACCGGCTCGAAAACCCGGTATAGACGGGAACGGGCCACGCCGAGGTTTCGGCAGAGCTTGTCAGGCGTCAGGTCGGGGTCGCTCAACTTCCGCGCAATCATCTTGGAAGCGCGTTCGACGATCACAGAATCGATCGCGTTTTGAGCGTCGACAGCATGGTCACGCGACTGGGACAGACAAGCGGTGAGCAGGCTGATTGTAGCCGTGGCTATGTGCGGAACGTCGGCGACACGCAGATCGGGCAAGGAACGATCCAGCAAAAGCATGAAATCAGCCATGAGCAGGCGCGACTCGTCACGTATTTCAATTCTGGACGATCGGATGAATGGCAGGCTGCGAGGTATGAGAAGGGACACGAAGGCGTCATCTTCCGCAACATATTCGAAGGGTTCGGCGAAGGACCCCACAATCAGTTTTCCAGCTTTCCGTTTTTCGCCGGAATTTCGGTCTTTTGACAACGGCAAGAACAAGAACCAATTGTCGATCGTGGCCCTTTTCAAATGGCACCAACGATAGCGGTGGTCTGCACCAAGCAACTCAAGCCGCAGTGCCGCTATCGTTCCGAGATCCCAAACCATTTCGTGCGCTGGAAATGATTTGAACTTTTCCTGAGCGGGCTGTGCCTCACCGACACTCTCATGCCAGCTGCGAAAGAGATCGAACTGCTCGGCGGGTAGAGCCGAGAACGTATCGATGTCGATTGCGCATTTCAGGGGTTCGTCGCCCTGCATCGCTTGCGATCCATCGGCCGCATGAACTTTAGCATCCACTGGAACTCTCCATTCTTCGATAGGCTGAAGCCATTCCCGTCGCGCTAAAGCCCGAAGAGTTTCGCAGCAGCAGGTTCTCAGCATCTCTGCCTTGTCGCCGGGCACGCCGACGACGCATCCGCACCGGCGCGAGAGAACTATGTGTGCGACCGGGGCACGGCGGCCGCGCCAACAGGTTCATTGAACACCATTCTCTCTCGTTCAGAAGCAAGCGGTGGCAACGATTCCGCATTGGCAGAGTCGCCCTACGGCCGGCGAGTTTCTATCCACTTTCCGACATGACAGTTGTCGCAAGGTCCGTGACGTCAGCGCGGACCCGCTGTGAGAAAGGGATGAAGTCGCCGGTCCGTGAACGTGGTAAAGCGTTCGCCGCCACGCGGCATTCGTCTTCCCGCCAGAACTACGCAGGACAACGCGCGCGAACCATCTTCCTTCACGCCAGTTGGTTCGACGACATCTGTAAGGCTCGCCGCGCGTTCCCCCAGATGCGCCGCCGCGTCTCGCTGGGCGAACAGCCGAAGAGTGCGGCGTAGGCCCCGGCAAAGCGACCCAGGTGCCAGAAGCCAAAGCGCATGGCGATGTCGGTAATTGAGAGGTGATCGCCCTCGGTCAAGATGAGGCCGTGCGCTGCCCGCAACCGCCGCTCCCGCTCGTAAGCGCGAGGATTGACGCGTAGGCATTCTTGGAAGGCGCGCTCCAACGTTCGCTCGCCAACGCCCAGCACCTCACAGACAGCACTGACCGAGACCGGACCGTACGGATTCGCCTCGAGGATGGCGAGCGTGGCATCGACGATACTGCGTTGCTCCCCCGATCCGAGGCTGCGGGCGGGCGATCCCTCCGTGTGAGACAGCATCCGCGCGAGCGCGGCACCCGCCTCGGTGGCTGCCACCGCCAAACTGACACCAAGGTCGCAGCCACGCCGCGCGGCAGCTTCCGCGAACCCGACAGTTCGCAGCAGCCTCCGCTGAAGCTCCAGCTCGGCTCCTGGGGCGATGCTTTGCTCGTGCACTCCGGGCATCAGCAAGCTTCGCCGGCCCAGCTGTGAAGCAGACCCCGTACGCAGCGAATCGAGAGGGGCACCACGCAGACCGATCCGCATAAGGCGATAGCTACCCGGCATCTCCAGTTTGAATTCCGTTCCCGGGCCGATGACCCGCAATCGCGGAATGTCACTCCGCTTCCCGTTGAAGACGGTACCTTCGCCCCACAGGAACACCGCCGTCAGAGCATCGTCATTGATCGCCCCAGACATTGTGATGCCACCTTTATCCCGCAAGTCCAGGACGAACGCGTCACGGTAGTCGATTGTCACCAGGCGCGATGCATGGCGCTGCGCGCCGATCTGCCGGATGTGGAACTCAGCATCGGGATCCGACTCGCGCGTGCGGGCTAGGACGGAGTTGTATTTGCGTGCGTACCAGTTCGGCGCGTCCAGCATCCGTACCCTTTGGACAGTATCGTCAGGCCTGGGAGGTTCCGGACGCGATTGCTTCAGCCCGGTTCGCCCTGCGTGACCCACCCTATGCATTACATCCCAGTCTTGGACGTCGTGTCCATTTCTTTTCTGCCGGGCTGTATTCGACGAAGTGTCCGGTAAACTACTGCATTGGACGGGACAGGTTTGATTGGATTTGACGCACATGGCCAGCCATCTGCGTGGACCCTTTGCGAGGAACTATAACTATGGCGAATGGAAATGGAGAACGGCTCGACCGTCGCGACTTCATGATTGCATCGGCAACCACCATCGGTGCCGCCGCCGCGCTGATGGCCGGGTCGACACAGATACAAGCGGCCTCTGCGCCAGCAAATGCGGCTACGACTGGAACCAATGGGACCTTCTACACAGGTGACGTCATCGACGGGAAGAAGGTCATCACTTCGCTCGACGTCAACGACCTGGAGGCCGGGCAGAAGCATCGCTTGTATTTTCAGGGCGTAAAGGCGCCCACCGGGCAGCACTGGTATGTGTCCGTGACGGTCGCCAAGGGGGCTAGGCCAGGCAAGCGTGTTGTCCTGACAAGCGGTGTGCATGGTGACGAGATGAGTTCCATACACACAGTCCAGACCGTGATGAACCAGCTTGATCCGACGAAGATGTCCGGCACGGTGATGGCAGTTACCGACATATCCCGGCCGGCCCTGGAAAGCATGCAACGCCGGTGGCCGAACCAGGGCAGAGGCATCGATCTGATCGACATGAACCGGGAATGGCCCGGCAACGAGAATGGCCTGACCGCGCCAAGCCGCCATGCCGGGCTGCTGTTCAACCGGCTCCTGCGGCCGAACGCCGACGCTGCGATCGATTTCCATACCGGGACAACCGGGTTCGAAGTCGCTGCATTCAATATCGGCGAGATAAACAGGCCCGAGGTCAAGGCGATGCTGGATCTCTATCCCGTCAGCCAGATCCTGAACATGCCGAAAGCCGCCTATCCCACCGTGCTGCACAATGCGTTCTTAGATGCGGGAATCCCGGCCTTTTGTCCGGAGATCGGCGCTGCGCGCGTGCTGGATCGCGAGATGATCTCGTTGTTCGTCGAAGGCACGATGAACGTCCTCAAGCATCACGGCATCGTTCCCGGCCCGATGGGTCGCACAGGCAAGGACGTGACTGTCTTCATCGGCAATAGCGGGTTCCCGGTACTGGCCACCGCTGGCGGGATCGTCGAGCACCTGGTCAAACTCAACGACAAGGTCGTGCCCGGACAAAAGGTGGCCATCCAGCGCAACAGCTTCGGCGAAGTGGTGGCGGAATACACAGCCGGAGTGGCCGGAGAGATCTCGGGTCAGCGCAGCGATGCAATGTCCGAGCCCGGCAACCCCTTGGCATTCATCCTTTTCAACAAGGAGCCGCAAGAGGGCGCTGAAGTCTACCCCGAGTAGTCCATCTGCGTGAGCTAGGTTTTAAGAGTAGGGATGACGAAGTTCGTCGACGCCGCTCTGGTGGCGGCAGTTCCTGTTGCCGTCGCAAGAGTGACGGAGCCTGCTGCCAGCGTCGGTGAACGCCATCCACACTCCGTATCGCGCCAGACACCGCATAACGTCGATGGCTCTCGGCGGTTTCGGCAAGTGCCCTTCCCACCGAACCAGTGCGTTCCCAACAGCGCAACATTTTGCACTGACAGGAAATGAGAAGCAGGTATTACGAGAAGAACACTGAGGAGATGAATTCCAGAAGCGCCGGTTGAAGTAAGGCCGCGTCGATGATGAATGGCGAATTGGGGATTTCTGGGGCTGGGACAGCCCCGTTACCGACGTTGGGACCTATCCTAGTGCGCTCAGCCCGTCGCCGGTCGGATCAAGCCCGATGATTTGCTATTCATTGCCTTTCCAGTTGTCGCCTGCAGCGCTAAACCCGGCTCGCTTCGGCGACTTTTAACCGCCGCTCGCCACCGCTACTACGCTCTTTCGCCCTGAGGCTATTGCCCAATTTTCGCACGAGCGTACTGGCGCGCGGGGCGACCCGTCAAAAGTCTTCGAGCGAATTCCAGCCTTGTATGTATATTTCTACACCCATTGTCGATCAAAGTGTACAACACCACAATAGACAGGAAATGACGAGAGTGACTACGCTGTTTGTTATCCAACGAGGTAACGAACGTGCTTCAATCCCGTCCAGAACCTGCCAGACAAGACTGTTCGCTTTCCACTATCCGGTCGGACATCCTATCGGATGGCGATTGCATATCGCTCCTACAGTGGATGTTGCAGCACAACACGACGGCATTGCAGGGCCGTGAACAAGGCTTTGTGGCCGAGCTGGACAGTTACCTGGCCGAGCGCTGCGTCGCATCGAAGGCGATACTAGGAGATGACGGACGCGCCAATCTGGTCGCGAGCCTCGATAGCGGCCGTGCAGGCCCGCATCTGGTTTTTTGCGGGCATTGTGACACCGTGCCTCTCGGCGACCGCGAATGGAAAAAATCGCCATTTGCAGGGATGATCGAGGGTGGGCGCATCTATGGGCGCGGCAGTTCGGACATGAAGGGCGGCCTTGCCGCCCTCATTGCCAGCTTCCTCGACATGCATGCTAGCGAGAACTGGTCGGGGCGGCTTTCGCTGGCCGTGACCTATGGCGAGGAAACCGGCTCCGAAGGCGCAAAGCTGATGGCCGGCGACGGCAGCCTCGCTGCATTCGACGCCATGATCATTGCCGAACCGACGTCCAACCGGGCGGTGCGCAGCCACAAGGGGGCGCTATGGCTGGCATTCACGGCAACCGGACGTACGAGCCACGGCTCAATGCCGCAGATGGGTCTCAATGCGCTGGAAATGGTGGTCCGGTTCCGCCAAAGGCTGCTTGAGCTCGACGCGCTTGCTGCATCCGACCCGCTTCTGGGCCGACCGACCATCTGCCTCACCCGCCTGCAGGGCGGCATGCAGGTCAACGTCATTCCCGACCGAGCAGTCGCCGAATTCGACATGCGCACCCTTCCGGGGCAGAGCCACGACGATATCCTCGCGGCGATACGATCCATCGCGCGTGAAATCGAAGCCGAATATGAAGGCGGAAAGATCGCCGTCGAGACAATCAACTCCCTGCCCGCGCTCAACACTCCAGCAGGCAGCGCGATCGTGCGCACGGCTTTGGACATCAGGCATGAACTGGGAGCGCCCACCGACGAAGCCGGTGGCGCCAGCTATTTCACCGACGGCTCGGTTCTGCAATCGCTCGGCGCCAACATTCTGATACTGGGCCCTGGCGATCCCGGAGAGGCGCACCAGACAGACGAGAGCCTCGACCTTTCGGATTTTCTCACCGCCCGCCGCATCTACACGGGAATGGCCCGCCGCTTTCTGCGCTCTCCCGAATAACGGGGGGGGGGGACGTCCCGCGCCGATCCTGAGCGTCAGGGCTGGCGCCCAACATCCAAGTTCCCGCCAAGAGGGACCAACGATTTTTTTTCAGGAGGAGTTTCAATGTCACTCGATCGTCGTCAATTCCTGCAGATTTCCGCTGCCACCGTCAGCGCCGGCGTGCTCAGCGGCATTCCGCTCATGGCCCAGGCACAGGCCAAGGGCGGCGTGCTGAATGTGGTGGTGCAGCCGGAGCCGCCCGGCATCATGATCGGCATCTATCAGAACGTGCCCTCGCAGATGGTCGGCGGTAACATTTTCGAAGGTCTGCTGCGTTTCGACGCCGAACTGAAACCGCACCCGCTGCTGGCCGAAAGCTGGGAGGAAGCACCTGATGGCATGTTCTATTCCTTCAAGCTGAAGGAAAATGTGCTGTGGCACGACGGCAAGCCCTTCACCTCGGAAGATGTGGTCTTCAGTGTCGACAAGATGCTGCGTGAGACCCATCCGCGCGTCCGCAATTTCTTGAAGGCAGTGGAGAGCATCACCGCAGACGGGCCCTACAAGGTGGACTTCAAGATGAAGACCCCTTTCGCGCCCTTCATCCAGTCCTTCGAAGTCGGCTCGATGCCGATGCTTCCGAAGCATCTCTACGAGGGCACGGATTACAACACCAATCCGGTCAACAACGCTCCCATCGGGACCGGGCCGCTGAAATTCGATGAATGGCAGCGCGGCTCCTATCTCAAGCTGGTCGCAAACGAGACCTATCACGAGGACGGCGTCCCCTCCATCAACGCGGTCTACTTCCACGTCATCCCCGATGGCGCCAGCCGCGCGACGGCCTATGAAACCGGCAAGGTGGACGTTCTGCCGGGCGGCGCTGTCGAATATTTCGACGTGCAGCGCCTCGCCGAATTGCCGAACTCCACACTGACGACCAAGGGCTGGGAATTCCAGGGGTCGCAGTGCTTCTTGTGGCTCAATAATGGGTCCAAGTGGATTCAGGACAAACGCGTCCGCCAGGCGATCATGTATGCGCTCGACCGCGAGAACATGCGCGACATCGCCTTCTTCGGCTACGCCAAGGTCGCACCGAGCCCGTGGAACAGCTCGACCAGGTTCTATTCGGAAAACATCAAGCTGTACCCGCGCGATGTTGAGAAGGCCAAAGCCCTGCTCGCCGAAGCCGGATACGACGGCAGCCCGATCCGCCTGCTGCCCCTGCCCTATGGCGAAACCTGGCAGCGGCTTGCCGAAATTGCGCGCGAAAACCTCATCGAGGCCGGCATCCAGGTGGAACTAACCGCCACCGACGTCGCTGGCTGGAACCAGCGCCTGGGCGAAAAGGACTACGACATTGCCTTCTCGTACATGTCGCAGTACGGCGACCCGGCCTTGGGTGTCGCACGTCTCTACACGAGCTCCAACATCATCGAGGGTTCGCCCTGGAACAACGTTTCGGCCTTCTCAAACCCAGAGCTCGACAAGCTGTTCGACGCGGGTGCGGTCGAGATCGACCCGGAAAAGCGTGCGAAAATCTATCATGACGCCCAGGCGCTTATCGCCGAAGAAGTTCCCCTCGCCTGGCTGTTTGAGATGATCTGGCCGACGATCCACCGTTCGAACGTCAAGAACCTGATCTCGTCGGCGGTCGGCCTCAACGACAGCCTCGGGCGCGCCCGGATCGAATAGGACGCGCAAACAGCGTCAGCTGGCAGCCCGGTGTTCCCGGGCTGCCATGAGGTTTTGTTCAGGGGCGAAGAGTGTGAACCGTCTGAAATTTCTGTTGGGGCGCATTGTGCAGGGCGTGGTTGCGCTCTTTGTCATAGCCACCTTGAATTTCCTGTTGATCCGCGCCGCACCGGGCGACCCCGTCGCCGTGATGGCAGGCGAAGCAGGCGCAGTCGACAAGCGGTTCCTGGACGCATTGCGGGTGCAGTACGGGCTCGATCAGCCGCTGTTCGTGCAGTGGTGGACCTACATCTCGCGCATTGGCACGCTCGACCTAGGCTTTTCCTACCGCCAACAGGAAACGGTTGCGCAACTGATTGCCGACCGGCTGCCTGCAACGCTGTTGCTGACGGTCTGCGCCTTTGTGTTTTCGCTGGTTGTCGGGGTAGGGCTGGGCGTGCTCGCCAGCCGCCGACCCGGCGGCTGGGTGGACCGGGCGATCGGCTTTGCCGCGCTGATCTTTTACGCTGCGCCCATGTACTGGCTGGCATTGATGGCGGTTTTGGTCTTTTCGATTCAGCTTGGCTGGCTGCCCGCCTTCGGTTACAGCTCCGTCGGCGCCAACCTTACTGGCATGGCCGCCGCACTGGATGTCGCCAAGCACCTCATCTTGCCGACGCTTGCGCTCTCCTTGTTCTACATCGCCGTCTACACCCGGATGACACGCGCCAACATGATGGCGATGGCGCAGATGGCCTTCGTCAAGACGGCACGCGCAAAAGGTGCCGGCGAAACACGGATCCAGTTCCGCCACGTCTTGCGCAACGCACTTTTGCCGGTAGTGACGCTTGCCGGGCTGCAGGCTGGCAACATGGTCGGTGGCGCAATCATGACCGAAACCGTTTTCGCCTGGCCGGGCATCGGCAGGCTGATGTTCGATGCGCTGCTGCAACGCGACTACAACCTGCTGCTGGGCGCCTTCTTGATCGCCGCAGCGCTGGCCATCGTCTTCAACATCATCACGGACCTCATCTACACCGTGATCGATCCGAGGATTGCACTGTGATCGCGAACTCCATCCTTCGCCGCATGTTCACCCGCACGGAAGTGTGGGTTGGCCTGATCGTCATCTTCGGCATCGTCGCCATATCGTTGCTGGCGCCGCTGCTGTTCCCGCGCGGCCCATGGGCAATGGGCGGCAAGCCCTTCCTACCGCCGATGACCGACATGCGCTTTCCCTTCGGAACTGATACCACCGGCCGCGACATTCTCGCGGGCCTGGTGTGGGGCGGCCGGGTCTCGCTGCTGATCGGGCTGGTTTCTACGGTTGTTTCGGTCTTCATTGGTGTCGTCATAGGTGCAATCGCCGGCTATGGCGGCGGCCACGTCGACAGCGCGCTGATGCGCTTCACCGAGATATTCCAGGTCGTGCCAAGCTTTGCGCTGGCGCTGGTTCTTGTCGCCGTCCTGCAACCTTCCGTAGGCTCCATCGTCATGGCGATCGGCATCGTCTCCTGGCCGCCGGTAGCGCGCCTCGTGCGGGCGGAATTCCTGTCACTTCGCAACCGCGATTTTGTGCTGGCGGCCAAGCTTCAGGGCCAAAGCGCGCTCGCCATCATGTTCCGGCAGATTCTGCCCAACGTGGCCTCTCCCATCATCGTCATGGGCTCCCTGATGGTGGCAACCGCAATCCTGCTGGAGTCGAGTCTCAGCTTCCTCGGCCTTGGTGATCCCAACCAGATGAGCTGGGGTTTCATGATCGGCGCCTCGCGCACGGTTCTGCGCCAGGCATGGTGGATGGCAACCTTCCCGGGGCTTGCCATCGCCATAACCGTACTGGCGCTGAATGTATTGGGCGAAGCGCTCAATGACGCACTCAACATCCATTCGCGTAACAGGTGAAGGCCATGTCGACCGACGCCACTCCATTGCTTAGGGTCCAGGGGCTCGACATCTCGCTGCCCAAAGGCTCGGATCGCGAGCTCGCAGTCTCGGGTGCATCCTTCAACCTCATGCCGGGCCGCACGGTGTGCATCGTGGGCGAATCCGGCTCAGGCAAATCCACCGTTGCCGATGCCATCATGGGGCTGCTGCCACGTCCGCACCTGGAGACGAAGGCCGGATCTATCCTGTTTGGCGAGCGCGACCTCCTCACGCTCGACGAGGCGGGAATGCGCGCCTTGCGCGGACGCGAGATCGGCATGGTCTTCCAGGAGCCGATGGCCGCCTTGAACCCGCTGATGAAGATCGGGGCACAATTGGAAGAGGTGCTGGAAGTCCATTTGTCCCTGTGCGCCGCTGAACGTCGTCGCCGCGCCCTTGCTGCCTTGAGTGACGTTGGACTGCCGCGGGTGGAGGAGCTCTATGAGAGCTACCCATTTCGTCTTTCGGGGGGGCAGCGCCAACGCGTGGTGATCGCCTGCGCGATGATGCTCGAGCCGCGCCTGCTGATATGCGACGAGCCGACCACCGCGCTGGATGTCACAACCCAGGCGCAGATCCTCAAGCTGATCGCTTCGTTGCGCGAGCGGCGCGGAACGGGCGTGCTCTTCATCACCCATGATTTCGGCGTGGTCTCCGAGATCGCCGACGACGTCATCGTCATGCGCAATGGCCGCATCGAGGAACAGGGCCCGGCGCGCGAGCTGCTGAGCAACCCCACCTCCGCCTATACCCGCCAGCTCATCGAGGCCATTCCCACGGGAACGGCGACGCCTCGCGCCGAGAATTCGGCCAGGCCGCTGCTTGAAGTCAAAGACCTCAAACGAACCTACTTCCTGACGTCTGGCCTGTTCAAAGCGCCACGCAAGTTGGAAGCCCTGAAGGGTGTCAGCTTCACGCTCGAACGGGGCTCGACGCTCGGGATCGTCGGCGAATCCGGTTCCGGCAAATCCACGCTGGGACGATGCGTGGTCGGGCTGGAAGCGCCCGACGAAGGCACCCTCGTCTTTACCGACGAGGAGTTGAACCGTCACCGAGCGGTCAAGGGCTATCGTGGCGGACGTGTGCAGATGATCTTCCAGGACCCCTTCTCATCGCTCAATCCGAAGATGAGTATCGGGCAGTCCATCGCCATCGGTCCCATGACGCAGGGCGTAGCACGCGATGCGGCCTGGCGCCGTGCCCGCGAATTGCTGGAATTGGTCGGCATCAAGCCAGATGCGGCCAGCCGCTATCCGCATGAATTTTCTGGCGGACAACGCCAGCGCGTCGGAATCGCCAGAGCGCTGGCGATGGACCCGGTCCTCATTGTGGCGGATGAACCCGTGTCGGCGCTCGACGTTTCGGTTCAGGCGCAGGTGCTCGACCTGTTCGAGGAGCTTCAGAAGAAACTCGATTTCGCCATGCTCTTCATCACCCACGACCTCAGGGTTGCAGCGCGAATGTGCGATCGCATCGCGGTGATGCAGCACGGCCAGATTGTCGAGACCGGAACAGGATCGCAGGTGCTGTCTTCCCCGCGTCACGATTACACCAAGCAGCTTTTGGCCGCGATCCCGACCCTTTTCAACGAAGTTTCAATGGAGATGTCCTGAGATGCCCGTAACGGCAATTCTTATCCGCGCGCAGGATCATGTCGCTACGCTGACCGGGCCGGCCGCGGCCGGTGATGCTGTTTTGATCACCGGACAGGGCAAAACCCGCGAGATCATCGCGCGCAACGACATGCCGGCGGGCCACAAGCTCGCAATCCGGCCGATCCAGGAACACGAGCAAATCCTGAAATACGGCGAGGTCATCGGCGAAGCGACAGCTGACATAGCCGAGGGTGGTCATGTTCACACGCACAACTGCTGGGGCCTTAAGGCCCGGCGCCATTCATAGGCTGAAGGGAGCGCTGTTATGAAGTTCCAAGGCTATCGTCGGCCAGACGGCCGCATCGGCATCCGAAACCATGTGCTGGTCATCCCTACAGTGGCCTGCGTCAACCGTGTCACGATGGACATTTCCAACCGCACCGGTGCTGCGACATTCATGCATCCCTATGGCTGCACCTTCGATGCGGAAGAGAACCGGACCACCGAAGAGGCCTTTATCGGTCATGGCGTGCACCCAAATGTCGGCGCAGTGCTGGTGGTGAGCCTCGGCTGCGAAACAGCATCCGGCTCAAAAGTGTTCGATGCCATCAGGGCATCGGGACGACCGGTCGAACGGCTGGTCGTCCAGAAAGCCGGCGGCTCGCGCACGACCTCCGACGCCGGGGTAGAGATTGTGGAACGCATGAAGGCCGAGCTGGCGGCGCAGCCAACGGACGAAGGCGATCTGTCCGAACTCATCATTGCCCTTGAATGCGGCTCTTCGGATGCCTTCTCCGGGCTCACGGCGAACCCTGCCGTGGGGGAGGCCGCCGACATCATAGTCGACGCCGGGGGAACCGTGATCCTGTCAGAACTGACCGAAATGGTCGGTGCCGAAAGTGTCCTCTATCGTCGGGGCAAGACGCCTGAGGTCCGCGACGAACTCATGCGCCGAATCAAGGCCTACGAGATTGAGCTGTCGATGACCACCGAGGACGACAGCGGCGTGTTCATCTCGCCCGGCAACATCGAGGGGGGGCTGACGACGATCGAGGAGAAATCGCTCGGCTGTATCTACAAGGCCGGCACCCGCCCGATCACCGAGGTCGTCGACTATGGCCAGCAACCCCACGAGAAGGGCGTCATCATCATGGATACGCCCGGCTACGACATTTCGTCAGTGACCGGCAAGATCATAGGTGGCGCCCACATGGTGCTCTTCACCACTGGAAAGGGCACACCTTCGGGTTCGGCCATCGCCCCTGTTTTGAAGGTAAGCTCCAACAACCGCGTCTTCCGCGAGATGCCGGACGATATCGACATCAGCGCAGGCGACATTCTGGAAGGCACGAAATCGCTGCGCCAGGTCGGGGAGGAACTGGTCGATCTCGTGATGCGCACCGCGCGCGGCGAAAAAGGCAAGGCCGAGTATTTCCAGATACAGGAGTTCGCCATCCCCAATGTCAGCGTACTGCGCAAGGAAGTGATCCATGCGGAGATGGTCAAGCGCAACGATCTGAGTTTCATGCCATGAAGCTCGCCTACATGTATGCCACTCCGGAGGTGGCGCTGGCACAGGTCACCGCAATACAGGGCGACGCTTCGGCCTGTTTCGCCCGAATCCGCGAACTGGGCTATGACGGCGTCGAGCTCCTCGTGCGCGATCCGCGCGCCCTCGATCATGGCTTGATCGAGCGTCAGCTTGCAGATGCGGGCCTGTCCATGCCGGCCATCTGCACGGGTGAAGTCTACGGCGAGGACAAGCTCTCGCTCGCCGACCCCGATCCAGCACGCCGGGCCGAGACGCTGGAGCGAATGATCGCCGCCATGGATCTGGCGGCACGCTTCGGCGCGATGGTCAATGTCGGGCGCATGCGCGGTCGCTATCTCGACGGGATCGCGCGCGGCCAGACCGAAGCGTGGATCGTCGAGGGGATGCAGGCGGCCGCGGACGCGCGCCCCGATACCCGCATCGTTCTGGAGCCCGTCAACCATCAATATGCAAACTTCCTGATGGGCACGGCCGAAGCCGTGCGTTTCGTGCGAGGCCTTGAGCGGTCGAATATCGGCCTGATGCTCGATCTGGCCCACATCACCATTGAAGGGGAAGTGCACCGCGACAGCCTGCGGGAGGCAGGCAACCTGTTCTGGCACTACCATGTCTGCGACAGCGACCGACGGGCCGTTGGCCATGGAGACTGGGACATCGCGGCCGCGCTGAATGATCTCGACTCGATCGGCTACGACGGCTGGATCACCGCCGAGCATTTCCAGGTTCCCGACGCCGAAGCGGCGATGGCGCAGTCCATCCGCTGGCTGAATGGACATTACGACAAGCACTGACACACAGGACATAGTTATGAAGATCGTACGCTTTGCCCATAACAGCGCCGAGCATTGGGGCCTGCTCGACAACGATAGGGTGCGCACCCTGCCAGACGGTCCTTTCGGCGAGATTGTGCCGTCGACCGATGCCCTGCCGCTTTCCGCGATTAAGCTTCTTGCTCCGGCGAAGCCCGGAAAACTGGTCTGCGTCGGGCTCAATTACGTCCTGCACGCCCGTGAATCAGGCCTGCCGCTGCCCGACGAGCCGATGCTGTTCATGTGCTCGCCGCAGGCGATCATCGGCCCCGGCGAGGCGATCGTTCTGGACAGCCACGAGCAGCGCGTCGAGTTCGAGGCCGAGCTTGCCATTGTCATCAAGAAGCGCGCCCGCAATGTTCCGGCAGCCGAGGCGGCATCGGTCGTCTTGGGCTACACCTGCGCCAACGACGTTTCGAACCGCAACCTCCAGCTCAAGGACAAGCAGTTCACGCGGGCCAAGTCGTTCGACACCTACAAGCCTATGGGACCATGGATCGAAACGGATCTGAACCCTGACGCCCAGAGCATCCGCCTCCTCCAGAACGGTGTAGTCCGGCAGGACTCGACCACGGCAGACATGATTTTCCCGACGTCCTTCATCATCGAGTTCGTCAGCTCGATCATGACGCTGGAGCCGGGCGATGTCATCATTACCGGAACCCCTTCGGGTGTAAGCCCGATGCAGTCCGGCGACCGGATCGAGATCGAGATCTCGGGCATCGGGAAGCTGGAAAACATCGTCCAATAACCACAGTGCGGGGGGCTGGCAGCAAGATTTCTGCGTCAGCCCTCTGCGTTCGTCAGCATGGGAAGAAGCTGCAGTGCCGCGTAAAGGCGAAGCCGCGTGTCGGTCCTGAAATCGGTCAGTCCGAGCACCGAACGGCATCGCTCCAGCCTCTGGCGAACCGTGTTGACATGGAGGCCCAGAAGCTCCGCGGTGCGAGGCATGCTTTCATCCTCCCGCAGCCATACTTTCAGCGTTTCCATGAGCGTCGCTCCCTGCTCGCCCATGACCAGCAGCGGTTCGAGAAGTCGCAGGAAGCCGGGGCGGCTTTCCTCGATGACGGAGGGATGCGCGAGCAGCCGCAGCAGCAGCATGTCCTCGTGCCGGCTGATGCGATTGAAGCCGTTCAGCCTGATGCCGAAAGTCATTGCTTCCTTGGCCTCACGCCGCAGAACGGCCGCCTCAGACAGGTCGGCTGGTCCAGACTGGCCAAGACCATAGAGAAGGCCATGTGCGTGTTCGAGTTGCCGCTGGAAAACCTGATGCAGTTCGCGCAGCACGGCTTCGCTGGAACGGGGATCAGTTCCTGGCACCGGCACGGCAATGACGTACTCGCTGCCATCTTCTTCTTCGAGCAACAAGGCCTTGTGACGCCGCGAAAACTGGCGCAGGCGCAGCCTGAACAGTGCGCCATCGAGCGTGTCGGCATCAAAAATGCGGGCAACCACCGCATGCCATCCATTTGCCGGAGGCATAGCCTTTGCAATGAGAACATTCCTGGCTTCGCGAGAAAGCATAGGATCAAGGAGATCGCCGAGCAGTTTCGCATTGCTCGCAAGATTGGCGCGTGTGCCGGCGTTGGCGTCGACCAGCGTCTGCAGGAGGTGTACGGAAAGGCGCAAGCACTCGAGGTCGGGCTCGGATGCGCTCAGTTCTCGCTCGACGACAGCGACCATGCCGCCGCCGTTCGCCCCCATTCCCGAACGCGCCACCACCACTTTTGTGCCAGCGACCGTCATGCGCAGAGGGACGTCGTCCGGCTGGGCCCCCGTCGCCGCACCCTCAATGAGTGCTTCTGCCAGCATTTCAGCCTCCGCCGCCGTGACACCCCGACTTTCGAGCTGCAAGCCCGCTTCATTTTCAAGGGCAAGGACCACCGGCAGATTGATGAAGCCAGCCACCAGTTCGAACAACTCGCGCAGCGAGCCAATGCCCGTCCGATGCTGCGAAAAGGCGCGGTAGATAGCGCTGAGATAGGCCGCGTCCTTTCCCTGTTGGTGACCGCCATGGGAAAATACCCTGCCAATCAGATCGCTCCACGCCAGCGGCCCCGGCAGGGAAATGATCGGAAATCCAAGCTCCTCTGCGCGGCGGTGCGCGTTGTCGGGGAATTCGCGCAGGTACCTGGTCAGCTTGACACCCAGACCCGCAGCGTTGCGCGCTGCGAGCTGTTCGATCAGGACGACCAGCGCATCCGGGCTTTGCTGGACCGGATAGGTGCTGGTCACGACGAACTCATGAGGCTTTACCCAGTTCACCGCATCGGGAGCGTCGATGACGGTAACCGAGCGGACATCGACGGCCAGAGAGCCTGTGCCGGCTATGACCGCGTGACCGGAGAGGATTTCCCAATCCAATATTTCGCGCAGGCTCAGCATGGAGCCTCGGGAGGGAATACTTCGGGCATGCGCGCCATGGTGCAACTTTTTCTTTCAGCGGTCCAAAATTCATTTCAATAAGGGAGGAAACAACTCGATGCGCGCAACATGGCGGTGGTTCGGTCCACAGGATCCGATGACGATCGACTGGATACGCCAGTCGGGTGCGACCAGCATCGAAGCCGGCCTGCCCCACCTGCCACCTGGATGCCTGTGGGAGACAGATGCTATCGACGAGTTGAAGAGACTTGTCCAGACCGCTCCCGCCGGCCACACACCGCTCGAATGGGATACGCTCGGCGGCATCGCCATTCACGACGACATCAAGCTGGGCCGCGAGAGCAGTGCTAGGCTGACCGCAAACTTCCAGGAAACGGTGCGGCGGCTGGCGCAAGCAGGCGTGCGCCGCATCAATTTCACGGTGATGCCGCTGCTTGATTGGGTTCGGACCGGGCTGGACATAAGGCTTGAAAGCGGAGCCGAGGCGTTGGGCTTCGATGCTATCGATTTTGCGGTTTTCGACATCCATCTGCTTAACCGGCCCGGCGCCAAGGAGGAGATTGGTCCGGAAATCGCCGCGGCGGCCCACCGGCGCCATCTCGAAACACCAGCGCAGCGGTGGCAGAAATTGTTGTCCATGCTTACGCGCGGCCTGCCAGGCGGTCCCGGACAATATGGCAGCGGCGAGTTCCATTCATTGCTCGGTGCCTATCAGAAAATGGGAACGGAAGCCTATCGGCAAAACCTGATCGATTTTCTCGGCGAGGTGGCGCGTACCTGCGAGGCGGAAGGAGCGGTATTCGCCATCCATCCCGACGATCCGCCGGTTCCATTATGCGGCCTGCCGCGCATCGCCAGCACCCTGGAAGATTTCGAGAAAATTTTTGACGGCGTATCTTCTCCGCGCGCAGGCATGATCTTCTGCTCGGGATCGCTCGGCAGCAGACGCGACAATGTACTGACGGATTTCATCGACAGGCTCGGTCAGCGCATCTTTTATGCTCATCCCCGGCGCATACGCTTCCGAGACAAATTCGGAACCTTCACCGAGGCAGAGCATCTGGGTGGCACAGGAGCCTTCGATCTCCACGATATTCTCGCACGTCTAATGGCGGAGGAGGCACGCAGGCGCAGGCAAGGCATTGCCGACTGGGAGATTCCCTACCGCGCAGACCACGCCTGTCGAATCCTCTACGATCAGGAAAGAGCGGATTTCGTACCAGGGTACACGCCTATCGGACTTATCAAGGCAATGGCAGAATTGCGTGGGATGATCCACGCGATCGGGAAAAGCTCCTAAGGAACTTCTTCCGATATGCTGGGATGTGAAAGTGAGCCAAATCGATGGCGATTCGGACTAATCCGCCATCTCCCGTCGAAAAAACAGATCCCCGCCCCTCGCTCGCGAACGCCCTTACGATGTCGCCATCAGTCGACAAATTCTAGTGGCGACGCGGCTTGAATTCCAATGGGCAAGTACGCTGGATACAACGCCGCTGGGAGCCTGCTTGGCTACGACGTCGTGGAGTTCAAGACGTCTAGCTATGCCACCTGCCTCGATCTCGGTGACGCCGGAACGGTGCTGACTTCTGGATGAGGTCGGATTGTTGAGAAGACCGCGAGAGATGCCAAAGCGCACAAGCAGAGAGCCAACCGGCTACGCATATATCCACCGCTTGATAAGGCGGCCGAAATCATGAAGCTCGCTGACTTTTGCGTGACCACCCAACAGCAGGTGGCAGTCACTGTCTGATGAATGACAGTGGGCGGACGCGAAGCGCAAAACGCACTCGTTCACGAACGTCTTGTGTCTGATGCCGCCAGGGCAAGTGATCTCGATGTATCGAGTTCGTCCTGGCGAATCTCCCTGCTGGTCAGGCAGAAAAGGCTACTCCAGCGAATTCACTTTGGCGACTTCATCAGGTCTCAACCCGCAAGCTTGGGTGCGCCAGGGCACTGATGCGCGTCGCCTGAGGCCGGTACACGCCGCTTACGATATCGCTTGCGTGACTGGTGTCCCACAACAGCAAATCGTCAACCGCGGCCTCTTCAAGGTTCGGCATAACCACGCCCACAGCAAGTGAGGCTTTGCCCATGACGCAGGGCAGCCAATTGGCAATGGGCGGTTCGAGCTGCGCTGCAAGCACTGCCATCTGGAGCGCCGATGCTGGGCTATGCATGCCGACGGGACAAAAGGCGTCCTGGACGTTGTCGGTGCCGAAAACCGTGTTGACGCCGGCGCCAAGCAGCTCGCGTACCGCCGTCAGGCCCCGTCTCACCGGCACACCCGTTCCACGATCCTGCAGGTAGAGATTGCTGCTCGGCAAGGACACGATGGAGAGCTTTGCCCTGGCGGCCAGCTCGATGCGGCGCGCACGCGTTGCGGCATCGACAACAGAAAGGTTGCAGACGTGCCCGCAGAGCACCGGCCCGTCGTGGCGCGCAGCGATGAGTTCGGCTGCGATGATCTCGAGGCCGTCCAATGCAGGATCCAGTCCCTCGTCGACGTGAAAATCGAGTGCCAATCCGTGTTTTGTGGCAGTGCGGATCATGTTGCGGATACCTGCCAGCCTTAGCGGCTGGCCGGAGACGAATGCGCCCAAGACACCGTTTGTCCGCGCGATCGCACGGCCGACACCATCGGCATAGTCGTCATCGGCTAGCACATCTATGGGCAGCAGTGCCGCGCGCTGCAGCACGATGCTGTCTCGCCACGTTTCGGCAAGCTCTGCCAGGGCCGTCCACGCCAGAGGCAAGTGCTCTGGATAGGCCGGCTTCACCTCCCAGTCCACATGGGTGCGGACGAGCCTGGCACCGGATGCCGTGAGCTCCTGGAGGCCGCGCGTCGCCCGAGCCGCGATGTCTTCATGGCTCCACCTGTGCTTATCGCTTGCCTGCGCGGCGATTGCCTGTTCCAAGGTGCCGCCGAAGTAGTTCATCCGCTCGGCAGTGAAGCACTTGTCCAGGTGGCAGTGCGCCTCGACGAAGGGTTGCGTGATCAAGCGCCCGCCGAGGTCCGTGTCCACCGGACCGTCGATGCTCATACCGACGATCCGCCCATCCCGGACGACCAGATTTCCTGCGATGCAATCGCGATCCTGCCTGCCGCCGAAGTCGTCAGGACTGGACAGCAGTGACCGCGGAATCCGCACGTTCCCTAAGATTGCATCCATGTGGCGCATGTCTGGTGGAGATATCGTCATGCGACACTTCGCGCATCGTCGGAGGCAGCGTGGCTGGACCATGCCTTGAACGCCTCATCCACACGACCGGTGAGAATGTCTGCCTCCTCCGGCTGGTACCCGGCAGCGATCATCTTGCGGCCAAGCATGTGGTCCCTGGGCCGGTTGATCGTGTCTATTCCGACGAGCCGCTCCCGTTGGAAATGGTAGACGGCAAAGGCGCCGCCGGCAGGATTGCCTGCGACGCAAGAGCGATCGGCTTTCGCCGACAGGCCTACCATCTGCAGCTTCATGTCGCCAATATCCGACCAGAACCAGGGGACTGCAGCGTAGGGATCGGTCTTGCCCATGATGACGCCCGCGACGTGCCGCGCCTGGTCGGTCGCGTTTTGCACAGATTCGAGGCGCACAAGCTCGCCGAGCTGCCAATGAGGAAAGCAAGCGCAATCACCGATGGCGTAGACGCCGCGCGCCGAACAGCGCAGCTGGCCGTCGACGATGATGCCGGCATCGACCTCCAGACCCGTCGCGATAGCCAGCGCGACGTCGGGATCAGCGCCGATCCCAACGACAACCATGTCGGCCGTAATGGTCTCGCGTCCGTGAGTGACCACACCTTGCACCGAAGGCTCGCCGACAAAGCCGCGTGCCTGCATGCCAAAGCGCACATCGACGCCCCAAGCCGCAAGCCGCAAGCCGCGACAGGACATGGGTGGACACGGCGGGCGAAACCGCCCGTGTCAACAGCCGCTCGCCAATCTCCAGTACCGTGACCCGTTTGCCAAAGGCGGCCATGGTCGCGGCCGTTTCCAGTCCGATGAAACCGCCCCCCCACGACGACGACGTTTTCTGCGCCTCTCATGTGTTGCCTGATACGGCGCGCATCTGCGGCCGTACGCAGCGCAAAGACGCCGGCAAGATCGATGCCTGCAATATTGGGCGTCCTGGAGATTGCGCCGGTCGCCAAGATGAGTTGGTCGAATGCGACCTCGCCATCGTCCAGGGCGCAGATGCGCATGGAGAGGTCGATGCGACGCACCCGCGTCCCCTGCCGATAGTCGATGCCATGACGTTCGTAGGCGACATCGCCACGCAACGGCTGCAGCTTCTCGTCGTCCTGCTTCAGGAACCCCTTGGACAGCGGCGGGCGATGATAAGGGTATTCCGGTTCGGAGCCGATCAAGGTGATGGCGCCCGTATAGCCCTCCTGGCGTAGCGAGACCGCCGCCTGCGATCCGCCATGACCGGCGCCGACAATTACCACCCCCGGTTTCATGACGCCTTCCGGACGGATTGATGGCTGGGCAATTTCTCGATCTCGTCGGCCGGAAGGTGTTTCACATCGTCCCACAGCCGTGATTTCGCGGAATTCAGCAGGCCGTTCGGATCAAGCCGCTTCTTCCAGGCCAGGTGCCGGTAATCCGGCTTCATAGACCCTCCCTCTACATAGGGCACATGTGGATTGGACGTGGGGAACCCATGGTCGTCGTAGATTTTCGCCAGCTCAAACAGACGCTCGTCGGTGGTGTAGCGCACGACCGGAAGGTCGAAGGCGACGAGCTGGTCGTTGAGCAACGCAAATTCATGGTGCATCAGCACCTCATCGCCCACTACCGCCCGCAGCTCGTCGATCTTGGAGCCGTCGAGCGGTGGACGAGCGGTCGCCTGCAGGTTTGTGACAGTGCGGTCCTGCTTGAGTACCTGCAGGGTCGTATGGTTGTAGGAGAACTCTGTCAGCACAGGTAGGCCCGACGCCTTCAGCGCCGCGTTGTCGAGCTCCAGTTCCTTCGTCCCACCATGTTTTGCCAGGATGCGCAGCCCCTCGCCTGCATGCTCCTCGGCGATCATGACCAGCAGCAGATCGCGACGCTGCTCCGCAATCGCGCCGAGCTGCTTGATCGAGGCAACGACCCGTCCGTCGATGGTCGTCAGAAGCTTCAAGTCGAGATGCCGCGCCGAGCCCAGTTCGACGCCAGCCTCGAAGGCCGGCCTGTAGGCGTCGAAGGACGCGATAATGTTGATCCACCGCGCCGAGGGCACGGTGCCGAGCTTGAGATCCGTGATCACCCCGTTGAGGCCCCAGGCGTGATGGATCGCCGATATCGCCTTGCCAGTGAATTCATGCCGCTTCGGCTCGCGCTCCACCGACAGCACAGCGATGCTCTCGATGTTCTTGCCATCCCGCAACATGCCGTGGCGGATTGAGCCGATGCCGCCGGAACCGCCCGCTATGAACCCGCCGATCGTCGCGATCGCCTCGGTGGAGGGAAACAGTGGAAGCTCCCGGCCCTTTTCGGCTAGCGCCCCATTGATCGCGCCGATCTTCGCGCCAGCCTGAACGTGTACAGTATTCTCGCCGATATCGATAATGCGATTGATGCTTGTCATGTCGACGATGAGGCCGCCTTGGATCGGCACCGCCTGGCCATAGTTTCCAGTGCCGCCGCCGCGCACCACCACTGGCACATTCCATTCGACAGCTGTGGCAAGGCATACCGACAGCTCTTCCACCGACTTCGGCACCGCGACGAGGTCGCCGAAGCATAACGAAAGATCGCGATTGAGGATGGGGCTGTACCAGAAGAAATCGCGGGACCGCTTCTTCACAATCGACGGAGTGTCGATGGTCTCGACCTCGCCCAGCGCGGCAGCGAAGGCCTTCCAGTCGATATCATTCTTTCCCGAAATGGACATGCTTTCCTCCTGCGCCTAGCGGACTGTCTTTTTGATCTTGCAGGTCGCAGAAGCGCTCGAACTCGCCGAGAAAGCGGGCAAAGTTGCAGGCGGCGGTCGAAAGGAGCTCTTCGCCGATCTCGCGGGTGGCGGCGGCTGCATTGCCACAAGCGCCCAATGCGCTGATGTCTTCGATGGTCCAGGCCGGCCGTGCGCGGCCCGCAGACAAGCCTATGTAGGTATAGTCCCCCTGCCATGCCTCTGCCTCGTTGGCAAAGTCACCTGCCCTGTCCATGGCTACCATATCAGGCTTAAGTGCCAACATGGCGCTCGTCTCGATCAGGCCGCCATGGATTCCGAAGGCATGCTCGCGCGGATCGCCATGACGGCTGGCCTCGTTGAAATTGTACCAGTTGCACGTGGCAATCCTCAGTCCGTGCGCGATCTTCAGATCGCGTGCGGCAATGTCGAGAACCGGCGCGTTGCCACCATGGGCGTTGAGAAGGACGAGCCTGCGGAAACCCGTGGCCGAAAGGCTGGCGGCGAGATCACCAAGGAGCGCCAGAAGCGTCTGGGCTGAAAGCGAGAGCGTTCCTGGAATCGCACCGTGCTCGTTGCTCTTGCCATAGGCGAACCCAGGTAAGGCGAGCACGGACAGGTCGTTTTGGACATGGGGGAGCGCCCGCTCCAGCACCGCCTCTGCCAGGTCGCGGTCGACGGACACAGGCAAATGCGGGCCATGCTGTTCGATGGCGCCTATGGGAAGGACAAGGATGGTGCGCGCCCGGTCCAGATTGGCGAAATCGGGACGCGAAAGATCTGCCCAGCGGAAAGCGCGATGTGTCATGCCAATGGCCCCCTGGCGGTTGGCTCTCGGGTAAGGAGACGAGATAGGTCGCCGATGATCGGGTGGTCGATGGAGGATGGATTGGCCAAGGCCTGGTTGAGCATCGCGCTTCTCCACTGATCGCTGTGCGACCAGTGGAATTGCGGCCCGTTCCCGAAAAACCCTGTGCCATGGGGTGAAGGCAGCCTTGTGGATGGCATCCCGCCTGTCAAGGCGGCTAGGCCCATGGTCGTGGTGGCAAAGCCTGGCTGCGCTAACCACACGTAAAGGTGCCCGATATAGGTGTTCATGCCAGTCTTCTGGGAGGTTTCGACTTGAGCAAATCCGTTCTCGCAACCGACATTGCGCCGCCCTTCTCCAACTACAGCCACGGCATGCTCGTACCCGCTGGTGCCGACATCCTGTTTTGCTCCGGACAACTGGGCGTGGCAGCCGACGGATCGGTTCCCAAAGGCTGCGCCGCACAGGCCGAACTGTGTTTTGCCAACATTGAAGCGGTACTGCGCGCGGCCGGCATGGACGTCGGCGACATCGTACGCATCAACGCTTATGTGACTGCTCGCGAACATATGGCTCCCTACATGGACATTCGGAACCGCCTCATGCCGGTGCCGTATCCTGCGTCCACCCTGATGATCGTTTCCGGTTTTTCGAGACCGGAATTCGTCGTCGAGGTGGAGGCTGTGGCGGCGCGCCGGCCTTGAACCAAGGAGCCGCCAGCCTGGCTCATTGATAAGATGCTCCAGGGATGAATGGATACTTCCCAATCAACCCCTCATCGACCTCCACGCCGAGGCCAGGACCTTCGGGCGCCAGGATCGTCCCATCGGTGACCTCGGGCGGCGTCCCCAGTTCGTCCCTGAAAGCATTGATCGCCGACACGTCGGCCTCGTAGATGAACGCGTTTGGCGCAACTGACAGGACGTGCGTTGATGCTGCGGTGCTCAAGACCGATGCACTGGTATGCGGAGCGAATTGCAGGTGCCATGCTCCAGCCAGCGCCGCGATCTTGAGGATCTCGGTGATGCCGCCGGTCTTGCAGCAGTCGGCCTGCACGAACTGGATCACCTGCTCGCTGATCAGCGTTCGCAACTCGTGGCGGGTGAAGTGGTTCTCGCCGGCGGCAAGCGGCGTCGAAGTGACGTCGCGCAAACGGCGGTAGCCGGGCAGATTGTCCGGCGTGAACGGTTCCTCCAGCCAGGCCAGTTTGCCCGCCTCGCAGATCTCGGCGATGCGGTGCACATCGGCGGTCCGGTATCGTGTGCCAGCGTCGGCGGCGAGCACAATGTCGTCGCCGAAGGCCGCACGCACGCCTGCAACACGCTCCAGGTCCCGCTCCAGCGTATCGCCGACGCGCAGTTTCATGAAATTGTAGCCCTTGGCGATGTAGCGTCCGATTTCAGCCTTGAGCTCGTCTACCGGCTGGAAGCCGAGACTGATGCCACCGGCATAGGCCGGGATGGGCCGGCGCTTGCCACCCAGCAGCTTGTAGACAGGCTGACCGAGATCCTTGCCCTTGATGTCCCACAGCGCGAGGTCTACGCCCGAGAGCCCGATTACCGCAGCGGCGCCGGGTCCATGGGTGGCAACAAAGCGTCGATAGCTCGCGTCCCAGATCGCCTCGGTCTCATGGGCGCACATGCCCAGGATGGAAGGTCCCAGCGCATCGTTGATGAAGGCGGCGATCGTGCTCGGCGTCTGGGCGTGGTGGGCCTCGCCATATCCGACGATGCCGTCCTCGGTCTCTATCCGCACCAGCACCATGTCGCGCTTGGCAGAGCGGCCAACCGCGAAGGTAGCGCCACCGGGTGTCGGACATGACAGGGCGTGGGCGCGAACGCTTTTGATCTTGGTCATGGAAAAACCTTCCGGTCAGCCCTTCACCGCACCGCCGCCAACACCGGCGACCAGATGTTTCTGAAGGAAGAAGAAGATGAGCAAAATGGGCGCCGCCGTGATCACGCCGCCCGCCATCAACATACCCCAGTCGGTCGTGTACTGGCCGATCAGCCCGGACAACCCGAGCGGCAGCGTCCTGTTCTTGTCCGACAGAATGAAGGTCGAGGCATAGAGAAACTCGTTCCACGTATGGATCATGACCCAGGTCGCCACCGCAACGATGCCCGGGCGTGCCATAGGCAGGATCACGCGCCAGAACGCTTGCCAGCGCGTGCAACCATCCAGCCGCGCGGCATCCTCGAGCGAGTGCGGCACCTGGGCGAAAAAGCCCCGCATGAGCCAGACGCAAAGCGGCAGCATGTAGCTGAGATATACCGGGATCAGTCCGTACAGGCTGTCCAGCCAGCCCAGGTAGCGTAGCTGAATGTAGAACGGGATCAAAAGCAGCACTGGCGGAAACATCTGCCCGTAAAGCATGAACAGCGGCAAAAGCACTGCCCCCTTGAACCGATGGCGCGCCATCGCGTAGCCCGCCGTGACAGAAAGGACGACGCTGATGGCCGTGACGCTGATCGTCAGGATCAGACTGTTGAGGGCAAATCGCCAGAACTCCGCCCCCACCAGCAGGTCGACATAGTTCTGGAACGTAATGGAGTGCGGCACGATCGATGGCGGCCGCGCAAAGATCTCGTCCTTGGCGCGCAGCGACGTCGCGATCATCCAGTAGAAAGGAAAGACACACCAGATGAATGCGGCCCAAAGGCCGGTATAGAGCAGGACCGTGCGCACCGCCTTCGGCATGCGTGTGCGCTTGAGTGGTGCGCTGGCACGTGTGTTGGCCGATTTGGCCTCTGCGGAGACTGGCGACATCTCAGTCGGCTTCCTTGGCGTGGATCAGTTTGAGGTAGATCGTGGTGGCGATGACCAGCCCGACGAAAAGCATCGTCGCGACCGCTGAGGCCATGCCGAGATCAAAGCGCTGAAAGCCGTATTTGTAGGCTAGAGTGAACAGGATCTCCGATGAGTTGAGCGGCCCCCCCTCGGTCATCAGCCAGATCGCGTTGAAATTGTTCACGGTGAGGATGAAAGTCAGCACAGCCGAGATGGCAAAGGAGACGCGGATCTGCGGCAGGATCACATGCCACAGCTTGCGCCAACCCGAGGCGCCGTCCATCGATGCAGCCTCCAGGATGGATTTCGGTACCAATTGCAGTGCAGCTAACAGAAGCAGCATCACGAACGGCGTACCCTTCCAGATGCTTTCGACCGTAACGGCGAAGAGCGCTGTTGCGGTGTCGCCCAACCAAGGGTGATATGTATCGATGATGCCGAGGCGCACCAGGATTTCGTTTACGATGCCGACGCTGGGGTCGTACATCCACCGCCATGTCAGGACGGCGACGACACTGGGCACCACCCAGGGTACCAGAATGCCGGACCGGAAGAATCCGATGCCCGGCACGATACGGTGCAGCAGAAGCGCCAATGCCAATCCGAGGACGAGCTGCGCGACAACATTGAGCACCACCCAGATCAAGGTGTTGAGCGAGGCCAGAACGAAATTGGGGTCGGCGAAAACCTTTTCGAAGTTGCGCATGCCGACAAACGGCATGTCGCCGCTGTTCAGCGTGCGCAACGTCACGTCATGGAAGGCGGAGGTGATGCCTGATACAACCGGATAAACGACCACTCCGATGGCGATGACGATCGCCGGCATCACCATCAGGTAGGGGTAGAGGCGCGCACCCGTGCCGTTCTCGAAGATCGAGGACCAGTGCGGCTTCAGTCTCATTGTGTCACGGGTGCTTTTGGTCATCTTACTGGGACAGCAGTTGCTCGATTTGCGTATTGGCTTTGGCCATGGCCTCGGCCGCCGGCTCGCCGCGGATCACGGCATCCCACATGTTGCCGAACACGTCGCCATGCATCTGGCTCCACGATGCGACGACCGGTCGGGGATGTCCCGAGGCCGCCTGCGCCATGAACGGCTGCATCTCCTTGGGCAACTTGGCGATTGCCTCGGGGGTGGTTGCCGCCGCCGTCGCCGACAGTCGATTGTACTTCGACATCAGCTCGATGCTGCGTTCGCCGGTGAGCCACTCGACGAGCTTGACCGCCGCGTCGGGTGATGCCGTCCCCTCGCGGATGGCAAGGTTGTAGCCACCGATGACGGTCGCGGCTTGCTTGCCTTTAGGCAGTGGATGGATCGAGAAGGTGATGTTCGGCGCGTTCTTCTTGATGGCGGCGATGGCCCAGTCGCCGCTTACCACCATTCCAGCGCGTTCCTGGACAAAGGGTGCGTGGACCTCATCCCAGTTGCCTGCTGTCAGTACCGACTCTGGCATCGCCTTGTCTTGGGTGTAGAGCTTGGCGAGGAAGTCGACAGCAGCGATCGCTTCGGGATCGCCGACATGCGACTTGCCGTTCTCATCGATGATGTCACCCCCTGCCTGCCAGATGAACGGATAGAGCTGGAACGCACCCATCCTGTTTGAGCCGAAGCTCAGACCATAGGTCCCATTGCTCGCATCGGTCATGGCGACCGCGGCCTTGCGCAGCTCTTCCCAGGTGGTCGGGGCCTTGTCGATTCCTGCGGCGGCCAACATCTTGTCATTGACGATCAGGGCCACGTTGTTGGTGTAGAGCGGGAGCGCGTATTGCTTGCCTTTGTAACGGCCGGCCGCCAGCGGTCCGGACTGATACTGCGAAGCGATCGGCTCGGCCTGTGCGCTGATGTCCTTCAGAAGTCCCGCATCGGCAAGGCCTGCGACCCAGGCGATGTCGAGTGCCATCACGTCAGGACCGGCGCCCCCGGACAGGGCGACGAACAGGTTGCGCTCCATCTCCATATGCGGAACGGCCTGGACAGACACCGTGTGTCCCGTCTCTGCCTCGAACGCCTTCAGTTCGGCGTAAAGCGGCGCATCGGCACCTGAAGCAAGCGGGGCGTTCACCCACAGCACCAGATTGTCCGCCCAGGCAGGGGCTGTTCCCATGCCGGCGGCGATCGCAGCGGACATGGCGCTGCTCTTCAGCAAGTTCTTCATGTTGTTTCCTCCCGTAATGCGCCTGAGGCGCGATAAATTGGCCGGGGCGAGCTGGCCAGGCCACATCATTCGACCTCGTTCGTCCAATTGATTGCGGTCCCGAACCAGCGCGAGAAGGCAGCCAGCTCCTCCGGTTCCTCTCCAGTTGTCTTGACGCCACCCTTGACAGTGCCAACCGCCTCGACGCGCCACCCGTCCTGGCCGGGCGAGGCGCTCGCTCCGTCGCCAAAAACGATCTCGACGGCGCGACGCGAGGCCGTGTCCAGCGCGAGTACCAGACGAGCCCCCTTGCGCACGAAGACCGGCATCTTTTCCAGGGGCACGTCGTGAATGCGCCACGCCGGTCCGGTGACGAAGTCACCCAAGAGCACATCCAGCCATTCTCCGGCGGGCAAGTAGACGGCACGCGTGTTGCCATAAAAGGCCACCGGCGCAACCAGCACGTCGTCGCCGAGCATGTATTGCTGGTCCCAGTCGTTGATGGTCGACCACTCGACCTCGGGGAAGGCCAAGGGCATCATGCGCATCAGCGGCAGGCCGCCGCAGGCAGCGTCCCCGCCATAACGATGGAAGACCGGCATCAGGGCAAGATGCAGCCGGGCATAGTCCTCATAGACCGCGACCGATGTCGCATCCATGTCCCAAGGCTCGCGACAGCCCAGACCATGCAGCATCATCAACGGCGTGAAGCAGGCGAACTGCGACCACCGCGCAAACACCTGAGTGGTCGGCGTGCCGAAATATCCTCCGAGATCGCTGCCGATGAAGGACCAGCCGCCAAAGGCGGCACTCTGCACGGCGCGGACCGCCGAGGGCAGGCCGGTCTTGGGGCAGAAGTCGGACGTCTGGTCGCCACTCCAGATGGGAGCGCGCACCGATGGCGAACCGGATCTGCTGATGATCGCCGGTACTTCGCCCTCGAAGGCTGCGATCGTTGCCGTCAGGTAGTGGCGGACGAAGGCATTATGCGCCCTCCCCCCCGTTTCGCCGGAATGCAGGACTGCATGCTCGGGAAGCTGTTCACCGAAATCCGCCTTGAAGCCCTTGATGCCGCGCCGTAGCAGGTTGCGCAGGTTCTGCGACCACCAAGCACTGGCGTCAGGGTTGGAAAAATCAATGAGTGCGGCGACGATGTTGGGATTGGCACCTGGCCGGCGGGTGATGAGCGCACCATCCGCATCCTTGATCGTGTAGCCCTGCGCGCTCGCATAGCCGAAGGACTTTGTCCCGACGACCACCCAAGGACACAGCCACAGATAGATGTCGCTCCCATCCGCCGCCATGCGCGAGACCATGTCCCAAGCGTCTGGATACTTAGCGGTGTCGAATTCGAAGGAATGGACCTCATCTGCCCAATAGGCGTCTATCAGCTTGACAGCCATCGGCAGGGAGAGGTTGCGGTAGCCGTCGGTGTCGGCCTCGACGGTCTTTTGGTTTTCGATACGCCAGTCTCCGGCTTTCCACAGGCCGAAGAAGGAATCCTCCGGCATGATAGGCGGGCCAATGCGTTGGATCAGTGCGGCATAAAGCTGCTCGAGGGTGCCCAAATGGATCTCGATCTCGATCCTGTTTCCCTCGACCTGGATGCGCAGGACATTGGGGTCGAGGGGGGCTGCGATGTGGAAGACGGCGGCCGCCTCGTCCGGCAAATAGAGCCCGTAGCCGAGCGACGTGGCGATCCATGGCGACGGCAGGTAGGTGCCGTTGCCCAGACCAAAGTTCTCGAGGTAATACCGTACCGACTGGCCACGAAGGTCGAGTGTCTCGAAGCGCTCGCCGCCGCCAAATGCCTGGAACGCCCTTGGCACAGCAAAGGCGATTTCGATGGCTTCGGCCCGTGGGTGCGACGCCACGATGCGCCAGTTATTGCCCTCGCGCGTGGTCTCGATGGACAGCTCGCTACTCGCGGGGAATGCCGTGCTGGTCCACGAGCCACCTGGCACGCGCCAGCCAATGCTGACCGGGCTATAGGCAGCGCCAGCCGGAAGGATTGCCAGCTCCAGCGTCTCAGACATGGTCGACCTGCACGCCTAGCTGACGTCCGAGATGCAGCACCGCGTCGGCCCAGCGCCCGTAGACAGCGGTCACGTGGTGCTCATAGCCCTCGTCGATGAAGTGACGCACCAAGGTTTCTGCATCCACCCCATACGGCCTGAAGAAGCCCGCTGCCCGGTTTGCCTGCGACTTCGCGGCGAGCAGTTCGCCCTCGCTGACGAAGATGCGCAGCTCTCCGTCCGCGCGCAGCGACAGCCGCATCAGGGTCATCGCCCCGGCTTTCAGCGGAAAGGTCTCCTGCTTTAATGCTGGATCCAGCGAGCGAGGCCCATCTGCAAGGCGCGGGCTGACGCCATAGTGCCAGAGTACGAGCCGGTTGTTGGCACGGTCGATACCGGAGATATCGGTCAGGAAAGGCAGTGAGGTCGCGTCAAACGCACGCGCCACGAGCGCTGTCACCGCGCCCATGACATCGCCTTCGGGGGCTAGGGGCACGCTGCGATCGGACAGTTCGCCGAGTGCGCCCCAGGTACCTTTGAAGTTTTCGGCGTAGAGGATTTCTGGCCAGTCCCTAATAGCGATCGCATCTGCCTTGATCTTGTCCAGGCCGGCGCTGAGACGGGCGCAAGTGCGCCCCAGCGTCTTGCGGCTGGCTTCGTCGTCGCCTCCCTCAAAGCTGGCCTCCGCCCAGAGCCGGGCCGCATCGGCCTCTGCCTTGGAATCTGCGGTGCAGCCGTTGAGGAACTTGACGAGGGTCGTTTGCTCGATCGTCACGTCCAGATGCCGGCGGATCATCCAAGGATCAACCGCCAGGTTGGTGAACCAGTCCGCGTGCGCGCCAACAAGCGCGATGCGCGCGCCGCGAATCCGTCTGTGGGCGCGCGATGCCGCGGCGAAGGCTGCAAGCTGTGCGGCCAAGCCTTCGCCGTCGGGATTACCCAACAACAAAGTGAAGCCGTGGCCAAAGCGCGTAAGGGTGGAGGCCCATAATTGCGCGCCGCACAGCGAGTTGGTGATGATCCGGTCGGTTTCTTCCAGGGCCCACAATGCGATCGGCACACGGCGATCACCCAGATGCGCCAGTACCTCATGCAGAAGCTCCGCCGTCGCAAAGGTCGACAGCTGGATCACCAGAGCATCGAGACCATCCAGGTCGAGCTGGGCAAAGGCCTCTGCGCAGCTCGCACGGTCGCGCGCCAACAGTGGCGCGACGACAAAGCTGCCGGCCAGCGCTCCCTTGTCCACCAGCCCCGAGGTGCGTGTGATGAGTTCGCTTGCGGCCGCTTCCGAAAACAGCGGCGAGGCAATGAACATAATGCCTGTGCGGCCGGTGGCTGCGGCCTCCGGCGTATTTGTGGTCGGCATTCAGATTATCTCCTCTTGCGCAACTGGCTGGCCAGACCTGTCGTCCAGGCCGCCACTGCGTACAAAACAATAAGCTGCATAATGCAGTGCGGCCTTGGGATCGTTTCCAATCGAGGGCTCGATGAAGGACAGATCCAGGCGCTCCGGCGAATATCCGCCGAGCAGGCTCTGGTTCACCCCCTCCCCAATCGCTGCGCGATCGGCTTCCGGCATCAGCGATGGCCAGCCACTGACGACCACCTTGGGTACGGGATGAAGGTTGAGCGCGTTTCCCAGCGCCAATCCCAGCAGGAACTGGCGTTCGCGCAACGTCTCGCGGGCTGCCGGATCGACACCGAGAGCCTCCATGAAATGGTCGCCCTTGGTCAGGATGTCGGCGTCGCTCATCCCTATGATCGCTGACACCGCGCGCAGCGAGGTATACGCCTCGACACAGCCCTTGTGGCCGCAGCGACAGGGTAGGCCGTCACGTTCGATCACCATGTGGCCTATCTCGAACGCCTGGAAGGCGTCGACTGGCGCCGTGTCGTTGACGATTGCGCCAGCCACGCCGTGCCCGACAAACAAGAAGAGATGCTCGCCAGAAAAGCTGTAGCCGCCGGTGCGCGCATAGCGGTGGAACGCTGCCTGGGCGATCACGGAGTTGGTGAGCGTCAAGGCGACGCCCGGCAGGGTTTTGCCCAGCAATGTCTGCAGCCGGCTCATGCCCCAGGGATAGATTGAATTGTCGGCTCCCCGCCCAAAGCCCGGGATCGACATAGCCCCAAGACGCAATGTGATGCCGCGCGTCGTCGTCCATTCACTGACGGCTGCCGCGCTGTCGGCAAACAGCTTTTCGAATTCCTGCTGAGACAGCTGCGGCGAGGCAGGAACGCGCTCGACGTAGTCAAGCGTTCCCGCGAGGTCACCGACGCCGAATGACAGGCGGCTGTTGGACAGTTCGATACCGAGGACTGAAATATCCTTACTTAGTGTAACTAGAGCTGTCGGCGCGCCGGAATTGCTTGTCTGCTGGCGCGTTTCCTCGACTGTGTTTTCCTTGCGCAGCTCGTTGAGAATGCGTGACACGCTGGCCTCGGACAGGTTGCAGTCCTTAGCGATATCGGTACGAAATCCGCCTCCTGAGCGCAGAAGGCTCTCGAGCACGCTGGCTCGCGTCTCCTTTCTGCTGCGTGGAACAAATCGACCGGACATCTCTCGCCTACATATTTACACTATGTAATTATTCTGCTTTACAAACGCCCGTTGTCAACAGGGAGCGAGAAGAAAATGGCTGAGTTGACACTGCGAGGGGTGCAAAAGCGCTTCGGTACTGTCGACGCAGTGAAAGCGGTGGACCTGGATGTCGGCGATGGCGAATTCGTCGTGCTGGTCGGGCCGTCAGGCTGTGGAAAGAGCACGCTCCTTCGCATGATCGCGGGGTTGGAAGAAATCAGCGGCGGCGAGATCAGGCTCGACAGCCGCAGCCTGAACGCTGTCGCACCCCGTGACCGGGACATGGCGATGGTCTTCCAGGACTACGCGCTGTACCCGCACATGACGGTTGCCGAGAACCTGGGCTTTGCCCTCAAGATGCGCGACATGCCCGCCAGCGAGATCGACGCCAAGGTGCAAGAGGTCGCGCGGATGCTCGAGCTAGAGCCCTATCTCGCGCGCAAGCCTCGTGCGCTTTCCGGTGGCCAGCGCCAGCGCGTGGCGCTTGGGCGCGCACTGATCCGCGACCCCAAGGTGTTCTTATTTGACGAGCCCCTTTCCAATCTCGACGCCAAGCTGCGCGTGGGAATGCGGATGGAAATACGAAAACTGCAGGCGACGCTGCGCACCACCAGCATCTACGTGACCCATGACCAGATCGAAGCCATGACCATGGCTGACAGGATCGTCGTGCTTCGCCTGGGCGAGGTGCAGCAGATCGGCACACCAAATGAGATTTACCAGCGCCCGGTCAACAGTTTCGTTGCCACCTTCATTGGATCGCCTCCCATGAGCCTGGTACCGGCGGCGATCATCGACGAAGCTGGCGGCAGCACCCTGAGCTTCGGCGAGGGCCAACGCCTTCCGTTGCCGGCCGACAGGGCCCAGGTCGTACGACGCGCTGGCGTGGACAGCGTCGATGTTGGCTTACGCGCCGAACACATCGCACTCACAAGCGAGGCAGGACCTGGCACTTTCGTGTCCGACATAGTGCTCGTCGAGGATCACGGAGCCGATTCCATCGCCGTGGTCAGGCTGGGAGAACGTGAGGTGATGTCCCGCGTCCGCCCAGGTAGCGCGCATGCCGGCGACAAGGCGCAGCACTTCGCAATTGATCTCGACGCCATCCATCTTTTTCACTCCAAAACGGGGATGCGTCTTGTCTAGGCCGGGCCAGCGCTCCGTCTTCTGCGTCGGGCTCGCGCTCCAGGATACGATCCTCACTTTGGACCGTATCCCCGATCGGGCCGTGAAGGTCTACGCCAGGGACCGGCGCGAAGTCGGCGGCGGGCCCGCGGCAACCGCCGCCGTGACTGTGGCGCGGCTCGGCGGCCTTGCCTTTGTCGCCGCCCGGATTGGCAATGACAATGTGGGGGCTGCGATCCGTCGCGAATTCGAAACATGGGGCGTGGATGCGAGCTGGGTTCGCGCCTTCCCGGAGGTGCGCTCCTCCGGCTCGGCCGTTTTGGTGGACGCAAATGGCGAAAGGCTAATCGTCGCCTATGCCGATCCCCAGATGCCGGCTGGTGCGGATTGGCTCACGCCGCAAAGCTGGGGGGACGCGGTTCTGTGCGACCTGAGCTGGCCCGCCGGCGCCCTTCACTGCCTGGGTTCGGCACGTGCCGCAGGCATACCTTCAGTGCTCGACGCCGACATTTCGCGCCAACCGAGGGATAGTGTGGCGGCAATCGTCGAAGCTGCGGATCATGTCATTTTCTCGCGCCCCGGGCTTGCCCAGTTCACGGGCACGGACTCGATCAAAAACGGTCTTGCGGCGGCACGGCGCGCCGGTCACGCCTTCGTCGGAGTGACAGATGGCGCGGCCGGCATCTATTGGCTGGATGGTGCCGGGCTTAGCAACGCCCCGCCGCCTCGCGTCGATGCGGTCGACACGACAGGTGCAGGAGATGCATTCCACGGCGCCTTCGCACTGGCGCTGGCGCATGGGCGTCCCATTGCGGAGGCAATAGCCTTTTCCAATGCAGTGGCCGCACTCAAGTGCACGCGCCCGGGCGGTCGCGCCGGACTTCCTGGCCTTGGCGACCTCGTTCGCTTCGCTCCCGAACTCAACCTCGACTGGATGACGACCGATGCATGACCACGCCGCCTTACGCCGCCCGGCCATGACGCGTGACACCCGCCTTGATGCAAAGATTGCTTCGATCCGGCGCGATCCGTCAGGCAGTAACGAATTCCTGATCTGCGACGCCAAGGATCCGGACATGGCGCGTGGCATCAACGCCCTTGGACTGGTGCGCGGTTCGGATGGCCTGGACAGGCCGCAGGATCGCAGCGGTTTCCTCGAAACCGTGCGTGCCATTGTGCGGCAGGACATCGTTGATCTGATGTTGTTGTCACCTTACAACCTGCACCAGCTGGCGATCGATGAAGAGCTGTTTAGCGGCAGCAGCATGGCGCGCGCCGCGCGCGTCAACGATACAAGCGAAATCTGGCTGCCGCGCCACGGCACATATCGCGCCACGCCGTCAATCCCGTTCCGCACAGCCGACCTTTTGCGTGTCATGCACGGCGGCCGCCCGCCTCTGGTGGAAGGTGTGGCCGGAACCGATCTGGGCCTTTACAGCCTGACGTTCACCAACAACGTCGAAGCTGACCTTCGGACGTTGGCCGCCTACAATGACTTCCGCGCCAACTGTAACACCCTCGGCTTTCGACACTTCCTGGAGGTCTTCAATCCGAATGTCGGTCAATTCTCTGGAGCTGAGGTTGGCGAGTTCGTCAACGATTGCATCGTGCGCTGCCTTGCAGGCATAGACAGGAAAGCTGCACCCATATTCCTGAAGGTTGCTTACAACGGCCCCAAGGCAATGGAGGAACTAGCTGGCTATGACGACCAGATGATCGTCGGTGTGCTCGGCGGCAACGCCGGAACCACGCGCGACACCCTCGAACTCCTTCACCAGTCCAAGCGCCACGGCGCACGGCTTGCGCTGTTTGGGCGCAAGATCAATCAGGCCGAGTCCCCGCTCGACCTCATCGAGGTGCTTCGTCGCGTCGCCGACGGCGAGATAAAACCAGCTGATGGTGTTGCCCTTTACCATGACCGCATAACGAAGGCCGGTTTGCCTGCCCGCCGCGATCTCGACGAAGATAACAGCGTCAGCCAGCCGGTGCTCAAAGCTGGCTGACCAATTGGCGAGAGCGCTTCGGCTATCTCGGCAAGCGGGATGCCTGCGCTTTGTGCGATCTTGATTACCGTCACGCTCTCAGGAGTTCACGCCGATAGACCCGATGAATGGCCGAAGTCATTCGGATGCGATCAGTCCCCTGCGTTCATAGAAATGGAGCATGGAAACCGGTAACCCGCTGCGGCGCGAGAGTTCGCCGACAGACAATTCCGTCTTCGCCATTCGCAATCTCCTTGACCTCAACCGTTGTTGAGGTCGTAGCAACATACCCGTCAAGAGGAGACGGGTATGGCGGACACGCGCAGCGACGCAGAGAAGGACACGGAGACATTCGTTTCATGGAGGGAGTTTCTTGGAAGCCCTTACGCGCCATCTCTGGCCTTGGTTTGCCTGGCCGTCTGGCTGCACGCGGCCGACAGCTTGATCGTCGCCACCATGCTTCCTTCCATCGTGGCCGAGATCGGCGGGGTCGCTTTGGTGGGCTGGTCCGTCTCGCTCTACGAAATCGGGTCAATCGTCGCGGGAGCGGCAAGCGCATTGCTGATAATGCGCTTCGGCCTGCGCACGCCGATGAGCATGGCCGCCATCCTGTTCGGGTTCGGCTGCATCCTTAGTGCCGTCAGCCCGACCATGCCGTTGCTTCTGACGGGACGCGCCCTGCAAGGACTCGGCGGCGGCGGTCTGGTGGCGATGGGCTTCGTCGCGGTCGGCCTGATCTTCCCGCGCCGCTATATCGCGCGCGCGATGGCGGCCGTTTCGACCCTTTGGGGCGTCTCGGCATTCGCCGGGCCGCTGGTCGGCGGCTTCTTCGTGGAATATGCGACCTGGCGTTGGGGCTTCGCCTTCTTTGCCTGCCAGGCATTCGCACTCGCCCTTTGGATCGTCTTGCGAAGCGACGCGGGCGTGACACGATCCACGGCCGACGCTACTGAGTTCCCTGTCAAGCGTCTGTCCTTGTTGTGTCTCGCCGTCGTTCTGGTCGCCTTTGGTGGGGTCGAGGTCTCGATCCTGCGAACGCTCCCTTCCGTTGCCGCCGGTCTGGTCTGCCTGATCGCCTTTCTGAGGCTGGACGCGCGCGCGGGCGACACCCGGCTTCTTCCGCGTCGCCCGTTGGATCCATGGCGGCCGGCTGGTGCCGCGCTGCTCATGATCCTGTCCATGTCCATGGCGACTATCGCCGTCACGGCGTTCGGGCCGCTCCTGGTAACAGCCATCCACGGCGTATCCGCGCTGACTGCCGGTTACATTGTTGCCTGTTCGTCCATCGGCTGGACGGTCATGGCCGTTTTGGTCAGCGGATTGCCCGAGCGGTTCGATCGGCTGATGATCGCCCTCGGCATGACGGTCGTGACCCTCAGCATCCTCGGCTTTCTCCATGCGGTTCCCAACGGCCCTGTCTGGCTGATCGCCGTCTTCGCGGCCATGGAGGGCGGCGGCTTTGGGATGGCATGGATATTCATTCTCAGGCGAACGATGGGGCTCGCCGGTGCCGACGAGGTCCAGCGAATTTCCGGGGCGATCCCCACGATACAGAGGCTCGGCTACGCTCTCGGCGCGGCCTATGTCGGGATCGTGGCGAATGCCTCGGGTCTGCTGTCCATTGAGACGGCCGCAGACGCTGCGAAGGTTGCCCGATGGGTCTTCGCGTCATGTGTGCCCTTCGCGGCAATCGGGCTGATCGCCATGAGCGTACTGGTGCGCGACCGGACGGGGAAATCGCAATCGAAATAGCATGAGCGGGAGAAATATTGAACGGATGACAGCTTCGTCCCGCATAGCTGCCGTTCCCGTCGCGGAAATCCTAGGTTTTGCGACAAATCGGTGGGGCCAAGTTTTTTGGGGAATTCTGTCGTAGAAGGCGCAAAAGCCAGACATGCGCGACCGACTTTTGTGACACGGAGGACCGCTTTATCTTCTGTCAATCTGGAAGCGGCCCTTCAGCTTGCCACCCCAATGGTGCCGTCGGCATTTGCGCTTAACGCCACGACTAGAAATGATACCCTGGCAGTTCCTGGGCCGGGAGCAGACTGGCAGCTTTGGGCCGCTGTGAAGCGAATGCCGGGCGTTCAAACCAATGGCGCCAAGGTCTCGGATTGGCCCAGAGCAGGCATTGCTAGTTATGCCGTGTTCCCCTTATGTTCCGATAGACGATTCGCATATGAGAGGACGATAGGCGTGCTTGAGGGAAGCTGTTGTTGCGGTGCTGTAAAATTTGAGCTTTTGGCGGTGCCATCTATGATGGGCACATGCCATTGCTCCAGGTGCCGGAAAGTTGGTGCCAGCACCATCGCTTTTGTAAAGCGTGAGGACTTGACGTGGCTTCAGGGAAAGGAGCACTTCACCCTATACCAGCCAAATTCCCCTTACAAATATGGTCGATGCTTCTGCAAGATTTGTGGGACGTCGCTCGGTGAAATTCTATCCGAAGAGGACAGTTTCCCCATTGCGGCGAACGCACTGGACTCGGACCTTGGCCTCAAGAACCAGTTTCATGAGTTCATTTCCGAAAAACCGACTTGGTACGAAATCTGCGATGACGCACCACAGTCCCAAGGACACCCATCGTCTTGACGGCCTTCACGGCAAGGTCGGCTTTGTCCGCATAGCGACCACAAGCGTAGTCATCGCCAAAGTCCGCTTTCAGAAGAAGACAAAACCGGCCTCATCGTCCGAAATGGAAGCGCACTGCTGCCCGGCAGCTTGGGGGCCGGTGGCGGACCGACCGCTATCAGGTTGAATTCGGCGGATAGCTGCCATGCGGCAAGCGACCTCACTGTTCGCAGCGCTTCCGTCGCCGCCGAGACCGCATTCGTTCGGTTCCCGCCGGACAGCAGAGTTGGAGTCGAACTGCCACCGTCAGCTTTGGCGCCCACAAGGATAACGTCCGGCTCGCACAATGTTTGCGGCATGTTCCATCTGACATCACCGGCCCTGCCTGGAGAGGAAATCGCAATGGAAGACGCCTCTTGGCGCAACGATGCTGCTCAAGCCGATTGCCTCGATGACGCTGGACGAAGTGCTTCCGGCCCACAAAGGCTGGTCGAAGAACCACAGCTCAAGCGCGCCCAGCGTAACCTCGTGGCCCTTGGACGATATGCGCAGCTTCTTGCATCAGGACAATGGTTGCGGCTCGTCGATACCCGAATTGGCGAAGAGGTTGGCGACCCAGTCGACGAAAACCCGCAACTTGTTGCTGAGATGCCGGTTCGGCGGATAGACGACATAGAGGGGCAAGGGATCGCGGCTCCATTCTCGCAGCACCGGCAGCAAGGTGCCGTTGCGGAATGCCTCCTTGACCAGAAAACGTGGCGCCTGGATGATACCCATTCCTGCTTCAGCCGCAGCGACGTAGGTGATCGCTTCGTTGGTGGCCATCAAGCAACGCCCGAGGATTTCCAGCTTCTCTTCGCCACGGCTGAAGATGAATGGTTGCTGGCGGCCCATTGGAGGCAGGAAGAAACTTACGACATGATGATCCTTTTCCAGATCCAGTGGATGCTGCGGCTCGCCGAAACGTTCAAGATAAAAAGGTGCGGCGCAGGTAATCACGCTCATCTCTGAAATGCGCCTGGCAATAAGGCTCTGATCGGTGATCTCGCCCGTTCTCAGAGCGCAATCGACGTTTTCGGCCAAGATGTCGATCTGCCGGTCCGATACGCCTAGATCTATTTGGATATCAGGGTAGCGCTGATAGAAATCGCACAGGGCCGGAATGACAATCAGCTTGGCCAATGCTCCCGCCATATCCACGCGCAACTTGCCCCTGGGCAGGGCTTGTGAGGTCGCCATATTGCTGTCGAGCTCATCGATGTCGGCTAAAAGCCTGAGCGCTCTTTCGTAGTAAAGTGCGCCATCAGGCGTCACGAGGACCCGGCGCGTCGTTCGGTTGAGGAGCTTCGTGCGCAGATGTGCTTCAAGCCCTTGAATGAGTTTGGTGACCGTAGCCTTTGGTATGGCGAGGGTGTCTGAGGCACGACTGAAATTGCCGACTTCGACGACACGCACGAAGGCCCGCATGGCGGCAAGTTGGTCCACGAAATATCCTCAGCAGCCTGCATTATTCACTATCAGAAACAGTGAAATCACAAAAGGCATACTTTTTCCAAAACGACAACAATCCCACCTTGGGGGTAGCTGACGAGGGCTGCACGCATCCCCCTGACAACATGTTGTCAGGGGCTGTGAGATACGACAGGGCATTATGAACACGACGTGGACAGAGGAAACGCTTGATGGAGGGGCCTGCAGTGTGCCGGTGCGCCTCTATCACAGCGACGCGCCGGTCAAGGTGCCTCCGCTTGTCCTGCACTTGCACGGCGGTTCATTCCTCGGCGGGTCAGCTGCAACTGGTCAGACAATCGCGACCCTTCTTGCCGAAGCCGGCGCTGTCGTTGTATCGGCGGATTACTCTTGCGCCAATGAACACCCTTTTCCACGCGCGCTGCAGCTTTCTTATGAAGTTCTGGGCCGTGTATGCGGCCAGCGTGCGAATTGGGCGGACAAGAAATCCACGCTGTTCGTTGCCGGCGAGGAGGCTGGCGGCAATCTCGCCGCGGGGCTGGCGCTGATGTGCCGAGACCAGCATTTCGGCGCCCTCCATGGACAGATTTTGCTTTCGCCGATGCTTGACCCATTCATGGCGACGGGATCGTTCCGCAAGGCCGAGACAAAGCCGACGGGCTGCCAGTGGTCGGACGGCTGGAACCGGTATCTCGGCTTTGGCGCCAATGCCTGCCATCCCTACGCTGCACCAGCCTATTGCGCTCGCCTCGCAGGAGTTGCCCCAGCGCTTATTCTGACCGCCAACGATGATCCAATGCGCGACGAAAGCTTGAAATATGCGAGGCGACTAAAGGAAGCGGGCGTCCGCGTCCGCGAGAGTGTGCTCACCGCCGAGACCGGGTGGCCAGCCACCTATGCGAGATGCCCAGCGGCCAAGCAGGGTTGGGTGGAGACTGTTCGGAGCCAATTTGTAGAGTTTTTCCAAGAAACCGGAGCGTTGCCCCACTGACGGACCGCTTCCAACCCGCACGGCCTGATCGCCGTTAAGGAGAATACCATGAAGAAGACTACCGCCGGCCGGCTCCTATGGGGTGCCGGCATACCTCTTGCTGCGTCGATTTTCGGCGCGATGCTGTTTGTCAATTCGCCGGATCGCGCCAAGGCCGAAGTAGCAGCACCCGCGCAGGCAATGCCCGTGTCGGTCGCCGTGGTTGAGCCACGCGAAGTCACGACCTGGGACGAGTTCTCCGGCCGCCTTGAAGCTGTCGATCGCGTCGAAATCCGCTCGCGCGTTGCCGGTGCGATCCAGTCTGTGCACTTTCGCGAGGGTGCACTGGTGAAGAAGGACGATCTGCTCGCCACGATCGATCCCGCGCCCTATGCCGCAACGGTTGCCCAGGCCGAAGCCGTTGTGGCCGCAGCGCAGGCACGCGTGGAACTGACCAAGCTCGAATTTGAACGTGGTCGCAAGCTCGTCGAGAATCGCGCCGTTTCGCAGAGCGATCTTGATCAGCGGCTGAGTGCATCGCACGAGGCTCAAGCAAACCTGCAGGCTGCTCAGTCCGCCCTGCAGTCGGCACAGCTCGAACTCGGCTATACCGAGGTTCGCGCGCCGATTGCGGGTCGTCTCGGTCGGCTTGAAATCACTGCCGGCAATCTTGTCGCGGCTGGTTCTGGCTCGCCAGTCCTGGCAAAGCTAGTTTCGGTCAGCCCGATCTATGCCAGCTTCAGCATCGATGAGCAGCTTCTGGCACGCGCCTCGGCTCAGCTTCCGGTAACGGAAAACGGGGCGCTGGCGGTTGAGCAGATTCCGGTGGAAATCGGCACGGCCAGTGACGACGGCACGCCTATCCGGGGCAAGCTCCAGCTGATCGACAACGAGGTCGACACAGCAAGCGGCACCATGCGTGTTCGGGCGGTGTTCGACAATCCTGATGGCCGCCTGATTCCGGGGCAGTTTGTGCGGGTGCGCATGGGCCAGCCGAAGCCCGCGCCTGAACTCACCGTCAGCGAACGGGCAGTAGGGACAGATCAGGACAAGAAGTTCGTTCTGGTCGTCGAGCCGGACAACAAGGTCGCTTATCGCGAAGTGACGCTTGGCGCTTCGGTCGAAGGGCTGCGTATCGTCAAGAGCGGGCTCCAATCCGGCGAACGCATTGTCGTCAATGGATTGCAGCGGGTTCGTCCTGGTGCGCTGGTCGATCCGCAGCCGGTTGCCATGGTGACGAACGAGCAGGCAGTGGCCCAGGCCGACGCAGCCACCCGCTAGAGCATCGGAAAGTAGGCAACGGTTTTCGGGATATCCCGAAGCTCACTCAAAGCACGAAATCGTCCTTTACGCGTTCGAATGGACGCATGGCGATCTAAACAGGCCGGTGGAAACGGGCGCTTCCCACTCGTTTCCGTCGGCAGGCAACAATTTGCCGGTGGCCCCAACGCCGAGAGGCTTTGTCTGGGGCCATCCGCCCAATTGCGCTCGGAGAGGCGGAAGTTGACATGAGTATTTCCAGATTTTTCGTTGACCGACCGGTTTTTGCCGGGGTGCTCTCTATCCTCATACTTATTGCCGGTCTGCTTGGCCTCCGTGCCCTGCCGATTTCGGAATACCCCGACGTCGTGCCGCCTTCAGTCGTGGTCAGGGCACAATATCCGGGCGCCAACCCGACCGTCATCGCCGAAACGGTGGCGACCCCGATCGAAGAAGCCATCAACGGCGTCGAAGACATGCTCTACATGTCGAGTCAGGGCACTACGGATGGCCTGATGACGCTGACTGTAACTTTCAAGCTCGGTACTGATCCGGACAAGGCGCAACAACTCGTGCAGAACCGTGTCAGCCAAGCTGAGCCGCGTCTGCCGGAGGAGGTACGGCGACTGGGCATTACCACAGTCAAGAGCTCGCCCGACCTGATGATGGTCGTGCACCTTCTGTCGCCGAACGACCGCTACGACATTACCTATCTGCGCAACTACGCCGTCATCAACGTCAAGGACCGGCTCACACGCATCGACGGTGTCGGTCAAGTGCAGGTCTTTGGCTCCGGCGACTATTCGATGCGGGTCTGGCTCGATCCACAGAAGGTGGCCAAGCGTGATCTTTCGGCAAGCGATGTCGTCCAGGCGATCCGCGAACAGAATATCCAGGCCGCCGCTGGTGTCGTAGGTGCTTCGCCCGGCCTGCCCGGCCTTGACCTGCAGCTTTCCGTAAACGCGCAGGGACGGCTTCAAAGTGTCGACGATTTCGGCAACATCATCGTCAAGACCGGTGCGAATGGCGAGGTCACGCGATTGCGTGATGTAGCTCGCCTTGAACTCGGTGCTGCCGAATATGCCCTGCGATCGCTTCTCGACAACAAATCGGCGGTAGCCATTCCTGTGTTTCAGGCGCCAGGTTCCAATGCCATCGAAATTTCCGACAATGTCCAAAAGGTAATGGCAGAACTTCAGCAGACCATGCCCGACGGCGTGGAATACCAAATCGTCTACGATACGACACAGTTTGTCCGCGCCTCGATCGAGGCGGTGGTGGACACGTTGCTTGAAGCCATCGTTTTGGTGGTGCTCGTGGTCATTTTGTTCCTGCAGACTTGGCGTGCCTCAATCATTCCGCTGGTTGCAGTGCCCGTCTCGATTATCGGCACATTCGCGGTGATGTATGTTTTCGGCTTTTCCATAAATGCACTCACCCTGTTCGGGCTCGTGCTTGCCATTGGCATTGTCGTCGACGATGCCATTGTGGTGGTCGAAAACGTCGAGCGCAACATTGAGGAGGGGCTGTCGCCGCGCGAGGCGACCTATCGTGCTATGCGCGAGGTTTCCGGCCCTATCGTCGCCATTGCCATGGTGCTGGTCGCGGTCTTCGTGCCGCTTGCTTTCATTTCCGGGCTGAGCGGGCAATTCTACAAGCAGTTTGCACTGACGATTGCGATCTCGACAGTGATTTCGGCCTTCAACTCGCTAACGCTTTCACCAGCCCTTGCAGCACTCCTGTTGCGTGGGCACGACGCGCCCAAGGACTGGCTGACCCGCGCGATGGATAAGCTGTTCGGCTGGTTCTTCCGCGGCTTCAATCGGGGTTTCGGCAGTGGTTCGAAGGCCTATAGTGGTGGCGTGCGACGGCTCCTGTCGCGCAAGACTGTGATCATGGGCCTCTATATCGTGCTGGTGGCTGCTACCTTCGGCATGTTCAAGACGGTGCCCGGCGGCTTCGTTCCGGCGCAAGACAAGCAATATCTCATCGGCTTCGCGCAACTACCCGATGGCGCAACGCTCGATCGTACGGAGGAGGTGGTCCGGCGCATGGGCGACATCGCCCTGAAGCAGCCGGGCGTTGAAAGCGCCATCGCCTTTCCAGGCTTGTCGATCAACGGCTTCACCAACAGCTCCAACGCCGGCATCATCTTTCTGTCGTTGAAGCCGTTCGAGGAACGCAAGACGCCAGATCTCTCGGGCGGCGCTATCGCGCAAGCGCTCAACGGCCAGTTCGGCGGCATTCAGGAAGCCTTCATTGCCATATTCCCGCCGCCACCGGTGCAGGGTCTTGGTGTGGTTGGAGGCTTCAAGATGCAGATCGAGGACCGTAACGGCCTCGGCTACCAGGCGCTGGACGAGGCGACCAAGGCCTTCTTGGCAAAGGCCTACGCTGCACCGGAGCTGACTGGAATGTTCACAGGATTCCAGGTCAACGTTCCGCAGCTCTATGCCGACCTCGACCGGACCAAGGCGCATCAGCTTGGCGTTGCGGTGACGGATGTCTTCGATACGCTGCAAATCTATCTCGGTTCGCTCTATGTCAACGACTTCAACCAGTTCGGCCGCACCTATTCCGTGCGTGTCCAGGCCGATGCCGCCTTCCGCGGCCGGGCTGACGACATCGGGCGGCTGGAGGTCAGGTCGCAGTCGGGCGAGATGATCCCACTGTCGGCCTTGCTGAACGTCAAGCCGAGTTCGGGGCCGGAGCGGGCGATCCGCTACAATGGGTTTCTCTCGGCCGATATCAATGGTGGACCTGCCCCCGGCTACTCGTCGGGCCAGGCGCAGGCCGCCGCCGAGCGCATCGCTGCCGAGACTTTGCCGAAAGGCATCAGCTTCGAGTGGACCGACCTGACCTATCAGGAGATATTGGCCGGCAATTCGGCCGTGCTCGTCTTCCCATTGGCGTTGGTCCTGGTGTTTTTGGTGCTGGCCGCTCTCTATGAGAGCCTAGCCCTGCCAATCGCGATCATCATGATTGTCCCGATGGGTATTCTGGCTGCTCTCACCGGCGTCTGGCTGACGCAAGGCGACAACAATATCTTCACCCAGATCGGCCTCATCGTTCTTGTCGGCCTGTCGGCGAAGAACGCTATCCTGATCGTAGAGTTCGCTCGTGAACTCGAATTTGCGGGGATGACACCACGGGAGGCCGCAGTAGAGGCAAGCAGGCTGAGACTGCGTCCGATCCTGATGACCTCGATGGCCTTCATCATGGGCGTGGTGCCGTTGGTGCTTTCCACCGGCGCTGGCGCCGAGATGCGCTCGGCCATGGGCATCGCGGTCTTTGCCGGCATGATTGGTGTGACCGCCTTCGGCATCTTCCTGACGCCGGTCTTCTACGTCGTGATGCGCAGACTGACTGGCAACCGCCCGCTCAAGCAGACTGGCGAATCCACGATGCCGGTGCATTTTTCGGAAAGCGCATCAACAGGAGACTTCGCGGATGGCCCGGTCTCCGCTATTGGACCGAACTATCCCTCCCCCGTTGAAAAATAAGGTCGCCGCCGCATATCGATGCAGGTCGATCGTGCATAACCCGCACGATCGACCCCAATCGCCCCGTCTGCTTGCCCAGTTTAAGCAATTGGCTAGCGTCGGCAGCGGTAGCCGACTTGGTATTCGTCGAGCTCTATGCGGGAAATCGTGGGCTCGGGCTGTGATCCGTTGGACCGTCCGACCGGCGAACGTGAAAGATGCGACAGACCAGCCATTTCTCGTAACGACCGAACGGGGCCATGAACGGATAGTCTGCTTCTATGATGAACAGGCGAATTAGCTACTGTTCAGCTGCGACGAGCACCCCGGTTTTCGGGTATGCGGTTCCGCACGCTAACGACCATCGACCTATGCTGGCAGTGAACATGCTGCTCTGACCGTTGGTCAGATCGATCGTATCATTCCGCCGTCGATCCTTATGAGCGAACCTGTCACGTAGGAGGCTCTTTCGCTGGCAAGAAATGTGACAACATCCGCAAATTCTTCTGGCCTCCCGTATCTGCCGGCTGGAATGCTGGCCGCGGATTGGCGGGCCACTTCATCGATACTTGCGCCGATCTTTTGAGCTGCATTGGCATCGAGGGAGGCAACCCGTTCCGTACCGATCCGCCCTGGCGCAGCTACGTTCACGGTGATGCCGTGTTTCGCAACTTCCCCGGCGAGGGTTTTCGACCACCCGACTAACGCTGCCCGTACTCCGTTGGAGATCGCCAGATTGGCAATTGGCTGCTCGACACCCGACGATGCTACCGTGATGACACGTCCCCACTCTCGCTTCTTCATTGATGGCAGCAACGCCTGCGTGAGATGAATGACGTTGGCAGCCATCGCCTCAAACTGGACAATCCAGTCGGCACGCTGCGCCGCCTCAGCGCTTGAAGGCGCGGGGCCCCCGCTGTTGTTGACGAGGATGTCCACGCCGCCTGCGGCATTGATCCGTCGCGCCAAGGCATCCACCGAGGCAAGGTCCGCTAGGTCCAGATGGACCGGTGCGACCAAGGCTTTAGAATCGCGGGGCAGAGCCCCAGTCCATTCGGTGATCCGTTCCACATTGCGTGCCGCTGCATGCACACGCACGCCTTCCATCGCCAAGGATTTCGCAATGGCTGCACCGAGGCCACGGCTCGCCCCAAGCACCAGCGCACTTTTACCGGACAATTCGAGGTCCATGTCAGCCAATCCTTTCGAGATAACGTGTCTGACGCTCGATCAGGAAGGCGATGTCCTTGATATCGAGCGCGTTGAGTAGCTGTCGTGGCTTGCGCATTGTGGCAGATGCTATTGCGCCGCGTTGTGCCAGGATGTGTTTGCGCACAGCGAGGCCTATGCCGGGCTGCTGCTCGTAGCGGGCTAGCGGCAGATAGGCATCAAAGATGTCGTGGGCTCGCGCTATCTCGCCGCGGGCATGTGCGGAGACGACATCCACCATCATCTCCGGATAGGCAAAGCCTGTCATTGCGCCATTGGCGCCACGTGTCATCTCGTCCGGCAGGAACAAGCCGCCATTGCCAACCAACACCGAAACGCGCCGCAGGCCGTTCTCTGTCTCCCGCTTACGTAGGGCACTGATCTTGTTGAGACCGGGCCAATCCTCATGCTTGACCATGACGCAGGTCGGAATGGCCTCGATGATGCGGGCAATGACGTGAACAGGAATCTGCACGCCGGTCACAAGCGGATAGTCCTGCAGCACGAATGGTATGGAGGGCCCAAGCGTCTCGGCGACGGATTCGTAGTAGCTGAAGATCTGGTCGTCGGAGCGCAGATGCCCTGGCGGAGCAACCATGACGCCCGCTGCACCAAGGGACATGACGTCGTTGGCAAGCTCGGCAAGCGAGGCAAGCCCGCTGCTCGACACGCCGACAACAATCGGCGCGCGCGCCATGGTGGCTTCTATCGCCGTCCTGACAAAGCTTCGAGATTCCTCGGCCGTCAGCTTGGGCGCCTCGCCCATGATGCCCAGCAAGGTCAGGCCGGTGCAGTCGTTATCGAGATAGAAATTGACCATCGAACGCGTGCTGTCGAGATCCACCGCTTCGCCTTCGGTGAAAGGCGTGACGCAGATGGCAAATACGCCCGTGGCCTGTTCGTTCAAAGTACCTGACATGTCCCCTTCCCTCAGCCGGCCATCACGTAGGCGGTCTTCACGGTGGTGTAGAATTCGGCTGCGTAGCGGCCCTGTTCGCGTGGGCCGTAGCTCGAGCCTTTCCGCCCCCCGAACGGGACATGGAAGTCGATGCCGGCCGTGGGCAGGTTGACCATGACGATGCCCGCCTCGGCATTGCGCTGGAAATGGCTGGCATGCTTGAGACTTGTGGTGCAGATGCCGGCCGACAGCCCGAACGTCGTGTCATTGGCGATCGTGAGTGCTTCCTCGTAGTCTTTCGCCCGGATCACGCACGCAACCGGCCCGAATATCTCTTCGCGGGCGATCCGCATGGAGTTGTCCGCTTCCGTAAACAGCGCTGGGCGCATGTAGTGGCCGGGCTTGCCGGCATCGAGGAGTTCCCCGCCCTCCGCCAGCCTGGCACCGTCGACGCTGCCGATGTCGACATATCTAAGGTTTTGTCGAAGCTGGTTGTCGTCGACTACGGGGCCAATGTGGCTTGCCGGATCCAGGGCATCGCCCACCACCAGTGACCTCATCCGTGCGATCAGCGCTGTGACAAACCGGTCGTGGATGGCCTCGGTCACGATCAGGCGGGAGGATGCAGTGCAGCGCTGGCCTGTGGAGAAGAAGGCACCGTTGGCAGCGCATTCAACTGCGACCTCGAGATCGGCATCGTCGAGCACGACAAGCGGGTTCTTGCCGCCCATTTCGAGCTGCATCTTCTTGAACGAAGCCGAACAAACCGCTGCGACGCGCGAGCCGGTCTGCACCGATCCCGTAAAGGTGACGGCTGCGACATCGGGGTTGGCAAGTATCGCCTCCCCCACCACCGAACCGCGGCCGTTGACCAAATTGAAGACGCCTTTCGGGCACCCGGCGCGCTCGATGATCGACGCAAGCGCATTGGCCGTAGCCGGCACGAGGTCGGCCGGCTTCCAGATAACTGTATTGCCGTAAGCAAGTGCTGCGGCAATTTTCCAGGATGGCAGAGCAATCGGGAAGTTCCATGGCGTTATGATACCGATCACGCCAACCGGTTCCCGCGTGACCTCGATATCGATGCCAGGACGAACAGACCCAAGTTTTTCACCCGCAATGCGCAGCACTTCTTGCGCGAAGAACAGGAACACCTGCCCAGCCCGTGCCGCCTCGCCGATACCCTCGGCGAGGGTCTTGCCCTCCTCGCGTGAAAGCAGGCGCCCAATCGCGTCCTTGCGCGCAAGGATCTCGTCGCCAATCTGCTTGAGCAGATCGTGGCGCTGCTGAAGGCCCGAATGAGACCACCTAACAAATGCCTGACGAGCGGAGGCGATCGCATGATCGGCTTCACTGCGGCTCGCCCGTGCGCTGCGGCCGACGATGTCACGCGTGTCGGAAGGATTGATATCTTCGGCCAGTTCGCCACTGGTCGACCATTCGCCGTCGATGAAATTACCGTATATCGTCTGTGGCCCGGAATGGCTCATGGTTTGTCGTCCCTATGAAAGGCGATTGCGCAGATTGAGAACGTATGGGTGGTCGGCCGTGCTCTTGGGCACCATCGAAACACCGCCTGGCGAGCCCCAGCCGGTTACCTGGTCGCTGAAGAAGGCGGCGTTGACCTCCTCGAACGGCTTGAGCTCGTCAGGCAGATCGATCTCGGCAAAGATCGCCTTTACCGGACAAACCGAGACGCAAAGCCCGCAGTTGATGCACTCTTCAGGCTGGATGTACATCATCGCCCCGCCCTCGTAGATGCAGTCGACAGGACAACTCACCTGGCAGGCGCCATCCTTGACGTCGATGCAGGTCGTGGTAACCACGTAAGGCATCTTCCACCTACCTGCCCTGCCAGACAGGCGTGCGCTTCTCGCGGAAAGCTGCAACACCTTCATGCTGGTCGCTGCTGCCGAGGGCCGCCATCAGGGCTGGCAGGCGCATGCCGCTGGCATCGAATGTGCCATATTGCTCAACCGCACGGACCATCTCTTTGACCGCTTTTAGAGACAGCGGTGCGCAGGCAAGAATGCCGGCTACCCAACGGTCGACTGCGGCATCAAGCTGTCCAGGTTCGACGATCTCGTTGACAAGGCCGACACGATGGGCTTCTGCGGCGTCGATGCGCGCCCCAGTCAGCAACATGCCCATGGCGATCGCCCTGGGTATGCGTTGCGAAAGGTGGGTGATGCCGCCGGCAAGCGCCAGCCGGCCGAAGCGCGGTTCGGGCAGCCCGAAGGATGCGCCGTTCGAGGCAATCACGATATCGCAGCCGAGCACCATCTCGAAACCGCCGCCGAGCGCCAGACCGTTCACGCGCGCGATGACGGGAACATTGAGCGTGGTGCGCGAGGAGATGCCGCCGAAACCACCGCCGAGCATCGATGCCCAATAGTCGAGGCCCCGCTTCTCCGACCCGCTCTTCATGTCGGCGCCGGCGCTGAAGGCACGTTCGCCGCTTCCGGTGAGCACCACGCAGCGCACGTCGGGGTCGGCTTCGATCCGGCTCCAGATATGGGTCAGCGCGGCTTGGGTTTGGGCGTCGACCGCATTCATCACCTCGGGGCGGTCGATGGTGACGCGCGCCACATGGTCCTTGACGTCGTAGAGGACTGTCATTTTGTCATTTCACCTTCGGATCCGGAGCCAAAAGGGCTGTGGGCGCTGTTGCGTTGTGCGATGGCGCGCCTCAGGCGCGCTTTGCCGTATGAAGCTCTCCAGCCGTGTCGATGGGCTGCGGTGATTGCGTTTCCAGCTCGGCCAGGATTTCCGCCGTGTGCTCGCCGAGGCGCGGAGGGTCGTGACGGAGGCGGAATGCGCCCTCCTGCATGCCGAGCGGCGAGCCGAAGTAACGTTCGCCATTCTGGGTGGCCACGAGCTTACCGTTGACCGATGTTTGGGGGTGATCGAGTGCGGCGCCAAGATCCAGGACCGGCGCGCAGAGGATATCCTGCTCGTCGAAGCGTCCGAGCCAATAGGCGGTCGTGTTGGTAGCGATGGTCGTACGGAAGAGGTGCTGTAGTTCCGGCTTGTGGGCGATCTGACCGTTGATGTCGGCGTACTTCGTCTCTTGCGACAGGTCCGCCACGTCAAGCGCCCTGCAGATGAGCTGCAGCGGGTTTTCCTTGAAGGCGCCGACGATGACGATGGCGCCGTCAGTCGTTGGAAAGACACCACTCAGCGGGCGATCTCCCCAGTTGAGCTCGCGACGGTCCTTGAACCAGACGGCCACCTCCTGCATCTGCATCGCCAGCATTGAATCGAACATGGCCACGGAGACCTTCTGTCCAAGGCCGGTCTTCTCGCGCTGCAGAAGCGCCAGCATGATCGCCTGGGCAAGATGCATGCCTGCCGTGTAGTCGCAAAGGGCAGTGGCAAAGATTGCCGGCGGCGCATCGGCATTGGGCTTTCGCGCCATCACTCCCGACAGCGCCTGAAGCAGAATGTCCTGCCCGCCCTTGTAGGCGAGCGGACCGGTCGCGCCGAAACCGGTTCCCGAGGCGCAAATGATGCGAGGGTTGATTTCGGACAGGGCGTGGTAGCCGAAGCCGAGACGCTCGATCACGCCTGCCCTGAAGTTGTCGACGACGATGTCGGCGGTCTTCACTAGGTCGTAGATGATCTGGCGCCCCTCTTCACTTCGGACATCGACCTCCATCGAGCGCTTGTTACGGTTGACCGACCGGTAGACCGCATTCTCGATGCCTTCTGGATCCTCCTTGAATGAGTGCCTGATGAGGTCGCCGAACCCAGGCTTCTCGATCTTGATGACGTCCGCGCCATAGTCGGCCAGCACCAGGGTGCCGCAGGGACCGAACATGACCTGGGTGAAGTCGACAATGCGTACGCCTTCCAGCGGCTGGGGCATTTTCTGTTTGTCCATGTGCTTGCCTCCAACTGCGGTCAAAGTGCCATTTCCGGCGTGTGGGCTTCTGCCGGTGCATCCCCCGGATCGGCGCCCTGACTGCGCAGCAGGGCGCGAACCTTGGCGATGTCGACGTCGGCCACATCGACACCGGCGTTCAAGGCGACGGCTGCGGCTACGCCGACTGCCTCGCCCATGGCCATGCAAGGTGGGATTTCGCGGGAAATCTTCTGCGCGTCGGACGAGGACGAATAATGGCGCCCGGCGACAAGCAGGTTGTTGACGTCCTTCGGCAGGAACGAGCGATAGGGATAGTAGTAGTCGCGTCCGCGGGCGACCGTGTCGTGGAAATACCGGCGCTCGAGCACGTCCTGCTTGGTGACTACGTATTGGCCCTGTAACAGGCGCGTCTGGCGCACGCCGAGCTGTGGTGCCACGTCGATGAAGTAGGCATTGGCGAACCCGGGCAGGTGGGCCTTGGCATAGTCCATCGCGGCGTGCATGCGGCGCCGGCCTTCGATGTCGGCCCTGGTCAGGTCTTCGACCTTCAGGCCGTCGAAGCCTGCCATATGCGGACAATTGCACCAGATGACGCCGGGCAACGGCGTCTTCAGCCACCACTTCTCCCAGCTGCCGCCGAGGATACGCTTCACCTCCCGATCGATCTTCTGGAATTCGTCGAGCGATTCATGTTCGAAGCGTTCTGCCTCGTCCGTGTCGATACCGCCCAAGCGGAACACGGTCGTCAGGATGAAAGCTCCGGAGGTGAAGGCACTGCCCGCGGAGGCTGCGACGTCGAGATCGCCGGAGGCATCGACGATGATCGAGCCCATGATGGCCTGGCGGCCTTCCTTGGTTTCGCAGATGACGCCAACCGCCCGGCCGTCCTCAACGATGGTCTTCGAAAACCAGGAGTGGGTGCGCAGGTGCACGCCGGCGTCCGTGACGATGTCGTTGGAGGCGCGCTTGAAGGCATCGGGGTCGAAGGCCGCGGCCGGGCAGATCTCCGGCGGCTTTTTCTTGGAATGCAGGTGATAGACGCCCCAGCGGCCCCATTTGCGATAGAGCTCGGGGCTGGAGCCATGTTCGGCCACCGGCGGAACAACGCACAGACCCATCCTCTCCATGCGCTCGATGACCTCAGAGCAGATACCCCGAACCGTCTGGTTCTTGCCGTCAGACATGTCGTCGAGGACAAGCACCATGCCGCCCGAGGCCAGGCCGCCCAGATAGGGGTAACGTTCGAGCAGGATGACCTTGGCGCCGTTTCGCGACGCGGCCACCGCCGCACTGATGCCGGCAGGCCCGCCGCCGACCACCACGACGTCGGCATGTGCGACGACGGGGACACAGCCCTGATTTTCGACAATATGATCCCGTGCAATGGACATTGCATATTCCTCCATATTCAGATTTTCGTGTGTAAGATCAGCTAGTTGACGCCGTCGAAACGCCACTTCAGCATGTGTTTCTCAAGCCAAGCGACCAGTCCGAAGAAGATCGCCGAGAAGGCAGACGCCGCGATGATAGTCGCGTAAAGCATCGCCGAGTCGTACTGATAGGTTGCCTGGATGATGAGCGCACCGATGCCGGTTGTCGCCCCGATCCACTCACCGATGATCGCGCCCACCACAGCGCTCGAGGCAGTGATCTTGAGCGCCGAGAACAGATAGGGCAGCGCCCCGTAGAAACGCAGCTTTACGAAGACCTCGCGCTCGGAGGCAGAAAGGATTTTCATCAGTTCGAGATGCTGCTCTGACACGTCGCGCAGGCCGCGCGTCATGTTCACCAGTGTCGGGAAGAAGCAGATCGTCGCGACGATGATGATCTTCGGCACAAAGCCGTTGCCGAGCAGAAGCACCAGGATCGGTGCCTTGGCGACCAGCGGGATGGTGTTGATGACCACGATCAGCGGAAAGAAGGCCTGGTCGATCCAGCGGCGGTAGACAAATGCGACAGCAATCAGACAGGCAAAGACGTTGCCTATGACAAAACCCGCGATGGACTCGAAGGCCGTCACGCCGAGGTTCTGCGTCAGCATCGGAAATTCCGAAACGAGCGTGCTCATGACCGTCGAAGGCGCAGGTGCAATGAACGCTTTCACCTCGAAGAAGCGCACCGCCCACTCCCAAAGAAGCAGCGCGCCCGCAAAGACCAGAAGCGGCAGGACGATCCCCTTGTTGCGGTCCAGAAAGCCCGGCTTGGTCAGGGGTGATTGGGTCATGTTGGCTGGTGCGACGGCGCCGGCTTGGGAAGAGAGCATCAGCAAGTCTCCAGAACTTTGCGCAGGCGGATCGAGGTTTCCACGAATTCCGGCAGGTCCTTGGTTGCTGAAGTGCGCGGCCGCGGAAGCGGTATGTCGATGGTCTCTTTCGTCCGACCGGGGCGGGCCTGCAGCAACAGCACTTTCTGGCTGAGAAAGGCTGCCTCGTAGATGGAATGCGTCACGAACATGATCGTCACGCCCGTCGTCTCCCAGACACGCAAGAGGGCCTCGTTGAGGTGGTCGCGCGTGATCTCGTCGAGCGCGCCGAAAGGCTCGTCCATGAGGAGCAGTTTCGGCTGGTTCACGAGCGCCCTTGCGATGGAAACCCTTTGGCGCATGCCGCCTGAAAGCTGCCCTGGCAAGGCATCGCGCCGGTCGGCGAGTCCCACGAGCTCAAGCAACTCCATGGGATCGCGCCGATTGGCCTGTGCGCCTGCATTGCCGATTTCAAGCGGCAGCCGCACATTGTCGAGCGCTGTACGCCACGGCAGCAGAGCCGAGTCCTGGAAGACGAAGCCGATGTCGCGACGCTTGCGGGCTTCCTCGGCTGTTCCGCCAAGGATTTCGACCAACCCCTGGGAGGGGCTGATCAGGTCCGAGACCACGCGCAGCAAGGTGGACTTGCCACATCCTGATGGCCCCAGCAGCGTCAGGAAGTCACCCTGGGCAACATCGAAGCTGACATTTTCGAGGGCGAGCACTGGTCCAAAGTTGACACTGACATTGCTCAGTCTCACGGCCGGCGTCGTGGCAGCTATCGCAGGAATCCGGCTCGCGCTTGCGGGGACCGAATGCAACATCAGGCGATCCTCGCACGCTTGCCTTGCGTGGCATCGAGGATGGCGGTGGTCATGACGTCCTCGACTTTCGGAGCGCTGGAACTGAACTGCTTCAGGTCGTCGAACATCGCGATCTGCTCGCTCCAGATCGAGGGATCGAATGCGCCCCAGCCGTTGCTTGCCGACAGTTCGCTCACGGCAAACTGGCGCAGCAAGCCGACTGCCTTGATCTCGTTGTCGTATTTGAGATTCGGATAGGCCTTGATCAGGATCTCGACCGCCTTCTCCGGATTGTCGAAGGCGTATTTCCACCCGCGCCCTGCAGCCCGCACATAGGCTTCGAAGGCCTCGTGGTCGGATTTGAGTTTCTCGGAGGTGGCAAAATAGGGCAACGGCAGAAGGCGCACGCCATTGTCCCACAAGGGCAATTCGACAGCGTCGTCACCCAGAAGTTCCCGCTGGCCGACATTTGAGCGCCAGCCGGCGATTGCATCGACCTGCCCCGACAGAAGCGGCTTGGCATCGGAGCCGATGGTGATCACCTCGACCTTGGATTCGTCGATGCCGTTCTTGCGAATGAGCGCGCTCAAAAGGACTGCGCCGCCGGCGGGCTGTACGCCCACGCGCTTTCCGACCATGTCCTGGGGCGTGCGGATGGGAGCGCTCTTGAGAGAGAAGTAGGCGAAGGGATGAACCTGCAGCGCTACTGCGAAGCACTGGATCGGAATGCCCTTGGAGGCAGCCAGCATGATCTGCGGGCTCGAGGATTGCTGGCCGATATCGTACTGGCCGGAGGCAACCAGCGGCACCGGATCAATGTTGGGACCGCCGGCCGAAATCTCGACGGCGTTGCCCTCTTCTTCCTGGTAGCCAAGCTCGCGAGCAACCACGTCGCCGATATGCTGGCTGTTGACCAGCCATCCAAGCTGGACATTGACCTGGCGCGTTCCCGCTGCCCTGGCGCGATAGGGCACGATTGCGGGGGCTGCCAGCGCCACCGTCGCCGCGGCCGAAATTTTGAGCATAGTCCGCCGGCTCATGCGGAGATTGTCCTGCATAGCAACTTTCCTCCATTCACTCATCGATTGATGGTGACCGTTGTTCCCGACGAGAACGCTAGTCGATTAACGGCATCGCAAAAAGTTCAAATTTTCGAGCCCCCCGTTGCCAAGTCGGCAACACCCTTCTACCCTCGCTTTCCGAGAGTTTCCGGCGGCTTCCGATCCGCCGGTACCGTTGCGAGGATGTAATGCACGCAGCCGTATTGCGCTATTTTGAGCAGGTTGCAGAAAGCGGTTCGATCCGTGTCGCCTCCGAGGTCCTGCACGTGGCGCCATCAGCGATCACGCGTCAGATTCTCAATCTTGAGACCGAGCTCGGTTGCAAGCTGTTTGAGCGCCTGCCTACCGGAATGCGGCTGACTGCTGCAGGCCACGTGTTCCTGAAGCACACAAGACGCACTCTTTCGGACTGGCGCAACACGGCAGGCGAACTGACTGCCCTTACGGGCCAGATTGCCGGCGAGGTCCGTGTGCTTGCCACCCCGCCGCTCATCATCAGCGTGCTCTTGGGCGCGATCGAGAGTCTGGTGGAGGAACACCCGCGCGTTCGCTTCAACGTCACCGATGCCAATGTGGTCAACAAGGCCGAGCAGATGCAGCTCGGCCATCCTGACATTGCACTCTTGCCATTCGACAGGCGTTACAGGCAGTTCGAGCTTCTCGATCAGCTCGACGTGCGGGTCGGGGTGGTGGTGACGCCCAATCATCCCCTCGCCCAGGAAAAGACGCTCACGCTCACGCAATGCGCCGAGCATCCCGTGCTGATGGTCCAGGACATGTGGATTCAGAGACACTCGGACGTCGAGTTCCAGGAGACGGGCGCAGAGTACCAGCCCCGCATAGTGTCCTCGTCCTGGCCGCTTGCGCGCGAAGCGGCGAGACGCGGTCTGGGCGTCGGGTTTTTCGCATCAGTCGGCGTTGCCAAGGAACTGGCATCAGGTGAATTGATCTTCGTCCCGCTCGACATTCCAGGCTACGTCACCAGCAGCCTGTCGCTCTACGTGAATGCCGATCGAAAGCTAGCGCCGGAGGTGGCGGTCACCGTCCAGCACATCAAGGCCAAGTTTGCAGAAGTGCGTGCGCTTTTGCCCTCTGTGGCAATGCCGACGACAGGGGCCGATGCGCGAAATCGAGACCGCTAAGTTTTCGCCGGTCTGGGCTTTCGCATCCTCTAGGCAGCTTTGGGGCCGTTTCCGGACGTTCCGATTTTAGGGATGGAGGTCCGATAGCTGCCGTTTTGCAGCCGACCATTTCAGACATCGAAGCGCTAAGCCGCCCGGCTGAAAGCTGCCACGCGCGAAGTCACAACACCGAGGCTGATGACCCGGCTCAGCACTCCGTGAGCGACAAACCGTTATTTGCCCCCTTGCGAAGAACTTTGCGTAACCGGAAGCTTCGCCCGTCTCTCCTGCTTGTCAGGCTGCTGACGAACTCGACAAGCAGGCTTGCCACAGTACAGCTAGAGATGAAAATCACCGGACGATTCCGGTTGGTAGATCACCCTTTCGATCAGGATACGTCGCGTACGGTCTGTAACCCTCCAGTCGATGGCATCGCCTTCCTGATAGCCCAGGATCGCGGCGCCTACGTCGGAGAGGACCGATAGTTTGCCAGAGCCTTCGTCGGCGTCTTGCGGGTAGACAAGAGCCACTTCCTTTTGTTCATCATCAAGCTGCAGCACGACCCTGGAATTCATTGTCACGACATCGCGCGCGACGTGTTGAGGATCAACGACAATGGCTCTCTCGATCTCGTGTTCAAGCTCGACAATTGCCGCCCCTTGCTCGAACTCAATCAGGCTCTGGAGCCGTGCTTTGTCGATCTCCGTGACGTAGATGTCGCTGGATTTTGCCATGGCGCCTTCGCGCAGGAGTTGGAGATACCGGCCCGAGGTCATGGACAGGGAATTGAGCGTTGGTGTTTCGAGTTTGAGAAGAAAACCGCAGCGTTCAAAGCCCTTTAGCGAGCGCGTATTGTTCGGGTGAATTTTGGCGATGACGCTCTCGACTCGCATGTCGAGGAAGGCGAGCTTCAAACCTTCGCGGATGGTGCTGGCGCCAAGTCCGCGCCCCCAGTTGTCATGGTCTCCGACGACCAAGACTATTTCACACTCAGCGCCAGTCTTGACCAGACGGACGAAGCCGACCGGGATATCGTTTCGGTCGTAGGCCATAAAGAAGCGGCCGCCCTGATTGAACAGATGTGTCAGGATCGGCATCTGAGCTCGGTCGACGGCCTGTGCGATGAATCGAGACACACTGCGGGAATCGCTCAGGTAGCGAGTGACGCGTTCATCTTCTAACCAGTCCATCAGGATCAGTGCGTGTGTCCGAGTGATTTCTGGACGCAACGAAACAAAAGGCTTGTTCATCTTCGCTACCTCGGTCGCAAGAATGAAAGCCTGTCACGGTCGCTGCCGTGCTGGTTCTTTCGGATCAACGTTGAAAATCAAAAGGCCGATCTAGCAAAGAACCAGCGGTGAAGGCCAGCGGAGAAGCGCCCCTGTATGAGTGAGGGCGTGGCGCAGTGGAAGTGGGCGGCCTCCTGAGAGGGTTCCTGAACGGGACGGGCAGCCCCCCAAACAGCCCTACCGTCAGCTTGGGCGGAAACGATTTGTTCCGGCGCCGTTTGCGGTTGGTCCGGTTTTGGCGAAATCTCGCAACAGCCAACCATTCGGCAGCCGACCCCATTCCGGTCGGTCAGGTCAGTTCACGGCTTCCCAAAGCCGACCATTCTATTGTCTGGCGTGAAAGGTCAGCTCCAGCGATTTCGGCGTCGCTCAGTGTTCATCGCTTTTGGCCACACGGGCTTGAAGTTGACGGATGATCATGCCGAGCTGACCTGAGGCAAGGAGGCCTGGCCCGAGAGGGCCTGACCGGTTCTCGCCGACTGGAGGGAGCGACCGAAGTGCGGCGCAAACGGCTGCTGTCATCTTTGCGAGTTGCCATCCAATTTCGTTTTCGGTGGCTTCTGGTTGATCTGGTGCCGCCAGGCTGGCGGCTTTGACGGCAAATGCTGCTGCCCCCAGCGCATGCGCACCCATATGGCAGATCGCCGAGGCTTGACCGGCGGCTCTGGCCGCAGCGGCCGCCGCGGGTGATTTCACTTCATTGGCGGAGGCGCCACCCCCGAACCGTCGGCGTATTTCCAACGCGGTGTCCAGCTCTCCACGAGCGAACGCCCGCGTTCGAGCAATGGCGGCACGAGGGCGGTCATCGCTGGGATTTTCTGCCTCGAACAACCACAGAACCCGCTCGGCACACGCCGCAGCCCATTCAGCGACCAAGCGCCGATCGGATTCACTTAGCGTCTGCACCGAATTCGCCATTTGCCGCTATCCCGAAACGCTCCGATTGAATGTAAAATGATTTGGGCAGCTTACAGGATCGAACCACCGAATCCAGATAGGCCGAAACCCACTCGTTGGGGTCATTCCCGGCTCGGTAATCGCAGGCCGAGAGAGATCATTTCCGGCAGCCTTGGGGCCGTTTCCGGACGGACCGGTTTTAGCAGAATTTTGTGGTGTGTTTCCCGCGCCCCCGAAGCAATGTATTACGCAGGCTGGGCGATGCTTTTCTTCAGCTAGCGTTCGAACGCACGGCGCTCGCGTGCCTCCTTGGCCACGATCATCGAAACGATCTGGCGCCTGCGGGCGACCAGATCGGCAGTGGAAAGAGCGAGGATCAGGCCCGGGCGGGCGAGTAAACATAAGACGGCTGATGTGTCTTCGGCATTTCCGTCAATACCGCTATTCTGCCTCGATGTGCCGCCTACGCCAGGTCGAGGGCGCTTCGCCGCAGCGACGGCGAAAAAAGCGTGAGAAATAGGCAGGGTCGCCGAAGCCGGTTTCGAAAGCGATATCCTCAACCGGCCGGATGGTGAACATCAGCAACCGCTTGGCTTCGAGCAGGCGCCGTTCCAGCACCACATCCTTGACCGACATGCCCAACACCTGGCGCGCCGCCTTGTCGAGCAGGTGCGGCGTCGTCGCCAGCACCGCGACATAGTCGTCGACCAGCCATGGTTTGCGGTAATGCGCTTCAACGGCTCCACGCAACGCCGTCGCAAGAACCACAGCGGGCGATCCCACTGCCTGCGGCAGGCTGCGATTGAGCCGCGCGATGTAACACAACGCCGATGCAGCCAGTTCGGGCATAAGCTTCCCGCCCAGTGGCGCATCGTCGCGATACTCAACGGCCAATGTTTCGACGACCGTGGCCAGCCGTCCCCAGCTGTCGCTTTCGCCCTGGCCGGCGACGAAGATTGGCGTGTCGAGCGACAATTGAAGCTGCCGCGCCAGAACCTTGAGCATGTCATCGGCAACGGAAACGACGGTCGCGTCGGCATCGAGCTCGACGTCGAAACCATGGACGATGTTGCTCGGAACAAAACTGACCGCCGGCGCGGAAAAGTCCCATAACTTGTCCTCGATCCGGTACTGGCCACGACCTTGGGTCCAAAATGTGATCTGGCCCATATGCGGATGCCGATGCGGTCGCACCTTGCCAAAATGGATGTCTTTTCTGTCGCTTACGGCTTCAACATGGAGGAAGCCAACCTCCAGGAGGCGGCTCGGCTCACCATAGACGAAAAAACTCGGAATGTTCGGATCGACCTGCATGCCAGAAAAAGTACAAGCGAATTTGGCAACTTGTCCATCCCTTGCGCGCCGTTTACACGCTAGCTTCGCACATCATCAGGGGAGAAGACTGTGCGTTCCGAAGATTTCCGCCAAGATAAGACCAGGCCATTCACAGGCGCAGAATATCTCAAAAGCCTGAAGGACGGGCGCGAGGTCTACATCAATGGCGAGCGTATCGCCGACGTCACCGAGCATCCAGCGATGCGCAACTCGGCGCGCTCGCTGGCTCGCCTCTACGACGCGCTGCACGACCCCAAGCGCAAGGATAGCCTGACGTCGCCGACCGACACCGGCTCAGGCGGCTTCACGCACAAGTACTTCCGCGTTGCCCGTTCATCGCAAGACCTCGTCGACCAGCAGGGCGCGATCGCCGAATGGGCGCGCATGTCCTATGGCTGGATGGGTCGGACCGCCGACTACAAGGCCGCGCTGATGAACACACTCGGTGCCAATGCCGACTGGTACGGCTCGTTCAAGGACAATGCGCTTTCGTGGCACAAGCGGGCCCAGGAATCGGTACTGTTCATGAACCATGCCATCGTCAATCCGCCGATTGACCGGCACAAGCCGCCCGACGCGGTCAAAGATGTGTTTGTGCACATCACCAAGGAAACAGCCGCCGGCATCTATGTCTCAGGCGCCAAGGTCGTCGCAACGTCATCGGCGCTAACGCACTACAATTTCCTGGCGCAAAGCTCTGCGACGGTCACCGAGGATCCCTCGCTGTCGGTGATGTTCATCGTTCCGATGAACGCGCCGGGTATAAAGATGTTCTGCCGGGTCTCGTACGAGCAGACGGCCAACACCGTCGGCACGCCCTTCGACTATCCGCTGTCGTCGCGCTTCGACGAAAACGACGCGATCCTGGTGCTGGACAATGTCTTCATCCCCTGGGAAGACGTGCTGGTTCTTCGCGACGCACCAAAAATCCTGTCGTTCCACCCGGCGTCCGGCTTCATGCACGGCTACTGTTTCCAGGGCTGCACGCGTTTTGCCGTGAAGCTCGACTTCCTCGCCGGACTGCTGGCTAAGGCGCTGAGGGCAACGGGTGGCGATGCCTTCCGCGGCAACCAGGCTGCCTTGGGTGAGGTCATCGCGCTCAGACACATGTTCTGGAGCTTCTCCAATGCCATGGCCTACAACCCTATCCCATGGGCAAACGGTGCTGTCCTGCCCAATTTGGACGCGGCCCTCGCCTACCGCACCTTCATGTCGGAAGCCTACCCACGCGTAGTCGAGACAGTCCGCAAGGTCATTGCTTCGGGGCTGATCTACCTGCCCTCCTCAGCGCTCGATTTCGACAACCCCGCGATCAATCCTTACCTCGCCAAATATGTCCGTGGCTCCGACGACATGGAGCACATCGAGCGGATCAAGATCATGAAGCTTTTGTGGGATGCGACCGGAAGCGAATTCGGCGGCCGCCATTCGCTCTATGAGCTGAACTATGCAGGGGCACCCGAAGAGGTGCGGCTGCAGGTGCTCAAGGGCGCGGAGCGCGGCGGCAGGCTGAAGGCCATGGAAGAGCTCGTGGACACGTGCATGGCCGACTACGACCAACATGGCTGGACCGGTGATACCTGGTTGCCGCCGCTTCGCGGCTGAATGCTGCGAAGGGGAGGTTCCATGGCAGACATCGTCACGAAAGCCGAGTTCCGCAACGCCATGTCCAGGGTCTGTGCACCGGTAAACATCGTTTCGACTGATGGCGAGGCCGGCCGCGGCGGCTTTACCGCGACCGCGATGTGCAGCGTATCGGACGAACCGCCATCCATTTTGGTGTGCATGAACGGCCGTTCGGCGCAATGCGATATGTTCCTGGCCAACCGGCGCTTCTGCGTCAACGTGCTGACGCATGAGCATGCTCACCTGGCAGGCAAGTTCGCCGGCACGACGCAGGACATGGATGAACGCTACGCCGCAGCCGACTGGCTCATCATGGGCTCCGGCTCTCCGGCCCTGACCGATGCTATCGTCAATCTCGACTGCAAACTAGAAGCCGTGCATCGCGTCGGCACGCACAACGTAATGATCGGTCGGGTGGTGGAAGTCAGGCAGCGCAGCGACGGCAACGCGCTGCTTTATGTTAACCGCAACTATGCCCGCCCATCCACACCTCTCGGAAGCTTTGGCGGCTGAGAGGCCTTTGATCACCTAACATCTGAATGTCGAAGGGCGGCCACGGGCCGCCCTTTTTTTCCGAGGTGTCGCTGAGACGGCGATTATGCCGTCGCCAGTGGCGGCACTCTATCGGCGAAATGACAGGCCGTCTGGCGACCAGGCGCGACCTGTATGAGCGCCGGCAATTCGTTGCGGCATTTGTCCGCGGCCATTGGGCAACGTGTGTGGAACAGGCAGCCGCTGGGTGGGTTGACCGGGCTGGGCAGTTCGCCCTTGAGCACGAAACGCTTGCGCGATGCCGCCCGATCGGGATCGGGATTGGGAGCCGATGACAGCAATGCCAGCGTGTAGGGATGCAGTGGCCGCTCGTAGAGTGGCCCCACATCGGCAATCTCGACGATCCGCCCAAGATACATCACCGCAACACGGTGCGAGATATGGCGAACCACCGACAGGTCATGAGCGATGAACAGATATGACAGGCCAAGATCGCGCTGCAGGTCCTGAAGCAGATTGATGACCTGCGCCTGGACCGAAACGTCGAGCGCAGAAACAGGTTCGTCGCAGATGATCAGCTTCGGCCGCAGCGCCAGTGCGCGGGCGATGCTTATACGCTGGCGCTGACCACCGGAAAATTCTCGGGGGTAACGGTAGTAGTGATCCGGATTAAGCCCGACCCGGCGCATCAATTCCTGCACGGCGGCGCGACGGCCTTCAGGAGGCGTCACGCCCTGGATCAGGAAAGGCGCGCCGATGATGTCGCCAACCGTTTGCCGCGGATTCAGCGAGGAGTACGGGTCTTGGAATACCATCTGGATGTCGCGCCGCAGCGCGCGCCGCTCGGCCCCCTGGATATGAGACATGTCGCGCCCCTGGAAGCTAACCTTGCCACTGGACAAGTCGAGCAGGCGGGCGATCAGGCGACCCGTCGTCGACTTGCCGCAGCCGGATTCACCAACGAGGCTGAGTGTTTCTCCCTGCGTGACATCGAAGGACACGCCTTCGACAGCCTTGACCGAACGCGCCTGTCCACCGAACAGACCAGTGGACAATGGGAAATGCTTGCTCAGGCCTTCGACCTTGAGCAACGGGGCAGCCTGTTGCAGGCTTAACGCGGCCGGGTTCATGACAGGACCTCGGGTTGTGAAGGTTGGGCTGCGCCAGCACGCGCTGCGGCGCGCTCGGCTTGTGAAAGATGGCAGCGGATCGCGTGGCCCTCGGCGACAATGGTCGGCGACGGCGCGTGCGTGCTGCACAATCGATCAGGCACAGTCGCCGCAAAGCCGCAACGCTGGCGAAAGGCACAGCCTTCTGCGAGTGCAGCGAGCGATGGCGGCGCACCGGGAATAGCCGTCAGCCGATCGCGCTGACGGTCGAGCCGCGGAATGGATTCGAGCAGGCCCCAGGTGTAGGGGTGTGCGGGCCGGTAAAAGACGTCGCGCACGGTACCGGCTTCAACGGCACGTCCTGCATACATCACCACAACTTCGTCGGCGACCTCGGCCACCACGCCGAGATCATGGGTGATCATGATGATCGCGGAACCGAATTCGCGCTGAAGGTCCTTGAGTAGGTCGAGAATCTGCGCCTGGACGGTGACATCGAGCGCGGTGGTCGGTTCGTCGGCAATCAGCAATTCAGGATCGCAGCAAAGCGCCATGGCGATCATCACGCGCTGCCGTTGACCGCCGGAAAGCTGGTGCGGATAGCTGTCAAAGGCGCGCTGCGGATCGGCCATGCCGACGCGTGCCAGCATATCAAGCGTGCGGCGCCGTGCTGCCGAACGCGATACGCCATGGTGCGTGCGATAGGCCTCAACGATCTGCTCGCCAACCTTGTGATACGGGTGCATGGCGGTCAGCGGATCCTGGAAGATCATCGCCATGCGATTGCCGCGCAGCCGACGCAGCGCCGATTCCGGCGCTCCGACGATCTGGGCGTCGCCAATCGCAATCTCGCCGCTGATGCGGGCGTACTTGCCGTGCAGGCCGAGCATGGCAAGGCTGGCGGCGGTCTTGCCAGACCCGGACTCGCCGACAATCGCCAAAGTCTTGCCGCGTTCAATCGAGAAGGACAGCCCATCGACGGCGCGGACAAGGCCTTCCTCGGCCGGGAAATGTACCTTCAGATCACGAACAGAAACGAACATGTCGTCCTCTATTATTCCGGTGCGGTGCTGAACAGGCGCCCAGCCCCAGCGGCGCGCGGGTCGAGCCCGGCACGCCTGACAGTTGCCCACAAGCCGGCAAGTGGCGATGTGATGACCGGAATGCCGGCTTCTGCCTCGATCGCGCGCACGGCCGCCCGAGTGGCAAGCCCGCCACAGGAGATCAGCACGGCGTCGGCATCAGGTGCCGCAGCAAAAGCACGACGGCCTAATTCGGTAACATCGTCCTCCGGCACCTGATGGACCGCATCGACAGAGGAGATGCCGAGATGCTCCAGAGACAGCACCTCCAGCCCGGCTGCTTCAAGGAAGCGCAACAGCGAGACATTGACGTCGTCGCGATAGGCCGTGGCAACCGCAAGGCGTCGTACGCCGAGAGATGTAGCCGCCTCCAGTATGGCGCTGCTCATGGTGAGTGCCGGAACACCGGACCGGGCTGCGATCTCGCTTTCCAGCACGGCATTGAAGTCAGGGCCACGATAGAAACTGAGCGACGTACCCATCAACGAGACCACGCTTGCGCCGCGTGCCACGAGACGAGCGGCGGCGGCACCAACCGTTTCGATCACCGAGTCATAGCCATTGCTCGACAGCTCGGTGAGACCAAGTCCTTCGGCGAGAAAACTGAACTGCGGATAGATCGTGCTGGCATCCGGCGGCACAGCGCCAGAGGCAGGCGGAACGATCAGACCAAGATGCGGGCGGTTCAGCATGGCAGCCTCGATGAGCCGCCGAAATCGCGCAACGCCTGAAACATGAAGAACTCCACTTGATACAAGTCAGCCGAGGCGGACGCGGGGGTCGCGCACGGCCTGAAGAATGTCGACGCAAAGGTTGGCAACGACGACGAAGAACGCGGCAATGAGCACGGTGCCCATGATGACGGGAAGGTCGCCGCTTTCGACCGCCTGAACGGCAAGGGAACCGACACCGTTGAGGCCCCAGATGCGCTCGGTGATGATGGTGCCGCCAAGCAAACCGCCGAGGTCGAGGCCGACCAGCGTCATCACCGGCGTCATCGCCGGCGGCAACGCGTGCTTGTACATGACGCGCTGTTCGCCGAGCCCCTTGGCGCGGGCAGTGCGCACATAATCCTGGTTGAGTGTCTCCAGCATCGAGCCGCGGACGATGCGGGTATAGGTGCCGGTGCCGACAACCGCCAGCGTCGCCCACGGCAGGATCATGTGGCGCAACCATTCCAAGGGATCGCGGGTGATCGGTACGAACCCGCCAGAGGGAAAGATTGGCAGCCCGGCATTGGTGAGCTGGAAAAACAGCAAGTAGAACAACAACGTGCCGACCACGAAGGTAGGAAATGACATGCCGGCGAGCGCCGCCATGGTGATCAGGCGGTCGGCGGCATGGCCGGAGCTGCGGGCCGAGAAGATGCCGGCGGGAATGGCAACCAGCAGCCAGACGGCCACCGACCCCAGCGCCAGTGATATCGTTGCCGGCATACGCCGCACAATGGTCGTCAACACCTCTTCCTGATTGACGAAGGACATGCCGAGATCGAAATGGAGCAGCGCCCACATGTAACGCAGATATTGTACATAAACCGGCTGGTCGAGCCCGAGCCGGGCGCGCACCATCGCTACCTGGTCAGCTGTGGCGAACTCACCAGCGAAATTGAGCGCGGGATCGCCTGGCGTGGCGAGGAAAAACAGGACGAAAACGGCAAGCGTGATCAGCCAAAGGGTCAGGAGACCGAACAGGAGCCGGCGCAGCAGGAATCTGAACATGACAAATCCTATTTGCTGCGCTGGGCAGTCGGATCGAGGGCATCGCGAAGACCGTCACCCAGGACGTTGAAAGCCAAGGTCGCCGCAAGAAGGAACAGGCTCGGGAACAGGATCGACCACCAGGCAACGGCGTAGTTTGTCTGGTTTTCGGCGATGATGCCGCCCCAGGTCGCCGTGGGTGGCGGAACGCCAAGGCCGAGGAAGCTGAGCGAAGCCTCGAGCACGATGACCTGCGGGATCAGAAGGCTGCCATAGACAATGACCTGGCCGGCGATATTGGGCAGGATCTCGCGCACCATGATGTGGGTGTCGGACGCGCCAAGCATGCGCGCCGCATCGACGAACTCGCCGCTCTTGGTCGCCACCACCAGGTTGCGCACGACACGCGCCACCGGCCCCCAGGTAAAGAAGATTATGGTTCCCATCATGATGGCGAAACTTGCGCCATAGACCGAGACCAGGGCCACGGCAGTGATGAGCAGCGGCAAGCCCAGAACCACATCGACGAAGCCGGACAGCAAGGTGTCGATGAGCCCCCCGCGATAGCCGGCCAGCATGCCGACAACGACGCCAATGGCTATCGCTGTCAGCGCGCAGGTAATTGCCACGAAGACGGTGACCTGCGTGCCGACGACCAGCCGCACGAACAGGTCCCGGCCGACGACGTCGGTGCCGAGCAAGAAGATCGACCCCGGCGGCAAGGGCACGCCACCGGCGGTCAAGCCGGTGTCGCGGAATTGCTCGTTAGGTCCATGCCCGATCAACGCCACGATCAGCGGCGCGAAGACGGCTGTCAGCACCAGCAGCAGGATGACGGCACTTGCTGCCATGGCTGCCTTGTCGCGCAGCAACTGACGCAAGACGCGCTGCCTTGTGCTGTCCACTGGTGCGGCCTGCTGCCGTGAAATGGCTGTTGTATCGGACATGGGCATTTCCAACGAGACGGTTCAGTCCTTGGTCAACGGCGTGGCGTGGTTCGGCGGCAGGTCGAACTCGTGGCCGGAGACGCCGAAATCAGTGAGTGCGGCAAGGATCGCGTCGCCATGCTTTTCGGCGAGCTCGACCGCACCGACATTGTCCTCAAGCTGAGCGATACGGCTCGCGCCGAACAGAAGCGAGGCTGTCTGCGGATTGGCGATGGCGAAGGCGATCGCCAACTGCGCCATCGAACAGCCAAAGCTTTCGGCCACTTCGCGGAGCCTCGGCACCAGCGCGATAATCTCCTCGCGCACATTGCCGGGATCGCGCCCAAGCACGCGTTCGCGGACGAGGCTGCCCGCCAGGATGCCACCTTCGAGACTGTCCGATGCGTGGATGGAAATGCCCGTCTCGGCGCGCAGCTGCGTGTATTCCTGCGACTCGACGATGTGGCGGCGCGCGATGTTGTATTTCAGCTGCACGATTTCAGGTGTCGGCAGGCCTTCAGCGATGCAGGTTTCATGCGCAATGCGCAGGTCCTTTGCCGACCAGTTCAGGCCACCCCAGGCACGGGCCTTGCCCGACGTGACGAAGCCGGCGTTGAGGCGCGCGGTTGCCGCCGGGTCGTCGCGGCCCGGGCGCATTCCGTAGCACATGATCACGTCGAGATAGTCGGTATCTAGCCGAAACAGCAGCCCGTCGAGCTGGTGCTCCAGCGTCGGCTCGTCATTGTCGTACCACCAGACCTTGTCCATGATCATGATCTGATCGCGCTTCAGCCCGGCGTCGCGCAGGGCGCGCGCGAGCACCACTTCAGTGTGCGGCGCGGTGCGGTAGTGGGCAACGTCGAAGAGATTGATCCCGAGCTCGGCGGCGCGCCGAACGAGATTGACGACGTCGCGGTACTCCATCCGCGAATAAGTCTGGTAGGACCCCAGCGACAAGACCGAGGTCTTGAGGTCCGATTTTCCGATCTGGCGATACTGCACTTTAGGCTCCAGGCATGTGGATTGAAAAAGAGCGGGGCGGCGGCATGCGCCGCCCCCGCCGGCTTGCTTATTCGTCGATCCAGACCAGGGTCGGGTCGACGTTGTTGAACAGCAGGTTGACGGTGGTGCCGCGCATGCGCTCGGAGGCGTAAAGCGAGATCTTGCCGGTGATCAGCGGCACGACGGGGGCGTCGGCCATGATCGCCCGGTCTGCTTCAGCCCAAGCATCGGCGGCAACAGTTTCGTCGGTTGCCGTCAGCGCTTTGTCGATGAGCGCGTTGACCTCCGGATTGTTGTAGCAGGTCCAGTTGCTGGTGCTCTTCTCGCAGGCCTCACCATGGAACATCGGCACGATCATGGTACGGGCGGAATCGCCTACCCAGTCGGCGCGCAGCGAGGTCAAGCCTAGATCCCAGGCGCCGGCGTTGGTTGCCTGGCGGTTCTGGTACATCTGCGACATCACCGTGCGCGACGGCCCCGGCTGCATGATCAGCTTGATACCGGCCTTGGCCAGATCGGCTTCCAGCGCGGCCGAATACAGATCGTAGCGGCCGCCAGCGGCATAGCTGTATTTGAGCTCAATGCCATTCGGGAAACCTGCCTCTGCAAGCAGCTGCTTGGCCTTGTCCGGATCGCCCTTGCTGTCGGGTGTCGGATACGGGTCGTAAGGCTTGTATCCAACGACATTGGCCGTCAGCAGCTGGCCGATCGGCTGCTTGGCGACAGGGCCGCCGCCGACTTGGACGATCGCCGATTTGTTGGCCGCATAGTTCAGCGCCTGGCGGACGCGAATGTCGGCCAATGCCTTGTTGTTGTTCGGCGAAGCCAGATTGATGACCAGGATCGGATTGACCGCACCGTCGGCGAACTGGAGCAGTTGGGGATCGCTCGGATTGGCCATGATGCGGGTGAGGTCCGCAGTAGCGATCGACAGGTCGAAGTAGCCGTCGATGTCGCCTGCCTCGATCATGCGCTGGGTCTTGCCGGCGTCGGGCGTGCCGAAGGCAACCTCGATGCGGTCGACATAGGCCTTGTGGATCGGATCGGCGGCGGCGTTCCAGCTTTCGCTGCGCGCCAGCGAGATACTCTCGTTCAGGATATAGTCTTCAATCACATAGGGTCCGGAGCTGACATAGTTGCGGCGCAGCTCAGGCGAATTGGGCAGATAGTCGAGCATCTCGACAGCCACCGGCGCGGAAGACACCAGCGCAAGGATTGAAGCGAAGTCAGCGGTCGGCCGCTCGAGCGTGATCTTGAGCGTGCGTTCGTCCTCAGCCGTCAGCCCTTCGACGCTGGTACCCTCGACATAATCACGAATGGCGGCAACGTCGGCAGGCACCTTGGCAAAGCCCGCGCAATAGTCAGCAAAACCTTTGATGACGCCAATATAGTAAGTCGGCGTCCCGGTCGGCTGGACCGGGTTGCACAGCCGCTTGAAACCACGGATGGCGTCGGCCGCAGTGATCTGGCGCGGGGCGTCGGTACTCCAGGTCGCTCCCTCACGGATAGTCAGACGATAGACAAGACCGCCCTCCTCGGCGACCGACACCGCTTCGGCCAGATCGGCGACGGGCTGGGCAGCCACCTTGGGATCGGCATCAGTCGGAAACGCCACCAGCGTACGTGTTAGCGCGCGGTGCAGAAACACCGCGGCGGTGCGCGCCGAGACCGGATCGAAGCCGGCGACGTCGCCCGAGCCCACGAGCTTGAAGGTTCCTCCCGACTTGGGCTCGCTGGCCATAGCCGGCTGCGCCATGCAAAACCCGACAAGGGTAGCACCCAACATCCATCTGCCTGCCGACAGAATCTTCATCTTCGTTCTCCTCCCCTATTGATGCGCCGGTCAGCGATGCGAGCCTGGCGAAATTACAACTTGCAATCTGTGCCGTATTTCGGTACGATGTTCCAAATTACGGCACAATTGCTATTTCAGGCTTGGAAGGATGTCAAGGCATGAACAGCGTGAGGAAGGCCCTTGTGGTTCTAGAGACAGTCGCCGACCTGCAGCCGGTCGGAGTCAGCGAACTGGCCGTTCACCTCAAGCAGCCGAAATCGTCAGTGCAGCGGGCCCTCGAAACGTTGCATGAGGCAGCGTGGATCAGGCCCGCCACGGGCGAACGGACACGCTGGGAGCTGACATTTCGAGCCAGTCGCCTCGCTCGCAAGTCAGGCAACCATTTCGGCCTACGCGAAGCGGCCTTGCCGGTGATGGAGCACCTACGACGCGAAAGTGGCGAGACCATCCACCTGGCGGTCCTGGACGAATCCGAGATCGTGCTGATAGAAAGACTGGAAAGTCCCCATGCAGTTCGCCATGTCGAGCCACTCGGCGGCCGCGCGCCGGTACTGGTCACCGCCACCGGCAAGGCCATGCTGGCGCAGATGCCGGACGCTGAAATCGAACGAATCTATGGCGATGCGGTCGGGGCCGACAGCCAGGCCAGCGCTGTTTCCGCTGCGCTGCCACTGCACGACCTTCTTATCGAATTGCGCGAGATCGCAAGTCGTGGCTATGCCACCACCACTTCGTGGCGCGACGGCGTATTTGCGACCGGTGCTGCAATAAGTGGGCCGGACCGGCGCCCGATCGCGGCAATCAGCATCTCAACGCCCGCCGCCCGCGCGTCCGCCGAAGCGCGTGCGGCGCATGCTCAGCTTATCGTGGTGGCAGTGAGCCAGATCGCCGAGCATCTGAACTAGGACGTCTGGTCCCAAGCTTGGCGCACTAAGCGAATTCGTAAGCTCCAAGCAGGCGCTCGACTTCCGATCGCAGCCGGACCTGCAAGGCGGGTGCCGGCAACGACCTTGATTTTGTACCCGTCGCCGATTTTTCCGTAGTCCTGGCGCTCCTGCCCAGTCACACAATCGGCAAAGGCTCGCCGGTATTCGAGCGGCTTCGGGCGGTCAAGGCGCAGGGCGAGATCGATCTTTTGCAGCAAGGCATCCTCCTGTCCGAATTCGGGCTTTTGCACATGCAGCACAACGCCGTTGTGGGAATGAGCCAGGCGGACCTTGTCGGGCTCTACCACACGGGTGTTGCGGATGCGGCGCTCGGGTCGTCTCGCCGCATCGTGACGGCGGAATAAGTCGGGCTGGGCGCCATGCCAAAAGCAGTTGATTCGCCGTCTGCTACGGGCGATCCGGTCAAGGCCGACATGGTATGCACCGTGGACGGCTACGTCCGGCATGTCACGGAACTTCGTTTTTGAAACGGCCACGCAAGAGCAGCTTCAATTGCACGCTATCGCCGAGTGTGCGTTCGAAGACGGTCTTGCCGCACTTGTGCCGGGAAAGCCGTTGGCTGGTGTTCACCGCGCCGCCAGTGACAGCCTCGTACGGCAAGGGTTGCGCTCCTATCGGCGCGGCCATTTCGGTCACGGTGTCGGGCAGTCCGTGTTTTCCGAGCAATGGCCGTTCATCGCGGCCGATAACGACGCCGAAATCGAGATCGGCATGGTGCTGGCGTTCGAGATTCCTCTTTATGTCGACGGATTGGCGAGCTTCAACCTTGAGGACCAGTTCCTGATCACCCAAGACGGGTCAGTTTCCATGAACCGTATGCCACGCGAGATCGGCGTCATCTCGCCCAAATCGCGCTGAAGCCGATGTGGCTTCACCGGCTCGACACCGGGCATAAACGATAACGAACAACAAAGGGAACGGCCCATGGCCATCGAAAACGCAGTCAGCGCCGACGAGATCAAGGTCGATCGGGCCAAGATGCACATCTCCGACACCGATGTGGCGATCGACATTGTCGGCATGCACAAGTGGTATGGCGAGTTCAATGTGCTGAAAGACATCAACCTCAGGGTCATGCGCGGCGAGCGCATCGTCATCTGCGGCCCGTCGGGCTCGGGCAAGTCGACGATGATCCGCTGCATCAACCGGCTGGAAGAGCATCAGAAGGGCAAGATCATCGTCGATGGCAAGGAACTGACCAACGATCTCAAGAAGATCGACGAGGTCCGCCGCGAGGTCGGCATGGTGTTCCAGCACTTCAACCTGTTTCCGCATCTGACCATCCTGGAAAACTGCACGCTGGCGCCGATCTGGGTGCGCAAGACGCCGAAGAAGCAGGCCGAGGAGCAGGCGATGCACTTCCTGCGCCGGGTCAAGATCCCCGAGCAGGCCAACAAATATCCCGGCCAGCTCTCGGGCGGCCAGCAGCAGCGTGTGGCGATCGCGCGTTCGCTGTGCATGAACCCGCGCATCATGCTGTTTGACGAGCCGACCTCGGCGCTTGACCCTGAAATGATCAAGGAAGTGCTCGAAACCATGGTCGGTCTCGCCGAAGAAGGCATGACCATGCTGTGCGTGACCCATGAGATGGGTTTTGCCCGCAAGGTTGCCAACCGGGTCATCTTCATGGACCAGGGCCAGATCGTCGAGGAAAACACCCCGGCCGAGTTCTTCGACCATCCGCGCCACGAGCGCACCAAGCTGTTCCTCAGCCAGATCCTGCATTAGCAGCGGGAAGCGGATCTATCCGAAAATATTCTGAGCCTAGCCCCTTCTGATCGACAATCCTCATGAAGGGACCTGTGTTCGGCCAGATTTCCCTGGGAGCGAAATGGCTGCTTGGCGTAGCTCGAATTTCTTGATCTTGCCGGTCGCTGTCTTCGGCAGTTCGCAGAAGACGAAATGGCGAGGTACCTTGAAACTAGCAAGATGCTCACGGCAGAATGTCTGGAGATTGTCGGCTGTTGCCGAGGCGCCTTGCCTGATTTCCAGATAGGCGCACGGCACCTCGCCCCATTTCGGATCCGGTGCTGCGACGACCGCGGCCAATAGCACCGCCGGGTGCTGGTGAAGCACGTTTTCCACCTCGAGACTGGAAATATTCTCTCCACCGGAAATGATGATGTCCTTGGAGCGGTCCCTGATTTCAATATTGCCGTCAGGATGGCGAACGGCGAGGTCGCCGGTGTGGAGTTCACCGCTGCGGAACGCAATCTCGGTGGCTTGCGGGTCACGATAATATCCGGCCATCAAGGTGTTGCCGACAAGCACGATCTCGCCCATCGAATGGCCGTCGGCAGGCAAATCCTGACCGGCTTCATCGACGATCCGGGCGCGTCCAGCCGTCAGATGCCGCATACCCTGTTTGGCGAGTTCAATGGCCTTTGCTGTGGGCGGCAACGCGCGCTCTTCCTCGGAAAGATCGCGCATGGTGGCTGGGCCGTAGGATTCGGTCAGGCCGTAAAGATGGATAAGGTCGAAACCTAGCTGATCCAGCTGTTCGATCAGTGCGCTGGTCGGCGCAGCACCCCCCGTTGCGATGGTGACCCGGCGCGTGGCGTTGCGCTTCTCGCGGGCCGGGTGGTCGAGCAGCATGTAAAGCACAACCGGCGCGCAGGACATATGCGTGACGCAGTGGTCCTCGATTGCCGGGAAGATCAATTGGGGATCAACGCGGTCGAGACATACATGCAGCCCGCCCGCCGCTGTGACCGCCCATGTGTGGCACCAGCCGTTGCAATGGAACATCGGCAGCGTCCAGAGATAGACCGAGCGCGGAGTGAGCCCAAGCGACACGACATTGCCAAGTGCATTCAGATAGGCGCCGCGGTGGTGATAGACGACCCCCTTGGGTCGTCCCGTGGTGCCTGATGTGTAATTGAGGCAGATCGGCTGCCACTCATCATTGACCGCTGTGTGGTCGAGCCTGCGGGCTACCCCATCGTCGGCGAGAACGGCGACATTGTCTCCGCCGGCGGATGGCTTGTCATCGTCGGCGAAAACGAGACAAGCAATGTCCTTTGGTTCGGTAGCTGCTCTAGCCATAGCGAGGCAGGCAGGATCGCTAATGACAAGCCGGCTTTCGGAATGGTCGAGGATGTAGCCGATGGTTTCGACATCGAGCCGGGTGTTGATGGTGTTGAGCACGGCGCCGAGCATCGGCACCGCGAAATGTGCTGCCAGCATTTCCGGCCGGTTGCCGGCCAGAACCGAGACGACATCGCCAGCTCGCACCCCATGTGCGGTAAGCCGCTCGGCCAGGCGTGCGACAATTCCAGCCAGTTGCCGGTAGCTCCACAACTTGCCGCGCCATGCAACCGCCGGGCGCTCGGCATAGGCATCTACCGAGCGCACAAGAAATTCGAGCGGCGTGAGCGGCTGGTGGTTCGCCGGTCTGGGCAACAGATGAGGGTCGTGGCGCATGAGAGCTGCAGTTGCTGGGGAGTGAAGTTCAGGCAGCCGAGGCGAGCTTGGCGGACAGGCAAGCCGCGCCGTTCGTCGCGTCGAACACATGCAGCTTGCGCTTGTCGGCGGTGAGGTGGATGGTCTCGCCGCGTACGATCTTGCTGGCACCGTCAAGCTTGGCGACCAGTGGTTCGGTCGCCCCGATGTCGACATAGGCAATCGTCACCTCGCCGAGATGCTCGACAAGCGAAACCGTTCCGGAAACCAATGCCTCATCGGCGCTTGCGATCCGCAAATCTTCGGGCCGGGCACCGAGCTTGACCGCATTTCCTTGGGCGATGACCTCGACATCTTCCGGCAAGTCGACGGTTGCGCCATGGATGGCAATTCGTACCGGGTGACGTGACAGGATCTCCGCATCGATGATGTTCATCGCAGGTGAACCGATGAAGCGTGCAACGAAGAGATTGGCCGGCCGGTCGTAAAGCTCAAGTGGCGTGCCGACCTGCTCGATCCTGCCGCCATTCAGCACGACGATCCGATCGGCGAGCGTCATCGCCTCGACTTGGTCGTGCGTGACATAGATCATCGTGGTTCCCGGCAGCTTTTCCTTCAGCCTGGCGATCTCGATGCGCGTGGCGACGCGCAGTGCCGCGTCGAGATTCGACAAAGGTTCGTCGAAGAGAAAGACCTTTGGGTCACGCACAATGGCGCGACCGATGGCGACGCGTTGGCGTTGGCCGCCTGAAAGCTGGCGCGGCAAGCGGTCGAGATAGTCGGTCAGCTGCAGCATGGCGGCGGCCTTGCGAACGCGGCTGTCACGCTCCACTTTGGACAGGCCGGCGATCTTGAGGCCGAAACCCATATTGTCGCCCACCGTCATGTGCGGGTAGAGCGCATAGTTCTGGAACACCATGGCGATGCCGCGCTTTGCGGGTGCGAGATTGTTGACCACTGTACCGCCAATGGCGATCGTGCCGTGGTTGATCTCTTCGAGCCCGGCGATCATGCGCAGCAGCGTGGACTTGCCGCAGCCCGATGGGCCGACAAAAACGACGAACTCGCCGGATTTGATGTTGAGGTCGATGCCGTGAAGCACCTGCATCGAGGCATAGGATTTCCTAGCGCCCTTAATCGTAACGTCGGACAAAGCTTCCTCCCAAATTGCCGCTTGCAAACCCACTCCCTCAACGAGAGGTCGGAGCGTCCGCGCGGATCAATCCTTCATGTTTCAATTCGGCCCAAAGGTCGGCGGGTATGTCGCGCCTGATGTGGGCGAGGTTGGCGGTCACCTGGTCGGGGGTGAATGCGCCGGGAATGACTGAGGTGACCTGCGGATGGAGCAGCGGAAACTGCAGTGCGGCGGCGATAAGCGGCACGTCATGGCGCGCGCATACCGCGCTGATCTTCTCAGCTTTTACCAATTCCGCCGGCGTCGGGTCGGCATAGTTGTATTTGGCATTCGAAACCGGACCGGTGGCGTAAAGGCCCGAATTGAATACGCCCCCGATGATCAGGCCGACATTGCGTTCGACACAGAGCGGGATTTCGGCATCCAAGGTCTCTTGTTCGCCAAGTGTATATTTCAAGGCGAGCAGGAAGAAGTCGAGATCGAACAGTTCGAGGAGACGGGGGATCATGCCGAGCTCGTTGATGCCCGCGCCGACAGCACGGATCATGCCGGCGGCCTTGAGGTCGGCAAGCGCGCGGAAACCGCCATTGGCCAGTTGGGCGAGCTTCGCCGCTACCATGGTTTGTGAGCCCTGATGCCAGACGTCGAGGTCGTGGATGACAAGCATGTCGACCCGGTTCATGCCGAGCCGCTGCAGGCTATCCTCATAGGCGCGCATCACGCCGTCATAGGTGTAGTCGAAGTGATGCTCGAAATGGAGGCCACCAGCCCAGAAGCCGGTGTTAAAACGCTCCGGCTGGGCGGGTGGGCGCAGGATGCGCCCCACCTTCGTCGACAGGATCACTTCGTTGCGTGGCTGGCGATAGAGGAAGCGGCCGACGCGATGTTCGCTCTGGCCGCGCCCATACCATGGCGCGGTGTCGTAGTAGCGGATGCCGGCATCCCAGGCACCGGCGAGCGTGGTTTCAGCGTCCTGTTCGGTGACCTTGGTGAAAAGTTCGCCAAGAGGGGCTGCGCCGAAACCGATCTGGGGCAGCATCACACCGGTGCCGCCTAGCCTGCGCGTCTGGAATGGTTCCATCTGGGATTCCTCTAAATCCATGCCGCCCGCAGCCGAGGGCAGGGCGTTTTGCTGTATCAATAGGTTGCACGGCCACCGGAAACGTCGAACACAGCCCCGGTCGAGAAGGAACATTCCTCTGACGCCAGCCAGCAGACGAGACTTGCGACTTCCGAAACCTGGCCAAAGCGTCCGATGGGGATCTTCGACAGCATGAAGGCAATGTGCTGCTCGGTCATCTGGTCGAATATTTCGGTCTTCACCGCAGCTGGCGTGACCGCATTGACGCGGATTTCCGTTGCAGCAAGCTCCTTGCCCAGAGATTTGGTCAGGCCGATCATGCCAGCCTTGGACGCCGAATATGCCGAGGCAGCCGGGTTGCCCTCCTTGCCGGCTACGGAGGCAATGTTGACGATGCGGCCGTAATTGTGTTGGCGCATGTGCGGTATCACCGCCTTGCAGGCAAGGAAGGCGCCGGTGAGGTTTACCTCCATCACCTGCCGCCACGCATCGGCCGGGTAGTTTTCGACCAAGGCGTTGGGGCCGGTGATCCCAGCGCTGTTGACCAGAATGTCGATCCGGCCGAAACGATCGTTGACGGCCTGTGCGGCCGCCGCAATTGAGGCTTCACTGCTGACGTCGGCGGCAAGGCCGAGCGCATTGACGCCGAGCAAAGCGGCTGCCTTTTCGGCACGGCCGCCGTTCAGGTCCACCAAACAGACCAAGGCGCCCTCGCCAATCATTCGAGTTGCGATTTCAAGGCCGATGCCGCCGGCACCGCCGGTGATCAGCGCGACGCGCTGCTTGAACCTGTCAGACATTGAGTGTTCCTTCAGAAAGTTGAGGCGGCTCGGTCAGAGCGCGAGGCGATAGGTGCGGATGGCATTGTCGCGCCAGAAGCTGCTTTGTTCGCTAGCGCTGGCGCCTTTGAGATAGTCGTCCAGGATCTCGATCCAGCGGGCTGGCGGCACGGACTGCAACGTCACCGGCCAGTCGCCGCCGAACATCGTGCGTCCGAGGCCGAATTCGGCGAAGGCGACGTCCATGAAAGGCAGCAGGCTATTGGGCGTCCAGTCGGCTGCCGCCTCTGTCGCGACACCCGAGACTTTGCAGACGACGTTGGGAAACTGCGCCAGCAAACGCATCTGGCTCGCCCATGGCTGCATTTTGCCATCACGGATATCTGGCTTGCCGATATGGTCGAGTATCATCTGGACGTCGGGTAGCGCTTCGACGAATTTCAGCACATTGGACATGTGGCGGTGGTCGACACAGATGTCGAAAGACAGGCCGTGGCCTGCGAGCGCACCTACGCCTTCGATGAAGTTCGGCTGCAGGCAAAAGTCGATGTCGTCTTCAAACTGGATGATGCGGCGGATGCCGCGCAGCATCGGATGGCGACTCAGCCTTGTCAGATCTGCTTCGACCGCACGGCCCTTTTCCAACGGCGCCCAGGCGACCATGGCCTTAATGCGCGGATCGATCTCTGCCTGTTGGGCGACCCAATCCGCTTCTTGTTCGTAGGCCGAAAAGGCAGCCTCGCACTGTACGAAAACCATCGCCTCAACCTCTACCGAGCCAAAGGCGGCCTCGTAGTCATCGAGCAGATAGGGCCTGTTTAGCAGCGCATTGCCCTCAAGCCAGGGATAGGAAATCTCCGCCGGATTCCACAGATGCAGATGGGTGTCGATGATTGGAATGTTCGGCATGCATCTCTCCTTGCAGTCCTGCGTCGGCGGCTCGAAAGCCACGAAATGGCGGTCCCGATCTGGGATTGGCTCAGTCCTGGCTCTTCGGTCTCCGAGCGTGCCAGCACCATTGAACTGCGTCTTGTCGACGAGCCCACTTGTGTCGGCGATTGAGATATGTCACACATCAGGTTGTAGGACAACCGTATTGTTGAGTAACAGGCCGAGAGATTTTAATGCAGGTGACCGCCAAGCTACAGGAGAAATGCATCGCCGAGATCGCTGCGATCGTCGGTGCAGGTGGGATTCTCCGGGGTGCTGAAGTGGGCGCGCGCTACGGCCAGGATTGGTCCGGCGACAATGTCGGCATTCCGCTTGCCGTGGTTCGTCCGCGAACAACTGAGCAGGTCTCGCGCGTCGTGTCGCTTTGTGCTCGTGAGGGTTTCGTCGTGGTGCCCCAGGGAGGGCACACCGGGCTTGTCGGTGGCGCGGTTCCTTCGCAAACCGGCAACGAGATCGTGCTCAGCCTCGAATTGATGAATCGGATCGGCGAGCTCGATGAGCGTAACTTCAGCATGGTTGTACAGGCTGGCTGCGTGCTTGAGATGGTGCGCGATCATGCGGCAGAACGGGGCTTTGTCTTCCCGCTGGCGCTGGGATCGCAAGGCAGCTGCCAGATCGGCGGCGCTATTGCCACCAATGCCGGCGGCCTCAATGTCCTGCGCTATGGCATGATGCGCGATCTGGTGCTCGGCGTGGAGGTCGTGCTTCCCGACGGGCGTGTTTGGGATGGCCTTAAGGCGCTGCGCAAGGACAATACCGGCTACGACTTGAAGCAGCTCATCTTGGGTTCCGAAGGAACCATCGGCGTGGTGACCGCCGCGACACTCAAGCTGTTTCCCGCGCCCACGCAGGTCGAGACCGCTTTTGTCGCACTCGGCTCGGTAGCTGCCGTCATTGATCTTTTCTGCAGCGCGCGCCGTGAACTCAGTGATCTGCTGTCGGCCTTCGAGTTGCTGACACAGGATGGAATCGAGATTTCCGGTCGCCCCAGCCCGCTTGCAAGCAAGACACCGGTCTATGTGCTGATCGAGGTTTCGGCGAGCGGGTTGGTCGATGCTCGGGCGCTGCTGCAGCAATTCCTCGAACGGGCCTTGGAACTCGAGCTCATTGTCGATGGCTCGTTGGCTAGCAGCGGTTCGCAGGCGGCATCGTTCTGGCAGATTCGCGAAGAGATCATCGAGGCGCAGTTGCGTCGAGGAAGGCATCTGCGCACTGACGTCTCCATGCCGATTTCGGCCATCGAGCGTTTCATCCACAAGGCGGAAATTGCGATCAAGGAGATGTCGTCAGAGGCGATCGTGTTGGCCTATGGCCATATCGGTGACGGCAACCTGCACTTCAATGTCGTGCCGCCGCAGCTGTTGGACCACGACGGCAAGGTCGACTTCCTGCATCGCTGCGAGGAAGTGATATTTGCAATTGTCGACGACTTGAATGGTTCGATCAGCGCCGAGCATGGCGTCGGTCGCATCAAGCGTGAGGCGTTCCTGACGCGGATTTCGCCTGTCCATCTCGATATGCTCAAGGCGATCAAGGGGGCCTTCGATCCCAACGACATCATGAACCCAGGTCGCATGCTGGAGGAAACCGTTCGATGAAAATCAATACGCTCGACCGACCTGTCCGCCTTCCGGCGCGCATCGCCGATGCCTTGAAACAAGAGATCAGTGAGGGCCGCCTGCAACCCGGCGACCGCCTGCCGACCGAGCAATACCTGGCGGAAAATTTCGGCGTCAGCCGCAACGTCGTTCGCGAGGCGATCGCGCAGCTGCGCTCCTCGGGGATCGTCCAATCACGTCAGGGCGTTGGAACGGTGGTCTCGCACAATGAGATCGACAGGCCGTTCCATCTGGACATCGACGCCAATGGCGATCCGCTGCAGTTCCAGCATGTCTACGAGCTGCGTATGGGTATCGAAATGCAGGCCGCTGCTCTTGCCGCACAGCGTGGCGATGCCACCCAATTTGCCGCCATCTCCCGCACGCTCGATCGCATGCAGGAAGCGGAGAAATGGGAAGCGGAAGGCGTCGACCTCGACATCGAATTCCACCTTGCGGTAGCTGCGGCCTCGGGCAATCCGTTGATCGCCGAGGCCATTCATTTTCTCACCGGGAGAATGCGCGAGACGATCGTCGCCACGCGCGAGCGCTCCGGCGAGGTGATCGGCGAGGTCAAGCGGCTGACGATCAACGAACACGCGGCCATTTGCGAAGCGATCATGGCGCGTGATCCCGAAGCCGCACGGCAGGCTGTCGCCGCCCACATCACAAACGCCGCACACCGGCTCGGTTACGAGGTGTCGCGCGACAGCGAGAGCGGAGACCAATAGCTCGGCGCGCAGGTCGACAAGACAAGGAACGGCGGGCGCTTCCTGCGTTCGCAAATCCGTTCGGGAGGGGACGGGGTCGATGCAATCATTCTTAGGGAGAGACGATCATGGCAACGCTTAGAGAAAATGCATTCGTAAGGAGCAGTTCAGCGCTCGATATGTCCCGCCGCGGGTTTCTCGGAGGAGTGGCGGCTGCAGGTTTGTCGGTCGGGTCCTTCGGCCGGATTACCAAAGTCTATGCGCAGGCGTTCACCGGTGAGCTGCGCGTCCTGTGCGACTCGGCCAAGCGCGCTGCACTGCAGTCTGCCGTCGACAAGTTCGCCAAGCTGAACCCCAATCTCACCATCCGTCTCAACGGCGCCAGCGTTGACCAGCTAATGGCCACAGTGCGTATGCAGCTGTCGTCTGGCACGGCTCCCGACATCGTCCCGGTCTGGCCCGGCAGCGGTGTGCCGCTTTCGGTGCATCAGATCGCCCCAGGTGGCTTCCTCTCCGATCTCAGCGACCAGCCCTTCGCAGCGAATACACCCGGCTTCGCAAAGGACGTGATCGAGGTTGACGGCAAGCTCTACTGGTTTTCCAACCAGCCTTCGGTGATCGGGCCGATCGTCAATCTGCGCGTTTGGGAAAAGACCGGCCTGACCCAGCCCAAGACCTGGACTGAATTCCTCGATGGCTGCCAGAAACTGAAGGATATGGGCGTCGTGCCGATCGCGCTCGGCATTGGCACGCAGTGGATCACCCAGCTCATCAGCTACGCGCTGGTGGCAACGACTGTGTTTGCCGACAACCCTCGTTTTGCCGAGGAGATGAAGGAAGGCAAGGTCAGGTTCGTCGGCTCAGGCTGGGAAGAGGCGCTGACCAAATATCTGGAACTGGAAAAGCGCGGCTTCTTCAATCCGAACCCTACAGGCACGTCGTTCGAAGAGTCGCAGCAGCTCGTTGCTTCGGATCAGGCGGCTATGGCCGTCCATACCGCAGGCACCATGGCCGGCCTGGTCAAGGCGGCAGGACATCGCGACTTCGTCATGTGGCCGCTTCCTGGTCGCGACGAGGCCAAGCAGACCCAGGTCCCGGTCGGTATCACCAACGGTTACGGCGTCAGCGAAAGCTCCAAGAACAAGGACGCGGCCAAAGCCTTTCTCAATTTCATGAACGATCCGGAAGTCCAGGCCGACTGGGCCGAGATCACGCTTGTGCCGGTGTTCGGCATGCCTCCTGAGAGAACCGACCCGATCTACGCCGAGATCATGCAGTACGTGAACGATGGCCGGGGTGCGCTCTACATGGACAACAAGTGGCCCAACCCGCGTGTCCAGGAAGCGCATTTTGTCGGCATCCAGGATCTGTTCTCCGGCAAGGCCTCGATCAACGATGTCCTTGGCCGGATGGACGAAGCCTACAAATCAGCCTGACCAGTGACTGCCATCCTCCTTGGGGATCAATCTGTGACGACGAAGACGAGATGGACATGAACACTGGCATTGCAAATTTCCAGCCGCCACTTTGGCGGCGGATACTGGGCTGGGGTGGGGTAAACTTCCTGTTTATCCTGCCGGCTCTCGCCATCTATATCGGCGTCATCTTCCTGCCGATCCTGCGCGGTGTCGACTATGCCTTCACGGACTGGGATGGTCTGAGCCGGTCGGTAAATTATGTCGGCCTTGCCAATTTTGAACGCATGCTTGGTGACATTCAGGTTCGCGCGGCCATCGGCACCACGCTGATCATTGCGGCGGCACTGGTCGTCATCAAGGTGACACTTGGGCTGTTCCTCGCGCTGATCGTCGATGGCAACCTGAAGTCGCGCAACTACCTGCGCGTCGTCTTTTTCATGCCTGTCGTACTGACGCCGATCATTGTTTCATACATGTGGAAGTATATCTTCTCGAACCAGGGGCCGTTGAATACACTGCTCAATCTCGCCGGTTTCGAGAGCTTGCGCTGGCTTGGCGACCCGACGCTGGCGCTTGTCAGCGTTATCGTCGTCACCTCGTGGCAATCGGTCGGCCTTTCGATGGTGATCTTCCTCGCGGGCCTGCAAGCCGTGCCGCCGGAACTGAACGAAGCTGCCATGATCGACGGCGCGAGTCCCTGGCAACGCATCCGCTATGTGACGCTTCCCATGTTGGCACCCGCCATGACGGTCTGCGTCGTCATCGCGCTGATCCAGGGGTTGCGCTTTTTCGACCAGATCTACGCCTTGACGCGCGGTGGGCCTGGCTACGCCACCGAAACGCTTTCGACAATGATCTACCGCATCAGCTTTCAGTTCGGCGAATTCAGCTATGGCGCCGCGGTGGCGCTCGTCTTCTCGGTGATCGTCGCCGTGATCGTGCTGCCGGCCATGCATTTCCTGCGCAAGAGGGAGTTCGTCCATGGGTAAGGGGCGCTACACCAGCCGCACATTCGCGCTCGAGCTCGTCATGGTGATCGTCGCGATTGCTTTCATCTTCCCCATCTACCTGCTGGCCGCAATCTCTTTCAAGGAGCGCTCAACCTGGAGCAGGAGCCCGATGAGCTTGCCGCTCGAGCCGTATTTCGGCAATTTCGAGCGGGCGTGGAACGATGCTTATCTCGGTGACGCGCTGATCTCGAGCATCGTCGTGGTGACCGGCAGCCTGGCCATCTTGATTGCGGTCGGATCGTTCGCCGCTTATTTTCTTGCGCGCTCCCGACCAAAGATGGGTAGTGCCCTTTATGTCTTCTTCCTGCTGGCGATGATCCTGCCGTTCCAGCTCGGATTGCTGCCGCTTTATCAGATGATGCGTGACCTCGGACTGCTCGGCTCTCCTGTCAGCCTCATCCTGTTTCATGCGGGTTATCAGCTGCCATTCACGATTTTCCTTTACACTGGATACATCAGGGCACTGCCTCGGGCCTATGACGAGGCTGCCAAGATCGATGGCGCTTCCGATTTTCAGACCTTCCGGCACATCATCTTTCCGATGATCCGGCCAGTCACCGGAACGGTCCTGATCCTCAACTGCGTCTTCATCTGGAACGACTTCATGACGCCGCTGCTCTATCTGCAGGGCTCGTCCTGGGCAACGGTTCCAGTGGCGGTGGCGGCCTTCGTCGATCAAGAGATCACCGACTGGGGCATCGTTTTTGCCGCACTTCTGGTCGGCGTCGCGCCTGTCATGATCCTGTTTGCGGTTCTCCAGCGCCGGATGATGGAAGGTTTTGCCGGTGGCCTCAAGGCGTGACCGACAGGCCGTTGGCTTCGACCCTGCGGCAGAACTTAGATATCGAATCGAGAGGAAACGAGCATGTCCGAATTGAGGGCGGTCGATCTGCGCTGCGAACATCTGTTTGCGCCGCAAGGTCTCAACACACGCCAGCCGCGCCTGACCTGGGCGCTGGAAGGTGCTGGCCGGGGTCGGCGTCAAACAGCTTACCGCATCATTGCCGGGACCGACCGCGGCAAGGTTGCATTGGGTGAAGGCGCATGTTGGGATACCGGCAAGCTCGTGTCATCGGAAACGCTGCTGATCCCATATGCGGGCCGCGCGTTGCAGTCGGACGAGATCGTTTACTGGTCGGTACAGGTCTGGGACGAGGCCGACAACGCTTCTTCGTTCTGCGAGCCGGCTACCATCTATACCGGCCTGCTCGACCAGTCGGACTGGAACGCTCAGTGGATTTCGCGGGCATTGTTGCCGCCGGGCGGACGTTTTCCGCCGCAGGATACGATCTACGACAATCCTTATGCGGCACGGCCCGCCGATTACCACCGACGGGAGTTCACGCTCACGCGGCCCGTGCGCCGGGCAACGGCCTATGCAACGGCACTTGGCCTTTACGAGTTGCGCCTCAACGGCACGCGCCTTGGCGACCAGGTGCTTGCGCCGGGGTGGACCGACTATCACAGCCGTGTCGAATACCAGAGTTACGATGCCACGGCGTTGCTGAACAGCGGCGCGAATGCGATCGGAGCGATCGTCGGCGAAGGCTGGTACAGCGGTCGTGTCGCTCTGGATCAGAAACGCGCCGGCAGTCACTATGGCGTGCGCCCGGCGCTGCTTTGCCAGATCCACATCGAATTCGAAGATGGCACGAGCGAGATCATCGCCACCGATGCCTCGTGGCGATGCGGCAACGAGGCGATTGTCTACTCCGACCTGCTGCTCGGCGAGAAATATGACGCCCGTCTTGAGAAGCCGGGCTGGGATCGGGTTGGCTTCGACGACACCACCTGGTGGTCGTCCGAACAGATAGTGCCTCTGCCGCGCGCGCCGAAGCTCGATGCAACCCGTGGCGTGCCGACACGCAAGACGGTCGAGTTCGAGCCAAAATTCGTTCACAAGACGTCGTCGGGCAAACTGATCTTCGATCTTGGCCAGAACATCGCCGGCCACATGCGCCTTGAAATCGACGCCCCGCGCGACGCGACATTTGTGCTTCGCCACGGTGAGGCAATGCAGCCAGACGGCGAACTCTACACCGCCAATCTGCGCTGGGCGCTCGCTACCGACACCTATATCTCGAAGGGTGGCCACCAGGTTTTCGAACCGCGCTTTACCGTGCATGGCTTCCGATATGTCGAGGTGTCGGTGCCCGAAGGCTTTACGCCCGAGCAGTTGCATTTGACCGGTATTGCCGTCCATTCCGACATGCCGCTGGTCGGTTCGTTCGAATGCGGCAGCGAGATGCTCAATCAGCTGCAGTCCAACATTTTGTGGACGCAACGTGGCAATTTCCTCTCGGTGCCGACGGATTGCCCCCAGCGCGACGAGCGAATGGGTTGGTTGGGCGACGCGCAGGTGTTTTTCAACACCGCGACTTACAACATGGACACGTCCGCCTTCTTCACAAAATGGCTCGTTGATATCGCTGACGCCCAGACCGAAGAAGGGGCGTTCACCGACGTGGCACCTTCCGCCGTCTACACCCGCTTTGCTCCAAATCCGCCGCGCGGTGCACCCGGCTGGGGTGATGGTGGCGTCATTATCCCCTGGCGCATGTATGAGCGGTACGGCGATCTTGAGGTGTTGCAGCAGTATTATGTCGGCATGGTGCGGTGGCTCGATTTGATCGAGCGGAACAATCCGGATTTCATCCGCAACAATGCGGTCTACAGCAATTGGGGTGACTGGCTGTGCCTCGGCAATTTCACGCCGAAGAACGTCGTCGCCACAGCGTACTGGGCCCATATGGTCGAGATCATGGCCAAGGCAGCGCGGCTGATGGGCAAGCGACAGGACGAAGCGCGCTTCAATACCCTGTGGCGCGACATTCGCAGTGCGTTCCAAAAGGAGTTTGTCGGCGAGGATGCCAAGATTGCGGGGGATACACAGGCCGCATACCTCTTTGCGCTCGATTTCGATCTCTTCGAGGTGGCCGATCGCGAAAAGGCGGTTGGGCATCTATTGCGCACCATCCGCGAGGCCGGCGGGCACATCCAGACCGGCATCCACGGTATCCGCTACATCTGCCCTGTGCTGAGCGATTTCGGCGAGACCGAGACGGCTTACGAATTGCTGCTGAAGGACACCTATCCCTCTTGGGGCTTTTCGATCCGCAATGGTGCGACCACCATCTGGGAGCGCTGGGACGGATGGACGCCCGAACGCGGGTTCCAAAGTGTCAACATGAATTCGCTCAACCACTATGCGCTGGGGGCGATTGGCGAGTTCATGTATGCACGTGTTGCAGGCATCGATGTCGAGCCCGGCGGGGCCGGCGGGCGTCGCATTCGCCTGCGTCCAATGCCGAACGCCGAGCTTGGATGGTGCCGCGCCTCATACCGGGCGCATGTCGGGCAAATCGTGAGCGAATGGCGTTGCAAACCCGACACTGTCGAGTGGACGGTCACCGTGCCTGCCAATTGCACGGCGCTGGTCGAACTGCCCCGACATTTCGTGGATGTTCGTCTCGATGGCGCGGCGTTGTCGGCTTCGGGGATTGCCCAGTCCAGGAATTCCGACGGCGGCGTCTGCTTCGAGATCAGCTCGGGCGATTATGTGTTTTCGTTGATCGCACACTGACGCTGGGCGCTACAACAAGGAGAGTTCTGAATGAAACTGTTGCGCTATGGGCCAGCCGGCAAGGAGCGGCCGGGTATCCTGGACGACGCTGGACGAATTCGCGATCTTGGCGCGATCGTAGCAGATATCGATGGTGACGCGCTTTCGCCGGCAGCGCTGGATAAAATACGAGCGGTGGATGTGGATACCCTGCCACTGGTCGATGGCGCGCCTCGGATCGGACCATGCGTTGGCAAGATAGGCAAATTCATCTGCATCGGACTCAACTACGCTGATCACGCAGCGGAATCCGGGCTGCCGATCCCGGCCGAACCGATCATCTTCATCAAGGTCAACAGCGCCATTTGTGGTCCGAACGATACGGTCCGCATCCCGCGCGGCTCGGTGAAGACCGACTGGGAAGTGGAGCTCGGCGTCGTCATCGGCAAGCCAGCAAAATATGTGTCCGAGGCCGACGCGCTTGCGCATGTCGCCGGCTACTGCGTCATCAACGATGTCTCAGAGCGTGAGTATCAGATCGAGCGCGGGGGCACATGGGACAAGGGCAAGGGCTGTGACACCTTCGGCCCGATCGGACCGTGGATTGTCACCGCCGACGAGGTGGCCGATCCACAGAACTTGCGCATGTGGCTTGAGGTTGACGGCAAGCGCTATCAGGATGGATCGACCAGGACGATGATCTTTGGCGTGGCAAAGTTGGTCAGCTATGTCAGCCAGTTCATGTCCCTTCAGTCCGGTGACGTCATTTCCACCGGCACGCCGCCCGGTGTCGGCATGGGTCAGAAGCCGCCGCATTATTTGCAGGAGGGCAACGTCATGAAGCTTGGCATCGAGGGACTGGGCACCCAGACCCAGCGCGTCGAGGTCGACAGTTGAACACCTGACGCGAATTGTGGACGCCGATCACCACTCGGCGAACGAACCGTCGGCGTGGCGCCAGATCGGGTTGCGCCAGCGGTGGCCTTCCTTGGCGCGCTCCTTGACGTAGTCTTCGTCGACATCGACCCCAAGACCGGGGCCATCGGGGATCGCGACATAGCCGTCCTCGTAGCGGAAGACGTCCTTGTTCTTGGCGTAGTCGAGCAGGTCGTTGGCCTTGTTGTAGTGCAGGCCCAGGCTCTGTTCCTGGATGAAGGCGTTGTAGGTCACCGCGTCGAGCTGGAGGCAGGCGGCGAGCGCGATCGGCCCGAGAGGGCAGTGGGGCGCCACGGCAACGTCATAGGCCTCGGCCATGGCCGCGATCTTGCGGCATTCGGTGATGCCGCCGGCGTGTGACAGGTCGGGCTGGATGATGTCGACCACGCCTTCCTGAAGCACGCTCTTGAAGTCCCAGCGGCTGTAGAGCCTTTCGCCCAATGCGATAGGAGTCGACGAAAGAGCGGCGATCTCCTTCAGCGCTTCGCGGTTTTCGCTGAGCACCGGCTCTTCGATGAACATCAGCCGGTACGGCTCCAGTTCCTTGACCAGAGCCCGCGCCATCGGCCGGTGGACACGGCCGTGGAAGTCGACAGCGATGCCGATGTGCTTGCCCACCGCCTCGCGCACCATGGCGACGCGCTCGACCGCCGCATCGATCTTGTCGTGGCTGTCGACGATCTGGAGTTCTTCGGTGCCGTTCATCTTTAGCGCGGTAAAGCCGCGGGAGACGACTTCCCGGGCGCCATCAGCCACTTCCGAAGGCCGGTCGCCGCCGATCCAGGAATAGACCTTGATGCGGTCGCGGCAGCGGCCGCCCAGAAGCTCGTGCACCGGAACGCCGAGCGCTCGGCCCTTGATGTCCCACAGCGCCTGGTCGACGCCGGCCAGCGCGCTCATCAGGATCGCACCGCCGCGATAAAAGCCGCCGCGATACATGACGTTCCAGTGATCTTCGATCAGCCTCGGATCCTTGCCGATCAGATAGTCGGCGAGTTCGTGCACCGCTGCTTCGACAGTATGAGCGCGGCCTTCGACGACGGGCTCGCCCCAGCCGCTTACGCCTTCGTCGGTCTCGATCTTGAGAAACAGCCAACGTGGCGGAACGATGTAGGTCTTGAACGCTGTGATCTTCATGGTGTCGGCCCCAAATGCGTGCGCCCGTTCAGTCTCGTATTCTCTGGGTCTTGGCCTTTTCCAGATCGCGGGCGGCCAGGTCCAGTATCTCGTTGGCGGCCTTGCGCGCCGCCATGCCGTCGCGCATCCGCAGCGCCTCGACGACGCCGTAATGTACCTTGACGGCCTCGTCGCGCCGGTCGACGGAGTTGGCAGTCGCTTCAAGGGCAAATGTCAGCGCCGTCTCGATCAGGCCGCCGATCTGGCGGAAGATCGGATTGTGGCAGGCGCCGTAGAGAACCTGGTGGAAGGCGGCGTCCGAACGGGCGAAGCTTGCAACATCGCTGCCGGCTGCCTCCATGCCTTTCCAGGCCATTTCCAGATCGGCAATTTCGTGCAGGGAAGCGTGCTTGGCGGCAAGCTCCGCCACCAGCGGCTCGATGGCGCGGCGCGTCTCAAGGATGGAATCGAACAGCTTCGGATCCAGCGTGTTCGGTGCGTGCCATTCCAGCACCTGGGGGTCGATGATGTTCCAGTTTTCCCTGTCGCAGACGACGGTGCCAATACGTGAACGGCTGAGCACCAGGCCCTTGGCGGCCAGCATCTTCAGCGCCTCGCGTATGACGGTGCGGCTGACGCCGTGTTCGGCGCCAAGGTCGTTTTCGCTCGGCAGGTTGGCGCCGGTCGGATAGCGGCCGGACAGGATGTCGGAGGCGATGGCCCGCACCACGTCTGGCATGACGCGCGGACGACGCGCCTTTGCGGCGGTGCCGATCGTATCAGCCTTGGCGCTGTCCATGCATTTCTCCCCCTGGCGTGTTGTCGTTCTTATGTGGGCTCCACATGCCGGACAATCCTGCCTCACGACAAATGCCGAGCCACTCCTCCGGAAAGGAAGCTATCTCATTCATCATACCAAGGCAATTGACTGGTATGATGAATGAAGCTAGCTTTTGTCATCCGGGCTGCCTGCCCGGCGCGTTTTTGGGAGGAAACCATGCGATTGTTGAATAAGGCGCTCGTTGCGGGCGCCCTTGCGGTCCTGTCTGTCACCACCATTGCTTCTGCCTATGCGCAGGAGACCAAGATCGGCTTCATCGTGAAGCAGCCCGAGGAACCCTGGTTCCAGGACGAATGGAAGTTCGCCGACCAGGCCGCCAAGGAAAAGGGCTTCACCCTGGTCAAGATCGGCGCCGAGGACGGCGAGAAGCTGATGTCGGCGATCGACAATCTCGGCGCCCAGGGCGCTCAGGGTTTCATCGTCTGCACCCCCGATGTGAAGCTTGGACCTGGCATCGTTGCCAAGGCTGCGGCCAACAACCTCAAGCTGATGACCGTCGACGACCGACTGGTCAGCGCTGACGGCAAGCCCATCGAGGACGTGCCGCATATGGGCATCTCCGCGACCAAGATCGGCGAAGCAGTCGGCCAGGCCATCGTCGACGAGATGAAGGCGCGCGGCTGGAAGGCCGACGAAGTCGGCGCGATCCGCGTCTCCTACGACCAGCTTCCGACCGCCGTCGACCGTGTCGAAGGCGCGATCTCCGTGCTGAAGGCGAACGGCTTCAAGGCCGAGAATATCTTCGATGCGCCGCAGGCCAAGACCGACACGGAAGCAGCGCTCAACGCCGCGACCGTCGTGCTCAACAAGAACGCCAACATCAAGAAATGGGTCGCCTTCGGCCTCAATGACGAGGCGGTTCTGGGTGCTGTGCGTGCGTCGGAAAGCGTCGGCATCCCGGCTGACGGCGTGATCGGCGTCGGAATTGGCGGCGCGGACTCGGCCATCAACGAGTTCAAGAAGCCGACGGCCACCGGTTTCATCGGCTCGGTGATCATCTCGCCGAAGCGCCACGGCTACGAGACCGCGCTCAACATGTATGACTGGGTCGCCAACAACAAGGAGCCGGAGAAGCTGATCCTGACCGCCGGTGCGCTTGCCAAGCGCGACGACTTCCAGAAGGTCCGGGCAGAACTCGGCATTCAATAAGCCGTATCATTGAACGGTGTCTGGCGGCGGGTCATGATCCGCCGCCAGACATTTCGGAGGACCGTCAATGTCGTTTCTCGAATTTTCCAGCATCTCGAAAGCCTATCCCGGCGTTCAGGCCCTGTCGGACGTGTCGTTCGGCGTCGAAAAAGGTGCTGTCCATGGTCTGATGGGCGAAAACGGCGCCGGCAAGTCGACGCTGATACGTATCCTGTCGGGCGACCAGCATGCCAATCTGGGCGACATCAGCATCGACGGCGAGATCCAGAAATACACATCGACCCGCGATGCCTTTCACGCCGGCGTCATCGTCATCCACCAGGAGCTGCAGCTCGTCCCCGAATTGACGGTTGCCGAGAATTTGCGGCTTGGCCGCTTCCCGGCCAATGCCGGCGTCGTCCAGGCGCGGCAGATGTTCGCCGAAGTCGGTGAGAAACTGAAATCCGCCGGCATCGACATCGATCCCCGGCGCAAGGTCAAGACGCTGTCGATCGGCGAACGCCAGATGGTCGAGATCGCCAAGGCGATCATGCTCGACGCCAGGGTGATCGCGCTCGACGAGCCGACCTCGTCGCTGTCGTCGCGTGAAAGCGAAATCCTGTTTGCCCTGATCGAGCGCCTGCGCGCCGACGGCAAGGTCATCCTCTACATTTCGCACCGGCTCGACGAGGTGTTCCGCCTCTGTGATAGCCTGACAGTGCTGCGCGACGGCAAGCTCGCTGCTCATCACCCGAGCCTCAGGGATGTCACCCGCGAGCAGGTCGTGGCCGAGATGGTCGGCCGCGAGATTTCCAACGTGTGGGGCTGGCGGCCGCGAGAAACGGGCAAGGTGCGGCTGAAGGCTGACGGTATCGCCGGTGAGAAGCTGCCTGTAGCAGCCAGCTTTGAAGCGCGTGCCGGCGAGATCGTCGGCTTCTTTGGTCTCATTGGTGCAGGCCGCTCGGAGCTGATGCGCCTGGTATATGGCGCGGATGCCCGTCGTGGTGGCGCGATCGTGATCGATGGCCAGAATATCGAAGTAGCTGATCCGCGACAGGCGATCCGCGCCGGCATCGTGCTTTGCTCGGAAGACCGCAAGCATGACGGCATTATCCAGGGCCGCTCGCTCGAGGAAAACATCAACATCTCCTCGCGGCGCCATCACACCCGCTTTGGCATCCTCAATCCGCGCAAGGAGATCGAGGTCGCCGAGACCTTCCTCAAGAAGCTCAAGGTGCGCACGCCCTCGCGCAAGCAGGACATCGTCAACCTCTCCGGCGGTAACCAGCAGAAGGTCATTCTCGGCCGTTGGCTTTCGGAGCAGGGCATTCGCGTGCTGATCGTCGATGAGCCGACGCGCGGCATCGATGTCGGGGCGAAATCCGAGATCTACGAGATCCTCTACCAGTTGGCCGAGGACGGTATGGCGATCATTGTCGTTTCGAGCGAACTGCCCGAGGTGATGGGCATCTGCGACCGCATCCTCGTCATGTGCGGCGGGCGCATTTCCGCGCATCTCGACCGCGACCAGTTCAGCGAGCGCGCCATTCTGGCGGCAGCGCTTCCCGATAAAAAAACGCCAGACGCAATCGCATCCTAGAGGGACGGAGCATGACAAATTCTTTGAAGAAGGTACTGCTCGGCGATCAGGGACTTGTCGTGCTTTTTGTGCTGGCCTTCGCACTGGTGTCGATCTTCGTTCCGAATTTCCTCACCGAGCGCAACATGCTCGGCCTGCTGCAGTCGGTGGTCACCGTCGGCATCGTTGCCTGCACCATGATGTTTTGCCTGGCGGCGCGCGACTTCGACCTGTCGGTCGGTTCCATCGTCGCCTTTGCCGGCATGGTTGCGGTCATGGCGTCGAACGCGACAGGCTCGATCATCATAGGCATCCTGGCTGCGGTTCTCTGCGGCGGGATGGTCGGCCTGATCAACGGCGTCGTCATCGCCAAGTTCCGCATCAACGCGCTGATCACCACGCTTGCGACCATGCAGATCGTGCGCGGTCTTGCCCTGATCGCATCCGACGGCCGCGCGGTCGGCATCAACGATCCCAACTTCTATCAGCTGGCGCTGTCCAAGCTGCTCGGTGTACCGACCCCGATCTGGGTGCTTCTGATCCTGTTCGTCATCTTCGGCTTTGTGCTCAACCGCACGGTCTTCGGCAAAAACACCTTAGCCATCGGTGGCAATCCGGAGGCGTCGCGTCTCGCCGGCGTCAATGTCGATCGCACCCGCATCTGGATCTTCACGTTGCAGGGCATGGTCTGCGCCATCGCCGGCATCCTGCTTGCCTCGCGCATCACCTCCGGCCAGCCCAACGCCGCTGTCGGGCTTGAGCTTTCGGTCATCTCGGCCTGCGTGCTCGGCGGCGTGTCGCTGGCTGGCGGACGGGCTGCAATTGCTGGCGTCATCGTCGGCGTGATGATCATGGGCATCGCCGAAAACGTCATGAACCTGCTCAACATCCCGGCCTTCTATCAATACATCGTCCGTGGCGTGATCCTGCTGCTCGCCGTGCTGCTCGATAATCTCAGGTCGAACGCGCTCGGACGGCGCTAAGCCGATCGATGTCTGGTCTGATCGCACTCGAAAACGACCGGCTCGCCCTGCGTCTGAGCACGCAGGGCGGCGCGGTGGTCGACGGCCATACCAGCGACGGTCGGCCGTTCCTGCGCGCAGGTCATGAGCCGGGCGAAGCGTTCGATGTCCTCAAATCCGCATGTTTCCCGTTGGTACCCATAGGCAATCGCGTCGAGGGCAACGGTTTCGATCTCGGCGGCAAACACTACGCCTTCAAACCGAATACCGATGAGCCCTTCTATATTCACGGCGATGGCTGGCTCGGCGCATGGACTGTCGAAGACGCCAGCGATACCGAGTTGCGGCTGTCTTTCGAGCAAACCCAACCGGCCAACGCCCCGCATATCTACAGGGCCGTCCAGACATTCCGTCTGAACGATGCGACGCTGAGCCTCCATTTGGCGGTCGAAAATCGCGGCTCCGAAGCAATGCCGTTCGGCATCGGCTTTCACCCATATTTCCCTCGGACGGCAGGAACCCTGATCACGGCGCCCGCAAGCGCCTGGTGGACCGAGGGGGCGAACCATCTGCCGGTTGCCCGGCAAGCCATTCCCGAAAACGCCGATTTTTCGAAACCTCGAACCTTGCCGCCACACTGGCTGAACAATTGTTTCGAAGGCTGGAACGGCCGCGCCCGCTTCGTGTGGCCGGAAATCGGGATTTCGGCCGAGATCGCGGCCGACCCGATCTTTTCCAGATACATGCTCTATGCGCCTGACAGCGACCGCAGCTTCTTCTGCCTCGAGCCGATGTCGCATGCACCCAACGCGCTGGCCATGGCCGGTCCGGCCGGGCTTCATGTGCTCGCGCCGGGTGAAATCCTGGCGGGTGGCTTTTTTATCACCGTTTCGAACTTCGAGGGCCTCCAATGACAGACCGTCTCGCCGGAAAGAACATCTTCCTGACCGGGGCCGCGCAAGGAATCGGCCTTGCCATCGCCGAGGAATGCCTGAAGGAAGGCGCAAAACTCTTCCTGGTTGATCGCGACGGGCCGATGCTGCGCGACAGTGTCAACAGGTTAGGCGCGCGCGAAGGCATGTTGGCCTATGCCGAAGCCGACATCACCGATGCCGGCGCGATAGAAGCGGCCGTGGCGCAGGCCGGCAAAGCGATCGGGCCGATCAATGCGCTGATCAACAATGCCGGCATCAACGTCTTCAACACGCCGCTGGAAACCACCGACGCCGAATGGCAGCGTTGTTTTGACGTTAACCTCAAGGGTGCCTGGAACTGCTGCAAGGCGGCGCTGCCTGGCATGATCTCGGCTGGCGGCGGCGCGATCCTCAACATCGCCTCGACGCACAGCTTCACCATCATCCCGCACACCTTTCCATATCCGCTGGCCAAGCATGCGTTGCTTGGCATGACCAAGTCGCTGGCGCTGGAATATGCGAGTGCGGGCGTGCGCGTGAATGCGCTGGCGCCGGGCTATGTCGAGACGCAAAAGGCAATCGACTACTGGAACAGCTTCCCCGACCCGGAGAAAGCGCGCGCCGACACCATGGCGCTGCACCCCGGCAAGCGCATCGCCAGCACGCAGGAAATTGCCAAGGCGGCGGTGTTCATGATTTCGGACGAGTGCCCGTTCATGAACGCTGCCTGCCTTGTCGTCGACGGCGGCCTGAGCGTGCTCCAGCACGCCGTCTGATCGCCTCGTTCAGGCGAAGGCCGCGTCATAGGACGCGATGATGCCGCGTGCCTTGTCGCGGACCGTTTGTGCGCTGTCGCCGGGCGCGTAGAGGTTGGTTGCCAGGCCGAAGGTGCTGATGCCGATCTTCCTGTAGTCGGCGAAGGATGTTTCCGAGACCCCGCCGACCACGCCGACGACCGTGTCGGCAGGCAGGATGGTCTTGATGGCGGCGACGCCTGTCGTGCCGAGCACGCCGCCGGGGAAGAACTTCAATGCCGACGCACCGCATTTGACCGCCAAAAGCGCTTCGGTCGGCGTGAAGACGCCGGGCATGGTCAGCATCTTGTGCTCCGACGCGCGCGCGATCACTTCGGGCTCGATGTTGGGGCTGACGACCAGGCGGCCGCCGACATCGGCCAGCCGGTCCACCTGTTCGGCCGAAAGCACGGTGCCGGCGCCGATCACGGCCTTGTCGCCGAAGGTGCCGATGACCCGGCGGATCGAGGTATACGGGTCCCGCGAGTTGAGCGGGATTTCGATGAGGTCGAAACCTTCCTCGATCAGCGTGCCGACGACCGCTTCGGCTTCTTCCGGCTTGATGCCACGCAGGATGGCGACCAGAGACCGCTTCAGCTTCGGCCAGGCGATGTTTGAGGCCATGTCGTTGTTTCCTTCTATGCCCAGATTGATTTCGCGGCCGCGTGAAGGCCGTCGCGGACCGATTGGTCGGCGTCGACATGCCTGACGTTCAGGCCGGTGCGCCGGAGCGCTGCGGTGTAGAGGTCGGCGACCGGACCCGAGGCGACCAGGGTGACATCCGTGTGATCGGCGAAGTTCTGCCTGGCCGCCACTACCTCCGCCCCGATCAGCAGGCCGGAGAGGTGGGCCGCGCCATCCGCCTTGCTCTCGAAATTCAGAAGCTGCGCCGCGCGCACGCCGAAAAGCCCGCCCAGCGAGAGGTCGGCGGCGCATTTGTCCAGCGCCCGGACGAATGCCGGCGTGTCGGCGCTGAACGGGGTCTCGGCGTCGATCGCGAAGGCGAGTGTGGAGTGCTTATTGAGCAGGCTGAAGAGCTCGCCGGTCATGAATGTGGAAAACCGTCTCACCCACCCGTCTTCGAGCACCACCCACTTGCTGTGGGTGCCGGGCATGCACACCAGCCGGCGCTGGGCTGCGTCGGCCAGGCCCAGCAGTTGGGTCTCCTCGCCGCGCATCACTTCGGGCGCCAGCGGGTCGCGCTGGGCGATGCCGGGAAGGATGCGGATGTCGGCAAAACCGTTCGGCACGCTGACGGCGCAAGCCGCGAAATCGGCCAGCCGCGTCGGTGCGTCGACGTAAGGCGCCTCGACCCAGCCTTGGCGCGCGCCGGCCATGCCGCAGATCAGGATGGGCAGGCCCATCGGCGCGTCCATCGCGGCGAGGTGCGCGCGCAGCACCGGTTCGAAGCCTGACGTCACGCAATGCGTCATGCCTTCGCGCCCACGGCTTTCGCCCAGCACGAAGCCATCGCCTGCCACAAGCCAGGCGCGGAAGCTCGTGGTGCCCCAATCAACGATCACGCAGAAGGCTTCTTGCGACGCGTTCATGTTCGCAACTCCCGACATGTCTTTGGAAGGTGCCATCACTGTGTCATCCAGCGCAGCGGCGCCATCACGATCTCAGGGAACAGCACGAGCAGGAACAGCACCACGGTTTCGGCCAGCAGGAACGGCCAGATGCCTTTCATCAGATTGCCCATCCGCATATTCCCGACGCCGCAGACGACGTTGAGCACGGTGCCGACAGGCGGGGTGATCAGGCCGATTGCGTTGTTCATGATGAACAGCACGCCGAAATAGACCGGATCGATGCCCGCCTGCTTGAGCACCGGCACCAGCACCGGCGTCAGGATCAGGATGGTCGGGGCAAAATCGAGCGCCGAGCCTACGATCAGCACCAGAACCATCAGGACCAGGATGAGCAGCGTCTTGTTGTCCATGATCGGCTGCAACAACTCGACCATCTGTGCCGGCATGTTGGCGGCTGCGATCAGCCATGCCGAGACCGAAGCCGCGGCAACCAGGAACATGACAACCGCAGTGGTCTTGGCGGCGTTGAGCATCAGGCCGTAGAGCTGGCTGAGCTTCAGCTCGCGGTTGATGAAGATCCCCACGATCAGCGAATAGGCCGCCGCGACGACCGCAGCTTCGGTCGGGGTGAAGAAGCCGAATTTCAACCCGCCGATGATGATCACCGGCAGCATCAGGCCCCAGAAGCTCTCGATGGTCAGGCGAAGCCGCTCGCCCATCGGCTGCTTTGGCGCGCACTCGATCTTGTCTTTTCGCGCGACATACATCCACGTCAGCATCAGCGACAGCCCCATCAGGATGCCGGGCACAATGCCTGCGATGAAAAGCTTGGTGATCGAGACCTGCGCGGCCACGCCATACAGGATCATGCCGATCGAAGGCGGGATGATGGGCGCGATGATACCGCCGGCGGCAATCAGTCCGCCCGAGCGGTAGGGGTTGTAGCCGGCCTGCCGCATCATCGGCAAAAGCACGGCGGCCAGTGCTGCCGTGTCGGCGACCGCCGAGCCCGACAGCGAGGCCATCACGACGGCGGCGCCAATCGCCACGAAGCCGAGGCCGCCGCGCAGATGGCCGACCCAGGCCATCGCCATGTGGATGATGCGCCGGGTGATGCCGCCGGCGTTCATGAATTCGCCCGCCAGCATGAAGAACGGCACGGCGAGAAGGGGGAAGCTGTTGGCGCCGTCCCACATGTTCTGCACGACGATCTGCGGATCGGTCATGCCCATGTGGAACATCAGAGCGAGGCCGGAGACGATGAGGGCCATCGCGACCGGCATGCCGATCGCCATCGCGGCGAGCAGGGAGACGACAAAGATAAGAATGGTCATTTGCGCGCCGCCTCAACGCTGGAATCGACTTCGTGCATGCCTTCTTCCTCGACCTGGATGAGCTCGTCGTCGCGGACCTTGCCGCGCGCGAAACGAACCAGATTGTGGAGGCACAGGGCCGCCATCAGCGCACCGGTGAAATAGGTGACGCCGTAGACCCAGCTCATCGGCAACTGCATGACGGTGGAAACGGTGGTGGCGTTGATCTCGTGCTGCATGAAGGTGCCGACGAAGATGTAGACGCTGCACACGAAGATCAGGATCTGGGAAATCATCCAGCACAGCCGCCGCCAGAAAATGGGAAGCGCGAGCACGACGGTGTCGACGCCCAAGTGCCGGTTCTCGCGCATCGCCACCACAGCACCAATGAAGGTCAGCCAGATGAACAGGAAGCGCGGCAGCTCCTCGGAGACGTCGATGCCGGTGTTGAAGCCGGCGCGCAAGATGACGTTGCCGAGCACCATCACGAACATGCCGGCCAGGCAGGCCACCATGACGGCTTCAAGCAGTTGAAAAAATCTGTCTACGAGACGCGGCATGGCTCGGACCTCCCGGAATTATCGACACGAAGATGCCGCGGACGTTTCCGCCCGCGGCATCAGTCAGGGTGCGGTTTAGTTGGCTGCGCCTTTGCGCGCCGCGTCGACTGCGGCCGTGAACTCCTGAACGAAGTCGGCGCCGACCGAGGCGGTGTATTTCTCCACCACAGGCTTCACGATTTCACGCATCTTGGCGAGTTCGGCTTCCGGCATCGTGTCGATCTCGATCCCGGTTTCCTTCAGCTGCTCGGTGATCTTGCCGTCGTTTTCGGCGATCAGCTTGGCCTGATAGGCCGAGGCGTCGGCGGCCGCAGTCATGACAGCATTGCGGTCAGCTTCGGCCAGGGCCTCGAACCAGGTCTTCGACGCCACGATCGCCACCGGCGAATAGACGTGGTTGGTCAGCGTGATATATCTCTGCACTTCGTAGATGCGGTTGGCGTAGATGTGGGCCAGCGGGTTTTCCTGGCCGTCCAGCGCTTTGGTCTCGAGCGCCGAGAAGACTTCCGAGAACGACATCGTCACGGCATTGGCGCCGAGCGCCTTCCAGGTGTCGAGCGCTACCGGGTTCTGCATCACGCGCAGCTTGAGGCCGGAAATGTCGTCCACCGACTTGATCGGCTTGACGCTGTTGGTCAGGTTGCGGAAGCCGAATTCGCTCCAGGCAAGACCGGTCAGGCCGATCTCGGACATGCGGTCGAGCATCTTGCGGCCAACAGGTCCGTTCAGCACGGCGCTGGCTTCCTCGCGGTTGGCAAACATGAACGGGAAGTCGAAGATCTGGACTTCCTTGATCTTGCCCGAGAGCGGGGCGACGCCGCCGACATAGAGTTCGAGCGTGCCGCTCTGGGTCGCCTGCAGCATCTTGTCGTCGCCGCCAAGGATGCCGCCGTCGAAGACCTGGATCTCGACGCGGTTTTCGGTCGCCTTGGCGACGTCTTCGGCAAACTTCTTCATGGCCAGAGCCTGGGGATGCTCCGCCGGCATGCCGTGCCCAAGGCGGGCGGCAGTGGCGGGGCCGACAAGACTGGCCAAGCCGACGGCTGCCGCCAATGTGAGTGCGAGCGTTTTAAGGCGCATGGAAAACTCCTCTCTCTTCAAGTTTTTGTTGTTCAGGCTGTGAGCGGGGCGATGGCGTTGCGTTTGCGCCATCTCCGATTGGGTTAACTTGATGGGTTTGCGCGAGTGCGCTTTGAGGCGCGCGACCGTGTGCCGCGCATGGCCTTGCGAGCTGACAAGCCTTCGCTCAGCCGCAAGGAAGGCCCGCGCGATGGGCTGAGGATGCGGATCGCTGAACCAGCGTCCGGACCTTCTTTGGCACTCCACGAAACAAACTCGGCCACGCGCCCTCCCAGGCAAAACTTGGATGCTCTTGACGCCCCAATAACTCCGATTATAAGAGAAAACAAGACTGATTGCCGAGCGACTTGGGGAAACGAAAGCCTGGGCATGCCAGTTCATGGGAAGAGGAGACGGCGCTGGTTCGAACAGCGCATCTGCCGTCAAGGCGGTGGCGTTCGATGCAAGTCAGCGCGATCATGTGACATGGCTTGGCCATTCGAATGACCGACCTCAGGCGTGCTCAACCCATTCGTGTCGCAAGGCACTGACCAACAACGGGATAGACAAAACGTGACACGGAAATTGCGTTCGCAGGCCTGGTTCGGCGGCTTCGGCAAGGATGCCTTCATTCACCGCAGCTGGATGAAGAACAACGGCCTGCCCGACGATGCCTTCGACGGCCGCCCGGTGATCGGCATCTGCAACACCTTCTCTGAGCTCACGCCCTGCAACGCGCATTTTCGCGGGCTGGTCGAGCATGTGAAGGCCGGCATCCTCGAGGCCGGCGGCCTGCCGCTCGAATTCCCTGTTTTCTCCTGCGGTGAATCGAACCTGCGTCCCACCGCGATGCTTTTCCGTAATCTCGCTTCGATGGATGTCGAAGAAGCGATCCGCGGCAATCCGATGGACGGCGTGGTGCTGATGGCCGGTTGCGACAAGACCACGCCATCCCTCGTCATGGGGGCTGCGTCCTGCGACGTTCCGGCGATCGTTGTTTCAGGCGGGCCGATGCTGAATGGCCGCTTCCGCGGCAAGCCGATCGGCTCGGGCACCGATGTCTGGAAATTCTCCGAGGATGTGCGCGCCGGCCTGATGAGCGCCGAGGAATTCGCCGCCGCCGAAAGCGCCATGTCGCGTTCGCCGGGTCATTGCATGACCATGGGCACGGCCTCGACCATGGCGTCGATGGTCGAGTCGCTCGGCCTGGCGCTGCCTGGCAACGCCGCCTATCCGGCGGTCGATGCCCACCGCGCGCGGCTTGCCCGTCTTTCCGGACGGCGCATCGTCGACATGGTCAAGGAAGATCTGCGCCTGTCCGCCATCCTCACCAGGAAGGCGTTCGCCAATGCGATCCGCATCAATGGCGCGATCGGCGGCTCGACCAACGCGGTCGTCCACCTGCTCGCCATTGCCGGGCGGATCGGCGCCGAACTGACGCTCGATGACTGGGACCGCTATGGCCGCGACATTCCGACCATCCTCAACTTGATGCCTTCCGGTAAATTCCTGATGGAGGAATTCTGCTACGCCGGCGGCCTTCCCGCTGTCATGAAGGAAATCGCCGACCTGCTCGACCTCGACGCATTGACGGTCACCGGCAAGACGGTCGGCGACAACATCGCCGGCGCGGAGAATTTCAACGAAGAGGTGATCCTGCCCCGTGACAAGGCGCTGACCCAGCAGGGCGGCATTGCCGTTCTGCGCGGCAACCTCGCGCCCAACGGCGCGATTTTGAAACCTTCCGCCGCGTCGCCGGAACTGATGCGCCATCGCGGCCGCGCCGTGGTGTTCGAAAACATCGAGCACTACAAGGCGCGCGTCGATGACCCCGCGCTCGACATCGACGAGACCTGCGTGATGGTGCTGAAGAACTGTGGCCCCAAGGGGTATCCCGGCATGGCCGAGGTCGGCAACATGGCGCTGCCGCAGAAGCTGCTGGAAAAGGGCGTGCGCGACATGGTCCGCATTTCCGACGCGCGCATGTCGGGCACCGCCTTCGGCACCGTCGTCCTTCACGCCGCACCCGAGGCCGCTGTCGGTGGCCCGCTCGCGCTGGTCGAGGACGGCGACATGATCGAACTCGACGTCGAAAACCGCCGCCTGCATCTCGAGGTCAGCGACGAAGAACTCGCCCGCCGCCGCGAGGGCTGGACTCCGCCCGTGCCTGAGATGCAGGGCGGCTACCAGAGCCTCTATGTCGAGCGTGTCATGCAGGCCGATCGTGGTGCTGACCTCGATTTCCTGGTCGGCTGCCGTGGCCACGACGTGCCGCGCGAAAGCCATTGAGGGAGAAGCCCATGCCTCGTTTCGCTGTCGCCGACATGCACGGCATTCACGCCATCCTCTACGCGCTGTTCGATGACCAGGAGCGGCTCGACCGGGCCGCCATGCGCCGCCAGGTCGAGGTCTGCCTCGAGGTCGGCGTTCACGGCATGGCGGCGCTCGGCCTTGCCACCGAAGTGTCCAAACTGACCGACGCCGAGCGCCGCACGGTGATGGACTGGATCGCCGAGGACACCGGCGGCCGCGTGCCGCTGGCGCTTACCATCTTCGGCGCGTCGGTGGCCGAGCAGATCGCGCAGGTGCGCCACGCCGAAAGCGTCGGCGCCGACTGGCTGATCCTGCAGCCGCCGATGGTCGGCCAGTACGGGGCGGCCGAATACATCCGCTTTTTCGGCCGCGTCGCGGAAGTGACCGATCTGCCCGTCGCCATCCAGAACGCACCGGCCTTCATGGGCCGTGGACTAAGCTCCGCCGAAATCAGCGATCTCGTGCGCCAGCATCCCAATATCCAGCTGGTGAAGGGCGAGGGGCCGGTGGTCGACATCGCCGGGCTTGTCGAGGCAACCGGCGGAAAGCTGCCGATCTTCAACGGGCGCGCCGGGCTCGAAATGCTCGACAATCTGCGCATTGGCTGCCGTGGCCTGATCCTGGCGCCGGATTGCATCGACTACGCGGTCGCCGCCTATGACAGCTTCCAGGCCGGCGACGAGGACGGTGCGCTTACGACCTATCGCCAGATGCTTCCGGCTGTCGTTTCCACCATGCAGGGACTGGAGAACCTGCTGTGCTACGGCAAGCGCCTGTTTGCGCTGCGCAGCGGCTTGGCTGTTCATGATCGTGGCCCAGCACTACGCCCGAATGCCACCGGCCTTGCCATGATCGAGCGTTTTGCCGCCGATCTGGGACCGCTGGCGCGCAGGACGACTGCCGCAGCCTGATGTGGCCGCCAAGTGTCGGCATCTCCTATGGGGTGCCGCTAGTTGAAATGCCGTCGAGGGTATGAATTATGGCACGCGCCGGTGATTTTGCCGGCGCAGTACAGCACGCAGCGCACGTTGCGCCACACAAGGCCGGGATCGGATTCGATGACAAAGCCAAGGCCGATGCCAGAGCGAGGCTTGCCGGCTCAGATCGCCGCCGATATCGGCCGGCGCATCACCCGTGGCGACCTCAAGCCGGGCGACATGCTGCCCAAGGAGCTGGAACTCCTGTCGAGCCTCCAGGTCAGCCGCACGACATTGCGCGAAGCACTCAAGATCCTTTCCACCAAGGGCTTCATCGAGGCCAAGCCGCGCATGGGCACGCGTGTCCTGCCGGCGGACCGGTGGAACACGCTCGATCCCATTGTGTTGTCTTGGCAGGACGATTCCGAAAGCAGCGAGACGCTTGCCGAAGAGCTGTTCGAGATACGACTGTCCATCGAGCCGATGGCGGCCGGGCTGGCGGCGCGCCGCTCGACCGCCGCCGACCGGGCCGGCATTCGCCACGCGTTCGAGGCAATGTCGCGCCGGTATGATGACGAACGGCAGTCGATCGAGGCCGATATCGCCTTTCATCTCCAGATCATCCAGGCGGCGCATAACCGCTTCCTACTTCCTGTTTCTTCGGTGATCCGCGCGGCGCTGACTGTCAGTATCCCCAAGACACTGAGGACGTTCGGTATCGAGCATTCGCTCGACATGCACGAGGCCATCGCGATTGCGATCGAAAACGGCGATGAAGAGGCTGCGGAAGAGGCAGCGCGGAAGCTGATCCAGGACACGTATCAGCGCAACTTCAGGAACTGAAAACACAGCGACACCGATCTGCGCGAACGTGCCTGCAATCTCGTCAACGACTGTGGACCTCGCTTGGTCCCCGCGCAGCAGACGGAGACCGCCAGCGCCGAAAACTTTGGCTATTTAGATTCGACGCCAAGGCGTTTCATCATGGCTTGACCTTACGTTTTCCATAGCCACCGCCTGTCGGCGTGCTGATGGTGATCGCTTCGCCTGGCTGCAGGACCGTCTGGTCGCAGCCGCCAAGCGTTTCGATCTTGCCGTCAACGCGGCGCACGGTGTTTGACCCGCATTCACCTGGCGCTCCACCTTCAAGCCCGAACGGTGGGATGCGACGATGGCCGCTGAGGATCGCAACGTCGAGCGTCTGGGTGGCGCGGATCGTGCGCAGCGTGCCGTCGCCTGCCGAGAATTCGCCCTTTCCGCCTGAGTTCCTGCGGATATGGAAGTCTTCCAGCACCACCGGGAAACGTGTCTCCAGAATCTCCGGATCGGTCAGCCGCGAATTGGTCATGTGGGTGTGAACGGCATCGGCCCCGTTGAACCCCGGACCCGCCGGCGCACCGGAGCAAATCGTCTCGTAATACTGATACTCGTCATTGCCAAAGGTCAGGTTGTTCATTGTCCCTTGCGCGGCCGCCATCGCACCAGTCGCGCCAAACAGGCAGTTCGTCACCGCCTGGCTGACCTCGACATTGCCTGCGACCACAGCGGCCGGATAGCGCGGCGACAGCATCGAGCCCGCCGGAACGATCAGCCGGATCGGACGCAGGCAACCCGCGTTCATCGGGATATCGCCAGCAACCAGTACACGGAACACATAGAGCACGGCGGCACGCGTTACCGGTTCGGGCGCGTTGAAATTGTCACCGCGCTGATCCGAGGTCCCGGTGAAGTCGACCGTGGCCTCGCGCTTTTGCCGATCGATGGTGATTTTCACCTCGATCCTGCAGCCCTGGTCCATCTCATAGCTGAAAGAGCCGTCCGGCAACCGGTCGAGCACCAGCCGCACACTTTCAGCGGCATTGTCCTGGACATGCCCCATATAGGCTTCGACAACATCCTCGCCGAACTGGGCGAGCATCTTGTTCAGTTCAGCGACACCCTTTTCGTTGGCCGCGACCTGCGCCTTCAGGTCGTTGATGTTCTGGATGACGTTGCGCACCGGATATGTGCCACCGGTCAGCAGGTCCGAAAGTTCCTTTTCGCGGAAGATCCCCCGGTCCAGCAGCTTGAAATTGTCGATATAGACGCCTTCCTGCTCGATCGTGGTCGCGAGTGGCGACATAGAACCAGGCGCGATACCGCCAATATCGGCATGATGGCCGCGGCTGGCGACCCAGAAGCGGATTGTCTTGCCGTCCGAGTTGAACACCGGCGTGCAGACGGTGAGATCGGGCAGATGCGTGCCGCCATTATACGGAGCGTTCAGCAGGAACACATCGCCGGGATGGATGACCGGGTTTTCGCGGATCGCAGTTGCGATCGAGGCATCCATGGATCCGAGATGCACCGGCATATGCGGCGCATTGGCGACAAGATTGCCGCTGGCGTCAAAGACCGCGCAGGAAAAGTCGAGGCGTTCCTTGATGTTGACCGAATAGGCGGTGTTCTGAAGGGTCACGCCCATCTGCTCGGCAATCGACATGAAGAGATTGTTGAAAATCTCGAGCATGACGGGGTCGGCCGCCGTTCCGATCGCCGTGGTCACGGGAAGCGGCACGATACGCTGCAGGACGATGTGATCTCGTGCGGTCAGCTGTGCTTGCCAGCCATCCTCGATGACGATGGTCTGGTTGCTTTCGATGATGATCGCCGGACCGGTGACACGGTTGCCCACAGCCATTTCCGAACGCAGCACGACACCCGCATCGTGGAATGCGCCTTGTGAGAAGAAGCGTGTTCGGCGTGCCGGGGTGATCTCGTTCTCATTTGCGATGCTCTGCGAGACATCGACCTCCGCACCGCTGCCGCCGACCGCCTCTACCTCGACAGCCTCGATGACCAGCGCCTTGGTTGCGTCGACGAAGCCGAAGCGGCTCTTGTGAAGCTGTTCAAATTCGGCACGCAGGCGCTCCGGCGTATCGAGGTTCGGGAATGTCGCCTCGACGGCGATTGCCGTATCGGTGCCGGCATAGCGGATATGGGCGCGCAAAAAGGTCGTCGCAGCGCTTTCGGCAATGCCCTGCGCGGCGAGATTGGCAAGGCAATCGCGCTGCAATTCCAGCCCCAGATCAAGCAAGGCCCTTGGCGCGGCCGCATCGAGGTCGACGCCCAGCGCCTTCTGGCGGGTGGCCCTGATGTCGGCTAGCCCCATACCATAGGCCGATAGCAGGCCCGACATAGGGTGCAGCAGAATGCTCTTCATGCCAAGTGCGTCGGCAACGAGACAGGCGTGCTGGCCGCCGGCGCCACCGAAGCAGTTGAGGGCATAACGCGTTACGTCATAACCGCGCTGGACGGAGATCTTCTTGATCGCCTCGACCATGTTGGCGACCGCGATCCTGATGAAACCATCCGCAACGTCTTCCGGCGTGCGCCCATCGCCAAGCTCTTCGGCAACCTGCGAAAAATGCGTGCGAACCGTCTCAACATCGAGGCGCTCGTTCTGCTGCGGTCCGAAAAGGGCCGGGAAATAGTCGGGGATAAGTTTGCCGACCATGACGTTGGCATCGGTCACGGCAAGCGGACCGCCATTGCGGTAGCATGCGGGGCCGGGATTTGCACCCGCGGAATCAGGGCCTACCCGGAAGCGGCCACCATCGGCATGCAAAATCGAGCCGCCGCCCGCCGCAACCGTATGAATCAGCATCATCGGTGCACGCACCCGCACGCCCGCGACCTGTGTTTCAAATGCGCGTTCATATTCGCCATCGAAATGGGCAACGTCAGTTGAGGTGCCACCCATGTCGAAGCCGATGACCTTTGGGAAACCAGCGGATGCGCCGGTGCGCGCAAGACCGACGACACCACCGGCAGGACCCGACAAAATGGCATCCTTGCCCTGGAACAGATTGGCAGCGGTCAGGCCGCCTGACGACATCATGAACATCACGCGCGCGCCAGTGCGCTCCACGTCGAGTTCGCGCGACACCTGTGCCACGTAGCGCGACAGGACCGGCGACAGATAGGCGTCGACGACTGTCGTGTCGCCGCGGCCAACGAATTTGACGAGCGGCGAAACCTCATGGCTGACGGAGACCTGGGAAAAGCCGATCTCGCGGGCCACACGGGCCAGAATCTCTTCATGCTGGGGAAACTTGTAGGCGTGCATCAAGACGATGGCGATACAGTCATAGCCTTGATCGCGCAGGCTTTTCAGCGCGGCGAGGGCGGCTTTTTCATCAAGCGCGGTTTCCACGCGACCATCGGCCAGGATACGCTCGTCCATCTCGACGACAGTGTCGTACAGCGCTTCCGGCTTCAGGATTTTGGAAGCGAAGATGTCCTTGCGCTCCTGGTATCCGATGCGCAACGCATCGCGGAAACCTCGCGTGGTGACCAATGCCAGCCGCTCGCCCTTGCGCTCAAGCAGCGCGTTGGTCGCAACTGTCGTGCCCATGCGGACTTCGTGGATCAGCCCCGCCGGAATGGGGTCGCCGGCCTCGAGGCCGAGATGCAGACGGATGCCATGCACGGCCGCGTCACGATAGGCGTCCGGATTCTCCGACAGGACCTTGCGGGCATGCAGCTTGCCCTGCGGATCCTTGCCGATGACATCAGTGAACGTGCCACCGCGGTCGATCCAGAAGTCCCACGATCCATTTTGTCCGTTCATACCCGATATCCCGAATTTCTGCCGCCTAAAGAGGCACGCTCAAAAATGAACCAGCAAACGTTGACAAATTATCGATAAAGTGGTGACGATATGTCCGTCAAGATGGGGGCAGGAAGATGGCCACAAAAGAGAAGCGCGAGCCGGGCGAGCTGGAAAGGCTCGAAACGACTCTGCCCAAGCACCTTCAGCCCATTCCGTCGATCGGCCCGATCGTGTCTTCAGCGCATCTGGCCGAAGGCGCGTCCCCCGGCCTCTCCGAGGTCGAATACGGCTTGATCCTGGCGAGCCATGCTTTTTCCCGCTGGATGGTGCGCTGCATGTCGGCGGCCGGACTGCCCAACCTGTCGTCCATGGAAGTGCTGATCCTGCATTCCATCCGTCACCGCGGCCGCGAAAAGAAGCTCGCCGACATCTGCCTCGTGCTCGACATCGAAGACACCCACGTCGTCACCTATGCCATTCGCAAGCTCGAGGCGGCTGGTCTTTTGACCTCCGGCAAGGCGGCGAAGGAAAAGACGGTGCGGATTACCGAAAAGGGCGCGGAGGCCTGCGCGCGCTATGCCCAGATCCGCGAACGGCTTCTGGTCGACTCGACCGCGAACGCCCGTCCGTCGGAAGAAACATTATCTGAAATCGCAGCCGTCCTTCGCTTCATGTCGGGCGCGTTCAATCAGGCGGCGCGTGCCGCAACGACATTGTAAGGAACTGCGCTTGGACGAGGCCACCACCACCCCGCTCATCTCCGTCGAGGATCTTTCCGTTGCGTTCGGCGCCGCGCGTGTTGTCGAGAACCTGGACTTCTCGGTCGCGCCGGGAAGAACCCTGGCGATCGTCGGTGAATCCGGTTCGGGCAAGTCCGTCACCTCGCTTTCGATGATGCGGCTCGCCGACATCATGGGCGCGAGATTTCCGAGCGGACGCATCACGTTCAACGGCGGGAAGGGTAGCATCGACCTGCTGAAGGCGTCGCAAAAGGAGATGCGTTCCATCCGCGGCAAGGAGATCGCGATGATCTTCCAGGAGCCGATGACCTCGCTCAATCCCGTGTTCACCATCGGCGACCAGATCAGCGAAGTGCTTATCCTGCACGAAAAGATGAGCAAGAGCGCGGCACTCGCAGAGGCAAAGCGCCTGCTCGACATGGTACGTCTGCCCGACTCCAGCGAATTGCTCGGCCGTTATCCGCACCAGCTTTCCGGCGGCATGCGTCAGCGCGTGATGATCGCCATGGCACTCGCCTGCCGTCCCAAACTGCTGATCGCCGATGAGCCCACGACCGCGCTTGACGTGACCATCCAGGCCCAGATCCTCAACATCATGCGCGATCTGCAAAAAGAGCTCGGCATGGCGATGATCTTCATCACCCATGACATGGGCGTGGTCGCCGAGATGGCCGACGATGTCGTGGTCATGTGGAAAGGCAAGAAGGTCGAGCAGGGGCCGGTGCGCGAGATCTTCGCCAATCCACAGCACCCTTATACGCGCATGCTGCTTGGATCGGTGCCGAAGCTTGGCAGCCTGGAAGGCCAGGACTTCCCCAAACGCATGCCGCTGACCATTCTCGAAGACGGCCAGCCCAAGCTGGTCGGCACCGAGCGTATCCAGGACACGCCTAGATATGATGCCCCGGCGCTTTTGTCGGTTCGCGATCTCGTCGTCCGCTTCAATGTCAAGAAAGGCATTTTCGGCGGCGTGACGCATCGTGTGCACGCGGTCGAGGAGGTCAGTTTCGATATTCATCCGGGCGAGACGCTGGCGCTGGTTGGCGAATCCGGCTCCGGCAAATCCACCATCGGACGCGCCATCCAGCAGCTACAGACGGCGACCTCCGGCCAGATCACCTTCGGTGGCAAATCATTGGCACAGATGAATGCCGTCGAGCGCCATCGCCTGCTCCAGGAAGTCCAATATATCTTCCAGGACCCCTTTGCCTCGCTTGATCCGCGCAAGACGGTCGGCTTCTCCATCGCGGAGCCAATTCGCACGCATGGATTGATTTCCGGCGGCGCTGAGATCCGCAAGCGCGTCGATGGACTGCTCGAGCGTGTCGGCCTGACATCGGCGCATGCCGAACGTTACCCGCATGAATTTTCCGGTGGCCAGCGCCAGCGCATCTGCATCGCGCGGGCTCTCGCTTCCGACCCGAAGCTGATCATCGCCGACGAAGCGCTGTCTGCCCTCGATGTCTCCATCCAGGCGCAGATCATCAACCTGTTCATGGAACTGCAGGCCGAACGTGGCCTTGCTTATCTGTTCATCAGCCACGACATGGCCGTCGTCGAAAAAATGAGCCACCGTGTAGCCGTCCTGTATCTGGGCCAGATCATGGAACTCGGCAGCCGCCGCCAGATTTTCGAAACGCCCACCCATCCATACACGCGCAAGCTCCTGTCAGCCGTCCCCGTCGCGGATCCGACGCGCAAGCGCGGCACGGCCATGATGGAAGGCGACATCCCCAGCCCGGTCAGGGCAGTCGGCAACGAGCCGGCGATCCTGCTCCGCGAGGAGGTCAGCCCCGGACACTTCGTCGCCAGAAGCGCCTGAGACAAACAAAAATCAACATCTGAAGAGGAGTAGATGCCAATGAAAACAACAACAGGAATTCAAGCGGCTTACATGGCGCTCGCCATGGCAGGAACGGCTTTCATCGCTTCGCCTGCATTGGCTGAAGGCAAGCTCACGGTTTCTTCGCCGCAGGATCCGGGCAGCTGGGACCCGATCGATACCTTCTTGGTGCAGTGGGCGGCCGTCGCCACCAATATTTTCGACGGCCTGACCTATCGCGGTCCCGATCTGAAGCTCGTTCCGGGGCTGGCTGAATCCTGGGAGGAACTCGACGAGGGCAAGCGTATCCGCTTTCATCTCCGCAAGGGCGTGAGCTTCCACAATGGCGAGCCGTTCAACGCCGAAGCCGTAAAATTCACCTTCGAACGCCTGCTTGGCGAGCAGGGTGCGAAAGGTCCCCAGCGCTCGAACTACGTTGCAATCGACAGCATCGAGATCATCGATGAAAACACCGTCGACATGAAGCTGAAGGCACCGGATCCGGTCCTGCTGACCAAGCTTGCAGGCTACGGTGCGATGATCGTTCCGCCGAAATACATCGCTGAAAAGGGCGAGGATTTCTTCAACGCCAATCCGGTCGGCACCGGCGCGTTCAAGTTCGTTTCCTATGCGCCGAAGGTCAACATCCAGCTTGCGGCCAATCCCGACTACTGGGGCGGCGCGCCGAAGCTTTCGGAACTCGACTTCCGCTTCATTGCCGAGCCTTCGACCGCCGTTGCCGAGCTTCAGGCCGGCCGCGTCGACCTCGTCCTGCCGCCGACCATTCCGATCGGCATGATCGACGTCATCAAGAACGACCCCAAGCTCGCGCTTGTTTCGGTGCCCGGACCCACCGTCGATGCTCTGCGCTTCAACACCAAGAGCGGCATCACGGCCGATCCCAAGGTGCGCAAGGCGTTGATCATGGCCGTGGATCGCGCGACCATCATCAAGTCGATCCTCGCGGGCGAAGCATCGGAAATCGCCAGTTTCCAGGGCGCGCTTTCGTTTGGCTACGACCCCGAAATGAAGCCGCTGCCTTACGATCCTGAAGGCGCAAAGGCGCTGCTGGCCGAAGCAGGCGTGAAGCCAGGCGCAACCGTCCAGATCGATATTCGCGGCAATGACGCGACGATGAACGAGGTGGCGCAGGTCATTGCCAGCTATCTCCAGATGGTCGGCATCACCGCAACCATCAAGCCTTACGAAACCAACGTTCTGCTGAACGACATCATCCCACAGGGCAAGACCGGTGCGATGTTCCAGCAGAAGTGGGGCGGCTGGACCTTCGATTACGATAACACCGCCTATTCGATGTACCACTCTGGCGAAAAGTGGAACCCCTACGACAGCGACCCTGAAATGGACAAGCTGCTCGAATCGCAGCGTCCGCTGACCGACCGCACTGAGCGCGAGCGCATCCTCAAGGAAGTCGCGAAATATGCCGCCGATCGCGCTCTCGAGCTTCCGCTCTACAACTCGAATGCCATCTACGGCATCAACAAGCGCGTGCAGGGCTTTGTTCCCGCACCCGATACCCGGCTGAAGCTCAACGAAGTCTCGGTCAACTAATCTGCGTCAGGGATGCCGCCTTTTCGGGCGGCATCCCTCTCGTTCTTATTCAACGATCACACACCTGGTCTTGTCCGAACAGCGTTGCGCGCTTCTCCGACAAGTTCAGCACTAGGGAAAAACACTTGGCCGGCTTCCTCATCAAGCGACTGTTGCAGGCGATCTTTGTCGTCATCGCCATTACCCTCCTGGTGTCTTTCGCCATTCGCCTGACCGGCGACCCGGCCGTCACGATGTTCCAGGGCGGGGGCAGCATGACCGAAGACGACCTGGCTCGTATTCGTCAGGCGCTCGGCGTCGACAAGCCTTTCATCGTGCAATATCTCGACTTCATGAAGGGGCTGCTGACTCTGGATTTCGGCCGCAGCTTTATCGGCAACACGCCCGTGGCGGGACTGATCGGAGCCGCCCTTCCGCCGACACTGCTTCTGGCATTCATCTCGATGGTGGTGTCCATCGCGCTGTCCATCCCACTCGGCATCAAGGCGGCAACCGCGCGCGGCAAGTCGGCTGACCAGATCATCCGCATCCTGTCGTTGGTCGGCCTGTCGTTTCCAAATTTCTGGCTTGCGACCATGCTGGTTCTGCTTTTCGCCATCACGCTCGGCTGGCTGCCGCCCAGCGGCATGGACAACGCCTTAGCCTACATCATGCCCGCCGTGACGATGGGTGTCATCCTGACTGCAACAAACGTGCGGCTCGTGCGCACGTCAATGCTTGAGACGCTGCAATCGCAATACATCATGGTGGCGCGCGCCAAGGGCTTGAGCGAAAGCAAGGTTCTCTACAAGCACGCGCTTCGCAATTGTGCCATTCCGCTCATCACCTATTTCGGCTTGCAGTTCGGTGGACTGCTTGGCGGCATCGTTGTGGTGGAGCGCGTGTTCAACTGGCCCGGCATGGGCACTTTGGCCTTCGATGCCGTGGGCGCGCGCGACTATCCCGTGCTTCAGGCCGTGATCACCGTCCTGTCGCTGATGATCGTTGGCGTCAATCTTCTGGTCGATATCGCCTACGGGCTGGTCGATCCGCGCATCCGTACGGAGTAGACGACAATGGCCGCCAAGACATTCTCCCTGCGCCAGTCGCGCTTCATGAACCTGGAATTCATCCTCGGCGCTTTCCTCACCGTGACGATCTGTCTTGCGGTGGTCTTTTCCGACCTGCTGTTTCCCGGCGGTGGCGCCAAGATCGACCTTCTCGCCCGCCTGACGCCGCCCTTCGTCAACGCTGCCCATCCGCTCGGTACCGATCCGCTGGGACGCGATGTGTTGGCCCGCGTGGTTGCGGGCGGCAAGATATCGTTGCTCGTCGGCTTCACCTCGGTTGCAGGTGCCTTGGTCATCGGCGTGCTGATGGGCCTGATCGCCGGCTATTATCGCGGCTTTTGGGACATGATCGTCATGCGCTTTGCCGATATCCAGCTGGCGATGCCTTTCATTCTCCTGGCCATCACATTCATCGCCATCGTCGGCGGCAGCCTGACCAATACGATCATCCTGCTGATCGTGTCGCAATGGGTGCAGTATGCCCGCCTCGTGCGCGGCTCGGTGCTGACATTGCGCGAGCGGGAGTTCATCCTGTCGGCGCGCGCCATTGGCGTGCGCGACTGGCGCATCATCTTCCAGCATCTGTTGCCGAACCTGATCGGACCGGTGATCGTGCTGATGACGCTGAACGTCGCCTCCAACATCCTGCTCGAGTCGAGCCTAACCTTCCTTGGCCTTGGCGTCGATCCGACGATCCCGAGCTGGGGTGGCATGCTGGCCGACGGGCGCACCTATCTGCAGCTGGCCTGGTGGGTCAGCGTCTTCCCCGGCCTTGCCATTTTGCTGACGGTGCTCGGCCTCAACCTCCTTGGCGACTGGCTCCGCGACAGCCTTGATCCAACTGGCAGAACCACACGATGACCTCGATTTTCGAAAAGACCTACGGGCGCACGCTGGACGCGCTCGTCGCAACCGCCGCAGGTGAGGGCGCGACGCTGCAGGCATGGACCTTCGACGACCGTGCAAGCCGTAGGGCGGCCGAGCAGAAGCTGGCACAAAAAGGTGTCACAGCCCGCATCCGCTCCGCCTATAAACCGCTGCTGCACTTCTTTCTCGAAGAGCTCGACCTGTCTGGCGTGACCGAAATCGCGGTCACCTATCCCGTCCATGAGCGCGCGCCCAAAAACCGCTTCATCCTCGAAACCTATCCGCTCGCCGCCCTTGCCGGAGACGCCAGGATATCCTTCGCCGCTCGCTCCGATGACCTGTTCCACTACGGCGTGACGCTGACGCTGGCCGACGGCAGCACGGCAAGCCATACAGTTTTCGCACCCAACCGGGTGCATGCCGATTTTGTCGGCGAAACCATCGTCTCGCCGACCGGTTGGATCATTACCGACGCCGGCTCTGGCGAACGCCTCGAAACGGATTACGAAGAGCTGTTTGCCGATACGGTTGCAGCCGTCCAGTCGCATGACTGGGGAACGGCCGAGCCCTATTTCGACGAATTGAACATTCGCGCGACACTTCCCTCAGCCGACGAGCCACTGGCCTATGGGGACGAAGTGCTCAGCCTGCGCGAGGCGCTGCATGAGGATTTCTACTTCTCGCTGCTTGAGGTCTTCCAGAAGAAGTCCGGCCGTCCGCTCGGCGACCGTGGTCTGCGCCCCGGCCAGATCGTTCCTGAGATCGTGCAGGGCGAGGCGCTCTCCGTCGTGGTCAGCGTGCTGCCTCTGTCATCGCATATCGCCGACGGTCCTGTCGTTGCTCTCGACACGATGCGCGAGCCACCGTTCTTTTCGCAGGTGACCGCCGAGCTCGACGCCATCGGCGGCCAGCCTTTCGAAGCGCTGAGCCGCGCGGGCCGGCCTGTGCTGGGCCGCTATGTCAAGGGAACGGATGCGCCGGTCATCATCAGCGGTGGCCAGCACGCCAATGAAAACACCGGCATCGTTGGGGCCATGCGCGCCGCGAAGGTTCTGGCGCGGCGGCAAAACGCGCATTTCAGCGTTTCTCCGATGGAAAACCCAGACGGCTATGCGCTGCATCAAAGGTTGCGCGCCGACAATCCGCGCCACATGCATCACGCCGCACGCTACACTGCGATGGGCGACGACCTCGAATACCGCACGCCGGAAAACACAGGCGGTGTGCTGCACGAAAAAGCCATTCGTGTCGAGGCACAGCGCCTGACCGGTGCGCAGCTGCACGTCAACCTGCACGGCTATCCGAGCCATGAATGGACACGGCCTCTGTCGGGCTATGTGCCACGCAACTTCGCCATGTGGACGCTGCCGAAAGGCTTCTTCCTCGTCATGCGCCATCACGCAGGATGGGAGGCGCGCGCCGAACGCATGCTGGATCACGTCACCGCACATCTGGGCAAGATCCCCGGCCTTCTCGCCTACAATGACGCCCAGATCGCGCTTTACGAGGTCCATGCTGGCGAAACCGGCTTCCGCATCATCAACGGTTTCCCTTGCCTGTGCTCGGTCGACGAGCGCCACACCACGCCGCTGACGCTGGTGACGGAGTATCCCGACGAGACCATTTATGGCGACAATTTCATTGCCGGGCATACGGCCCAGATGGAAACCGTGCTTTCGGCCTATGAGGCCATGCAGGAGATTTCGGCTATCGGCTGACCAGGCGAAAGCATCTGACGTGCCACTGGACCTGCACAGGATTTCTGATGGCTAAACGTATCAGGTGCCGCAGGTACAGATTGCCCTGATCTACCCCGCACTGGCCAAAGCAAAGTGGCTTTCTCCAGCCCTTACGACTTCGCGGCCGTCCATCGCGGCGGCACGACGCACGGCGTCGGCCTCCTTTGGATCGAGCCGTGACGAGGCATCGGCGAACCGGCGCTCCGGATCGGGCACAGCCGACAGCAGCAGCTTGGTGTAAGGATGCTGCGGGTTGTCGATCACCGCGCCGCAATCGCCCCATTCGACAATCTGGCCGCTGTACATGACCGCGATGTCCTCGGCCACGTAGCGCGCGGTCGCGATGTCGTGCGTGATGTAGAGGATGCCCAGATTGCGGGTGGTCTTCATCTCGTTGAGCAGGTTGAGGACACCGAGGCGGACCGAGACGTCGAGCATCGATGTCGGCTCGTCGGCAACCAGCACCTGCGGCTGTGCCGCAAGCGCGCGCGCGATGTTCACGCGCTGGCGCTGTCCGCCTGACAGCTCGTGCGGATATTTCGGCGCGACGAGTGCAGGGTCGAGCTTCACCGTCTCCAGCTGATTTTGGACCTCGGCATCGAGATCACGGGCCGCGACGTCCGGGCGATGCAGCCTGAGCGTGCGCTTGAGATGGTAGGCGATGGTGTGCACGGGATTGAGCGAGCCGAACGGATCCTGGAAGATCATCTGGACCGCTCGCCGGTAGTCCGAGAGGTCGCGCCCGTGGCGGCCTGCCGTCGGCTCTTCCTTGAACAGCACCCGTCCGGCACTGGGCAGATATTCCAGCATCGCCATGCGCGCGCAGGTCGTCTTGCCGCTGCCCGACTCGCCTACGATCGCCAGCGCCCGGCCGCTGTGCAGGGAGAAGTTGATGGATCGCGCGGCATGAACGGCATAGGTCCCGCCGCCGAAGGATTTGCTGACATTGTCAAAACGCAGAAGCGGTTCGCTCATCCCAGCAAGCCTCCCTTGAGCGATGGGAACGAGGCCCAGAGTTTTTTGGTGTAGTCGTGCTGGGGCCTGCGGAATATCTCGTCCGACGGACCCTGCTCGACCAGCTTGCCCGACAGCATGACGCCGATGCGGTCGCAGAACTGCACCATGAGCCCAAGGTCATGGGTGATGAACAGGACCGAGAAACCCATCTGGCGCCGCAACTCGTCGATGCGCTGCAGGATCTCGCGCTGAACCACCACGTCGAGCGCTGTCGTCGGCTCGTCCATGATCACCAGCTTCGGATTGAGCGCCATGCAGATGGCGATGACGATGCGCTGGCGCATGCCGCCGGAGAACTGGTGCGGATAGTCGCGCATGCGCTCCGGCTTGATGTCCACCAGCGTCAGCATCTCGGCGGTGCGCTCACGGGCTTGCTTGCGCGAGCAGCGATTGTGGGTCGCCAGCACGTCATGGAACTGGTCTTCGATGCGCAGCACCGGGTTGAGTGAGTTCATCGCGCTTTGGAAAACCATCGCCACCTCGCTCCAGCGGAACGCCCTGAGCGACTTGTCGTCGAGGCCGAGCACGTCGCGGCCGGCGAGCCGGATCTCGCTGCCCTTGCGGATGAGCGCGGGCGGCGTGTGCAGGCGGCTGACGGCGAAGGCGACGGTGCTTTTGCCGCAGCCGGATTCGCCCGCGAGGCCAAACACTTCGCCGGGGGCAACGTCGAACGACACCTGGTCGACGGCGCGAAAGTCCTTCTCCGCGCCGATATAGTCGATCGTGAGGTTCTTCACGGAGAGCAATGCGTCGCTCAAAGCCGTCCCTCCCCTGCTTTGACCAGGCTTGCCCAGCGACCAAGATTGCTGCCCGTCCGCAACCGCGGATTGGCGATCTCGTCGACCGCGAAGTTCAGCAGCGACAGTCCGATGCCCAGAAGCGCCAGCGCGATACAGGGGGCAAGAATATCCCACCAGGCACCGACGGAAAGCGCGGAGGCCTTCTGCGCATTGTAGAGCATGGTTCCCCACGAGATGACGTTCGGGTCGCCGAGCCCAAGGAATTCCAGCGTCGCCTCGGTGATGACAGCGAAGATCACGCTGCCGATGAAGTTGATGCCGACGATGGAAAGCACGTTCGGGAAAATCTCGAACGCCATGATGCGCCATTGCGGTTCGCCCATCATCTCGGCAGCCTTCACGAAGTCGCGCTGCTTGACCGAAAGTGTCTCAGCCCGTGTTACACGCGCGCCCCAGGCCCAGGAGGTGACGCCGAGGATGAAGGCGATCACCAGCGGCCCGGCCTGGCCGACGAAGGATGCAATGACGAGCAGCAGCGGCAGGTTCGGGACCACCAGCACCATGTTGGTGAAGAAGCTGATGACCTCGTCAGTCTTGCCGCCGCGATAGCCGGCGATGATGCCGAGCGTGGTGCCGACCACAGTGATCAGCAGGCCGGCGGCGAAGCCGACAGCCAGGGAGGTGCGGGCACCGTAGATGAGCCGGGCCCAGACGTCCTGGCCGAGACGCGTCGTGCCGAGGATATGGTCAGCGGACGGCGGCTGGTGCGGACGGCCGGTGCGGGCGGCGGGGCCGTATTCCGTCAAAAGCGGTGCAAAGATGGCGATCAGGACGATGATCAGCACGATAGCCAGGCCGATCAGCGCCTTGCGGTTGCGCCTGAGACCGATGCGCAATTGGCCCATGTCAGCCACTCCCCTTCAGACGCGGATCAAGCAGGACATAGGTGACGTCGACCACGAAATTGGCGACGAGCATGGCTGCGGTCATGACGAGAAGCTGGCCCTGGATCACGGGATAATCGCGGGCGAGGATCGCCTGGTAGAGCGTATTGCCCAGCCCCGGATAGTTGAAGACGACTTCGGTCACCAGCGAGCCGCCGAGAACGGTGCCAAGGGCGATGGCGAGGCTGGAAACGGCCGGCAGCAGCGCGTTGCGCGCGGCGTACCAGATCATCACGCGCCGGTCGGACAGGCCCTTGGCCCGCGCCATGACGACGTAGTCCTGCCCGAGCAGGTTGATCATGTTGTTGCGCATGGTGACGGTAAAGCCCCCGGTCAGCACGACGCAAAGCGTGATCATCGGCAGCAGCGCGTGGTAAAGGACGCTGCCGAAGAACTGCAGGCTGAACGAGGGATCCAGTGCCGGGTCGTGCGCATAGCCGGTGGGAAACCAGCCGAAGATGAAGCCGAAGAAATAGAGTGCGACCAGCGAGGTGACGACGGCGGGGATCGATGTCGCGAAGATCGAGCAGACGGAAATGACGACATCGAGCCTGGTGCCGCGGCGCCAGGCCGCCAGCATGCCAAGGAAGCTGCCGAGCGTGAAGCTGATGATCGTGGCGGTGCCGACGAGGCCGACTGTCCAGATCAGCGCCCGGCCGAGAAGCTCCGTCACCGGCAGCGGGAAATATTTGACCGACACGCCGAGATCACCGGTGAAGATGCTGGCGAGGTAGGTCAGGTACTGTTGCCACAGGGGACCATCGACGAAGCCGAAGGTGAGTTTCAGCGCCTGCAGGCTCTCCGGCGGCAATTCTGTCGCCGCGCTTGAAAACATCAAGGCCACCGGATCGCCTGGCATCATGCGCGGCAGGAAGAAATTGATCGTCGCCGCCGCAATGAAGGCGGCGAGGTAGAACAATGTCCGGCGGAGAAGAAATGGCATTTGGCTCTGATTGGCGGGGCCGTTTCCGGCCGCCGCCAACTCCCTGTCAAGACGTCAGTTTACCGGTCGCAGAGCCAGCAGGTTCAGCAGACGCGCGCGGTTGTTGTTGGTGATCGCCGGATTGGCAAAGGCATTGTCCTTCGTCGACCAGCCGGTGAACCGCGTGGTGTTGTACTGGTACCAGTTCGGATTGTTGAACACCGGCGCCATCGGCAGATTTTCAGCGACGATGCGTTGCGCCTTGTTCATGGCCTCCTTCTGCTTCTCCAGGTCGGCGGTCTGGGTGAACTCCGTCACCAGCTTTTCGACCTCGGGATTGAACCAGCGCTGCGCGGTGAAGCGGGTCTTGCTCTCGTCGGCCGCGGTGAAGGCGCGCTTGTAAGGATAGTAAGGCGAGGCTGCCGCCGGCAGGCTGTTGATCGCGGCGTCGAACTTGCCTGCGATCAGGTTCTGGGTCCAGACAGCTTCTTCCGGCGTCTCGATCTTGGCGTCGATGCCAATGGCCTTCATGTTGTCGACGGCGATGTTGACCGCATCGATCCAGTCGGTCCAGCTTGCCGGCACGATGATCGAAAAAGCGATCTTGGTGCCATCGGGATTGTCGCGCATGCCGTCGCCATCCTTGTCGGCGTAGCCGGCCTCGTCGAGCAGCGCCTTGGCGCCGGCCTCGTCATAGGTCGCATACTTGCCGAAGTCGGCCTTGACCGAAGCATCCGCCCAGCTCTTGTAGAGCTCGCCCATCAGGCCCGGATCCTCGTTCAGCGTCGGATAGCCATAGCCGGCAATGTCGACCATGGACTGGCGGTCCAGCGCCATCGACACGGCGCGGCGGAACTTGAGGTCCGCGAAGGCCTTCTTGTTGTTCTCGTTGGCCGTCTCCTGGTTGAAGATGAAGGCGACCATGCTGCTTGGCGAGTACCAGTAGTGGAAATGCTCCGGGTTCTTGGCGACGTAGACCTTGTCGATGTCGGGAATGAAGGAAACACCCCAGTCCAGCGTTCCGCTCACGGTGGCGGTCAGGATCTGGTTGTTGTCGGCCAGCTGCGGGAAGCGCATGCAATCGACCTTGAGGGTCGCGGCGTCCCAATAATGCGGGTTGCGGCACTGGTCGTAGGTCTGGCCGGTGAAGCGCGGCACTTCGGTCATCGGGCCGCTGCCGACGGGCTTCTCGTTGGCGTAGGTGACGGGATCGGCAATGTCCTTCCAGGCATGCTGCGGCACGATCGGAATCTGCACCAGCGTCTCGGCGGCGAGCGAGCTCGGATCGTTCAGCGTAAAGCGGACGGTCTGCGCATCGACGGCTTCGACGCTGCCGATCTGGGACCAGATGCTGACGAAATCCAGTGCCGGGAACTTCTTGATGAGATCGTAGGTGAACTTCACGTCTTTTGCTGTCAGCGGCTGGCCGTCCGACCACTTCAGGCCCGGGCGCAGCTTGAACTCGATGCTCTTGAGATCGTCGGCCAGCTTGAAGCTCTCAGCCAGGCGATAGACCGGCTTGTTGCTGTCGAAGCGGTTGAAGACGACCATCGGCTCGTAGATGAAATCAAGCGTGCTCTGGCGCGCTGAAGCCTGGTTGAACGGGTTGAAGTTGCGGACCCAGGTCGTCGCCGGTTCGACGTTGACGGTCAGGATGTTTTCCGCGGCTGCGGGCGCGATACCGAGCAGGAGGGCCGAGATGGCTGTAAGCGTATGCAATTTCACGTCAGTTCCCCTTTCAAGTCTTGTTTGTAATTAGTGATCAGATGCCGTCTTGGGACGGCGAAGCATGCCTTCGTAGACACCCTTGTCGGGTGCCGGGATCGGAATGGCGCCGACGGCATTGGCGTAGAAATCGACGGGACCCGCATCGCCAATGATGGCGTAGGCGTAGCCGTCGGCCTTCAGCGCATCGAGTGCTGCGGCAAGCAACGCAACGCCTACGCCCCGGCCACGCGTGTCGGCACCGACGCCGGTCGGCCCGAAAAAGCCGCGTGCGACGATATCGTAGCAGCCAAAACCCAAAAGCTTGCCGTTTTCGACGGCGACGATGCAGGCGACGGGTCGTCGCGAGAACGCCACCGTGACTTCGCTGGCCCAGTTGTCGCTGAAATGCTCGCGCACCCAATCGACGACCAGAGCCATTTCCGGCGCGAGCGCAGGACGGATCGAAACGCCCGGCACCTGACGGCGCGAATGCAGTTCCTCGAACTTTGCCGAGTGGAGGCTGACGAGCAGGTCAGGCACCTGGTTCTCTCCTATTCCCAGTGTCCGTAGAGATTGGGCATCAGGCTCGCGCTGGCCGCGAACCGGTCCCATGACTTGTGCTGCCACGGCGTCCATGCCGTCTCGGCGATCGCCGACAGCCTGGGGAAGACCAGGCGGTCGAACACGGCGCGGTCGGTCATGGACTCGCTCCAGATGCAACCCTGTATGCCCTTGAAGTGCCGCAGCTGTTCGGCGGTCCAGCCCTCGATGGGGTCGAAATCGTAGGTGTCGCGCGGCGACGGCGAGCCGGCCCAACCAGCACCTGGCTCGTTCCAGTCGGCCGACTGGGCCATGTCGAGATAGTAGGCCTGCCCCGGGGCGACGACCATGTCATAGCCTTCGCCCGCCAGGCGGCCGCTGATCTGCACGTCGCGCCAGCCGACAAGATATGACGCGTCCTTGTCGAGCGCACCGCCATGGGCGGCTTCCTGCCAGCCGCCGGTCACGCAGCCGAGCGACTTGATCAGCTCATGCACCTCGCGCACGAACTCGGCCTGAAGGATCGAGGTCGTCGCACCTTCGATGTCGTCGGCGCCGTCATGGTTGGTTAGCGTGTTGCTCAAGCCGGCATGCGAGCGCGCGGCATTGTCTCCGGCAAGCTTGCGCAGCATGTCGAGCGCCATCGGCGAGCCCGACCAGGCCCCCAGCGGCACTTCGTCAGCGCCGATATGCAGCACCTTGGAGGGGAACAGTTCCGCCAGTTCACGGAAGACTTCCAGGATGAAGGCGACCGCCTGCGGCTGCGCAGGGTTGATGCAATTGTTGGGCACGCCCTGCACCGAGGCGTATTCGCCGGCCTCATCAGGATCGCGCAGTTCGGGCAACGCTTCAAGCAACGCGTAGCTGTGGCCGGGGATGTCGATCTCCGGGATCACCTCGATGCCGTAGGTGCCGGCGAGAGCAACAACGTCGCGCACCTCGGCCTGGGTGTAGTACCCCCCTGTCGGCAGCGGTCCCGACCCCAGCATCGGCGGCACCGGCAGGCCGTGGCCGCGCCATGCGGCGCGCTCGCACAGCTGCGGATAGGCCATGATTTCGATGCGCCATGCTTCATCGTCGGTCAGGTGCCAGTGGAACCGGTTGAGCTTGTTCCACGCCATGATGGCAAGGAACTGTTTGACCTCGCCGTTCGCATAAAACTGGCGCACGACATCGAGATGGCAGCCGCGGAAGCCCATGCGCGGCGCATCCTCGATGCTGCCGGAAGCGGGAAAGATAAACGTCTGGCGATGGCGCTTGGCGCCACGCAGGATCTGGCCAAGCGTGATCAGGCCGTAGAGATAGCCCGCCGGGGCGGAGGCCGTGACGACGACCTCGCGCTCGCTGAAATCGATCCGATAGGCTTCGGCCTCATCAGAACCTTCGACCAGGCGCACCGCCCGCCCGCCCTGATGGGCCTCGCGTACAAACCCGTCGCCGGGGAACAGGCGTTGGGTCAACTCGATGAATGCCTGGCAGGCGGCACGCTGGGTTTCCGTTTCGGGCATCAAGGCAAGGCCATCGGGCGTCTGCCCCGATGCAATCGCCTCGACGCTGCTCGGCCATGGAATGATGGAGAGCGGGACCGGCGACGTTGCGGGCGCAGCCAACATTGCGCTGCCACGCCTGGGCGCATTCTCGACAACAGTCGACACGGTCTTCAAGGTGCCCGCAACTTCGATCGCCCCGTCTGATTTCACGATATAGGCACTGGTCGCGCCGTCGCTCCAATGACGCAGCGGATAAGACAGCTGATGGGCGGTGCATTCCCATGTCGCGCCCGCCGCGAGCACGAAGCCAACGGGTGGTGCGACTTCGCTGTGGTTGGAGAAACGACGGATAAGGCGTCCGTTTTCAATCGCGGCATTCGCCTCGAGCCGCGCCGGCCCGCTGAAACACAGGATAAAATCGCCAAGTGGTTCCCGGCCAAGGTTCTTCAGGCGGATCGTATAGACGGGTGCCCGGCCATCGCTTGCCGGCGTCCAGACCGTTTCGAAGAGCAGGGAATGGGCTTGTTGGGTAAGCGCAGTCATCTCGGTGTCGTCCTCAAGTGATCGTTTGCCTAGACGTCAGTTGGTCAGGAGTTCTCGTGATTTGCCTTGGGCCTCCGTGCCCTCAAGGCCCAGCGGATCGGCGACGCGTGGCCAGATATCAAGGCTCGCCTTGCGGTAGGGCGTCGTTGCCGGGTCGGTCGGATAGGAGGTGGGCGCGGCGACATAGACGACCTCGGATGCGATCGGCTGGAAGCCGGCGTGGAAATGATTGGTCGATTTGACCAGCAGGAACGCCTTGCCGGCGACATCGATGCCCTGGTTGGAAAAGATGTCGGGCTCATAGGTCTGCGTGCGGCTGGTGATCAACAGGATATCGATCGTCGTACCGACAGGCCGCACCACGGCGGCATTGCCGAGCGTCACCTTGCTGTTGCGGAAGCTCTGCCAACCCGCTTCGGCAACGCTCATCACCTTCACCGTCAGGTCAAGAGGATCGCCGCCATGCGGGCCGGACTTGCCGCCAATGCGCAGGTCGAGCACCGCTCCTTCACCCGCCGCGTGGCAGAAAGAAACGGCGATCGGGTCCCAGATGGTCGCGACGGCGACATCCTCCAGCCCGCGCGCCATGATCTGGCGCAGTATATAGGTCGCGTCCCCGGCGACACCGCCGCCGGGATTGTCCCAGACATCTGCGATGACGACGGGCTGGTCCGGATGGCTGGTGCGCAGTTCGATAGCGCGATCGAGCCCGGCCTCGGTGTCGAGCATCGGCATGGACGTTAGCTTGCGCAGACCGTAGAGCTCGTGACCGAGCGTGCGCGCCAGGGCATCGCCCTTGGCCCTGTCATTGTCGGTCACGACGACGATGCGCGTTCCCATGTCGGGCACATCGCCGGCCATGAAGCCATGAATGACCGAGATCGACAACACGCCGTCCTTGCCCTCCAGTGCCATCAACCGGTCGACAAAGGAGCGCATCGGCTCGCGGCTTGTCGGATAGATGGTGATCATGCGGCAGTCGAAGGTCGAGATCGCCGGCCTGATTTCGCCGCGCAGCGTCCGCAGCGCCAGCTCGACGACATGCTCGCCGCGCTGCTCGAAATCGGTATGCGGAAATTCGAGGAAGGCCGCCATCAGGTCGAGATTTGCGACGCGCAGCGCTGTCAAATGGCTGTGCGGATCGAACTCGGCTGCGACAAGCACATCGGGCCCGACGAGGGCGCGAACCCGCAAGAGAAAATCGCCCTCGGGGTCATCATAGCCCTGGGCGACCATGGCGCCATGCAGGCCGAGGACGACGCCGTCGACGGGAATGGCGGCCTTGAGCTCACCCAGGATCCGGTCGCGCAGCATCTCATAGGTCTGCCGCTGGATCAGCCCGGCCGGCTCGGCCCAGCAAGACGTTCCTTCGATGACGACAAAACCTTCGTCGCGGCCCCTGCGGCGCAGAATCGGCACCACCGAAGAACACAGTGTCGGCGTGTCGGGATGCGCGCCGGGCTCGGCATAAAACGCAGCCTTGAACGCATTGATGTCGGTCGGAACCGGAGAAAACGTGTTGGTTTCCGTTGCCAACGAGGCCGTGAAGATACGCATTGAACCGACGATGCTTTCGATGAGAAGATCCGACTTTCACGACCCTGCCGAGAGGTCGGTGCTTGCAGGCACATTTCCTGAGGATTGGACACACTCCCCCGTCGCATCGCATCGCCTGTCGCGGGCGCGCCCGATAGCGGCCACGACATCGCAAATGCCAACTGCGCTCACGAGAGCCCGATTTTGATATTCCTCCCTTGCACCGCCAGGCGATGTAATTAATTTTCTTAGTAAGGCGAAAAACCGCGCTTTCGTCAACGGCATTCTAGCCATTTTGCCCGAATTATGTAATTCACTTACGTAAATGAAGAACATGCCGTCGCGTCATCCAGCCAGCGAGCGGACTTGCGCACCAACTGAGCTACATAGCCATATCGAATTTTATGATTTGATTTCAATAGCTTGAATGCGGCGGCTGACAATGAGCACGTTGCAAAGCGATATCGGGTGGCGTTGATGCGCAAGCACGCTGTGGTATGGAAACATGATTGAGAGAAATTCTTTTTCACGACCGAGTCGTGCGGCGGCAGCGCCGACGCGTTCGAACGGGGGAGCTTTGATGGACATCTTTCACGCCCTTTCGGACGAGGACGGCAAGCTTTCGGGCCTTGAGAGGAAGCTTGCCCGCATCGTGCTGGAGGATGTCGACTTCGTCGTCAATTCGTCGATCAGCGACCTGGCCGCGCGGGCCGAGGTCTCGCCGCCGACGGTGACCCGCTTCTGCCGCCGTCTGGGTTGCCAGGGTTATTCGGATTTCAAGGTGCAACTGGCGAAGATGCCCTATGTCGGGCTGCGCTACCTGATGCCCGAGGCCCAGACAGCCACTGCGGAGGAGGTCGCCGAAGACATTATCGCCAAGGCGCAGAACGCCCTGTTCCAGTTGCATCGCCAGCTCGATATGCAAGCCCTCGACAAGGCGGCCAGGCTCCTGCGCGGTGCCGAGTTCATCTACGCCTTTGGCGCCAGCGGCAATTCGTCGATGATCGTCAACGAACTGCACAACAGGCTGTTCCGCCTGGGATGCCGCATCAATTCTTCCAATGACCACAATCTGAACATCATGCTCGCTGCCGCGGCCCAGCCGGGCACCGTCGTGTTCGGCTCATCCTTCAGCGGGCGCGACCCCGGCCTGGTTCAGAGCCTCGAGCTCCTGCGCAAACGTGCCGTTCCGACCATCGTCATCACCCAAAGCAATTCGCCCGTCGCCGCGGCAGCCGATGTGGTGATCACCATCGACCTGCCGGAGGGGAAAAACATCTTCCGGCCGACCTCGACACGATACGCCTACGTGGCCGCGATCGACATCCTGGCCAACCTGGTTGCCTATGCCGACCGCAACAAGGCCGCCAAGACGCTGCGCGGCATAAAGGAAGAACTCGTGCGCCGCCGCGACGGCGATGACCGGCAGGTCCTGGGCGATTGACGCTGGCCTGGCGGTCCGGTTCAGGGGCGCGCCGGCAGGGTCAAGTCAGGGGAACCGCCAACGCCCGCGACAGCGATTGGAGCGTCGTCGAAGATGGCGACATGGCGGCCGTCGTGGCAGCAAAGCATGCGCTTGCCGTGCCGACAGATGGCGAAGCCGCGGGTATCCTCGAGTTCGCCGACCATCTCCAGATCGTGATCTCGCCGCAAACCTTGAGGGCCACCCGTCGAGACATCGAACACGCGGCGCGAGTGCCGATACCGATTGTCACTCTAGCCATTGATTTCTCAGTGGTTGGCACCCTACGGTGCGAGTGAACACCTAGTGGCTTGCGATTGATCGACGTTATCAGCCCGCTTGCGGTAATCGGCAACGTCAATCCGCAAATCTGACAAACTTGTCGAGGTCCTATTGCCCGCATCCCAGCTGATTGCACCGCTGACCTTCGACACCAGCCGATTGCCGGGCGAGCATCAATTCGAAGCGTGGCGAGCATATCAGTCATCGGTCATCGACGTTTCGTCGAACGTGTCGGCGAGGGACGGTTTCAGCTTCAGGCAAGACGTATGGGATCTTGGACCGCTGGCGTTTACGTCCGCGCGGATGCCTGGGCCGCTAGTGCCGCGAACGTGGCGGCATCTGCGCAAGGATCCGCTCGACCATTGGTGCCTGGTGCTGCCCGAGAGCCATGCTGCGCGGATCGCCGGCAATCAATCGAAGCAGCTTTATATCCGCTCGCTGGCGCGGCCCTATGAAGGGAACGCGGCCGACAGCAGCGTATCCACCATGTTCATACCGCGCGACCTTTTGCGTCCCATTTCGGGCGTGCTGGACAGCCATGGCGGAACCCTGCCGTCGGCAGGGCTCGGCGGCCTTCTGTATGACTTCCTCATAGCTCTGGAGTGGCGCCTGCCGATGGTCGAGGCCAAGGATCTGCCGCAACTGATAGCGGGTATTCGCGCTCTTATCGTCGCCTGCATCGCACCGACCTCTGATCGACTTCGAGAGGCGAGTGAGCAGATAGCGACGACCGTACTTGAGCGCGTGCGCCAGACGGTTCACCGGAATCTTCGCGCGCCCAATCTTTGCCCGAACATGCTTTGCAGCCAGCTCGGCATCTCGCGCTCCAAGCTCTACCGCCTGTTTGAACCCATGGGTGGCGTGGGGCGCTATATCCTGAGGCAGCGGCTGATTGCAGCGCATGAAGCACTGTCGGACCCATCAGAGAAGCGGAGTGTCGCGGCGCTGGCTGAAGAGCTTTGCTTTCCGGATGCGGCCAGCTTCAGCCGGTCCTTTCGCAAAGAGATGGGATGCAGCCCGAGCGACGCCCGAACCGCGTCGCGCGGCGGCTACCCATCATTTTTCAGGCTGCCTTCCATATTTCAAGGGATGCAACTGGGCGATCTCGGCCAGGTCCTGTGTTACCTTCAGGTCTAGGCATTTGCTGCCGGCACGCAGGTCGAATGGCTTACATCGCCGCGACGTAGACCACGATGACGTAATAGAGCACGTAGAGCAAATAGGTCTGTCCGTTGCCGGTGTAGATTTTGCGCAGCAAACCCGCTGCTGCGGCCGCCATACGCGACACGCCGTTCCAAAAAACGTCCGCCAGCGGCACGACAATAGGGGTCAGGGCAGACTGGTAGAAGCGGTAGAACTGCGCAACGCCAAGCGGTGCGGCGCGACTGGCTCCAGTCCGGTAGAGCAGCCAGACTAGGACGAACAGCAGGCAAGCGGCGGAAGTCGACGCCACCATGACCGGGACCGGGTTCCAATAGCCATAGATGGTCTGGAGCGACATGCCTTCCCAGACTAGCGTCGAGGCGAAATAGGGATCGATCGCCTGCGAAACCGGCTCCATGAAGAGTTTCGGGACGAACGACAGGGCAAGGATTGCCAAGACCAGCACGAATTGCGGCAAGAGCAGCTGGAGCGAGACTTCCTTGACTGTGGCATGCTCTGGCTTGGCGGGGCCGAAGAAGACGGCATGGGCCAGGCGGAACATGTAGAGAAAGCCAACGAATGTGGCGAACACACCGGTCGCCGCGAGCCCATACCAGCCCTTGTCGACCATGGCGCTGAGCAGCAGCCATTTGCCGCCGAAGCCGGCCAGCGGCGGCAGGCCGGACATCGAAATGAGCGCTATGACAACGGCTGCGAAGGTGAGCGGCATTTTCCGCGCGAGCCCGCCATTGGCTTCAAGCATTCTGGTGCCGGTTCGCAGGATGATGCCGGCGACTGCAAGAAATAGGATGCCCTTGACCATCAAATGGTTCGCAACAAGGTAGAGTGCTGTCACCCAGCCGAGGTGGCTCATCAGCGCGATCGCGGTGATGATGTAGCCAAGCTGGCTCATGCTGGAATAGGCGAGCAGGCGCTTCATGTCGTTTTGCTGCAGGGCCATTACCGCCCCAGCTACGGTGGTCAAAAGGCCGATCCAGCCCATGACATGGGCAAGCTCCAGACCGGTCTCAGAACGGATGGCGAGGTAGGTCACGATGAACAGGCCGAAGATCGCCACCTTGCTGACGACCGACGACAGCATCGCTGAAAGATCGTCGTCGGCCTCGGCATAGGCACCGGGCAGCCAGACATGTGCGCCAAGGGCTCCGGCCTTGATCAGGAAGCCGAGCGCCAGGAAGATGAATGCCGCCTCCGCGACGGGACCCGAAGCGCTGCCGAAGGTAGCAAGTGCCGTGGTGCCGTTGGCTGCGGTGGCAAGCGCGAAACCGGCAAGAAGCGAAAAGGCCGAAATGAGCGAAAACAACAAGAAGGGCAGGGCATGGGGATGCGCGTTTCGTCCCTGAGCGATCAGGAAATAGGACGACAGCGTGATCAGCTCCCAGCTGAAGAAGAATTCCAGGCTCGTTGACGATCTCAGCAAGGCGGCGATCGACAGCAGTGTAACCGCCATGAGCGGGAAATAGCCCGGCCGGGCGTCGGAGCGATAGAGAGCGGCCGAGGCGACGACGAACCCGCCCATCAGCAGAAGCACCGCAAAAAGCTGGTTGAGGCCGGTGAGGTCACCGATCATCCAATTGCCGACGAACAGCACCGCTAGAAGCATCAACGTGCATTTCACCCGGCCCGGGAGCCAGTCGAGCGCATAGAGTAGGCCGCCGACGCATAACGGCGCAAACAGCCACAACGATGCAGCACCCGCAATGCTTGCGGCGCAATAGCCGCTCGTCGCGAGAATGGCGGCCGAGATTATGGCGGGCATCAGCGCGCGGAGGGCAGGGCGCACCGGCGACTGGTTGGGCACGGCGCGTGTCGCTTGCTTGAACCAGCTGAACATGTAGGCCGCCTCGAGCAGCGACCCCGCCAGTATGACGACGATCCAGCCATATTGCAGCCCCTTGGAGAGCTGCATCACCAGTTCCCATTTGGCCCAGAAGCCGGGGAAGGGCGGCAGGCCCGCGATGGCGACCAGAAGCAGGGCCATGACGAGCAGGACGAGCGGACGTCCCGCGATTGCGGACCAGCCGGATACCTCGCTGCGCCCGACCGCGCCCGCGAGCCAGAACAGGCCCGCCTTGGCGAAAAGGTGGTTGACGAACAGCCCACCGACAACGAGCGGCAGCGAGGCTTCTGCGCCAACCTTGTGCAGCAGTGCGAGCGCCAGCATCAGCAGCCCCATCTGCGCGATGGACGAGTAGCCCAGCATTCGCTGGACGTTGGTCTGCTTCAATCCGATGAGGTTGGAAAACAGGAAGCTGATGCCCCCTGAAATCGCGATGATGCCGAGCTGGTTTTCGAACAGCGGCAACAGCTTGAGCAGGGCGAAGAAGACGCCGGCCGAAACACCGCCAGATATCAGGGCGGCGATGCCGCTGTGCGCGGTCTCGTAGACGTCGAGCCCCCAGCCGTTTGCCGGGAAGGGCTTGAGCTCGATGATCAGGCAGGACAGGACCAGCAGCAGTGCTGTGACGCCGATCGGCCCGGCGATGAGGTCGCGCCGCGCGATCATCTCGTCGATGTTGAGCGTTCCGGTGACGTGATAAAGCAGCACCGAACCGAGAAGAAAGAAGGTCGAGGCGAGCACCGTCGCCATGATGTATTTGAAACTCGCCGCAAGCGCGGCTGGACCCCGGTCGAGTCCGAGCATCCCGTAGGTGGCGATGGAGACGATCTCCAGAAACACGAACAGATTGAACAGATCGCGGGTCATCACCATGCCGTTGATGCCCATGATCAGGATCAGATAGAGCAGCAGCGCTGCATAGCTGTCGCGCAGCCGTGACCACAGGTGCCAGGCGCCCAACAGCGCCGCAACATTGACGCTGAAGGTGAAGACGCCTTCCCATAATCCGAAGCGCAGATTGATCGAGAATGGTGGTGTGCTGCCGGCAGTTAGCACCTCGATCGTTGGGTGACCGTTGTGAAGCGCCCACAGGTTGGCGCCGGAGATCGAGGCGATGCCGACAAGGGCGACCAAGAAGGCTATGGCCGGCAAAGGCTTGGCGATTTTGTAGAGCAGGGGGATGAGGAAGCCTCCGCCGAGGCCGAGCAGGAAAATGTTCAGCGGCTGCAGAAGGGCCTCTACCATTTCGACTCCGTCAGCGCGTCGATGGAAAGGGTTTTCTTGGCGTCATAAACGCGGATCGCAAAGGCCAGCATGACCGCAGTCACTGAAAAGCCGATGACGATGGCGGTGACCACCAATGCTGCAGGTATGGGGTCGACGGCGCGTGAGGTCGCTTCTCCAATGCCGAGCGCCTTGTCGATGATCGGGGCGGTATGTCCGGTGACGTAGCCAGTCGCCACCATGACGATATGCAGCCCGGTGTCGATCAGGCTGAAGCCGATGATGATGCGCAGGATGTTGCGGTGCCTTAGCATGCCCCACATGCCGATCAGCACGAGCAAAAAACCTGTTGCCAAGAGAATGTGGGAAACCGGTAGGCTCATGGCGATCCTCACGGCTAGCTGCGGAAACGGTCGATGATGACGCTGAGTTCAGCGCCGACCTTGATGCCGAGCAAAGTAGATATCAGCGGAATCGCGCCGGCGCTGAACAGCGTACCGAATTCGCCTTTGGGCAGGATGTGGCTGTCGAGGAAACCTGCGGCGAAGATCAGTCCGAGTATTCCGATCGAGACATAGAGCACGCCGGCCAGCGATTCCGTGATGCTCAATAAGCTGTGGCTCAGTCGCGATGACGGTTTGGCGAGCAACAGCAGCATGACCGCAGAAGCGACGACCGCGCCGCCCTGAAAGCCGCCGCCGGCCGAAAGATGCCCGTTCATGATGACATAGGCCCCGAACAGGAAGATCAGCGGCAAGATGACCTCGGCTCCATTTTCGACCAGTTCACTGGCGCGGCGAGGCTCCGGTTCCGGTTCGGGCTCTTCTTGCTGGGTGCCAGGCTTGCCGGCGAGAAGAATGCCGACACTGGCGGCGACCATGAACAGCACGGCGACCTCGCCAAGCGTATCGAAGCCGCGGAAAGTGATGAGAATGCCGGTGACGACATTCGGCGCGCCGAGTTCCTGCGGAACGACCGCTAAGTAGTGTTCGGCGAGTGCCGAAACGCTCTGCCGTTCGCTGTAGCCGCCCACCATGCGGGCAAAGATGATGCCGAACATCAGCACGGCAAGCAGCGTGAATACTCGCTTCATTGCGGCTTGCCCTCCTTGGCGTCGTCCTCGTCGCGCAAGGCATCGGCCATGGTTGACGGTGCCATCGGCGTGTGGATCGCGTGCGCCGCGCGAGACAGGGCGTGCGACGACAGCGGATTGGTCATCAGCACGAAGTAAGCGATGATCAACAGCTTCAGGGCCCAGTCGGGATGGTAGATGCCGAGGCCTGCCAGGACCAGGATGTTGCCCAGGGTCGAGGCCTTGGTGCCAGCCTGGATGCGGGTGAAGGTGTCAGGCATGCGCAGCAGGCCAAGGCCAGCCGAGAACAGGAAGAATGCGCCTGCGAGAACGACGATGCTGCCGATCAGCTCAGACATGCGTCATCCTTTCCCCCCACCGGTCCGGCGGATCGCATAAAGGAAGATCAGAGTCGCAAGGCCCGAACCAATGGCGGCTTCGGCCATGGCGACATCGGGTGCGGCGAGCAGGACGTAGGAGACCGCGGCAAACAGGCTCGCCAGTCCCGCGCTGACCATCGCCGCCATGAGGTTGTCGAGGCACACGGCAAGAACCCCGCTCACCAGGATGCTGCCGCAGACCAAAATGACGAGCAGCTCAAGCATGGGGATCACGGCCCCTTTTCGAGAAAGCGAGCAATGGCAAGCACGGCGAGGAAGCTCAGCAGGCCGTAGACGAGTGCGACGTCGAGATAGACGAAGCGCCCGGAGATATGGGCATAAAGCGCGATCAGCGAAATCGACACGACAGTCAGCATGTCGATGGCGACGACGCGATCGGTCGTGGTCCGGCCGATGATCAGGCGCACCACGCCGAACGCGATGCCGAGGAAAATCAGCACGCCGGCGATCTGCAGGATCGTCTCAGCCAAAGACCACCTCCAGATGCTTTTCGAACGGGCCAACGATCATCTCGGTCGCCTGGTCCGGATCCGTCGTCTTGACGTCGAGCCAGTGTATGAACATGGCATCGTGCCTCACATCCATGACAAGCGAGCCCGGCGTCAGTGCGATCGAATTGGCCAGAGCCAGCCGCCCGATGGGCGACTTCAGCCGCATATGAACCTTGACGATGCCGGGATGGATGTCGATCCTGGGTGCGTAGACATAGCGCAGCATGTTGATATTCGCCTTCACCAGCTCGATGAAGAAGGTCGCGGTATAGGCAAGGAAGTGCCATGCACCGCCCAGCGACAGGTCGGTGTGCCAGACGTTGCTGCGGCGCGCGAAGATCCAGGCGATGACGAGTGAAATGACCGCGCCCGTTGCGGCTATCGGCAATGCGGTGGACGAATTGACGATCAGCCACAGGACAAACAGGAACAGCCACAATCCAAGAAAGCCTTTGGGAAGTCCAAAAGGGCCACTCGGCGTGGGCTTGTCGTCCATTGGCGTTGTCATGCGCCGCTCCTGAGATGAGACGGAGTCATCGGATAAGGCTCGCGATCGCCACGCCGCCGAGGATGCGCGACGGCAGGTAGATGACCAAGGCTGCCGCACCTTCGATCGCCGAACCGCCATCGGCAAGGATGGTGTCGGTAGCGCTGGCTTGATCGCCCTCGATCAGGTGGCGCATTAGGCCGGCGTCGCCGACAAGGCTTATCAATGTCGGCGAGCTTGCGAATACGCTGTGGTTGCCGCCGTCCAGGTCCGAGGCGTCGAGAACAACGATGTCCTTTTCCTGCAGCAAGGCAATATCCGAGCCGCTGCCGACGCGCGGGTGTCCGCCAGCAATGCGCCTGGAGATGCTCAAGGCCCTGTCGCGGCGCGAAACGACTATAACAAATGGATGAGGAAGCTCGCCTATGTCTCGGACTTGGCTTTGGAAAGCGTCGATGTCGATGTCGGGGGCAGCGAGCACGACGCCGCTCAGCCGCTTGAGATATCGGCCACGGCCTGTCTGCGCCAGTTCGCGCAGAGCCTCCATCACCACATAAGCCCCCATCGAATGGCCGACCAGGGTGATCCTCCGGGCCTTGGTCCGAGCGGCGATCTCGATCGTCTCGGCAAGCCCGCCGCGTCCGACAACGGTACTGTCGCGATCGTAGACATAAAGCGGCAGCGAGCCAGCCGAAGGCCAGGCGTAGTGCAGCGTAATCGCTCGGACATTGTAGTCGTGCGCGATCTGGGCGGCACGGAAGATGCTGTCGGCGAAGTTGTTGTTGTAGCCGTGCACGAAGATGAAGATCTCGCGATCTTCCGGCGCCCGCCGCATGAGGGCTGCGTCGAGTTGATCGACAAACTTCTGGCGGTTTGCGATCGGCTGGTAGGTCAGCGCCGTAAAATGGCGTGCTGGATCAGGTTTGCGGCCTGATTTCTCGACATCGCCCGGTACATGGTTTTTAGGGATACCGATGTCGAACTCGGCGAAATTCAGCGTTTGCGATCTCTCAGCCGAAAAGGGCATGGAAAGATTGTCCGAGCGTGCCCGCGTTGTTGCGACATAGACCGGCACGACCGCAGCTGAAGTCGTTCTGTCTGCTGTGGCGTCGAGACCCAAGACCGCGCGTGGCCCGCCGCAGCCGGCAAGTAGCGTCACGAGCAACAGGAGCTGAAACAGGCGCTTTGCCAACATGCCTCGACCTTGCAAATTCACAGTAGATGAGAAGCAGTAAAATGGCGGTGCGGCAACCGGCGAACACTCTTGCGTGGTCCGAATTCGCGGTGACTGTGCTGCTTGCTCAAGAGAACGGGACTTGGCGCAAAGTTGTGGGATTCCTCGCCAATTGCCCGGCCTTGGCAGTCGGGCTGGATTGCCTGTAAAAAGGCGACTTCAAGTTGCGGCTTGCCTGTTTCGATTCGATGGTCCTCTCATCGTCGATGATTGCGTGGCCTATTTTGATTTGACGAGCCCCGAGAACCCGGCAACCGCAAGAAGGCTCAAGGCCCACCCGACAACCGACTGGAAATAGTAGTAATTCAAGGTCAGGCCCCCGTTGGGCTTCGACGGATCGGGTCGCCAATATTCCTTCTGGCCAATTTCCAGGACTGGCAAAAGCGCATCCAGAGAGTACATCCATGGATTGAATTCGGGATAGCTCGAGGCTTCAGGCTGGCTTAGAAAACAGGAGAGCTGGTTCTGCCCGGCCACAGCACGCCCAAGCATGACCTGGCCGGTCGACGGCATGTAGCGGCTTTCGGTTTGTTCGAGCGCGCACATCGTCCATTCAAGCGAGCGTAGGACGACCGGGCTGTTGGGCTTCAATGCGCCGCTCCGTTCGGCAAAACCGAAGACGGCCACCCCGATGCCCCAGAACAGGATGAGCCAAAGCAAGGCGAGCAGTGGCTGGCGACCATAGCGGACGGTCACTGCCAGCATGCCGTCGTTCAACGCCAGTGCGGACCGCAGTACAGGGCTCTTTGCGCGCGCCCGTCTTGCCCGCCGCTGCAGCCGTTCCTTGGCGATGAGAACAGCGCGAGCATCCTCGTCGTGCCCCATCTCGCGAAGCACCGTCGAAAGCTGCTCATAAGGCTGCGGCCAAAAATCCTCTTCCCAACGCTCGGGCACCTGGCGAGCCAGCCAATCAAGCCGGCTTGCAGCATCGACCGGACCGCCGATGAACGCCCCGTACTGACAACGATTGAGCAGCAGGTCGCCCCTTTTCGGCCAGGAGGCCTGTTCGTCGTCGATCGCGCCGATTTCGGTGGCTGTCAGATCGAGCGTCCCTTGAACCGACGCGCCGTGCCGAAGGAAGAAAGCGCCACTGACCCTGGCGCGATTGAGCCGCAGTGAATAGCCGCCTGGTTCGCATAGCGTGGCCGATGTGAGATCGACATCACCGCCGAAGTAGGCCCCGCGCATGCGGATCTCGCCCTCGATGACAGCACCGCGCAAGGCTAGGTCGCCACGCGCGGCGATGCCATCGCCATCCAGCGCCACCCCACCGGGCCGCTTGATATGGGCGCCAACCGCGTTGACGTCAGCACCGAGGCGTACCGACGAGATATTGATGCCGCCGCGCACATCGGCGCCACGCAGCAGGATGCCGCCTCTGGCCTCCAGCCCCTCAGCGTTGATTGCGACTCCGTCAGGTGCGGAGATGGTTGCGCCATCCGCCTCGATGCTGCCGCCCAGTCGAGCTCCGGAAAGTCGGATCTCCCCAGCCACACTCGCTCCACGGATGGAGAGGCCGCCACGGGCTTCAAGCCGGTCGGCCTGCAGGCCTGGCACCGCCGAACCGTCGAGAAACAGGTTGTCGATGATAGCAGAGCGCAGCACCGGGGAAGCGTCGAAAAGGCAGTCCTTGAGACGAATATCGCGCGGGACACGGCAACCTTCGAGATCGAGTATGCCAGTCACCCGAGCGCCGCTGACGCTCAATCCTTTTTCATGCGTATGGAAACCGTCGTCGCTGCCGAGGATAAGAAAACGCAATAGCTCCGCGCGCACGATTCGTGCCGGGTCGTCCCAATCTGGACGCGAGCCGTCGCCGAGCCTGTCGAAATCTCCCGACGTCAGGTTCGCGACGATCTTGCTCTCGGCTGCATTGAGCGGTTGGAAATCATCGAGGCTGGGTAAAACGGCAATCGCAGGTCCGGCTTCTGGAGGGCGCTGGTTCATGTGCGCTCCATTCGTGTGGCCCTGGTTTGTCTCCGCCGCGCACACGTTCCCACAGTGATTAGACCTCTGTCTGCGGGACAAGGCGATCAAAACGAGATCGCATATAGTGTCGTTCCTTTCGCCTTGGCAGTCATCGCGGCGTGAACGGAAACGGCAATCGAGTCGCCATAAAGCGATGCTGCCTGCCGCCGCTGTCGCGTTACTTTGCACCCCACGCGCCAATTGCAAAGCCTGCTTGCGCACTTGGCGCCAGAATAAGACGCAATGCACAGTTTTGGAATTGTAAGCTAATCCCGTCGGCGCATGAGCGCGCTAAAAACATTGAAGGCAGCGTTGTAACCATCGCTGATTTCGATGAGCGTACGATGCTTTGGGCAGTTGTCCGCGCTGGACTTGGTCCAAGATATTTATCAGTCCACCTAGGCTTTTTGCGGCGCTAGCGCGCGAAGCTTTGACTCAAGGGGAGCAAGTCATGTCCACCGCGAATGCCGCACCAAAGACCACCATGCAAAGGCTCCTGGATGGCATCGAGCGCGTCGGAAACATGGTTCCCCATCCCGTCGTCATCTTTCTCATCCTGATTGGTATCGTCATTGCATTGTCGGCCGTGATGGGGCTGTTTGGAACGGCCGTCACTTACGAACGCATCAATCCCGAAACGCTCGAGATCGAGCAGGCGAGCACGGCGATACGCAGTCTGCTGAACGTGGATGGCATCCGCTTCATGTATGAATCGCTCGTGCCCAACTTCATGAGCTTCACCGCAGTAGGCCTCATGATCGCCGCCATGATCGGCGCTGGAGTGGCTGAGGAGTCGGGGCTGGTCACTGCGCTTATCCGCAAGCTCGTGCTGGTGTCGCCGCGCTGGGCTTTGACCTACATCCTGTCCTTCGTCGGCATCCTCGCCTCCATTGCAGCGGATGCCGGTTATCTGGTGCTGATCCCGCTTGCCGGTGTTGCCTATATGGCAGTCGGACGGCATCCCCTTGCCGGCCTGGCTCTCGGCTTTGCCGCAGTGGCGGGTGCGTTTACCGTCAACATGCTGATCAAGCCGCTCGATGCCGTGCTGGTCGAGTTCACCAATGACGCCGCCGCTCTCGTCGACCCCAGCAGGACGATTGGCCTTGCCTCGAACGTCTGGTTCTCAATCGCGTCGGTACTGTTTTTGACCGTGATCATCGCGTTCATCACCGACCGCATGATCGAACCGCGCCTTGGAGCTTACAAGCCGGAGAAATCAAACGAAGGCGGCCCAGATGTGGGTGGCCCACTCACCGCCCAGGAATCGCGCGGGCTGCGTTTCGCAATGTTCGGGCTGATCGGCCTGGCTGTGGTTTTCCTGCTTTTGACGCTGCCTTCGGGTGCACCGCTGCGCAATGCGACAACCGGCGAACTCATCGGCAACTCGCCGTTCATGAATGGCCTGATCGCGCTCATCATGCTGTTGTTCCTGGTCACCGGCTGGGCCTACGGCATCGGTGCAGGCACCTTGCGAACCCTGACGGAGGTGATCGGGGCGATCGAGAAGTCGATCAAGAACATGGGCGGCACGATCTTCCTGTTCTTCGTGCTTAGCCAGTTCGTTGCCTATTTCACCTACACCAACATCGGCACTGTCATGGCGCTCAGCCTGTCGGGCGTCCTTCAGTCGGCCAATATCGGGCCGCTTCCCCTGCTGCTCGGCTTCATCCTTGTCGTTGCCATCATCGACCTGTTGCTGACTGGGGCAATCGCTAAGTGGGCGATCTTCGCGCCGGTCTTCGTGCCGCTGCTGATGAAGCTCGGTGTCGAGCCGGAAGCGGTGCTTGCGGCCTACCGCGTCGGCGACTCGCCGATGAACGCCATCACCCCGCTGAATGCCTATTTCGCGCTCGTTGTCGGCTTCGCCCAGAAATACGACAAGTCAGCAGGCGTTGGCACGCTTGTGTCGCTGATGCTGCCTTATGTCGTGTGGATGTTCGTGCTGTGGACCGCGCTCTTTGCGGTTTGGCAGATGCTCGGTCTGCCCTGGGGCCTGTGACCTCGATCCAGTCCGAAATCAAGCAACACTCAAAACGATCGGATGAAACCATGAGCAACATCTCTCAACATCTCGACGTCGCCGCCGCCGAAGAACATCTGATGCGGTTCCTGTCGGTCGAAGGCGTAACCGGTCACGAGGCCAACATTGCCGCTGCCGTCTCGGATGCGCTGCAAAAAGTCGGCGTGCCGGCTTCGGCCATCCGTTTCGACGATGCCAACAAGCGCATCCCGCTGCCCACCGAGACTGGCAATCTCATCGTCGACCTGCCGGGCACACGACCCGGTCCGCGCCTCCTGTTTTCGACACATCTCGATACGGTACCGCTCTGCGCCGGCGCCAAGCCCAGGCGGGAAGGCGACCGGGTTGTATCGGACGGCACCACAGCATTGGGTGGTGACGCCCGCACCGGCGTGGCATTGTTGGTCGTGTTGGCGGAGACGCTGATCAAGCACAAGCTGCCGCACCCGCCGATCACCTTGCTCTTCACTGTCCGCGAGGAAAGCGGCCTGCATGGCGCGCGCGAACTCAACCCTGCCGATCTTGGCGGAGCTGTCATGTGCATCAATGTCGACGGCCAATCGGCATCGGACCTGATCATCGGTGCGGTCGGGCAGGAGAACTGGGAAGTCGAGATCAAGGGACGCGCGTCGCACGCCGGCGTGGCGCCCGAAAGGGGCATCTCGGCGACGATGGTCGGCGCCATGGCGCTTGCCGAGGCGCGCAGCGCGGGCTGGTTCGGCAAGGTGGTCAAGCCCGACGGTCACGGCACGAGCAATGTCGGCATCTTCGGCGGCAAGGATGGCAAGCCGGCCGGCGATGCCACCAACGTGGTCACCGACTATGCCTACATCAAGGGCGAGGCGCGCAGTCCCGAGTCCGCTTTCGCGGCCAAGATCGCAGAAGGCTATCGCGACGCCTTCGCCAAGGCCAAGGCCGCGGTGGTCGACCATGAGGGCGACACCGCTGAGGTGAAATTCAGCCATGTGAAATCGTACCCGCCTTTCAAGCTCGAGGAAGACACGCCTGTCGTCAAACGCGCCACCAAGGCGCTCAAGATGCTGAGTATCGAGCCGAACTACCTGTTTTCCAATGGTGGGCTAGATGCCAATTGGCTCGACAAGCACGGCATCCCAACCATCACCATTGGTGCCGGTCAGGCTGAGATCCACACCATCAAGGAATATGTGAACCTTCTCGAGTTCGAGAAGGGCTGCCGCATCGGCGTGCTGATGGCGACCCTGGAAGACTAGCAGCTGAGGGCCGTACATGGTCCCTCGAAATCCCACCGCCGACACACCTTGCCCAAAATGGTGGCAAGCGCCAGCGGCGGTCTGCACCTGAAGGTTCGGCGGCCTTGTCATGGCCCAATGAGGAGCTGAGCGATTGAGTCCCATCGCATACACTGCCACCATCATCGCCGTTGCCGTCGTGCTGTTTGTCTGGAACAAAATTCCGGTGGTGCTGGTAGCCATGGGCACCGCCTTGTCGCTGTGGGCGACCGGTGTCCTGACCCTTGGCCAGTCACTCGGCGGCCTCGGCGATCCGGCCGTCATCTTCATCGCCTCGCTGTTCATCGTCAGTTCGGGGCTCGAAGTAACAGGTGTAACCGCCTGGGCCGGCCAGCTTCTGATCCGCGGCGCCGGCGAGGAAAGCCGCACGCGGCTCCTGCTTTTGACGATGCTGCTTGTTTCGCTGCTCACGGCCTTGATCAGCGTCAACGGCGCGGTCGCAGCATTGCTGCCAGTGGTGGTCGTTATCGCGGTCAGGCTCAAGCGCAACTCGTCCCAGCTGCTCATGCCTTTGGTCTTTTCCGCGCATGCCGGCTCGATGCTGGCGCTAACCGGCACGCCGGTAAACGTGCTTGTGTCGGAAGCCGCAGGTGACGCAGGCGTTGGCACCTTCAGCTTCTTTGAGTTTGCCCTTGTTGGCATACCGCTGCTGCTGGGTACGATGGCGATCATCGTGCTGTTTGGTCAACGGCTTTTGCCCGAGCGCAATGGCGCCACGATGCCCGCCGATTTCAGCCGCCATGCCAAGACGCTGGTCGAGCAATACGGCCTTGCCAGCGGCGTCTATCAAATGCGGGTTCGGGCAAGTTCGCCCTATGTCGGCGCGGCTTCGTCTTCGATCAATCTCACCGATTATCCGGGGCTGCAACTTGTTGCCATTCAGGACGGCGAAACCGCTAGTCCCATCCGCAGGCCGGCTGTGGCGGAAGGCGATCATCTGCTGCTGCGTGGTGATGCTGAATCTGCCGCGTCATTCGCCGCTACGATGCATCTCGCGTTTCGCGAGGAAGCCAAGCCCGGGCAGGGCGAGGAGACATTGTTCAACCGTCACTCCGGCCTTGCCGAGGTGGTGATCCCGCCGCGTTCGGGCCTCGTCGGCCACAAGGTCTTTCCGGGCATGGTCACCGACAGCGGCGACCTGATCATCCTGGCTGTGCAGCGTGGTGGTGCCGAAATCGCCGCCGATAGCGCCACCAAGGATTCAGGCGGCATTGTGCTGCAAGCCGGTGACACTATGCTGCTGCAGGGCACATGGAAGGCGCTCGATCTCCATCTCGACGATCCGGACGTTCTGGTCGTGAGCTCGCCAGAGCTCGTACGCCGCCAGGCAGTGCCGATGGGGCCGGGCGCGCGTCAGGCCATCGTCATCCTGTTTGCCATGGTCATACTGCTCGCCACGGGCATTGTCCCGCCCGCGGTCGCTGGTCTGCTGGCCGCAGGCGCGATCATCCTGACAGGCATCATGAACGTCGAGCAATCCTACCGCGCCATCAGCTGGACCACGGTCATCCTGGTTGGCGCGATGATGCCGCTCTCCACCGCAATGGTGGAGACTGGCGCGGCGAAACTGATGGCCGAGCATCTGGTCAATCTTGTTGGCGATGCCGGTCCACTCGCGCTGCTGGCCGGGCTGTTCTTGCTGACTGCCGTCATGGGACAGCTCATCAGCAACACCGCCACCGCACTCATCGTCATCCCGATTGGGGTGGCGGCAGCGACAGCGATGGGCATCTCGCCGCGTCCCGTGCTCATGAGCACGGCGGTTGCGGCCGCTGCCGCATTCCTGACTCCGATCGCAACGCCCACGAACCTGATGGTGATGGGGCCGGGCGGCTATGCCTTCAGCGACTATTGGAAGCTCGGTCTGCCGCTTCTGATCTGGTTTTTCGTCGTATCGGTTTTCATCGTGCCGCTGATCTGGCGCTTCTGACAAGGACTGACGGACCATGCGCAGCCGACACCTGAATTCACGCAATCATCTCAATAAGGGGGCTTCCTCCATGACACTGCGTCACCCGGCATCAAGACATAACGCCATGCTTGGCGCGGCCGCCGTTACAGTCGCTTCATTTCTTCTTGTCGGGTGCCAGAGGGAAGAGGAGACGGTGGTGCTGCCGCCGCGCCCGGTGAAGACGATGGCCGTGTCGTTCAGTCCTGAAGACACGTTCGGTACGCTCGTCGGCGAGATACAGCCGCGGATCGAAACCAGCTTCGGTTTCCGCCAGGGCGGCGAAATCAGGGAACGCGACGTTGAGGTGGGCGATATGGTTGAAGTCGGCACCGTGCTGGCGCGCCTGGATATCGAAGACTCTCAGGATGCCGTGCGCAAGGCGGAGGCCAATCTGTTTGCGGCCCAGTCGAATTTCGACAACGCCGACATGACACGCAGCCGTCAACAGCAGCTTTATCCAGGCACCATCAGTCGGGCTGCGCTCGATGCTGCCATCGCGCAGGCGAATGCTGCGCGCGCAGGAGTAGACGCGGCCCAGGCGGGCGTGCGCGTCGCCCAGAACAATCTCGACAACCGCGTGCTGAAGTCGAATGCCGCCGGTGTGGTGACCGCTGTTAGTGGCGATGTCGGCCAGGTTGTCGGTGGCGGACAGATGGTCGTGCGCGTCGCCCAGCTGGCGGAGAAGGATGCAGTCTTCCAGGTCCCAGAAGCAGGCATCCAGGGCGCCAGCCGCGATGTGAAGGTCGAGGCACGTTTGTTGAGCAATACAAACAGCAAGGCGACAGGCACCGTTCGTGAAATTTCGCCGACCGCCAATCCGGTCACCCGCAACTTCACCGTCCGCGTCGCCCTAGACACCGTTCCCGGTGATTTCCGGTTCGGCAGTGCGGTACGCGGCACGATCCAACTCGCGGGCGATCCTGTCGCCCGCCTGCCGATGACAGCACTGTTCAACCAGGATAATCGGCCTGCGGTATGGATCGTCAATCCGGCTGACAGCACCACCAAGCTTGTGCCGATCGATGTGGCGCGTTTCGAAACCCAGGATTTCCTCGTCTCGAGCGGATTGAAGGATGGCGACAACGTCGTTGTCGCGGGCGTACAACAGTTGCGTCCGGCCATGCCCGTCCGCCTGCTTGCCGGAGCCGCGCAATGAACGGCGGATTCAACCTTTCGGAATGGGCGATCAAGCGCCAGGGCTTGATCATCTTCCTGATGCTGCTCGGCGCCATCGCTGGTGCCATTTCCTACATGAACCTTGGCCGCAGCGAAGATCCTGATTTCACCGTCAAGACGATGCTTGTCCATGCAGTCTGGCCGGGCGCCACCATCGAACAGACCACCGACCAGGTTACCGACAGGCTGGAGCGGGCGCTTCAGGAGGTGCCACGCCTCGATACCTTGCGCAGCCTGACCAGCGCGGGACAGTCGGTCATCTACGTCAGCCTGGAGGATTCGACCCCACCGGACGAAGTTGCCGACCTGTGGTATCAGGTACGCAAGAAGATCGGCGATATGCAGACGACCCTTCCTGCAGGCGTCCGAGGTCCGTTCTTCAACGACGAATTCGGCGATACCTTCGGCATCATCTACGCTTTCACCTCTGCCGATTTCAGCGACCGCGAGGTTCGGGACTGGGCCTACGAGGCCCGCAACCGGCTGCTGCGTCTCGACAATATCGGCAAGGTCCAGCTTCTGGGCACCCAGGACGAAACCATCTACATCGAGTTTTCGGCTCAGCGGCTGGCAAGCCTTGGGCTTAGCGCCGCGACCGTGATCAGCACTATCCAGGCGCAGAACGCAGTCCTGCCCGCAGGCACGATGACCACCGAGGCCGATCGTACGGTCCTAGAAGTGTCAGGCGACCTGCGCAGCGAAAATGACATCCGCAATCTGAACATACCTACGGGGTCGGGCTTCGTGCGGCTTGGTGACATCGCCAGCGTCGTTCGCGGCACCATCGATCCGCCGCAGCCAATGTTCCGGGTCAAGGGCAAGCCGGCGATCGGAATTGCCGTCTCGATGGCGTCTGGCGGGGACATCCTGGAACTCGGGCGCAACATCGATACGGTGATGAGCCAGTTCGAGCATGACCTGCCGATCGGCATAAACATGATTCATGTCGCGAGCCAGCCGGAGGTTGTCACCAACGCCATCCGCGGCTTCACTGTTTCGTTGACCCAGGCCGTGATCATTGTGCTCGGCGTCAGCTTCATAGCACTTGGATTCCGCGCTGGCCTGGCAGTTGCGGTGTCGATCCCGCTGGTGCTGTGCATGACCTTCCTGTTGATGGAAATCACAGGCATCGCGCTTCAACGGGTGTCGCTGGGGGCGCTGATCATCGCGCTGACGCTGATGATCGACGATGCCATGGTGGCAGTCGAAATGATGATGTCCAAGCTCGAGGAGGGCTATGACCGGGTAAAAGCAGCATCCTTTGCCTATACCTCGACAGCCTTTCCGATGCTGGCGGGCACGCTCGTCACCATCGCCGGCTTCATCCCCGTCGGCTTTGCCCGCAGCGTGTCAGGCGAATATGCACGATCGCTCTTCTTGGTGATTACGTTCGCGCTGATCCTGTCGTGGCTTATCGCCGTATTGTTGACACCGATCGTGGGCCTTGCTGTCTTGAAGTCGGGCTCAAACACCGGCAAAAAAACCGAAAGCGGACTTGTTCGCGGCTTCAAGAAGATCCTTTATGCCTGCGTTCGGCTTCGTTTCGCCGTGGTGCTGGGTACGGCTGCGCTGTTCGTCGTGGCCTTGATGGGCGCCTCTTTGATGAAGCGGCAGTTCTTCCCGCCCTCCGATCGTCCCGAACTGATGCTTCAGCTGGTTTTGCCGCAGAGCGCCTCCACGCAAGCGACAGCCGCTGAAGTGGAGCGTGTCGAGGAGATTCTCAAGCTCGACGAGGACGTCGTCGACTGGAGCTTCTATGTCGGATCGGACGCCATTCGCTTCTATTTGCCGATGGATATCCAGGCGCCGGCGCCGTTCCGCGCTCAAGCCGTGGTGATCGCCAAGAGCGTCGCGGCACGCGATGCCTTGCAGGCAAGACTACAGCAGGAACTCGACGAAAAGTTTCCCAACATCGTTGCCCGTGTCTCGCCGCTTGAGATGGGGCCGCCGGTCGGCTGGCCGATCCAATATCGTGTCAGCGGTCCAGATGTTGCTGGCGTACGCGACCTTGCATGGAAGGTCGCTGACGCCATCGGTGACGTTAACGGGGTCATTACGCCCAATCTCGACTGGAATGAGCCAATCAGGAAGGTCGTGATCGATGTCGACCAGGACCGTGCGCGGCTCGTCGGGTTGAATTCGGCGGCAATAGCCCAGACGCTGTTTGCTACCGCATCGGGCCTTCCGATCACGCAGGTGCGCGATTCCATCTATCTGGTGAACGTCGTCGCTCGCGCCGCAGCTGAGGAGCGCACCAATATCGAGACGCTGCGTTCTCTGCAGATCCCGATCGGACCGAACCAGACTGTGCCGTTGTCCAGTATCGCCACGATCGAATACCAGACAACGCAGCCGATCATCTGGCGGCGCGATCGCGAGACCACTATCACCGTTCAGGCCGACGTCAAGGAAGGCGTCATGGCGGAGAGCGTGGTCAGCGCGGCGGAGCCCAAGATCGAACAACTGCGCAAGGACAATCCCAACTTCAAGATCGATGTTGGCGGCTCTGTCGAAGGTGCCGAGACCGGTATGGGTTCGGTGCTTGAGATGATCCCGCTGATGGCCATCATCATGGTCATCATCCTGATGTTCCAGCTACAGAGCGTCCAGCGTCTGCTTTTGGTCATCAGCGTTGTACCGCTGGGACTGATTGGTGTGGTGTTGATCATGCTGGTGACGAACACGCCGGTCGGCTTCATCGCCGTGCTCGGCATGATCGCGCTGATTGGCATGATCACCCGAAACTCGGTGGTGCTTATCGACCAGATCGACAAGCGCATAGAAGCTCAGGGAAAGTCCTGGCAAAGCGTTATCGATGTCACCGCCGAACGTGTCCGGCCGGTATTCCTCACAGCCGGCTCGACAATCCTTGGCATGCTGCCGATCATCCGCGATCCGTTTTGGGCGCCGCTTGCCTACACGGTCATTGGCGGTCTAGTGGTTGCTGCTGCCCTGACACTGATCTTCCTGCCGGCGCTGTACATCATATGGTTTCGCATTCCAGCGGAGCGGGACCCCGCCGAGGCCAAAGCTTATCCTGCCGAGGCAGCTATTGTGGCAGGCTGAGCAAGGTCAGATAGGTGACCCTACCCGGTGTGCCCTGGGTGGGTTGCCGAACGCCGGTCGCTTGAACGTCCAGAGCCAGACGTTGACGTTTGCCATTACTGCCCAGAATGAAACGGAATGCATAGCCGCAGGATTCACGGCTAATCCATTCCATGCGTTCCGCGCGATATGATTTGGCGCTCGTAACGCTTGGCGTTGGTTCACTCGTTTGAAAATTGGAGTTCGTCATGTCTGATCTGATCGTCATCGTCTATCCCACCGAAGCCAAGGCGGAAGAGGTGCGGGAACGCCTGCTCGATCTGCAGAAACAATACCTTATCAAGATCAGCGACGCTGTCATCGCAACCAAGAACGAAGCCGGCAAGATCAAGCTGAACCAGCTGCTCAACACGACCGCAGCCGGTGCTGTGTCCGGCAGCTTCTGGGGCCTGCTTATTGGGGTGCTCTTCCTCAACCCGCTGCTTGGCGTTGCCGTAGGTGCCGCCTCGGGCGCGCTCGGTGGGGCTTTGAGCGATTTTGGCATCAACGACGCCTTCATGAAAGAGCTTTCGGGCAGCCTCCAGCCCGGCAACGGCGCGCTTTTCGTGCTGGTGCAGGAAATGACTGCCGACAAGGTGTTGAAGGAGATCGCCGGTTTTGGCGGTGTGGTTCTCAAGACCTCGCTCGACGAAAGCAAGGAGCAGATCCTGCGCGACGCCTTGCAGAAGGCTTCGGCCACGCCAGCAAGCTGAGTTTTTGAGCAAATGAAGGTAGGTCGAATCCGTTCGGCCTACCTTCTATGATCAATGCTCCGATGTGGACCCCGGAATGCAACGGGGGATCGAAATCGGCTGCATTGCCGATAGAGGTACAGGCTTTATGTCCCGCCTGTGTCACTCCGCCCCCCCGCCGGTCCAGATGTGCAGCTTCGAATATGAGCCGATGCTCTTGCGCCGAGGATTTGCGCAACGGGCCAAAATTATGCCGCCACCTACAATGTTAGAATTTGCATTTGGTAGATTGCCATAAACCATCCTGAAAAACGTCTCTTCAAACCTTATGGTCGTCTGCTAGACTTGCTTGGCCAGTTCAGACTGGGCGGATGCTGCAACGGGGAGGTGGCAAGCCGGATCGACTATCCGAAACACAGCTTTGGGGCGGGGACTTTGCTGTCACGTCGCTTTCTGGGGAGGAAAGTATGATGGTCGAAGAGTGCGCGTTGGATACATATGCACGCGTTGAAAGTACGCCATCGAGTATTGCGACTACCTCCGCTCCTGAACCAAAAATGGCCAAGCCGGCCAGTATACCATTGCATGGACTCGACTTTTCCACCTCTGACCTGCCGACCAAGGACCAGTTCGCCGGCTGGCGCGACAATTTTGCGCCGATGCTGACATTTACCGCACCGGACCGGCAAGAGGTCGGCTTCGATGGCGACCAGACCATCTGGGACCTGGGTAGCCTGGCTTTTTCCAGGATACGCACCGGAGCACTTAAGTTCGCCAGTCTACCTGGACATGTTCGCCGCGATCCGCTCGATCACTGGATGATGACCCTTTTGCTCAACGGCCACTCTAATACCGTTGGCCCCACCAGAGTCCTCGATTGCGACTCGGGACTGGTGCAGGTGCATCCGCTCGGCCGGCCTTTCGAAGGCAGCGTCAGCAACAGCGACATGCTCATGCTGATCGTGCCGCGCGATTTTTGCCGAGACGCGGTTGGCACGCTGGACGCCGCCGAGTTCTCCGCGCTCGACTCCGGTATGGGGCGGCTTTTCGCTGATTTCATGGTCGGACTGTCGACCAGCCTGCCAACGCTCAATGCGGAAGATCTGCCAGGGCTGGTCCCTGCCATGCGCGCGATGATCGTTGCCTGCGTTGCGCCCACCGCCGAACATCTTGACGCCGCGCAAGACCCGATCGGAACGGTTCTGCTCGAGCGGGCGCGCCGGTTCGTCTCATCCAACCTCTACGATCCCGCGCTTGGCGCCGAAATGCTGCGGCGTGCACTCGGCATCTCGCGCACGCGGCTTTATCGTCTGTTCGAGCCCACCGGCGGCGTAATGAGCTACATCCAACACCGGCGCCTGCTCGATGCCCATTCAGCGCTTGCCAATCACAGCGACGGCCGTAGGATTCTCGAAATCGCCGAAGAGCGTGGCTTCAGCGACGGCGCCGACTTCAGCCGCGCCTTCAAACGCAAGTTTGGCTATAGTCCGAGCGACGTCAGGGCGCGCGGGCTGGGCGAGGGCGGGGTCAAGCCATGTGCTGAGATCGAGGCTGACGCGCCTTCCAAGCGCTGGGGCGCGCTCCTGCGCAGGCTCCAAGGTTGACGTCACGCGTTGGTCGGTTTTGCGGCGGCCCTTGCGGTCCGGGGGCTGGGCTTCGGCATGGTCTTTGCCGTGGCAACAGTGTTCTTTCGCGCCAACCAGGTACCGTGCGGGCTGGCGCTGACCCTGATGGGAATGGATGTCGCCGCGACGGTCGGCCGGACTTTTTCCGGTATGCCAGCGAAGGCGATCTTCCAGCCGGTGGCCGTGCCTTACCTGAGCGAGATACTGGTCATCGGGCCGGCCTTCCTTTCGTAGAACGTGCTGGTCTACCTAATCTTCATCATCCTGCCGATAGACCTTAACTATCTGATATTCAAGACGGGCCACGGACTCAACACGCGCGCGGTCGGAGAGAACCCGGCCGCCGCCGATGCGGCTGGCATACCGGTCTTGGCGAAACTGCCGAATTCGACAACATCAATGCCTTTGCATTCGCGAAAGTGCTGATCGTCGAAGAAGAAGTTGCCATAGCGAAAATAGCAGCGGCGCGTTCTGTGCGGTGCTGAGTTGCGCTGCCTGTCCGGCCGCTGCGATCTCGGCCCTGATAGTGTACCGAGAAGCCAGATGTTGGGCGTCTCGGCTTCGAAATCCGCTTTCACAGCGTCCGGAGCGGCCGGCAAATTGAAGAGCCATTGCTCCAGCACTTCCGGCTTGTCGCTTCGTACGTGATCCGTATGCGCCAGTGCCACATTGTACGGCATCGTGAGGCTGTGGCCGGGCCGCGTTCTCAAGGTCGTGGGCACGCCTCGCTGGCCAATGGGTGGAGGCACAAGATGCAGACGCAAGCAGGATCGGGGTGGCGAGGCGACGCCTCATGCGCTCAAAAGCGAAGGGTTCCGGTTCTCATCGGTTGGCGGCATGGGTTTTCAGGCAAAGCGCCGGGGCCGGCCGCCCGATCCTTTCAGGAGGCGGGACGATGAGCGTCGATGCGCTATTGTCGCCGGCAGCAGCGTCCGGCTTCGTCTTCGGCCTTGGGCTCATCTTTTCGCTTGGCCCCCAGAACCTCATGCTCATCCAGGCGGGAATGACGCGCAACCATCCCTTTGCGGTCGCTTCTACCGGCTATGTCTCGGAAATAGCCTTGGTGATCATGGGAATTGGCGGCCTCGGCACGCTGCTCATGCATTATCCGACAATTTCCGGAATCCTGCAGGCGGCTTGCGCCGGGTTCCTCACATGGTGGGGCGTGCGTATCCTGCTCAAGATCAGCCGGGCGTCCGGGACCGAGGCTGCTGCAACGGACTGCAATTCCCGTTTTCGCGCGATCGGTTCGATGCTCGTCGTCACTTGGCTGAACCCACTGGTCTGGCTCGAGGCGATGTTTCTCGTCGGCGTCTTTTCGTCGAGCTACGGCAGCGAGGAGCAGACGGGCTTTGCCATCGGTTTTCTCTCGGCTTCAGCCATCAAATTTTATGGCTGGAGCCTGGCGGGGGTGAGCCTGTCCAGCTGCTTCGACCGCCCGATCTATCGCAAGCGCATGGATGCGGTCGCAGGCTTGGTTCTGATCTCGGCGGCCCTGTTGCTTGCTGGCAATATCTTGAAAGGTGCCTAGTGCAATGGTGAAAACTCAACGCAGATACGGAGCGACCAAAGCTCGGATTTCCGCCGCTGATGCTGTGTCTCCAGCTGAAAGTAGAGCTCGCTCGTAGCGCGCATGATCGTCGATTGCGCCTTCGATATCATCGCGTGAAAGCCGCTCCTTGATGAGCGCTTTGCAGATGGGACCGGCGTCCGGATAAAATTCCAAGGCTCGGAGATAAACGGAGCGGGCCGCACGGGAGTCCAGCTGGCGGCCGATCTGCAAGGCTAGATCGACCAGATCGCGACGCACTCTGTCGGCGGCGGCGAGCGACCAGGAGCGGGATCGTTCGTGCATGAGCAAGGGACCGGGGAATGCCTGGAACAGCGCCTCGGCATCCGGGGGCAATCCATCCGCCTTTCTGCTTGCTGTCGCGACGGCTTTCAGCCGTGCTTCCCAGTCGGCGAGGTCGACCCAGACCTTGTTTGACGCAAGGCGAAGCTTGCCTTCGCGCTGGACGATGAGATCGGTCCCTCCCAACAGCTTGCGCAGCCGGTGAAGCGCCTGTTCGCATGCTGCCCGTGCTTGATCACCGTCAAGGTCAGGCCAAAGCCAGTCCTGAAGGCTTTCGAGCGCGCAGGTGTGGTCTTGCGAGATCGCAAGGGCGCGCAGGATGTCGAGGGCTTTGGTCGGATGTTTGCTGCCGAGATGGAGCGGCTCGCCATCGAGTTCGAGCTGGAACCCACCCAGGACCCGGACCCTGAGCGGCCATGGCCAGGACGCCCGTCGTTGGCGCGGCACAGCCAGCAGGCGTTCGCGGATCAGAGATCGGCAGAACTCGGGCTCGATGCCATGCTCAAGCGCATCGGCGAGAAGTTCGCTGAGCAACTCCGGAAGATTGAGCAGCACCATTGGCCAATGCGCGCCGCGAAGTTCTTCCAGCAAGGCTTTCAGCCGCTCGGGATAGTGCGGGTCATCGCCCCACAAACTCTCCAGCGCAGCCGCAGCCAGGATGCATATCTCGGTCCGCTTGCGGGCACCGCCGTCGAGCCGGGGCAGCAAGTCGTTGAGAAGGGCTGCTGCTTCGCGCGGTTTTCGGTCCGTCAGCAGCACCTGGAACTTGGTGATGTAGTGCGGCCAGCGTTCGACCATCGGCTCGTTGGCGGCCTCGATTGCGGCCATGAAGCGGTCGCATTCCCTGTAGGCCGCCGTGAAATCGCCTTGCCTCGCCGAGAGCGCGGCACGGCAGTCGGCGACGACAGCGACCTGCGTGGTGAAGCGGCTGTCGGCGATCTCGGTCAGGCGCCCGACGATCTTGTGGAACTCGGCAAAATCGTTGCGGAACTTCATCTGCATCTGAAGATGATAGAGCCCGCCGAACTCAACGCCCTTGAGCGCCTCTCGCTCGCCGATCGTGATCGCCGCCCGCAACGCGGCTTCCGCTGACGGATAGGGAAAGTCCCGCCTTTTGTAGGGAAAGTAGCGGCCGCTTTTTGCCCCAAAGGCGACCAGCCACATGCCGAGGATCCAAGGCAGCACATCCTTGTCGCTCAAGTCGTCAACAACGCTGTCGACGGCTTTTGCGAAAATGTCGGCGCGCATCGTCGAGACCGAATGTTCGATCAGCGACTCGCTCGCCAGCAACCGCAGGCCGCTTGGGTCCTGCTCGGGGTTTTTGACAAGTCGTTCCAGCAGTTCGGCTTCCAGCGTCTGTCCAGCCGCGTTGCTGCGATAATAGTCGTCAGCGAAGTTCAAAGCGCGCAGCATGCCGATGCGCACCAGCAGTGCTTCCTCGGCAGCCAGTTCCGGAAGCCCTCGCTCGTTGAGCTCCAGCGCTCGCCGGGTCCATGTCGAAAGACCTTCATAGGTCCGCCAACTGTCCGTCTTGACCAGCACCGCCCTCGACACAGTCAGGCACAAGCCGGGCAGATCGTCGGCTTCCTCAAAGGCATGCCATGCCTTTGAGAGCCAGTGCTCGGCCGCCGCGTCATCTGGCATATGGGCCACGCCGAGCCAGTAGAAATGCCAGCCGTTCATGAATGCCACAGGCAAGAGGCCAGACCATTCGATGAAGGTTGCCCGGCGTCCTTGGGCCAGCACTGCCTTTGCGCGGCCCACGATAAGATCGCTCGCTTCGCCCCAATCCTCAGCCTGCAAGGCAAGCGATATCGCGTCATCGTAGCGGTTGGCATTCACCAGAATCCGCGCTGCCTTTCGCCTGAGCGACCGCTGATCATCTTCGGGCAGGCTCTGCCCGAAGTGCCGGTCGAGAAAATCCCGCAAGAGGTGATGCAGGGAAAAGACATCGCCGCTGCTTTCCGTGCGCGTGACGAGCAGTTGTCGCTTGTAGAGCCTATCGAGCAACTCTCCAGCCTCGTTCGACCCGATCATTTCGTTTGCCAAAGCAGTGCTGATCTCGGGCAACAGGTTGAGTTTCAGCAGCATGTCTTGATCGGCGGAAGAAAGAGAAACGAAGAAATGGCGCTCGATAACGTCCGGCAGCGTGTTCTGCACACCGGCCGCCATCTCGGTTGCGTCAACACGTCCCAAGGCGGCATTCCGGTCGGCAAGGAGAACCAGCCCGATCGCCCAGCCGCGCGCGGATTCGATGTCGACTGAGATGGCGGCATTCTTCGAACGCAGCTGGACGAGATCGCGTGCTTCCGAAGTCGAGAATTCGAGCTCAAACCGGTCGACAACGGCCATGTGGCTCTTGAGAACGAGGTCGCCCAGTTCCTCCTGAGGCAGTATGCGCGATCCGCAGACACATCGGACCGTATCAGGAAGTTCCCGGAACATCATCGAAAGCATCGCCCGAAAGTCGGGTGTGTCGGCGTCGTGCAAATCGTCGAGGACCAGGATGGTGCCGGGCTTCAGCCGCGCGAAATAGGTTCTGAAGAAACGCCTGGAAAATTCCCTTGGCTGTTCGGCGTACTCCACGCCGAACACCGGCATGTCGCCGACAGCAGCGTGCGATTGCGTCAGATACTGGAAGAAGCGCGCGATATCCCGGTCGCCTTCATCGACGCGGTACCACACATGTGGCGCCTTGATGCTGGCGAGATAGTCGACGATCGCGGTCGTCTTGCCATAACCTGCCGGTGTGGCCACCCAGCACACGCCAGGCCGCGCCGCCCGATCTATCGCTTCGAGAACGCGGCTTCGTCTCAAAACCTCGGCGTTGCGTGGCGCCGCTAGCTTGGCGATCCTGCCTGCGCCCGAGGATTTGTTCCTCGCCGCAAATTCGACAGTGTTTGGGGGTGGCATGCGCACTCCCGTTCAAGCAACCCTCGAGCACTGATCGTGTCGAGGCAACCGTCCCGCCGCCTGGCTTGGCCTCAGCGTAGCGCAACCGTCAGACAAATCGTAGTGGCTATGTAGCGAGTTGCTAATATGAATGCATGGCTCACACCGCAGCGCAAAGGATCGGCCCGGCTACGACCAGGTCGGACCAGGCGCGACTTGCACCATCGCGATTGCTTCCTACACGGCTGCCTTGGCAATCGCGCCGCGCCAGGCGACCGCCTCGACTTCAATCAGCAAATCGGGCAGCACCAGTTCGCTGACGACGACAGCTGACGCTGCCGGCGGGTTGTCGGCGAAGATGCGGTTCTTGACCGCGGCATAGGCTTGATAGGCATCGCGGCTGGTAAGGTAGCAGCGCAGTGAGACAACATGTTCGAGTGTCAGCCCGGCCTCGGCAAGCGTTGCTTCGATGTTGCGGAAGCACTGTTCGGCCTGGCCGGTCGGGTCGCCGATGCAGATGATCTGGCGATCCTTGAGCGCCACCTGCCCAGAGACCAGCAAGAAGTCGCCGCAGCCGACGGCCTGGCTCATGCCGGGGAATGCCATGCCAGGTGGGTTTAGCCGTTCCACATTCGAAGCTTTGGTCATGGTCGGCCCTTTGCAGCGGGTGCTGCTGCGCGGAAAAGATCAATGCGGCCGCCACGCAGCTTGACGGTGATTTCGGGATCGTGGTGCGGAGCAACACAGATGAAGAGGTCGCGCCCGTCGGCGCCGCCGAGCATACAGGCGTAGGGACTGGCGTCAGGGATTTCGACACGACCGACGATCTCACCTGCCGGGCTGACCCTTAGCACGACCTTTTCGTAAGGCGACGCTGCCCAGACATGGCCCTCGGCGTCGAGGCAGATGCCGTCTGGCACATGCCCGTTGACGGCCGCGAAAAGCCGGCGGTTGGAAAGGCTGCCGTCGGCGCCGATATCGAAGGCCGTCAGCCGCGCGGCCATCGATTCAGCGACGATCAACGTAGCGCCGTCAGGGGTGATGACCGTGCCATTGGGGCACATCAGGCCATCGGCGGCGATGCTGATCTCGCCTTTCGGCGTGACCATTGCCATGTTGGTCGGCGCGGGTGCCTCGCCGGCATAGAAGTCAAAGCCGATATTGCCGACATAGGCGCGGCCCTTGGCATCCGCGACCATGTCGTTCGAGTGAAAGGGATGGACGCCTGCCAGATCGGCATGGAGCGAAAGCCTGCCATCGCTGTCGCGCCGATAAAGCTTGCGCTCGTGCATCGACACGACGAGCAGATCGCCATTCGGCAGCCAGCCCATCCCGGACGGACCGCCTGGGACAGCGAAGCTTTCAAGGCGGGCACCGGCGCCATCGAGCACATGGACGAGGCCAGCGTGCTGGTCGGCGAACCAGAGTTGCCCGTCATGCCAGCGGGGGCATTCGGGATAGACAAATCCCCCCGCAATCGTACGTAGAGACATCGTCATGCAGGAACCCTGGCGCAGGCGCTGAGAATCTCGCCGAGCTTCTTGATGCCGCGCTCGATGATGTCTTCGCTGACATGGCTGTAGGCCAGGCGCAGGAACTGACGGCCGTCGGTCTCGCCCATGAAACGCTCGCCGGGGCGGAAGAAGATACCTTCCTTGGCCGACATCTCGGCTGCGCGCTGCCAGTCGACGCGTTCGTCGATCTCGAGCCAGAGGTAGAACGAGCCCTGCGGCATGCGGAAGGTGACATAGTTGCCGCAATAGTCGCGCACCGCGCGCCCCGCCGTCTCGGCCTTGCTCTTGTAGACCTTGTTGACCTTGGCGATGTGGTCTTCAAGCAGGCCGTCGGCCATGAACGAGGTCATGACGCGGGCGTGCCACTGGCCGACGCCCAGATCCTGGCGCACGGCGGCGATCGGCTCTATGGCTTTGGCAGGGCCAGCGATCCAGCCGAGACGCAGCGCGGGTGCCACGATCTTGGAGAAGCTGCCGCATTGGATGACACGCTCGTCGGTGTCGAGGCTGAGCAGGGTCGGCAATTCCTCGCCAGCGAAGCGCAGGTCGCCGTAGACATTGTCCTCGATGATCAGGAAGTCATGTTTTTTGGCCAGCTGGAGCAGCTTATGGCGGCGCGGCACTGACATTTCGGTGCACGTCGGCGTCTGGAAGGTCGGGATGGTGTAGACGACCTTGATCTTCTTGCCCTCGGCCTCGACCTTGTCCAACAGCACTTCGAGCGCATCGACGACCATGCCGTGATCATCGACAGGAACGGTGCGCAGATCACCGCCGGCCATTTCCATGAAGCGCAGCGCATAGGGGAAAGACGCGGCTTCCGCGACGACGACGTCGCCAGGATTGATGTAGCCGTTGGCGGCAAGGGCGATGCCCTGCACAGACCCCGAGGTCAGGATGACGCCAAGCGTGCCCAGCGCCTTGCCTTGGGTGCGCTCGATGCGGTCGGCGATCTCCTTGCGCAGCCCCTTGAAGCCGAAGACCAGTTCCTCGTAGCCCGTGGCCGGATCGAAGTAATCGAGCACCTTGGCGCCATGTTCGTCGAGCGCCTTGCGCGCCAGCCGCACGAGGTCCTCGGTCGGGAAGGTTTCAGGCGCGGCAAGTCCCTGGTCGAAATTGAAGATCGCAGGGACCTCCGGGTCCGGGAAAAACAGTGCTGGACCGGAGCCCGACAGCTTCGAGCGCAAATTGTCGACTGACATGATTTCTTCCTCCTTGGATTGCTTGTTTCTCAAGTGTTTTCTGTGTCCGGTGCAAACGTCCCCGACTGCAGTCCGCTTTCGCGGTTGCGGCCCTTGAGCGACCGGTTCAGCGTGCCCCAGAACGCAGTCCAGCGTTCGCGCCAGGTGGCGTCGGCAAGTCCAGTCTGTGCGACGCGTAGAGCGCCATATTCCGGCCGCGGCTGGCCCGTCAGCGCCAGGCCGGCGAGCCGCCAAAGGACGGAACCCTCATGCATGGCAAGCGTACGGTCGCGCGAAGTTAACGCTTCCCTGATGGGATGTATCAAGGTCTGCCCGAGCGGAGTTGGAGCAATCCCTTGGCGGGCGCGAACGAATAGCGGATCCCCGAAAACGTCGCGCAGACGAGCGAGGCTATTGCTCACGGCAGGTTGCGTCACGTTCAGGGTCTCGGCGGCCCTGGTTATGCTTGCCTCGCTGTAGACGGCTTCGAAGACGTGCAGAAGATTGAGGTCGAGCTTCGACAGGTTGCGCAGGACCATCGCGTCATGCCCCCCGATCTTCGAACGACGACCGTTCCTTTGGGGTTGCACGGGCGCGCCGGCGGGCCCGGTGCGGACATGAGGGGAGACACAATGGCGTGGGCAAAGTGGCTAGGGCCATGAAACCTCCCGACGTGCGTTGCCTCCGCTTTTTCCTCCAGCAAAGGCCGTCATGTCGGGCATTACGGGTCGTCAGCGGCGGCTTTGCCTCGTCCGAAGGGACTATTGGCGAACACAACGGCGAAGCCGGCAAGGAAAGAGTAACAAGTGTGCCAAGACGGCGCCCAATTGGTTAGTTATGGGCACCGCCGCTCAGGCGTGTCGCAGAGCCAAGGTGACGATGGCGATGATCGAGGGCTTCGACGATCGCGGCAGATTCTTGCGATCTGAGCTCGGCGGGCTACCAACGTCTGAGCCGCTACCTGAAATCGCTCATCCTCGGACAAGGCTCGCTGCTGCGGGACAAGTGGCCGGAGTTTGACGAACGTCATGGGGCAGAGCGGAGTTGCTTGCTCTATCCAAGCTTTTCCACGATCGGCGGAATTTGGACCGTTTTCACGTCGGTAGTGCCGGAATCGATGATCTCGAAGACGGCATCAAGCATTCCGGGGACATCCTGGCGAACCATTTCGATGTGATCGCCAAGCATCGCCACGAAGGGGTCCCAATCGAAGCAGCCGAGCAACGGCATGCCGTCGGCATATTGGCCTGACCCACGAAGCCAGCGCATGACCCCTTCGAGCGATATTGTCGAGTTCACGAACATGCCGTGAGGCAGGGTGCCTACGGTTTCGGTCAGGTGCTTCATGGCTTGCTCGGACTTCTCAGGCGCGTAACCGCAGGTCAGGACGAGCCTTTCATCAACCTCGATTCCTGCTTCGGCATGGGCTGTGCGGAAGCCGCGCACGCGCTCGGATGTATTGTGATCGTTGCCGCGCCCGCCGACAAAAAGCAGCGGGGTCTTGTCGCCGAATTTCTTCTCGCAGTTTGCGAGCACCCGCCGCGTCAGCTCGAGCGCGCCGCCATAATTGTCCGAGATCACCGAAGGTGCCCGCGAGCCCGGCAAATCGAGGTTCACCGTACGGACGCCTGCGGCCGAGCACAGATCGACGATCCTGTCCGGATCGGTTGCACCGGTGGCAATCAGGCAGTCGACCTGATAGGACAGCATCGCCCTTGCCGCTTCTATTTCCAGCGCCGGATCGCGGCGGGTGCAGGTGACGATGGGAAACAATCCACGGTCGCGCGCCATCGCCTCGAACCGTTCGACGATCGAGCCGAAGTAGCGGTTGTCGTATTTCGGCACGATCATGCCGATGATCTTCGACCGCTCCCGGCGCAGCACGCTGGCCTGCATGTTCAGCGCGTAACCCTGCTCCTCGGCGAGCAGCGTGATCTTTTGTGCAAGCTGACTGCTGATGCGCCGCTTCTTCCAGTTTCCGTTCAACACAGCACTCACCGCGCTTGCCGACGTGCCGGCCAATTCAGCCAGATCGTAGATCGTCGTTCTTTTTGTCTGGGGGCTGCGCTTCACGAATAAGGTCTCCACTTGCGAGTCACCTTGACATCAACGGGGAATATGAGCAATTCTGCTTCATCGATTGAGCAAGCTTGCGCAATCGATGAAGTTGCCAGCAACGCTACGCTGACTCAGGGAGGAGTCGGATCAGGATTCGGGACAATCGACGCGGCGGCGCAAGCTGCAACGCTCGATGTCGTGTGCCACCACGGGGAATGGCGCAGCGAGGCCTGAACGTCGACATCCCTCCGGAAGCCGCAGCGCGCAGGCCCAAATCATTGGTGGAGGAAACTTATGAAGACGCTTACTTATTTGCTTGCCACGACCGGCTTGACCGTGGCGCTCGGCAGCGCTGCGATGGCGCAGGAAGCTGCAACCGTCGCCTTTTTGATGCCGGACCAGGCCTCGACCCGCTACGAACAACATGACTACCCCGGCTTCAAGGCCGAGATGGCAAAGCTCTGCCCCAACTGCACGGTCATCTACCAGAACGCCAATGCCGACGTGTCGCTGCAACAGCAGCAATTCAACTCGGTGATTGCCCAGGGCGCCAAGGTCATCGTCCTTGACCCGGTCGATTCCGCGGCTGCCGCGGCATTGGTCGAGATCGCCCACTCCCAGGACGTCAAGGTCATCGCCTATGACCGCCCGATCCCGGCCAAGCCGGCTGACTACTACGTCTCCTTCGACAATGAGGGCATCGGCCGCGCCATCGCGCAGTCGCTTGTCGATCATCTGAAGGCATCGGGCGTTCCAGAAGGCGCAGGCGTTCTCCAGATCAACGGCTCGCCGACCGACGCTGCTGCTGGCCTTATTCGCGACGGCATCGATTCCGCGCTCGACGCATCAGCCTATAAGACGCTTGCCGAGTTCGATACGCCGGACTGGGCGCCGCCGAAGGCGCAGGAATGGGCCGCCGGTCAGATCACCCGTTTCGGCGACCAGATCAAGGGCATCGTTGCCGCCAACGACGGCACGGGCGGCGGTGCGATCGCAGCGCTCAAGGCGGCAGGCGTCAAGCCGGTTCCGCCGGTCACCGGCAATGACGCGACAATCGCTGCCTTGCAGCTGGTCATTTCGGGTGACCAGTACAACACGATCTCGAAGCCTTCCGAAATCGTGGCGGCCGCTGCTGCCAATGTCGCCGTGAAGCTGCTGAAGGGCGAGACGCCCGAGGCGCCCAACAAGCTCTACGATACGCCCTCGCAGCTCTTCGTCCCGGCCGTCGTCACGGCCGAGAACATCAAGGCGGAGGTTTTCGACAAGGGCATCAACAAGCCTGAGGAAGTCTGCACCGGCGAATATGTTGAAGGTTGCCGCAAACTCGGCATCATCAACTGACGCTGCAAAATCGTACCCGGCCGCGCTGGCGTGGCCGGGTGCCTTCGATCGAGAGGCCAAGGCCATGACAGCTAACATCCAGAATATGCCCGCCAAGGGCGAAACAGTGCTGCGGCTGCGCGGCATCTCCAAGAATTTCGGCGCCGTATCGGCACTTACCGACATCGAGCTCGACGTCAATGCCGGCGAAGTCGTGGCGCTCGTGGGCGACAACGGCGCGGGCAAGTCGACGCTGGTCAAAGTCCTCGCCGGCGTGCACCAGCCGACATCGGGCACCATCGAATTCTGCGGACAAGGCGTGTCTCTCGACAGCCCCGGCACGGCACTTGGCCTTGGCATTGCGACGGTGTTCCAGGACCTCGCCTTGTGCGAGAACCTCGATGTCGTGGCCAATCTGTTTCTTGGCCATGAGATGTCGCCCTGGGCGCTGGACGAGGTTGCCATGGAAGTCCGCGCCTGGAAGCTGCTGCGCGAACTCGCCGCGCGCATTCCTTCCGTTCGCGAGCCCATCGCGTCGTTGTCGGGCGGCCAGCGCCAGACGGTGGCGATCGCGCGCTCGCTGCTGCTCAATCCCAAGGTCATCATGCTCGATGAGCCGACGGCGGCCCTGGGCGTCGCGCAGACCGCCGAAGTGCTCAACCTGATCGAACGTGTCCGCGAGCGCGGCCTCGGTGTCATCATCATCAGCCACAACATGGAAGACGTGCGCGCCGTCGCGGACCGCATCGTCGTGCTGCGCCTTGGACGGAACAACGGCGTGTTCTTGCCAGACGCTTCCAATCAGGAACTCGTCGCCGCAATCACAGGTGCGACGGAAAACTCCGTCTCCAGACGTCTCGACCGCAAGGCCGGCCTAGTCAACGAAACAAGCGGGGGGCAAGCATGAGCCAGAACCTTTCAAACAAGCTCGCCCAAAGCGAGCCGAAACTCGACCGCAGCGACGAGCGCGTGCGTCGCGACGAGGGCATCTTCGGAATGATGCGCGGCTTTGCTGACCGCGTGCGCTCCGGCGACCTCGGAATGCTGCCGGTCGCGGTTGGCCTGATCGTCATCTCGGTCGTCTTTTCGGCGCTCAACCCGGTTTTTCTGGCGCCCAACAATCTGGTGAACCTGCTGTTTGATTGCGCCACCGTCGGCGTCATCTCGCTCGGCATCATCTGCGTGCTGGTGCTCGGCGAGATCGACCTGTCGGTCGGCTCGATGAGCGGGCTTGCCTCCGCCATGGTGGGCGTGCTGTGGGTCAATATGGGCTGGCCCGTCGCTGGTGCGATCATTGCTGCCCTTGTCGTTGGCGCCTGCGTCGGCTTGCTCTACGCTACCCTTTACAACCGCCTGGGCATGCCCAGCTTCATCGCGACGCTCGCTGGCCTGCTCGCACTGCTCGGCCTGCAGCTCTACATCCTCGGTCCGACCGGTTCTATCAACTTGCCCTATGCCTCGCCGCTTGTCCGCTTCGGCCAGGTCCTCATCATGCCGCACTGGCTTTCGCATGGGCTGGCGCTGCTGCCGGGCTTGGTGATGATCGCCAAGGGCATGCGCACCATGGGTCAACGTCAGGCGGCGAACCTCTCAGCCCAGCCGCTCGGCACGCTGATCCTGAAAGCCATCGTGCTGACCGTAGCGCTCGAACTGGCCGTCTTTTATCTCAACCTCGGCCGTGGCGTGCCGTGGATGTTCGGTCTCTTCGTCGCTCTCGCCGTGATGCTCAACTATGCGCTGACGCGCACCCAGTGGGGCCGCTCGATGTTCGCTGTCGGCGGCAACAAGGAAGCCGCCCGCCGCTCGGGCATCAATGTGCGCCGCATCTACATGAGCGCGTTCGTGCTCTGCTCGACGCTGGCAGCGCTGGGTGGTGTGCTTTCGGCCTCGCGACTTGCCTCCTCGAGCCAGCAGGCGGGCACCGGCGACGTCAACCTCAATGCGATCGCGGCAGCCGTCATTGGCGGCACCAGCCTCTTCGGTGGACGCGGGAGCGCCTATTCGGCCCTGCTCGGGATCATCGTCATTCAGGCCATTTCGAACGGCCTTACGCTTTTGAATCTCAGCTCGTCGCTTCGCTACATGATTACCGGCGGCGTGCTGGCCATCGCGGTCATCGTCGACTCGCTGGCACGGCGCTCTCGCGTCAGCCACGGCCGCGCCTGACCCAACATTTCGGAATGGAGTACTCACAATGGCAGATCTCATGAAGGGCAAGGTCGCCGCCATCACCGGCGCCGCCTCCGGTATCGGGCTCGAATGCGCGCGCACGCTTTTGGCCGAAGGCGCCAAGGTTGTTCTCATCGACCGCGCGCAAGACAGGCTGGAGCTGCTCTGCAAGGAACTGGGTCCGAACGCCCTGCCGCTTGTCGTCGACCTGCTCAAGCCGGCCGAAGTGTCCGGCATGCTGCCGCGGATCATCGAGATCGCTGGCAAGCTGGATGTCTTCCACGCCAATGCCGGCGCCTATATTGGCGGTCCGGTTGCCGAAGGCGACCCCGATGCCTGGGACCGGATGCTCAACCTCAACATCAACGCTGCCTTCCGCTCGGTCCACGCTGTACTGCCCTATATGATCGAACAGAAGTCCGGCGACATCCTCTTCACCAGCTCGATCGCCGGCGTTGTGCCCGTCGTCTGGGAGCCGATCTACACGGCCTCGAAATTTGCCGTTCAGGCTTTCGTTCACAGCACGCGGCGCCAGGTGGCCCGCCATGGGGTGCGCGTCGGCGCGGTGCTGCCCGGCCCGGTGGTCACGGCCCTTCTCGACGACTGGCCGAAGGAAAAGATGGAAGAAGCGCTCGCCAACGGCAGTCTCATGCAGCCGAAGGAAGTGGCCGATGCGGTGCTCTTCATGCTGACGCGTCCACGCAACGTCACGATCCGCGACCTGGTGATCCTGCCAAACAGCGTCGATCTCTAGGTTTGTCCGACGGAGGTTGTCCCCTTCGCCGATCCAGTTCTGATTGCAGGCGGTAGATCATGACCAACACTTCCCCCGCACGCCCTACGGGCGGCGAACGGTATCTCATTGGCGTCGATGTCGGGACGGGCAGCGCCAGGGCGGGTCTGTTCGACGTCACTGGCAACATGCTGTCGTCGGCCAAGCGCGACATCACGCTCTATCGCGAGGCTGGTTCAATCGTCGAACAGTCGAGCACGGAGATATGGGCGGCGGTCTGCGCCTCGGTGCGCGAGGCGGTTTCCAAGGCCGGCATCGATCCGCATGCTGTCGCCAGTGTCGGGTTCGACGCGACCTGCTCGCTCGTTGTCCTTGGCAAGAATGGCAGCTCGCTGCCCGTGGGACCTTCGGAGGATCCACAGCGCGACATCATCGTGTGGATGGACCACCGCGCCGTCGACCAGGCGGAACGGATCAATGCGCAAGGCCACGAGGTCCTGCGCTATGTCGGCGGACGCATCTCGCCCGAAATGGAGACGCCGAAGCTGCTCTGGTTGCGCGAAAGCCGCCCCGAGGTCTTCGACGCCGCCTGGCAATTCTTCGATCTTGCCGACTTCCTGACCTGGCGCGCGACGGGAGATCTTGCGCGCTCGACCTGCACGGTGACGTGCAAGTGGACCTACCTGGCGCATGAGAAGCGCTGGGACCCGAGCTACTTCCGGCAGATCGGCCTCGGCGTGCTTGCCGACGAAGACTTTTCGCGCATCGGGCAGAACGTGGTGGACCCGGGCTCGGTTGTCGGAAACGGCCTGAGCGAGCGTGCGGCACAGGAACTTGGCCTGCCTGCCGGCACTGCGGTGGGCGCCGGCATGATCGACGCCCATGCGGGTGGCATTGGAACGGTGGGCGTGGACGGTCCGGTAGAGAGCAATCTCGGATACGTCTTTGGCACCTCCTCCTGCACGATGACCTCAACCGTGGAACCGGTGTTCGTGCCCGGTGTTTGGGGACCCTATTATTCGGCGATGGTCTCAGGCATGTGGCTGAACGAAGGTGGCCAGTCCGCTGCCGGAGCTGCGATCGAGCAACTCCTGTCTTTCCACCCTGCGGCCGGCGAGGCAAACGAACTGGCCAAGACCCAGGGGCTCTCGCTTCCCGTCTTGCTCGCCGAACTTGCCGCGAAGAAGGTTGGAACACTCTCCCAGACGGTTGAACTGGCCGGTGGCCTTCATGTCGTCCCGGAGTTTCTCGGCAACCGTGCGCCCTTTGCCGATCCGCATGCCCGCGCTGTTATTGCTGGGCTTGGCATGGAGCACGGCATCGACAGCCTCGTTTCGCTCTACATCGCGGGACTGTGCGGCATCGGTTATGGATTGCGTCAAATCATTGACGTGCAGGCCTTATCTGGCGCGCCGATCGACAAGATCGTTGTCAGCGGAGGTGCCGGCCAGCTCGATCTTGTCCGCCAGCTCCTTGCCGACGCGACTGGAAAGGCGGTCCTGGCAACGCGCTCGGAAGAGCCGGTTCTTTTGGGAGCAGCCATTCTCGGGAGCGTGGCTGCCGGGGTCTTCGCTGACATCCGCTCTGCAATGGCAAGCCTTTCGCGTACGGACAGCACCTATACCCCTGCTGCCGGCAAGACTGCGGAGCAACACGCCAAAAAGTACGCCGCCTTCCAGAAACTCCAGGCGATAGCGCGCGAAATCCGATAGCGCCTGGTCGCCACGGGTCCCCGCATGAACGCGCGGCTGGCATTGTGCGCTCAATCCTGGAAACGGACTAAATATCGCCGAACCGGCCCTGGTTCACGTCACGATGATGCAACAGGCTAGGCAAGAACGCGCAAGCTTGGCGCCCCTTCTTCAACAGTGCCAATGATGCGTGCGGAAGGATAGCCGGCGGCGACGATTTCCTCGAGCAGTGCTGCAGCCCGGTCGCGCCCGCACGAAACGAGGAGCCCGCCCGACGTCTGGGGGTCGGTCAGTATGTGGCGGTGCCATTCAGGCAGGTCCTCGGGCAGGTTGATACTCGTCCCATAGCTCGCCCAGTTGCGGTGGGAGGCGCCGGTCACGTAACCTTGTTGCGCAAGTTCGGCACATTGGCTGAAAAGGGCAATATCGCCCGCCCTGAGCGAAATGCAGACGTTAGAGCCTTGGGCCATCTCCAGCGCGTGGCCGAGGATGCCAAAACCGGTGATATCGGTGATCGCATGCACGTCAGGATCCTTGGCAAGTTCGGTGCCGACACGGTTCAAGAGCGTCGTTGATGCGACGAGTTCGTCATAGGCATCAGGGGCGAGCGCGGACTTCTTGAAAGCGGCGGAATAGATCCCGACGCCGAGCGCCTTGGTCAGGATCAGGGCATCTCCGGCTTTCGCGCCGCTGTTGCGCCTCAGATTGGCGACAGGACAGGTGCCGATGACCGCCAGGCCGTAGATCGGCTCGGGAGAATCGATCGAGTGACCACCAGCGATCGGGATGCCGGCCTCAGCGCATATCGCTGCGCCGCCGCCAAGGATCTGCCGTATCGTTTCGGTCGGCAGTTTGTCGATCGGCATGCCGAGCACCGCGAGCGCCATGATCGGCTTGCCGCCCATGGCATAGACATCGGAAATCGCGTTGGTCGCGGCGATCCGACCGAAGTCGAACGGGTCATCGACCATCGGCATGAAGAAATCGGTGGTCGCGATCACGCAGGTTTCGTCATCCAATTGCCAGACTGCGGCGTCGTCGCCGGTTTCCGTGCCGACCAGCAGCCGGGCAAAAGGCTCGGCCGCCGGCTGGTTCGAAAGCAGTTGCTGCAGGACCGAGGGAGCCAGCTTGCATCCGCAGCCGCCGCCATGGGCGAGAGCCGTCAGTCGAATAGCGGAGAGATCAGTTGGAATATTCATGGTGATACCTCACCAATTCACGAATTCTTCGGTTCCGCGGTAGGATGAAGATCGTCGAACCGAACGCGCCGACTACGCCAGCCAAGCCTTCGAGGCTCAAATTGGCAACCGGCAGGCGATGCTTCAACTATTGGTGATTTTGCTTCAACGGTCAATCATTGGCGTTTGATCGTTGCATTCGCGCCGTGAAGTCAGAATAAGTTGATAGTAACTCTCATCTTCATTTCTTATTGTTTTGACACGATTTGCGGTTCTGTATAGCTTTCATTCGAGACGTCCAATGGGCGTTTTTGAGTTTCCATCGATGGCATCCGGGTACCGGCAGGCGGTAAGCCAGTGCCAATAATGGAGGTATCATGCGATGAACATGGAGCTCTCTCGTCGTCAATTTCTGGGCGCAGCCGGCGCGGGCATAGCGGGAACGGCACTTGGGGCCTTTGGTTTTGACGCAGTCGAGTCGGCGCATGCCGAGGCTATCCGTGCCTTCAAGCTTTCAGGCAGCACCGAAACCCGAAACACCTGTCCCTACTGCTCTGTCGCCTGCGGCATCATCATGTATTCTAGGGGTGACCGGACGAAGGGCGAGCAGGCGGAGATCTTCCACATCGAGGGTGATACCGACCATCCGACAAATCGTGGCACGCTCTGTCCCAAAGGTGCTGCGCTGCTTGGTTTCGTCAAGGCTGACACGCGCCTGAAGTACCCGATGATCCGCAAGCCGGGCGCGGACACGTTCGAGCGCGTCAGCTGGAACGACGCGCTGGATCGCATCGCGCGCCTGATGAAGGACGATCGCGACGCCAATTTCATCCAGAAAAACAACGCCGGCGTGACGGTGAACCGGTGGACGACAGTCGGTTTCCTGGCGGCCTCCGCCACGACAAATGAAACGGCCTGGGAAACCTACAAGGTTGTGCGAAGTACCGGCATCGTCGCGTTTGATAACCAAGCGCGTGTCTGACACGGCCCGACGGTAGCCAGTTTGGCTCCAACATTCGGCCGTGGTGCGATGACCAATTCCTGGACGGACATCAAGAACACCGACCTCGTGGTCATCATGGGCGGCAATGCCGCCGAGGCGCATCCCTGCGGGTTCAAATGGGTCACGGAGGCCAAGGCCAACCGTGGCGCGAAGCTGATCGTTGTGGATCCGAGGTTCACCCGCTCGGCATCGGTGGCTGATTTCTATGCGCCGATCCGCCAGGGCACCGACATCGCCTTCCTGCTTGGCATCATCAATTACTGCATGCAAAACGACAAGGTGCAGTGGGACTATGTGAAGGCATTCACCAATGCCAGCTACATCGTCAAGGATGGCTTCGAGTACAAGGACGGGCTGTTCACCGGCTACGATGAAGCCAAGCGCGACTATGACAAGTCGACTTGGGACTATGTCATCGGTGACGATGGTTATGCTGTCGTCGATGACACGCTGGCCCATCCGCGTTGCGTGTGGAACCTGCTCAAGGCCCATGTCTCCGTCTATACGCCGGAGATGGTGGAGCGCATCTGCGGCACGCCGAAGGACAAGTTCCTGAAAGTTGCCGAACTGATCTCCGAGTGCTCGTCACCGACGAAGGTCATGACCTCGATGTATGCGCTTGGCTGGACGCAGCACTCCAAGGGCGCGCAGAACATCCGTTGCATGGCGATGCTGCAGCTCATCCTCGGCAATATCGGCCTGCGTGGCGGCGGCATGAATGCGCTTCGCGGCCATTCCAACATCCAGGGCCTGACCGACATCGGGCTGATGTCCAATCTGCTGCCCGGCTACATGAACCTGCCAACCGACCAGGAGGTGAACTTCGACACCTACATGTCGACCCGCAGCTACAAGCCGCTCCGGCCCAACCAGACCAGCTACTGGCAGAATTACCGGAAATTCTTCGTCAGCTTCCTGAAATCGATGTGGGGTCCCGCGGCAACGCCCGAGAACCACTTCGCCTATGACTGGCTGCCGAAACTCGACGTTTCCGGCTACGATGTCTTGCGCATCTTCGACATGATGCACGACGGCAAAGTAACGGGATACATCTGCCAGGGGTTCAACCCGTTGCTGGCTGCCCCCAACAGGGCCAAGCTTACGAACGCACTCTCAAAGCTCAAATTCCTGGTCACGATGGATCCGCTGGACACGGAAACGTCACGGTTCTGGGAAAATCACGGCGAGTTCAACGACGTTGATACAGCCAATATCCAGACCGAGGTGATCCAACTGCCCTCGACCTGTTTCGCCGAGGACGAGGGCTCCCTGACCAATTCCGGCCGCTGGCTGCAGTGGCACTGGGCGGGGGGCACACCTCCGGGCGAAGCAAGGACCGACAATTGGATCATGGCGCAGATTCATCTGCGCCTGAAGGAGCTCTATCGCAGGGAAGGCGGAGCGTTCCCCGATCCGATCCTCAATCTCGACTGGGCATACGCCGACGCGGGCGAGCCGAGTGCTGAGGAACTCGCCAAGGAGATGAACGGCAAGGCGCTGTCGACCCTCCACGATCCGGCTGATCCGACAAAGGTGGTGGTCGAGGCGGGCAAGCTCCTGCCCAGCTTTGCCGCACTGCGCGACGACGGTTCGACGGCCTGCGGTTGCTGGGTCTATTCCGGTTGTTTCAACGAGAACGGAAACAACATGGCCCGGCGCGATACGTCGGACCCTGACGGGACGGGCGCCTATCTGAACTGGGCGTTCGCCTGGCCTGTCAACCGCCGTATCCTTTACAATCGCGCTTCGGCCGACATCAATGGCAAGGCATGGGATCCGGCGCGCAAGCTGATCGAATGGGACGGCCAGAAATGGTCCGGCTACGATGTGCCGGATATAGCCCCGACGGCCAAGCCGGCGGATGTCGGGCCGTTCATCATGAATGCAGAAGGGGTCTCGCGGCTGTTCGTCAGGGGCATGATGAAGGATGGGCCATTCCCGGCCCACTATGAGCCGTTCGAGTCTCCGCTTGCGAATCTTGTTGCTCCGAACGTGCGTGGCAATCCAGCGGCGCGCGTGTTCCAGGATGATTTCGAGCAGTTCGCCAAGCCAGGATCGGAGGAATTCCCCTACGCCGCCACGTCCTATCGCCTGACCGAGCACTTCCACTACTGGACGAAGCATGTCCGCGTGAACGCCGTGCTGCAGCCGGAATTCTTCGTCGAGATTTCCGAGGAACTCGCCAATGAGAAAGGCATTGCCAAGGGCGGCTGGGTGCGCGTGTGGTCAAAGCGCGGGTCGATCAAGGCCAAGGCCGTTGTCACCAAGCGGATCAAGCCGCTGCTCTGCGACGGCAAGCCGGTTCATATCATCGGCATACCGTTGCACTGGGGCTTCATGGGTGCCGCCAGGAAAGGCTTCGGCCCGAACTCGCTCACGCCCTTCGTCGGCGACGCCAATATAGAAACGCCGGAATTCAAGGCATTCCTTGTCAACATCGAGCCCATTTCCGGGCCGGTGGCATAGGAGGCGACGACATGTTTCCGCCTGTTCCAAACCCGTCGACCCGCCCCGAGGCGGCGAAATTCGGCGAAGCTGATCTGATCCGGCGATCAGCATCGAGAGTGACGCCGCCCGCCACGCGGCAGACGGAGGTGGCGAAGCTCATCGACGTTTCCAAGTGCATAGGTTGCAAGGCTTGCCAGTCGGCGTGCATCGAATGGAACGACACGCATCCCGAAATCGAGGTCAATGTCGGCGTCTACGACAATCCGCATGATCTGACGCCTGAGATGTTCACACTCATGCGCTTCACCGAATGGGAGAACCCCGAAACGAACAATCTCGAGTGGCTCATCCGCAAGGATGGCTGCATGCATTGCGAGGATCCTGGCTGCCTGAAGGCATGCCCAGCCCCCGGCGCCATCGTGCAGTACTCGAACGGCATCGTTGATTTCGTCCATGAAAACTGCATCGGCTGCGGCTATTGCATCAAGGGATGCCCTTTCAATATTCCGCGCATCTCCCAGGTCACGCACACCGCCTACAAATGCACGCTTTGTTCCGACCGCATTGCCGTTGGTCAGGGGCCAGCCTGCGCGAAGGCTTGTCCGACGCAGGCGATCGTGTACGGCACCAAGGACGAAATGAAGGAATGGGCGGCTGGCCGGATCAAGGACCTGAAGTCCCGCGGCTTTGAGAATGCCGGCCTCTACGACCCGCCGGGTGTCGGCGGCACGCATGTCATGTATGTGCTGCACCACGCCGACAAGCCTGAAATCTATGCTGGTCTGCCGAACGATCCGAAGATCAGCCCGGTCGTCGAGGCTTGGAAGGGCGTCACCAAATATGCCGGACTCGCCGTCATCGGTTTCGCAGCCCTGAGCGGCTTCGTGCACTATCTTGTCGCCGGACCAAACCGGGTGACTGGAGAAGACGAAAAGGAAGCCGAAAAGCTTACGGGAGACCGTTCGTCATGAGCACGCAAACGGAATACGATGTCGAAAAAGGCGACAGTGTCCGGCCGGGCAAGCCTGTCACCGTCAGCCGCTATACCGGCGGCGCACGCATCAATCACTGGGTCACGGCTGCGAGCTTTGTGCTTCTGACCCTGTCTGGACTGGCACTGTTTCACCCCAGCTTCTTCTTCCTGACGGGGCTCTTCGGCGGCGGCCAACTGACCCGTATCCTTCATCCATGGATAGGCGTCGTACTCTTCTTCAGCTTCTTGGGCATGTTTGTCCGCTTTTGGAGAGCCAACCTCTGGAAACGGGAAGACGCCACATGGCTTGCGCGGATCGGCGACGTTCTTAGGGGACGCGAGGAGCGGCTGCCCGAGGTGGGCAAGTACAATGCGGGGCAAAAGGCCGTCTTCTGGTCGATGTCGATCCTCATCCTCATCCTGATCACGACAGGAATCATGATTTGGGATCAGTATTTCTCCGCCTACACGACCATCCAGCAGAACCGCTGGGCCGTTCTGGTCCACTCGATCGCAGCGATTTTGGCGATCACTGTCTGGGTCGTCCATGTCTATGCAGCGATCTGGGTACGCGGTACGATACGGGCGATGACGAAAGGCTCGGTGACAGGGGGCTGGGCCTGGCGGCACCATCGCAAGTGGCTGCGCGAACTCGTAGCCAAGTCGACAACGAAACAATCGCGAGGAACGCCCCTCAAGTAGAGAAGGCGTCAAGTGGCCCGTACCACGTGGCCCGTCGGGTTCGTGAGGAAGTGTAATGGGACGCAAGGGTGCCATTGTAGCCGATCCGACAGCGATTGGAGACGTATCAAATCCACCTTTTGTACGGCTTCCTGATCCCGTCTCGCTCTTTTCCAGCAGGGCAAAGCGTTTGCGTGCCCTGGCCGAAACCTCCAACCTGGCGCCCTATCTGACCTTTCTTGCGGACCTCGCCCAGGCGCAGCATGACGTTCAGGCGGGGCTTCCTTCCCCGGTTGTTCCTGATGTCGCAACTGTCACGCGTGCGCGCGAGTTCGAGATGCCCCCGCTACTCCAAAATGGCGCAGGCGGGGACGAAACGACACAACGTACCTTCGATCGCCTGTTTGCCGCCGCAGAAAAGATCGAAAAGCCGGCTGAGGCTTCCGAAGCGCTCTTGCGAGCAAGAAATGCCGATCCGGCGCGCCGCCTCGCCATGACGCAAGCCATCTTCGCCGGCACCCTGCCGGACGACGCAATTGCCGAATGCATCTACGTCTGGGCGGCGCTCCAGCTACATTTCGCCAGGCTTGCCTCCGTTCTCGACCCTGGCATGCTGGCCCCGGTGGCCGACGGTGTTTGTCCCGTTTGCGGCAGCAAGCCCTTGGCCTCGATGGTTGTCGGCTGGCAGGGTTCGCACGGCGCCCGGTTCTGCGCCTGCTCGCTTTGCAGTACGCTTTGGCACCACGTCCGGATCAAATGCATCCTGTGTGGCTCGACCAAGGGGATCGGTTACCAGGAAATCGAAGGACAAGGTGGGGCCGTCAAGGCGGAAACCTGCGAGGAATGCCATGGCTGGTCGAAGATCTTCTATCAGACCAAGGATCCCGCGATCGATCCGGTTGCCGACGATGTGGCAAGCCTTGGCCTCGACCTTCTGATGCGCGAACTGCACTATCGTCGTGGCGGGTTTGCACCGCTTCTGGCGGGTTTTTAGAGGCAAACGTCCGAGCTGCCGGCGGCTTCCGGCGGAGCATGCCAAAGCGTGCTGATACAGGGAGGCAGAGATGGATGCCAGTGCCAGGCTGCGCGACCTTCCTTCAATCGATCAGCTTCTGAAATCGGAAGCAATCGTTGCGGCGGTCGAGCGGCATGGCCGGCCGGTCGTCGTCGATGTCCTGCGCAAGTGCCTGGCGGAGATCCGCAACAAGGCTCGCGATGGCCGCGGCATTCCATCCCGCGCCTTGATCGTGAAGGAGGTTCTCTCCCAACTCGAAAACAGTGGTCAGTCCACACTTCGCCCGCTGTTCAACCTGACCGGGACCGTTTTGCATACAAATCTCGGCCGCGCCTTGCTGGCCGAGACGGCCATAAAGGCAGCGACTGCCGCCATGCGCGAGGCTGTCGCCCTTGAATTCGATCTCGATAGCGGGACGCGGGGCGAACGGGACGACCATCTGCGCGCGCTCGTTTGCGAACTGACCGGGGCGGAGGATGCGACCTTCGTCAATAACAACGCCGCTGCCGTGCTTCTGGTCCTGAATAGTCTGGCACGCGGAAGAGACGCCATTGTCTCGCGCGGCGAACTTATCGAGATCGGCGGTGCGTTCCGCATGCCTGATATCATGGAGCGTTCAGGCGTTCGACTTGTCGAGGTCGGGACGACGAACCGCACGCATGCGAAGGACTACCAAGGCGCCATCGGCCCGGATACGGGCCTGATACTGAAGGTCCATACATCGAACTACCGCATCGAGGGCTTTACCAAGGAGGTCGCCACGCGCGAGCTTGCGGTGATTGCCCAGGGCGCGGGCGTTCCCCTCGTCAACGATCTCGGTTCCGGCACGCTGGCCGATCTCGCCCGCTTCGGTCTGGCGCATGAGCCGACCGTACGAGAAGCCGTCAACGAAGGCGTCGATATCGTCACCTTTTCAGGCGACAAATTGCTTGGCGGACCGCAGGCAGGGTTCATCGTCGGGCGCAAGGCCCTGATCGAGCAGATCAACCGCAATCCGATGAAGCGCGCCTTGCGCGTCGACAAGATCAGGCTCGCGGCGCTCGAAGCCACACTCAGGCTCTACCGCGATCCCGACCGCCTTGCCTTGAACCTGCCGACCATGCGCTTTCTCGCTCGTCCACAGACGGACATCGAGGCGCAGGCTCAACGCCTGGCGCCGGTGCTGGCGCGCATGTTCGAAGGCGCGTTCGATGTTTCGATTGTGGCCTGCGCCAGTCAAGTCGGATCCGGCGCACTGCCTCTCGCCACTATTCCGAGCATGGGGCTTGCCCTGACCCGGCAAGCGAGCGGGGCGCATGCGCTTGCTGAACTGGCCGCAGCCCTGAGACGCCTGCCGAAGCCCGTCGTCGGCCGGCTGGAACGCGGAGCGCTCATGCTGGATCTGCGTTGCCTTGTAAGCGAGGAAGGCTTCGTGGCCAATCTCATGAATCTTGAGATTGCGAAAGGCATTGCCGATGAGCCTTTTTAGGCGCTTTGCGCGAAGGCCCAATGAGCCCGGACCCGAACCAGAAGCGGTCATGGCCCGCGCGCATGATGCCGCGTGTGCCGGTGACTATCATACGGCGCTTTCCATCTGGGGGCCGCTGGCGCAGGCGGGGAATGCCCGGGCTCAAAACAATATAGGCGCGTGCTTTGCAGGCGGATTGGGCGTCGACCGGGACGCAGCACTCGCCTTGCGCTGGCTGACATTGTCGGCGGAAGCCGGAGACCCAGTTGGCCAGCGAAATCTCGCTTCCCTGCTGTTCAAGGGAGAAGTGGCGGAGCCCGACTTCAGTCGCGCGGCCACCTTTTACCGCATGGCTGCGGAACAGAACGACGGCGTGGCCCAGGACATGCTGAGCTGGATGCTTGCCGAGGGCGAAGTTATCGAGCGTGACCTTGATGAGTCCCGCCGATGGGCGAAGGCTGCAGCAGCAAATGGCGTCGCGACATCGATGACGCGACTGGGGATGTTCTATCACAACGCCTTGGGTGTTCCGCGCGATGCGACCGAGGCGATTTTCTGGTGGCGACGCGGTGCTTATGCCGGCGATGCCGACGGGCAGGCGATGCTTGGCGCGGCCTGTTTTCTTGGCAATGGCATCGAACGAAATCCGGTCGAGGCGCTTGCCTGGCTCACCAGGGCACGTGCGGGCGGCAGCAAACTGGCCGCGCCTTTCATCGACGCGGTGCGTGCTTGCCTCGACGCGGAAGAACTGGCGCTGGCCGAACGACGCGCCCGGACTCCACTGCCAGCGATGGCTCCGCCTTCTCCGAAGCTCCATGGAGACGCGCCATGATCATCGGCACGGCGGGGCATATAGATCACGGCAAAACATCGCTGGTTCGGGCCCTGACCGGCGTTGATACCGACCGCCTGAAGGAGGAAAAAGCGCGAGGCATATCGATCGATCTCGGCTTTGCCTATTTGCCCGTGGAGGGAGCGGATACGCTCGGCTTCGTCGACGTTCCAGGTCACGAGAAATTCGTTCATACGATGCTTGCCGGCGCGAGCGGTATCGACTTCGTCCTGTTGGTCGTCGCGGCCGACGATGGGATCATGCCACAGACCCGGGAACATCTCGCCATCATCGACCTGCTCGGCATCGAACATGGCATCGTCGCGCTGACCAAGTCCGATCTGGTGACACAAGAGCGCCTTGACGAAGTCGAAGCTACGATCCGCAACGAGATTGCCGGCTCGGCGATCGCGGACGCGAAAATACTCGCCGTCTCCGCAATCTCGCCGCAGGGGACCTCGGCGTTGCGAGACGAGATCGTCAGTGCCGCGCGCGCGTTCCGGCGTCGGCAAGCAGGCGGCAATTTCCGGCTGGCGGTGGATCGCTGCTTCACCATCCAGGGCGCCGGGACGGTGGTGACCGGAACCGTCCTTTCGGGCTCCGTGTCTGTCGCAGATCAGGTGACCGTCAGCCCCTCTGGCCTCGCCGCCCGCATCCGCACGATCCACGCGCAGGACACGCCGAGTGAAACCGGTCGCGCGGGCGATCGCTGTGCGCTCAATCTCGTTGGGCCGGATATCTCCAAAGAGGCCATCCATCGCGGCGACATGGTGCTGGATAGCAGCCTTCACGCCCCAACCGGTAGGATCGATGCAACGCTCAAGGTTCTTTCGTCCGAGCCAAAGCCAATCGGCCAATGGTTCCCTGTGCGCCTTCATCACGGATCGACGGAAGTCGGGGCTCGCATCGTCCAGCTCACTGGCGAGACGCTCGCACCGGGCAGTCGGGCATTCGTGCAACTCGTGCTGGACCAGCCGATCGCGGCGGCAGCCGGGGACAGCTATATCGTCCGTGACACATCGGCCCGGCGCACCATCGGAGGCGGCCGCTTCCTGGACCTGCGGGCGCCGGCGCGCAAGAGACGCTCCCCCGAACGGATGGCACAACTTGGAGCCCATTCCGAGACCGACCCGATATCGGCCATGGCGGCACTCCTCGCCACCTATCCGTTTTATGCCGATGTCAGCGCCTTCAGCCGTGACAGGGCCATGACGACGGCGGACGCCGCCATCCTGATGCAGCTTTTGGACATGGTGCGATTGCCGTCCGAAAGTGCCGTGCTGGCTATGTCGCCCGGGGCTTGGGAGAAATTCCGCGCCAGCCTGCTCGACCGTCTCGAAACATACCACGCAAACAATCCCGACCTTCTTGGTATCAGCATTGAAAGGCTTCGTACGCAGCTTGAGCCAAGGCTGCCGGCGCTGGCCTTTCGTTCGGCCCTTGGCATTCTCATTGAGGCAAATGCCGTGGTTCTGGATGGCGCTTGGGTGCGGCTTGCGGACCATCGGGTCAACATGACACCAGCGGACGAGCAGGTGTGGTCAAAGATTGAGCCTCTTCTTGGAGGAGCGGAGCGGTTCCGCCCACCGAGGGTTCGTGACATCGCCGAACTGCTTGCACTGCCGGAGCAGCAGGGGCGGCGTTTGCTCAAGCTCAGCGGCCGGATGGGCAAGGTGCATGAGGTCACCCATGACCGGTTCTTCCTGCGCGAAACAGTCGCGGAGATGGTCGCCATCGCCGCCGAGGTGGCTGCGGCGGAGGAAGGCGGATGGTTCAGCGCAATGGCGTTTCGCGACCGGATGGACAACGGCCGGAAGGTTGCAATCCAAATCCTTGATTTCTTCGATTATCATGGGATTACGATACGTCGCGGGGATCTGCGGCGCATCAACAAGAACCGTCTGGACCTGTTTGGCTGCGTGTCAGGTGCTTCCGTTGCGAAGCCTGTCGTTTTGGAGGAGATGCGTCCCCGGTGGGGCGTCCGGACTTCAAATCCGGGAGGGGCCGAAAGACGGTCTTTGGTGGGTTCGACTCCCACTCTCTTCCGCCGAACATGATGGGGATGATCGGGCGTTCTGAGAGTTCCAAATGACTGTTGGCGTCGAGCTGTGCTAGTACTTCGTCCTGAAGTCTTCGGTGTTTCTTTTGAGAATTAAAGTACTGCGCCGGCTAGCGGACCCGGGCGGCCCTGTCACTCTCAGCATCTCCTCCGTACGGAGTTCCTCCGATGCCGGACCCCTTGCCGACGGCCAACGTCGTTGCACCTGCCACACCCTACTGGGCGCGCTCGACCGCCGATCTCTACCACTACTTCCAGAGCAAGGAGCTGCTGTACCGGACCGCCATCGAGCACGTCTATGCCAAGCTACGTGCCAGCGAGGCCAAGCTCAATATTGCCGACAGGGAGCCGGCGGACGGAATCCGGGCTCTGACCGCCTTCACCTACGACCATATGGCGGCGAACCCTGAGCTCATCAGCATGGTAGGCGCCGAGAACCTTTTGAAGGGCGCGTTCGGGGTTCGGCGCGTAACCTCGGGGCCAGACTCGTGAGAAGCCTGCCAGTTTTTCCTGCTGCGACGCGGCCGCGCCGCGAGCGTTCTGCAACAGGCTTGCCAGGCACCCAAGGCAGCAGCGTAGATGCGCCGCAAAATGCTTACCCAAGATCCACAGCGCAGCGGAAGCCTATCTGGGGGGACCGGTTGAGGCCGGCGCCGCACTGCAACAGCTTTACCGCATAGTCCGGGGTACGCGGGCCAGATTCAACGTACCAGTCCGACGGACTGGCAAGCGGCGCGCAGCCACCCTTGATGATGTGGAACCGGCTGCGCCCATCATTGTGCTCGCTCTCGGTCAACTCCCAGACCAGTGGCTGTGTACGCTCGACCACTCCCGCGCTTGCGGCGATCTGCCACTCATCCTCGGTGGGAATACGAAAACCGGCCCAGGCAGCGTAAGCACGGGCGTCGGCGAGCTCAACACAGGTGACCGGAAGTTTTTCGCTGCCCGGCACTGGATGGTTGTCGTGGAAGTGCATGAGAAAGCGTTCCGGTCGCACCGGCCTGTAGCCTGTGGCAGCCACGAAGGCTGCATACTCGCGGTTTGTGACCTCACGCCGCATGATCGCAAAGCGGGTTTCCGGAACGGAACGAATGAGCTGCGCTGCTTGATGCAATCGCGGCGGCAGCGGCTTCCACTCGTTGATGAACGGCGCTTCACCGTAAAGGCCGGTTTCTCGCAAGCGGCAGGTAACAACAAGATCTCCCCCCGGCCACTCGACGGCCACCATACCCTCGGGAACCGACTGATGTGTTATCCTCCCCGGGCATAGGCGGAGTGCGGCGCGCTGCACAAATGCGCTCGAATAGTGTGGCAGTTCGACGTCTCGTCCGACACCGCGCGTCACCGCCGCGATCGCGCCGGAGGCAAGCCGGCCACCGATCCCGACCTTGCCCTCACCACGCGGTGTCGTCCTGAGCGCCTGGCCTGAGACAAGGTCGACAAATGCGTCCTGTTCGCCCCCATCGACGATCAGCCAGTCGCCATCATGGTCAGGACCCCGGTTGACAACACTCCACAAGGCCTGCCCCGCTTCGACCCATCGCGACGCGAAAATTGCCGGGGCGTCGGGCGCTTGGTCAGCCAGCGGTGTCCAGTCCTCGGATACGAACCATTTCGCATGGCTTTGATAGAGGCGTCGCATGGCGCGCAGGGTGTTTTGATCCCGCGGGTTCCAGCCGACCCAGACGCCGAACACCACCTCCCATACCAACACACCGGTGCCGTTCAGCCAGGCGGAATGGAGCTCGTCAAGATGATCGCGGTTCCAGCGGCGCACGTGATGAAGCTCGTGGCCACGCTCAAGCCACTTGCTGCGCAACACGCCCGGCACTTTGCTGTCGGCAAACCATTGCGCCCAGGACATGGATTGATCAGTGACCTTGGCCAGGGGCACCTTCGATTCACCCTCAAGGGTCAATGTCGGGTCAACCTTGTCGAGAGCGGATCGTAAAGCGCTGCTCGCCTCTCTGCTGCTGTCGAGGAAGACACCATCGACAGCGAGCTTGTTTACAAGCCCCATCACCATATCGATCGCTTCGGCACCGCTTCCGGTTTCCCAGGGATAGTAGCTGAGATAGACGCGCACGCCGCGTGCCTGGAACGCCGCCACCACCGCTGGCAATTCCGGCACGTCTTCGAAGAAGGCGAAGTGGTTGCGATCGTCAATGCCAAGCACGGGGTAGGCATTCCACAGAGTGACGCCGTCGAAACCACCAAAATCACGTTCCGCCGTATCAAGGTAGCGATCAACAGTGAACTGTCCGGTTTGATGGTCGTAAAGCAGCTCATCCCAGAGCCAGGCAAGGTTCATGATGCGTGCGGTACGACTTGGGGCTTCATAGCGACGCGGATCGTAGTCAACCTTGTTGCGGGCCTCGGTACGCCAGCGGATCAGCGCCGCGCGCCAGCTGGGCCAGTCAGCCGGATCATCGGGCGCCGCGAAGATCTTGGCTTCATCGAGCGCCGACAATTCTGCATCAGGCGACAGTGGCACCGTTGTCGGCAGATCAATCGGACGTGGAACATAGGGATTGAAATTCTGGGCCGGCATCAATGGGTTCTCGGTGGTCGGCGGGCAGTCTAGGCCACTCGGATCCAAAATCACAACGCCTCGACAGCCAATGTCGGCCAACCGAAATCTGGATGAAGCCGGTTTCCCGGCTGCCGATGCTAGGGCGTCGAAGTAAAGCCTCCAGGCAATTGCGATCCATCGACCTCGCCAAGCACCGTTGACGCTGTTGCCCAGGCATCAGCCCCATGCAATCGGTGGCAAGGATGATGATAATCAGGTGCGCCGCTTGTGTGCGGCAGAAACGCGGCGACGGCTGTCCAGAGATGATATAGCGAGCTGCCGGGAATTGTCTGCGCTGTCGGGCGGCCTTCGAGGTCGAAGCAATCTCTCCATGTGCCGACGGGCGTTTCTGCCAGGTAACTTTCGAACAGCGCATTGGCGACCTCTTCTGCGGTCTCGCGGCTCGCATTGTCGACCGAGAGATTGGCCTTGAGGAATTCGGCTTGTGGCCACAGTCGACGCTGATTGGTCAACCGCGCCCCCGTTGGATCGATTTCGTCCACCAGGAACGGCCAGTGGCTGGTCTTTCCACGCAGGGCGTTGGCAAACAGCTTGCGCTTTTCTTGGGAAAGGTCGCGGCCTGAGAGGCTTTCATAGCGCGCAAGCAGCCATATCCATTCACTCATGTGGCCTGGGGAGAGTCGGTCCGAACCAAAGTCGCTGGAAAGCTCCCAGCAGGGACCGAAAAACTCACGCAACAGGCCGGAGTTTTCATCAAAGAACCGGGCTTGAAACAACAGATACAACTCGCCCGCGCGTGCCGCGTGGCGACAATCAGGCAAAGCTTCCCATAATGCGAGAAATGCTTCGAACAGATGCATGTGAGGGTTTTGGCGGCGCGGAAGGGTGCCGATGTCATCTTCCGCGTAGCCGCTGAACTGGCCGCTGAGCGTCGTATCGAGAACCTCGATGAGCTCGGCTACGGCATTGCGGTAGCAAGGTTTGCCTGTCGCCTTTGAAAGCGCGGCCAATGCCAGCAATACACAAGCGTGGTCGTAGAGATCACGCCGAAAATCGACGATCGACCCCAAATGAATATCGATTGCTGACGCGTAGCCACGTGGATTGTCGTCGGACCAGGCGATCTTTCTTAGATTTTCGAATGCCGTCTCCGCTTTTGCCAGCGCGCCGTTGGGAGCAACGCCCAATGAGTGGGCGTGTGCAAAGACATAGATCTGGCGAGCAGCGGTGCGAACCCGAACGATGCCTGACTTGTCAGGCGTCCCGTCGAGTTCCAGGCCCTCGACGAATTGTTGGGACCGCGCGTCAAACGCCGTTTTAAGCCACCGAGGCAAAACGGTATTGATAAAGTATGATTTCAGGCGAACCAGCCCCATGCCTTGCACATCCCCTCGCTCACTGTGCTGCGGCCCCCCGGAGGGCCCAGGCGATGCATGGCGATACGCTTCAGCGGAATGCTGGAGACGTTTTTGCCTGTGCGTCGCGCTGATTTGGCCGGCCTCGCCAGCGCATGCTCTCTCGGGTGCCTTGCGCCTAGGGCCATAAACTTGCATGGAATGTACGCGTGTGCAATGTACGCGCGTACATTAATTTCACGGCTCCGAGGGCGATGTCGCGAGCGCCCGCACGGCCGCGGTTGCCTCCCTCTTGCTAAAGAGGATGGGGTTGCTGGTTGAATGCAGGCTGCGTTGGGTGGTTACGACCAATCCTGATTGTCGGGACGGTTCATGGATATGTTGTCCACGAGGGGCCGACTGATTGACATTCGACGTTCACAATCCCTAAGGGTGTAGTACTGTCAGGCCATGGATGCCCCAATGAAAAGGAAGCCGTCAGGCGCTGGCGGCCGCAAAGATTCCTCTCAAGCCTTTGTCACCGCTCAAGATGTGGCTGACTTGGCGGGGGTGTCACGTGCGGCGGTGTCACGCACCTTTACCTATGGGGCCAGCGTTTCGAAGGAGACGCGCCAGCGCGTCATTCGTGCGGCGGAAGCGCTCGGCTATAGGGTCAATCGACTTGCGCAAACCCTCAGCGGGGGGCATTCCAACCTGGTCGGCATCGTGGTTGCAAACATGGGCAGCCCTCACATGTCCCAGCAGCTGGACCAGCTCAGCGGCGCCCTTCTTCGTCGCGGCATGCAGTGCCTGCTTCTCAACGCCTCGGCCATAACAGGCGACATCTCCAAACTCATTGAACTCATACTGGAATTCCGCGTGCGCGCGGTCGTGATCCTGTCAGGCACGCCCCCGGAATCGATCATCGAAGAGTGTATGAGCAACAACGTCAGGATGGTGCTGGTCGACCGCAGTCATCATGACGACGTCGACAACATCGTGAGCGATGATGCGGAAGGTGCTCGCCTCGCTGCCGACCGGCTGATCGCAGCCGGCTGCACGCAAGTCGCTGTCGTGAGCGCACGCAGGACCTCAAGCCAGTTCCGGCGCCGGACAGAATTCATTGCCCACATGCAAAAGGCAGGAATCAAGACGATTCCGTGGGCCATGGAGGAGCCTAGCTACGACGCGGGAAAACGTGCCGGGTTCGAGCTGCTTGAAAATGGCAATATCGATGGTGTGTTCTGCGTGACGGACCTGCTGGCGATAGGAATGCTTGATGCGGCACGAGCCCTCTCCAAGCGCGTCCCCGAAGACGTTAGCGTCATCGGCTTTGATGATATCCCCCAGGCCAATTGGCATGCATATCAGCTGACCACCATCCGCCGTAAGCAGAACGCCATCGCCGAAGCGATTCTCGAAGCGATCGAGCGCGACGATGCCTCCGGAGCGCCGCTCCATTGCTCGATTCCAGTGGAACTGGTCGAGCGCAGCACCACAAGGACCCCTTCCGACCTGGATTGAAGTTGCAGTCTTTAGCCGAGTTTTTGCTTTGAAAGTGCAACCGCGTACATCATGTGAAGTGCCATTTTTAGAAAAACCGTTCTCCAAATGTCGATTTCATTGAAGAAATCACTTCAATCCCGCTAAATTTTGAATTTTTTGAGCGGAGTCGGAAATCCAAAGCGTTGCTGATTGACACTTTTTGCAATCGCGTACATTGTTTTCCCACTGAAGGCGGTGAGGGGACATTTACGCGGTCGCTGCCATTCATAAGCAGGTAAGGGGGAACATGCTCGACCAGCAAGCAATGAGACATGAGAGTGCTGGCCGCGGGATGTCGGCGCTGGTCGCGTTACGTTTCTGGTTTTCCAGGGTTTCTGTGGAGCGCTGGCTCAGCATTGCGCTGACTCTTGCCCTTGTCGCCCTGATCGTCGTTCCACTTATTGAGCTGATACGAGAGACGCTGACGGTTCAGCCGTACGATCGGGCTTATCTGCCAGGGGCGAAAGTCGGGGACTTTACATTTTTCCACTATGAACGCGTGTTCAATAGTCCGGTGTCGGCGGCCCTCTTTTTTAGGCCATTTCTGAACTCGCTGATAACGGCATTCGCAGCGACTGGCCTCTGCCTTGCGCTCGGCGGGACGCTGGCGTGGCTTGTCGTGCGCACCGACATTCCGTTCCGCAGCGCGCTGCATACGATCGTGATGATCCCTTACATGCTGCCGTCCTGGGTGATGGCGCTGGGGTGGCTGATTTTCTTCAAGAACGAGCGCATCGGTGGCTCGCCTGGCGTCTTCGCATATCTGACCGGCGTTCAGCCCCCGGACTGGCTGGCCTATGGCGCCGTCCCGATCGTGATCTGCCTTTCGCTTCACTACTACGTCTACGCCTATCTTACGGTTTCGACCTCGATCGCAAACGTCGATAACCAGCTCGAAGAGGCTGGGGCCATGGCGGGTCTGTCGCGCCGCAAGCAGCTGCTCATGATCACGATGCCGCTGCTTCTGCCGGCGATCGGCTCGGCGGTGGTGATGACCTTCATCCGCGTCGTGGGTTCGTTCGGCACGCCGGCGGTTCTTGGCATGCCTGTGCGCTTTTACGTCCTGCCGACGCAGATTTATGCCGCGATCGGCATGCGCAACACAGGCGATGGCTTCCTGCTGGCCCTCATCCTTGTCCTGCTTGCGGGCCTGTTCATCTACATCAACCAGCGAATGATCGGCGTGCGCAAGAGTTTCGTCACGCTGACGGGCAAGGGTTTCCGCGCCCGCACGACGCCGCTTGGCGTGTGGCGATGGCCCGCCTTGCTCCTTATTGGGTTTTTGCTTTTGGCTGCGGTGGTCTTTCCGCTCGGTTTGCTCGTGCTGCAATCCCTGATCAAGCAGGTTGGCAACTACGACCTCTCAAACCTCACGCTTTATTATTGGATTGGCGGGAACTCCGAAGGCATGGCGATCAACCAGCCCTCGCTCGTCGACAACGCCGATATCCTTGCGTCCACCTGGAACAGTCTGCGCCTGTCGTTTCTCGCGGCACTTTGCGCAGGGTTCTTTGGCATGCTGATCAGCTATGTCGTGGTTCGTACACGGGGATCCTTCAGCTCAAGGGCGCTGGAGACAATCTCCTTCATGCCGTACATCTTTCCGGCCCTGGCCTTTGGCGCGATCTACATCGGCCTGTTCGCACGGCCCATTGGTCCGTTGCCGGCATTGTACGGGACCTTCGCGCTTCTCGTGCTGATCTGCACGGTAAAGATGCTGCCGGTCATCACCCGCACCAGCATCTCGACCCTGCTGCAGCTCGACAAGTCCCTGGAAGAAGCGGCCCAGGTACAAGGCATCGGCTGGGCCAAACGGATGATCCGCATCGTCGTTCCGATCATTGCCGGCGGCCTGTTCTCCGGCATGTTGCTCACCTTCGTAAGCATCATGCGCGAACTGTCACTTATCATCCTGCTCGTGACCCCCTCGACGAACGTGCTCGCGGGCGCGATCTACAATTATCAGATCGGTGGGCTCGAACAGCTGGTCGGCGTTGCCTCCACCTTGCTCGTCGTTCTCGTCATCGCAATCAATTTCATCGCCCGTGCCATCGCACGCAAGGCAAAGATCGTTGTGATCTGATCCGGCGAAAAAACCAATATTCAACGCCAAAACAGGGAGATTTGGCATGTTTGCGAAAGTAAGGCATCTGACATTGCTGGTGGGCATCGGTCTGGCGCCCGCCATGGCGACCGGCGCCTGGGCCCAGAGTTCTCCGGAATTCGAGGCTTGGCTGAAGACTGCCAAACTCGGCGCCCATCAGGGCGAAGAGAACTGGGACGAGGTCGTAGCCGCGGCGAAGAAGGAAGGGGCGGTGACCGTCTATTCTTCCGCAACGACGATGACTGCGGCCGGTGAGGATTTCGCCAAGGCTTATCCCGAGATCAAGGTTCAGGTATTTCCGCTCGGGTCCGAAAAGACCATCGAAAAGGTGCTGAGCGAGCATCAGGCCGGCATTTACGCCGTCGATGTCGTCTACTCCGGTGGCACGCAGCAAATGGTGTATGACCTGCTGCCGAACCAGAATATCGTCAATTACGTTCCAAGCTATCTGAAGGATCGTATCGACGAGCGATATCGCGAACCGCTTCTGACTCAAAACATCGAAGCCTTCGCGATCACCTACAATGGCGAAGCGAACGCCACCCCGCCTATCAAGAACATCTGGGAGCTCACGGAACCCAAATGGAAGGGGCGCTTCATCATGAAGGCGCCGATTGGGTCGGCGACAACGACGACGGCACTGGCTGCGTTTGTCGAGCACGCCGACGATCTGGCGAAGGCCTATGAGGCCTATGCCGGCAAGAAGATCGAATTGTCTGAAGGCGTTGAAAATGCTGGATACGAGTTTCTGCATCGTATCCTGGCCAACGATGTCGTGATCCAGTCAAACAGCGGGAAGCTTGCCGAGGCATCGGGCAAGGCCGGCCAGAAGACGCCGCCGATCACGCTGGCACCCATGGCCTATCTCACCCGCAACGAAACTGATGGCTACGTCAATGTCCCGGCCTACGATCTGGTGCCATCAGGCATTGTCACATACCCGAATTTTGTCGCTGTCGGCGGGCAGGCTCCGCACCCGAACGCCGCCAAGCTCTTCATCGCTTACATGATGGGTTCGAAGGACCTCAGCAAGGACGCGCAACTGAAGCCGCCGTTCCGTGAAGGGGATTCGGGCAAACTGCTCCAGGGCATGGGCCCCTTCTTCCGGATCGGAACCTTCTCGCCACGCAACGACGTGCCTATGCCGCCGAATGCCGAAAACTGGCCACAGGCGACGAAATGGCAGGCAACGCCGGAGTTCGTTCGCGACAATGTGGCGAAGCTGAACGACTTCTGGCTCTCGCGCGCCAACTAAGATGAACCGGCCCAACCTGGGGGAACCTCGATGAGCGAGATTGTGTTGAGGTCTATCACCAAGACCTATGGTGGTCATTTGGCCATACCTGGCCTTGACCTGGACATCGCGAAGGGCAGCTTCGTGACATTGCTGGGTCCCTCGGGTTGCGGCAAGACGACAACGCTGCGCATCGTGGCGGGGCTGGAGCATGCCTCAGCGGGCACACTCTCGCTCAGCGGGCGCTGCGTCTACTCAAGCGCGGGAGGCATTTTTGTGCCTCCCGAAAAGCGCGGACTGGGGTTCATTTTCCAAAGCTACGCTTTGTGGCCGAACATGAAGGTGGCCCGCAACATCACCTTGGCGCTGACCGAAGCGCGCATGCCAGCAAGCGAAGTGCGAAACCGGCTCGAGGATGCCCTGGCCAAGGTGCAGTTGAAGGGCTTGGAGGACCGCTATCCCTCCGAGCTCTCAGGCGGACAGCAACAGCGTGTCGCGGTTGCGAGACTGATTGCGGCGCGCAATTCGATCCTCTTGATGGATGAGCCGTTGTCGAACCTCGACGCGAAGCTGCGTACGGAGATGCGCAAGGAATTGAAGAAGCTGCATGCCGATCTCGGCGCAACAACGATCTATGTCACCCACGACCAGGTCGAAGCCCTGACCATGTCAGACGTGATCGTCGTCATGAAGGATGGCGTGATCGCGCAGCAGGGAACTCCGCATGAGCTCTATCATGCGCCGGCCAATCTGTTCGTGGCGGAGTTCATCGGTGATCCCAAGATCAACATTCTTCCCGGTCACGTCGGTGGCGACGCGCAGGGACCGCGAGCGATGTTTGCCGATTTCAGCATGCCTATCGCGGACGGTTTTGACGTCGATGGCCCGGTGACGTTTGCAATCAGGCCGGAACACGTCGAGATCCACTCAAAGCCGGTCACCGGCGCGGTCGCAGCGGTGGTGGATATCGTGCAGCCGATGGGATCACAGACAATCGTGTCCCTAACTGTCAAGGGACATCCCGTCACGGCCCTGATCCCGAAATTCGCGCAAGGTCTCGGCCAGGAAGAGGTGTGGGTGAGCTTCAATCCGGAGCACATCCTGGTCTTCGACAAGGCTCAAAGCCTGTGCAAGCGGGCAAAGCCGGCTGCGCTGCAAGAATACAGGCGCCAAGCCGGCGGCTAGTCTCACGCGCCGCTACCGACGCTGCCGCACAGGCGGCCAATGCAGGCCGCGGCAAAGTCAGCGGCCGCCGCCCAACAACGGGAACATCCTATGATCGTCACCATCGAAGATGCCAAAGCCGTCGTGCAAATCATGCGCGAGGTGGCGATAACCGAGATCATGCCGTGCTGGCGCAACCTGTCGCCAGGGGCTGTTCGGTTCAAGACGTCGATCCATGACATTGTGACGGATGCGGACGAGGCGGCTGAAGCGGCCATCACGGCAAAGCTGCGCGCGCGTTTCCCCGACGCCACGGTTATCGGCGAGGAAGCGACAGCTGCCAATCCGGCATTGCTCGATCGTCTGGCGGAAGCCGAGTTTGCGTTTATCGTGGATCCCATCGACGGAACCAAAAACTTCTCGGCTGGATTGCCGCTATTCGGCGTCATCATCGCGGTGGCCACGAAGGGCGAAGTGATCGCTGGGTTCATCCTGGACCCTGTCGGCAACGACGTCGCCATTGCGTTGCGCGGGGAGGGCGCCTGGATCGAAATGCCGGATGGCAGGCAAAATGACCTTCACGTGGCGGCGACGGCCCCCCTGTACGACATGACTGGCTGCGTTGCGTGGAACCAACTCGTTGAACCGGTCAAGACAACGGTGCTGACCAATCTCGCCAAGGTGCGGGCAGCGCCGAGCTATCGCAGTGGCGCGCACGAGTACCGGATGATCGCGGCCGGGCATTACCATTTCCTGCTGCAAGGCAAGATCATGCCGTGGGACCACGCCGCCGGCTGGCTGATCCACCGTGAAGCAGGTGGATTTGCCGCGCGTTTCGATGGTTCGCCCTACAATGCGGCAACGCATAGTGGCGGAATTCTTTGCGCGCCCAGTGAAGACAGCTGGCACATGCTCCGCGATGCGTTGTTCGACGTCGCTGCAGGTGGCCCTGTCCCTTCTGCGAGTGTTGATCGGCACAGCGCCTTTAGCCCGCAAAGATGAAACGGCCCCATTGATGCAGCCAAAGGACGACCTGCGTCAGTTCACGTCGGCCAAGCGAGATGCCCGCATGGGCCAGCAACTCAGACAACAACCCCAGATGCCGAAGGACTATAGTGGCGACAATGAATTTCCCTGCCTTGACCGTTTGTGGAATTGAAGAACTCCCCGCCCAAAGCGGCCGTGACGTGACGCATGTCCTTTCGATTCTTGACCCAGATCACCCGGAGATTGGCGCTTTTGACGTGTATCCGGCGCATTACCGCACAACGCTGCGCTTTCATGACATCATCGCTCCAGAGCCAGGCAAGCTCATGCCGCAACCCGAACATGTCAGCGAAATCATCCGTTTCGGGGAGCGCCTGAAGTTGCAAACAGCCGATGCTGCGAGCGGACATTTCCTGGTGCACTGCCACAAGGGCATCTCCCGCTCGACAGCGGCTATGCTCACATTGATGGCGACAGGTAATCCGCAAGAGGATTCTGAAAGCCTGTTTGCGCGGCTGTCCGAGATCCGCCCGCAGGCGTGGCCAAGCTCATTGATGGTTCGTTTTGCCGATGAACAGCTTGATCGTGGCGGCAGTCTCGTCGCAGCTCTACGCCGTCATTATGGGCGACAGATTGCGGCAAGGCCTCACTATGTCGACTTCATGACCGGCATTGGTCGCCGAGCCGAAGTCGACATGGCTGAAGTGGTGGCCTGAGCAAGAATCTGCAGGCGTGCATGCCAAGATAGGGCTTTCCGCGTTCGAGGGGGCTGACCAACGCTGCCCGCTTTGCTGTAGCCCTGCAAGGCAGACGCCGAGCGGCTGGCTGAGCTTTGACAACTGCATCCTCCAACGTGATAAGAGGCCAGCGAGAGCTACGCGGGTATAAGCGCTAGATGAAAAGTAGCCTGGGCTCAGGACAGCCAACACCGCGTATCGTGTAATTTTTATCGAGCTGCGGTCGAACCTCTTATGTTCCGTGGCTGGAGAGCGCCGTATGGCATTTCGATTTATACATACGGCCGATATTCACCTCGACTCGCCGCTCCGTTCGCTTGCGATGCGAAACCCCGATCTTGCCGAACGCGTCGGAGACGCCAGTCGCCAGGCTTTTGTCTCCATCGTGGATCTCTGCCTTGCGGAGGGTGTCGACGCCCTCGTCATTGCCGGCGATCTTTATGATGGCGACCAGACTTCGATGAAAACGGCGCGGTTCTTGGCATCGCAGATGACACGCCTCCACCAGGCCGGCATCAGGGTTTTCAAGATCCGCGGAAATCACGACGCCATGTCGCGGATATCGAAACAGCTCGTGTTTCCGGACACGGTAACGATCTTCGGCGGTCGTCCGCAGCCCGTGCTCCAGACTGCGGGCGGGCTCGACGTCATGTTCCACGGATTGAGTTTCGCGAGTCCCAAGGCACCGGAAAGTCTGCTCGCCAAATATTCCGCTGCCCGCGAAGGAATGGTCAATGTGGGCATCATGCACACCAGCCTGGCCGGTTCGCCCGGTCATGACGTCTACGCTCCGTGCAGCGTCGCTGACTTGCATAGCCATGGTTTTGATTGCTGGGCGCTCGGGCACATCCACGTCCGGAAAGTCCATCCTGGAGCAAGCACAGTGGTGATGCCAGGAATGCCGCAAGGCAGGGACATCAACGAGGCCGGAGAAAAATCAGTCACCCTTGTAACGATACGCGACGACCGTTCCATCGAGATCGAGGAAAGGCCAACGAGTGTCGCGCAATTCGAGCGGGTGAACGTCGACTTAACCGGGACGATGGAGTGGTCTGAAGTCATCGGACGAATCCGATCCGCGCTCGAGGATATCCGGGCTTCGGTCAGATCCCGGCAAGTTGTGGTCCGTCTCGGCCTGACCGGCGCTTCGCCTTTGTCATGGGCACTAATCCGCGACAGGGACCTGCTCCTGGCGGAAGCCGAGCAGGTCGCGGAACAGGCAGGCGACACATGGGTGGAAAAGCTCGAGCTGGGCCTCTCTCCGCCCAGGACGGAAGCATTCGAAGACGTCGCCGATCCGATTTTCGAACTCGCTGAATCCATGCGCGCCAATGCCAGCTCGGAAGCCTTCCGCGCCGAAGCGAGGGCATTGGTCCTGAAAACGATTGCGGATCTTCCGCCCGAGGGGCGCGACTTCGCCGGAAAGGATGAAGCCGCTTTGGAATTGTTCCTCGACAGGGTTCTTGCCAGCAGTGCTGACCTGGTCACGGCCCGCCTCAAGGCAGGTGGATCGCAATGAGGCTCCGGCGCCTTGATCTCATTCGTTATGGAAAGTTCACCGACAGGACGATCGAGTTCGGACCAAGACCGGATTCTGGGCCTGACTTGCACATCGTGTTCGGGCTGAACGAGGCCGGCAAGTCGACAGCGCTTTCCGGCTATCTGGACTTGCTGTTCGGCATCGAAGAACGCAGCCGCTACAATTTCCTTCATGAATATAGCGCGATGCGCGTCGGCGGCGTGCTCGAATTCGCGGGAGAGGAGCACACGTTCTCGCGCACGAAACAACGGAACAACTCGTTGTTGAACGCAATGGGCCAACCGGTGAGCGAAGTGGCGATAACGGCACATCTCGCAGGCCTGTCCCGGGACGCATACGGCACCATGTTCTCGTTGGACGACGAGACGCTGGAAGCAGGCGGAAAATCGATACTGGAGTCGCGTGGCGACCTGGGCAAGCTCCTGTTCACGGCCAGCGCCGGTCTTGGCCAGGCGAGTGACACATTGAGCGCGCTCGATGCGGAAGCGGACGGGCTCTATCGGAGACAGGCACACGGAACCGAACTTGCGCTTCTCAAGAAGCGACTTGCGGAACTGAAATCCGGGAAGGATGCAATCGACACATTGGCTTCGACGTTCGAGACCCTTGAGGCCGAACGTCTTGACGCGACGGAAAAATACGAGGGCACCATCGCCGAACGGTCGGTGCTGTCGGCTCGACTCGATACCATTGCAAAGTACCTCCGCGCAGTCCCGATCCTCGCGGATATCCGACGCAAGACAGCCCGGCTGGCTGAATTGCCCGACATCGCTTCACCGCCACGGACTTGGACAGGCAGCGTCGCTGAAATGATCGATGACGACGCCAGCCTGAGAACGCGGCTGTCAGCGAACGTCGACGAGGTCGCGCGCGTGACCATGAAAATCGCGTCGGTCGAGATGGACGACATCATCCTTGCGATCTCCGAGCGGGTTCGTGGGCTGGCGGATCGCAAGGTGCGATATATCTCGGCTGGCTTGGACCTGCCCAGTCGCCGGACGGACCTGCAAATACTCAATATCGCCGTGGGGACTTGCCTTGCCGCTCTGGGGAGGTCCGCCGAGCCAGAGCCCGCAGCACTGCTTTTGCCTGCCGCTGTTGTCGGTGCCGTTCGCAATATGGTCGAACAGCGATCCGGAATCGCCACCAGCGTGCGCGTCGCCCGCGACGAAGCCGCAGCCGCCCTCGATGCGCTTCAGACGGCGCGAGATCGGGTCGGCGAAGAAAGGGCGGTCCCCGAACCTGCCAGGGCAAGGCTGACCTCGGCCTTGTCGAAAGCCAGGGCGAGTGGGCACATACGGGAAATCAAGACAGCGCGAGAGGCGGAGGACGAGAGCGAAATTCGATGGCAGGCAGCGATCCGCCGCCTGCATCCCTGGTCGGGAGATGCTCAAGCGCTGGCCAATATTTTGGTTCCTGGCGCCGGGCAGGTTGGTGCATGGAAAAGTCGCTCGGCAGAGCTCAAGACAAACAGGGAGGTCCTTTCCGAACGTCTTGGCGAATATCAGGGCAATCACGAGCTGCTCTCGGCGCGGCTGGACGCCCTTCGTGCTTCGGTGGACGTAACTGACGATGAAGCCGCCACAGCCATTCGGCGTGCCCGGGATGAGGCTTGGGCAAGGCATCGCCATGACCTCAAGGGTGAAACAGCTGACGATTTTGCGGTAGTGCTGGCTCGCGACGATAATGTTGGAGCGGTTCGTCTGGCCAATGCGCGGGAGCTCGCCGAGATCCGAACGACGATCCGCAGCCTCGCTGAAACCGCGGCCGTTATCTCGCGGGCGCGCGACCAGCTTTCACAGATCGACCTGGACGGGGCAGCCGTGCTTTCGGAAATCCGCGTGGCGGCAAGGGATCTGCTCGGCGAACGCCTGGAAACATCGCCTGAGCGTCTGATCGAACTGATCGAGGACCGCATTTCTGCCCGAACCGATGCGCTCGCAGCCTGGGAGGAGATCGAGGTCGCACGTAATAAGGCTGGGCGGGCGACCGACGAGGGAGACCGGATACGTCTGGAGTTGAGCGGGGCGCTGGAGAGCGTCGGCATAAGGTCGGATTCCGCCGAGAGCTTGGAGACGATCATGGTCGTCACAGAGCTGTTCCTCGACAGGCAGGTCAAAGTGGACGCTGAACGCGCCGAGGCGATCAAAACAGTCAGCGCGAATGAGGAATATCTGGCAGCCAGACGACGGGCTGTGGACGTGGCGGAAAGGCGTGAGGACGAATGGCTGGCCGGCGTTGCCGAAGCGCTTGAGGGCACCTGGCTCGCGAATGGGCTTTCGGCGCCCAGTGTCGGGAACGTACTTGATCAACTGGCTGAACTGTCCAAAACCGTCCAGGATCGGGATGCGATGCAGCTCCGCATCGGCAAGATGGAGGCAGACAGAGACAGTTTCATTGCCGAGGTTACCGCTGTTGCAGCCGAGGCGGGTGACCCGGCGGACGACGATGAGCCGGAACAGTTGGCGATCCGGCTTGCAGAACGTCTGGAACGCGCCGACCGCACGCGCGAAGCGAAGGCAAACCTCGTCAATGACCTGCAGCGTCTGCAAGATGCTCGTGACGTCCTCGATGTCGAAATCGCGGCGCATGAGCGCCGCAAGAACGAGGTCCTGGGCGTCTTTGGCGTAACCACTCTATCCGAGGTCGTGGAACGCGACGAGCTGCTGCGCGACAGGGATCGTCTGCGCACTGCCGTGGCCGAACTTGAGGAGCAGCTGTCGGCCGAACTTGCGGTGGAAGGGATCGTGCAGGCACGCTCGATACTGGATGATCTCGATTTCGATCGCCTCGCAATCGAGAAGGCTGAAAGCGAGCAACGGCTTCGGGGTATCGACGAAACAATCCAGCAACAGCTTATCCGGCAGACGCGAGCGGCCGACAAGTTGGACGCCATTGGCGGCGACAGCGCTGTTGCCCGAATAGATGCCGAACGTCGCACAGTGCTTCTGGAAATCGAAGAAAAGGCTGTCCGCTATATCGAGCTGAAACTGGGCGTTATGTCCGCTGGAAATGCTCTGCGCGTATACCGAGAGCGTCATCGCTCCGCGATGATGGCGCGGGCATCCGACGCTTTCGCGCTCATCACGCGCGGTCAGTACTCGGGTCTGGCAACCCAACCTGTGAAAGGCGGCGAAGTCCTGATCGCATTGCAGCGCGACGGCCAATCCAAGGTCGCCGACGCCTTGTCAAAGGGCGCGCGTTTTCAGCTCTACCTAGCCCTGAGGCTTGCCGGCTATTACGAGTTTGCCCAGATTCGACCCTCGGTGCCATTCATTGCCGACGACATCATGGAAACCTTCGACCATGTCCGGTCCGAAGAGGTTTTCAGGTTGTTTGGAGAGATGGCGAGCGCGGGGCAGGTGATCTACCTGACCCATCACCAGCACCTATGCGAGATCGCCAAAACCGTTGTACCGGGCGTAATGATCCACGAGCTCGGATAATTGTGCGTGTTCCATCCATTGAAATGAGACAGGCGACGCTTAGGCGTGAGAGGTTAGGAGAGCCGGCAGGCTACAAACCGTCAAGTAATCTGGATCAGTAGCACGTGCAAATAAGCAATCTCGCGCTATTCGCTTTAACGGCTACGCGCGATCGAACCGCGTTTCACGCCGGGCTTGATACGTGCCGCAAAGCCCGCCAGGGTGTCTCGTTTAAAAGACCGCCAAATACTTGAGCAGTGAGATAATGCCGATAATGATCACGACGATTTGCGCGATCTGGCGCGTTCTGCCGTCGATAGGCAGCCGCTGCACGAGGTAGAGCACCAGCACGATCACGAGAAATGTGATCAGAATGCCGATTAGGACTGATGACGCCATTTGGCTCTCTCCTTGGAAACTGAGATGTATCTCTGAGCGACAGGTATCTTCGGTTGGTCAGCGGTAACGATCAGTACCAGTGACGACTTGCTTCGCTCGACGCCTTTGCGGCGGCCAAGCCAATCAAAATGCCGATGAGGGCGGCCGCGCCGACCAGGGCGGTGGTCGTGCGCGGGTTCTCTCGCGCAATCTCGGATACCGACTGCGCCTGTGTGCGGAGCTGCTGAGCGGCCCGTGACGCGCGCCCCGATGCACTGTCATAGACTTCGGCCGCCGTGTCGCGAGCATCGTCCAACAGCTCGGCGCTTCGCTGTGAAATGGATTTGTTGATCTTGGCAATCTCCTTGCGCAGTTCGGAGATCTGCTTTTCGAATGTCTTTTGGATATCTGCGATATCAGGGGAGGCAGCCTTGGGTGCGTCAGCCATGTTTTTTCCTTCAATTACAACCTGATAAGAACGTCGCGGGACGGGATTCGTTCCCGTCGGCTCCTCTTAATTCCAGCTGTCGGATGCGTCGTCCAAGAAGAACGTGAAGTGGGCTCAATCCTTCATCGGCGCTTGAGCCAGTATTCCTGCCTCGTTGCAGAATGTCTCAAAGGACTCCTTGGCGTTCTCTATCGGTATGGATCCGTTGATGGCGCCCTGCAGAGCGTTTTCCGCCAGGTGGAAGAACGGATTGCGCTTATCCAGCGGCCACGCTTCCAGGAATTCGACAGCCTCAGGAACCGAGACAACCTCGCGAAGCGAGAACTCACCGTCCTTTAGCCAAATGTTCTGCGTAAATTCCATTGGGTTCAACGCGCAAGCGAGAGGGCGGTTGCATAAACGCGCGGCTTTCCCGCCGTTGCCGCTCGGCTGCGCGCTGCCTTTCGAATAGTTACGTGGAAAAGTTCTCGCGCGGCTTTGGAGGCGTTGGTGCAACGGAAAGCGGGACTGTCGCAGATCGAAAAATGCCGGCGGAACGAGCGAAGCCGATAAACGCCAGTCGACCATCGCCACAGGGCAGCCTTGCCTCCTTTGAGGCCTTACAGGCTCTCAATGCCGTCTGGTAGATAGGGCCGCGCCGTTCATGGGGCCATCTTTCGAGAAATGTCAGCGCATCGTGAACAGAGGAGATTTCCCACTCGACGTTGTCCACGTCGCCGACATGAACTGGCAGATTGAAGGAAAGGGTGTTCAAAAAAGCGACCTCCGCAACGAGTATGCAATAACGCACGGGTGCCGAGTTCGTTGCAGTGGGAAGAAAATTTGACCATTGGCATGTTCGGAAGGATGGGACGTTGACGAGTAGGCACGCCGCTAGCTACCTCCCAATCGATATGAGATGACGGACAGGAAGCGGATCGGAAGCTTTGTCAGCTGGTCTGGGCCGTGGGGTGAATCAGCATCGAAAAACAGGCTATCCCCGGGCAACATGCGATAGAGCGTGGTGCCGTGGCGATACACAATTTCTCCTTCCAGCATGTAGAGGAATTCCATGCCGGCATGCTGAAATAGGGGGAATCTGTCTGTGTCTTTGGCCAGCGTGATCAGGTAGGGCTCGACTGAAACCTCGCCCGGGCCGGAGTCAATGTAGCCGAGAAGGTTGTACTGGTGACCGGCACGAGTGCCGCGCCGTTCGATTTCGACGCCCGCACCAGCCTTCACGAACATGACATCTCGCGACTCCTCGAAGCGTTTCAACAATGAGGTGAGCGGTACGCCTAACGCGCGCGACAGGGCCTGCAGCGTGGTGAGGGAAGCAGATATGATACCATTTTCGATTTTCGACATCATACCGAGCGACAAACCTGCCGCTCGCGCGAGATCCATGATGGTCATGCCATGTTTTCGCCGGCATGTTCGCACTTCCCGGCCGATCGCCACTTCAAGCTGATTGCCCGTCACATCCTGCAAAGCATGCGGATTCTGGTACAAGGTCAGTGCTGCCCCAGTGCTTTCAGAGGATTCTCGTGGCTGCACGCGAAGACCGAGGTCCGTTCTTCTCATTTGTTCCCGCCTCCGTTCAATGTGATGTCGGTTCTACGGCAACGATGGGCTAGCCGCCGCCCGTCTGCTCTTTGGTTGCGTTCGGTCCTGAAACGCAAAAAGCTCCCGACGGAGTAACCCGAGGGAGCTTTTTTGCTCTGCTATCGGCCCGCTTCGGCGCGGGCGTGATGCATTAGAGCGTCTGAAATTTACGCCATTCTGTCAATGGCCAGTTGCAAGACGACCCCATTCATAGTCCGGGGTGACCGTCGGAGCTGATGCAATTGCAGACATCTTGGCGACGTCCGATCGCGGACTAGCGGCAGCACATTTTCGCCAATGTGTGTCGTTGACCTACGCGACGTCCGCTGCTTCGTGCACGGGTAGCATCAGCAGGTCGCTGGCATTGATGATAGCCAATGCAATCGCTTCGATGGTGGTGCGCTTGTTCATGGCCTGATCGCGCAAGGTTTCGTACGCCACCTGCTCCGACACCTTGTTGGTGACCATCAAAATCCCCTTGGCTTTATCTATGTCGCGGTGCGCCTTCAATTTCGCCGTAAGCCGCTCGACACGCGAGCGCAGTCTCTCTTCGCGCCGGTGGTTGTTCACGCTCAGCAATATGTTTGCGAGAATGCCGAAAGTTCGGAGCGGCAATCCGATGACTGCCTGAGCTCGAAGGCGCAGCACTTTCTCCACGATGATGGGGTTCTCATAGTCGACAATGGCAATCAGGACCGCCGGCGGGTCATCCGCGTTCCAATTCCAGGCGATATCGCCTTCGACGATGGGCCGGACGAAGACAAAAACGACATCGATATTAAGAGGAATTTCGGCCGGAGGCGGCCAGTTCGTTTGCACCTGGCAGCCGATCCGGTTGAGATGCTGCCACAGTTCCTCTCCCTCGCTGCTCTTGGGTTGAAGCAGCAGGACGCGGAGGGAGCGTATGTCCTTAATCAGGATCGGCGCCGATCCCTCGTTCGGCGCCACGTGGGGGCTACGTGATACCATCGTTCCTCAACGTGGCAATGTCGCGAGCCAGGAGGATCAACGCATTGCCAATGGTGGTTTCGTTAGCTGGGCCAGATGCCCTTGGCACTGGATTACATTGAGAGCATTGCCAGTCGCTCCCCCCATTCTGCCGGATTGTAGCTAGCCAAATAGGGATCAGGCCGAATTGCCGATGCGGATTTTGACAGGATTTCAAACTGGCCGTCTTCGCGCGCGCGCGCGACCCGCGGCCAGACATGGGTGTGCGCGTTATCTGGGTCGATCCGGATGCGCCCCTGGGGAGCTTCGAATTCTGAGCCCAGAATGGCTGGCCGTAGGGTTTCGACGTCGTCGGTATTGGATTTCCGCAGAGCGTTGGCCACGACATGCACCTGAAAATAGGCTGCCTCCCAGCACATGTTCGTCACCACGTCGCTGCCGAACTTCTGCTTGTAGCGCTCCACGCATCTTTCGTTTTGCAGCCCGCCGACCGACTGGAAATATGTCGCCGACGTGATGTGCCCCACGCCCACATCGATACCCATTGCCTGGATATCGGACTCGCTGGTCGTCAGGCTGGCGATGGGCACGATCTTCGAATCCAATCCAGCCTCGGCAAACGCCTGGTAAAAATGGACGATGCTTTCGCCGACGAAATTGCAAAAGATCACATCCGGCTGCTTGCGCCTGATGTCCGCGATCAGCGGCTTGTAGGCTGAACGCTCGGCGTCGAGCTTCAGATATCCCCGGCCGGCCACCTCTCCGCCATGCTTGAGCACCATCTCGTTCATGATCCGGTCGGACTCCCGCGGCCAGATGTAATCCGAACCGACCATGTAGAACCGCGTGCCGACATTGTTCAGCAGATACTCGCCCAGCTGAACGCTGTTCTGGTTGGGTGCCGCACCACAATAGATGGCGTTTCGGGAGTACTCGAAGCCTTCGTATTGGGCTGGGTAGCAGAGCAGGCCGTTGCGGCGCTCCACGGCCCTCAGCACCGCCTTGCGGGTGCTCGACATGTAGCAGCCGAAAATGATCTTGACGCCATCCTCGGTAAGCAACCGGTTGGCCATTCGGTTGTAGACGACAGCGTCGGAGCCCGGATCATAGGCGACGGCGACGAGTTCACGCCCGTTTATACCACCGGCCTCATTCACCTCCTGGATCGCAAACAGCGTCGCATTCAGCATGCTGCGCTCCATCACCGACGTAACCCCGGTCTGGGAGAACAAAATGCCGACCCTAATCGGCTCTTCGGTCTTTTTCGCTATCAATTGCCAACTCCGTCAGATCTTGCATCCGCGAACTCGACACAAAAAAAGCGCCCAGCGCGGGGAACCGCAGCAAGCGCCTTTGCTCGACCGATAAGGACATCGCTGTCCTTACGTAAGTTGTGCCTGAAGCGACGTTGCCAGTCAACTCGCTAGCGGTTCGGCCGGAGGCATTCGTGTTCGAAGACGAGATGCAGTTTGGAGCTTCAGCGCTGCGAGCGCCTCGGCAGACCCGTTGCCGAGCCGGCAAACCGCGCAAGATGCGGTTTTGCTGGGCGTTGTACGCTTCACGCGAATTGCCGGTTGACAGAAATGTGCAAGTCTCGGATGATCATCGTCATCAGGCCTGCAACGATGCGGGCTGAGAATAGAGCAAAAAGGCTCCCGCGGGTTACCTCCGCCGGAGCCTTTTTGCGTTTTATCACCAGTGCGCTGCGACCGTACTTTCTGCGGTTTCGCAGACAGCAACGACGCTGACAATACCCATTGCCGCTTGGAGCAGCGTAAGTCGCTCACAAATAAAAAATTCTGAGATTCTCAATGAATCTCAGACGTGCGGAGTTTTGTCAAAAAACGGCACGTTCCGGGAACTGAGAACAAACATCAGCCTGAGGAGGAGACAGAAGTGAATAAAGTAGAGACGTTTGGCACTGCGGTGCGCGTAGCCTGCGATGTTGGCGGCACGTTTACCGATGTGTGCATCCTGAATGAGGCGTCCGGCAAGATACACGTCGCAAAGACGCCAACGACGCCGGATCCGATCGACGGTGTGCTCAAGGGTATTGAAGCAGGTGGCGTCGACCTGAAGGACATCATCCTGTTTTCGCACGGGACGACGCTGGCGACGAACGCGCTGATCACCCGCCGCTTCCCGCCTGCCATCATGGTCACCACCAAAGGCTTTCGCGACGTCATCGAAATTCGGCGCGGCACGCGTGACGATCTCTGGGACACCTATAAGGAAATGGCCCCTCCTTATCTGCCGCGCCGTGACCGGCTGGTGGTCACGGAGCGCATCGACTACTCCGGAAAGGTCATTGAGGGCGTCAATGAAGCGGAGGCGCGCGAACTCGCACGCGTGATCAGGAAGCGCAACGTCAACAACATCGCCGTTTGCTTCGTGAATTCCTTCGTCAATCCCGAAAACGAGCAGCGGATGCGCGACATCCTGCTGGAGGAACTGCCCGGCGTTTCGATTTCGCTGTCGAGCGACATCATGCCGGAAATCTTCGAGCATGAACGCTTCAACACGACCGTCGCAAACACCGTCCTGGGGCCGGTCGCGGGACAATATGGCGCCGAGCTCGAAAGCCGCATGCAGGACGGCGGTTATGCCGGAGATGTGTTGCTGCTGCATTCGGGCGGCGGCGTCATGACCGCCAAGGGCGCGACAAAATTCGCCGCACGCCTGGCTGCTTCCGGTATCGCGGCCGGTGCAATCGCAAGCCGCTTCATCTCCGAGTTGGCTGGATACAAAAACTCCATCAGCCTCGACATGGGCGGCACCAGCACCGACATCAGCCTTTGCTCTGATGGCCATCTCCATGTGACGAACGACTGGCATGTCGAATATGGCTATCCGATCCGCTTCCCGAGCATCGAGGTCCTGACCATCGGCGCCGGCGGCGGATCGCTGGCCTGGCGCGACGTGGCTGGCGCGCTTCGCAACGGACCGCAATCGGCCGGCTCGACGCCTGGACCGGTCTGCTACAATCAGGGCGGAACCGAGCCGACCAACTGCGACGCCAACGTGTTCCTCGGACGCCTGGGAACCAAGCTCGCCGGCGGCAAGGTCGAGCTGGACGTCAAGCTTGCAGAAGGTGCCATCAACCGCGTCATCGCCGAGCCGTTCGGCATGGATGCGGAGCAAGCGGCACTTTCGATCCTCAAGGTCGCGAATGCCAACATGGCGGACGCCGTTCGCCTGGTCTCGCTACGCAAGGGTTACGACCCACGCGACTTCGCGCTGGTCGCCTTCGGCGGTGCGGGTGCGTTGCACGGCGTGGCTCTGGCTCGGGATCTGTACATCCCAGTCGTCCTGATCCCGCCGAACCCTGGCGTCACGTCAGCAATGGGCTGCCTGCTTGTCGACATCACCCACGACATCACGCAGATGTACACCGATACGGTCAGCGATATCGACATGGCCGAACTCAACAATGCCTTCCGCCTCCTGGAGGAAGACGGCCACGACCGCCTGTTGAGCGAGGATATCTCTCCCGAGCAGATGCTGTTCCAGCGCTACATTGACATGCGCTACCTCGGCCAGTGGCGGTCCATGTCGATCCCGGTCAGCGCCGACATCGCCAACCTCGACGAGGCGGTCAAGCAGTTCCACGAGGAGCATGGCCGCGAGCACAACTACTCCCGGCCCGATGCCCCGGTTGAAGTCTGCCGCATCCAGGTCAAGGCCACCGGCCTCAACCGTAAGGCGGAGCTGGCCAAGCACGAACTGCGCAAGGCCCCGCTCCCGGCCCCTGTCGGCGAACGCCTGGTGCGGTTCGACGAAGCGCCCGAGCGGATCAAGACGCCGATCTACGACCGCTCGACCCTGCATGCAGGCGCGGTTGTCGTTGGTCCCGCGATCATCGACCAGCTCGACTCCACAATCGTCGTGCCGCCCGGGATCAAGGCCGAAGTGGATGAGTACCTGATCATCAGGATGCACGTTCCCCAACAGTCGTGAACGACGCCCCTCACGCCACACAAATTTGAATTGGAGATTGGAAATGGCACCGAAAAAAGATCGCCGTACGCTCGATCCAGTTACCTTTGAGGTTCTGAAGAACGCCTACGTCAACATCGTCGACCAGATGGCCGAGCAGATCCTGCGTACCTGTTACTCGTTCGTCATCTACTCCCGCGACTTCTCCTCGGCCCTGTGCGACCCGACCGGAGACACGATCATGCAAGGCAGTGGCGATATCGCCGCTCACGTTGGAACGCTTCACCTGACCGCCAAGGCGGTGATCAAGAAGTTCGGTAACGACGTTCATCCGGGCGACGTCTTCGTCATCAACGACGTCTACCAGGGCGGCACCCACTTCAACGATACGCGGCTGTTTGCGCCGATGTTCTACAAGGGCGAGCTGCTTGGCTATGCCCAGGCCAACGGCCATTGGGCGGATGTCGGCGGTGCTGTCCCCGGCTCGTTCAACGTGAACGCGCTCGATCACATGGCCGAAGGCCTGCGCATCACGCCGGTCCGGGTTTACAGCAAGGGCGTCTATCTTTCCGACGTCGCCGAACTGATCGCCCACAACACGCGTGCGCCCAGCGACATCATCGGCGACCTCCAGGCCCAGGCCGAAGCCTGCCGCCTTGCCGAACGCGAGGTGCAGCGTCTGTGCGACAAATACGGCGTCGACACGATCAAGAAGTCGTTCAATGAGGTCCAGGACTACGTCGAGGACATGACGCGCCAGCGCATCTCCGATTTGCCTGATGGCACCTGGGAGACCATCGACTACATCGACGTTGACCCTGACCTGGGCGAAGGCCTTGTCCCCATCAAGGTGAAGATGACCATCGATGGCGACCGCGTCCATTATGACCTGACCGGATCGCATCCCAAGTCTGTCGGTTCGTTCCTGAACTGCTGCTACGGCGGCGCATTCGCGGCAGTCGTTGCCGGAACCAAGATGCAATCGCCGGACATTCCGATGAACTCCGGCTTCTACCGCGTGGTTACTGTCGATGCGGGTCCGTTGGGCTCGGTCGTCAACGCCGAATGGCCGACGCCGGTCGCCGGCTTTGCATCAGGTCCGTTCGAAAAGATCATGAACGCGGTCTTCGAGCTCTGGGCCGAGGTCCTGCCGGAGCGGGCCATGGCCTGCACCTTCAACCTCGACTACCTGCTGATCGGCGGCCGCGATACCCGTCACGAAGGCAAGCCATACTTCATGTGGTACGATTGGATGGTCGGCGGCTGGGGTGCGCGAAACGGCCGCGACGGCTGGGCGGCCACCGGACCGGTGTTCGGCGTCCAGCTCGGAACCCAGCCTTTCGAAGGCCAGGAGCGCCTGTCGCCTGTCTTGACGACTTGCCATGAATTGATGGTCGACTCCGGCGGCCCCGGCGAGTTCCGTGGCGGTCTCGGCGTTCAGAAGGGCGGCACGCTTTATGCCTGCGAGCGCACGGTGGTGTCCTACTGCTGCGACCGCGAACGCTCGATCACCTGGGGCCTGTGGGGCGGATTGCCCTCCATCCCGCACGGTGTCTGGGTCAATCCGGGCCAGGAGACGGAGCGCTACCTTGGCTCCCTCTTCTCCGGTGTGCCGCTCCAGCAGGGCGACACCGTCCAGCGCCCCTCGGCCGGCGGCGGCGGCCTTGGCGATCCGCTCAAGCGCGATATCAATAGCGTGCTCAGTGACGTAGTCGAAGGCTACGTTTCCATTGAGCGGGCCAAGAAGGACTACGGCGTCATCGTCCATGTGATCGACATAGATCTCAACGAATACAAGATCGACGAGAATGCGACACTGGCGGAGCGGGCACGCATCGCCAGCCACCGCAAGGAATGGCTGAACGAAGATGCCGCGAAAATCGCAGCCCTCTATCGCGACAAGAAGCTCAACATGCTCGATCTGATCAGGCAATACGGCGTCATCGTCGACTGGGGGTCGGGCGAGCTTCTACCCAAGACCACCGCCGAGTTCCGCGAGATGCTGAAGCGTCGGACGGTTCCCTACTGGACGGCATCGGGCCAAGCCGCCAACGCGACCCTGAAAGTCGCCTGACCCGGACAGGCAGCAAGCTCGAGATCGAGCTTGCTGCCTTCTTGGCTATTGGAGTTCCCGATCAAACGACAATCTGGAGAACAGTCATGTCTGGAAGTCTCGATGTCGCAGGTGAGTTAGACTATTCGCAAAGGCCTGTCCCACCCAGTGGCCGCATGCCCAAGCTCAATCTTACGATGGCGTTTTGGGCGATCTGCAGCGCCATGTTTTTCCTGATCATCTCGGCAACGCTCGCCGAGATATATGGCACGGCCAATACGATCATTGGCCTGATACTGACCGTTATCTCCTATTCGGCGATCAATGCAGTAATAACCCGCTACGCAATCCGCTCGGGCCTGTCGGTCTCGCTATTTTCCCGGTTGCTGTTCGGCCGCTACGGATCGGCGATCGCAACCTTCATCTACGCGGTCAGCAGCATCTATTACGCCGTGTTCGAAGGCTCGGTGATCGCCACCGCTGCGACATACTACTTTGAAGGCCTGACCTTCGCTGTCGCAGCACTGATCGTCTGCATCTACAGCGTGCCGCTCATCTTGGGCAGCGTCCAGCATTGGCTCGACAAGTTCAACGGCTATCTGCTGCCGCTGTATCTTCTGGGCTTGCTTGGCACAGTGGTCTACGCCATTTCCCACTACGGCTACAGCAATGCGTGGCTTACCATGACGCCTGCGGGCGGCGCTCCGCCCTATGGCTGGATCAATGTCTTCATCGCCTTCATGGGCGTGTGGTGGATGATGATGTGCACCTTCGACTTTGCCCGCTTCGGCAAGAAGGAAGACGAGAACTACCACGCCGTGTTCAATTTCGGCCTGCCGTTCTACACGCTGACTTACTTCGTCAACGGCCTCATCGGCATCTTCCTCGTGCAGACCATCCCGCTTGAGGGAGCAACATCCGAGGTCTCCGTCGTCAAGGCGCTCATCGTCATGATGGGCGCTTTTGGGCTGCTGTTCGTATGGATCAGTCAAACAAGAATCAATACAACAAATTTCTATCTGTCGACCGTCAACATGCAGGCATTCTTCAGATTGGTTTTCAAGCTGGAAATGCCAAAATACGTCTGGGCAATCATTGTCGGTATTATCGTTTACTTCGTCATGCTTGCGAATATCTTCCAGTACATTCTCATAGCTCTCGCCTACCAAGGGATATTTGTTGTCGCCTGGGTCGGTGTGGCGCTGGCATACATCCTGTGCGGGCAACATGACGGTACGGGCGAGGAGGGCGAACAGTCAGATGACGAATTCCCCGCCTATTATGCGCCCGGCATGATTGCCTGGTTCAGCGCGGTGGCACTCGGCATCGGGCTCCTGATGGTACCTGGATGGGAACTGCTTTCCGCTCCGGCTACGGTGATCAGCAGTTTCGTTTTGTTCTGGGGTCTTTCGGGGCGCGTCAGAATGGTCGCCACTGCCTCTTGAGAATGCCGGGCGCGGTCGACATCTCGAAAACTACCATCGAGATTCGACGGCGCCCGCGTGAACCTGAGCGTCCCGCGAGCCAACCGCGCCGTTCCTACATGCTCCGCAAAGGGCGTTTCGAAGAGGGGAGGCGCCAGCGCCAAGGCTGATGACGCCGACCCCGCCTAGAAGATGCAGGGTCTGGTCGCGTGGTTGATCTCTGTTGCTGTTGGTGCCGTGTCTGGTCGGAGCCTGGGACCGCGATCAGTTTCGGGACAGAAGTGCCGAATCCTGTCCTCGCAACTGTAAAACCCGACATCCGCACATTCTGATTGCCGTGTTCACCATAGCGACCTCTCGGCATGCTATCTGGCCTAGGAGACAATATCCTCTATCCGGATCGGAAAGCGATGCGCCCTTACCCCGGTGGCATGCCAGATCGCATTGGCGATAGCGCCTACAGTGCCGGTGATGCCAATCTCGCCGACGCCCTTGATTCCCAGTCCATTGACGTAGGGATCATCCTCGTCGATCAGCAGCGCCTCGAGCTCGGGAATGTCGGCATGGACGGGGATGTGATAGGCTGCCAAATCAGCATTCATCGGTCGACCTGTGCGGCGGTCGTGGATCGCCTCTTCGTGCAGTGCGAAGGAAAGGCCCCAGATCATCCCGCCATAGAGTTGGCTGCGCGCCAATCTGGGGTTGATGATGCGCCCGGCGGCGAAGGCGCCGACAAGCCGTGTAACCCTTACCTGACCCAGATCCGGGTCGACCTTGACCTCCGCGAACACCGCGCCATGCGAAAACATGGCACGCGCTTCCGCGTTGGCGGGATCACGATGGCCTGTGCCGCTGCCTTCGAGGGTCTCGAGGCCTGCCCGCGCCAGGATGTCGGAGTAGCTTTCGCTCCGGCTCTTGTCGTTACTGTGGTAAAGGCGTCCACCCTGCGCCTCGACGCCGGCATTGCCGGCGCCAAACAGGGGAGAGTTTGGGTCGTTGGTGGCGATCTCGGCAAGCTTGGCAATGACACCGGCTCCGGCACTGTGGAGCGCAGCTCCCGCGGTCGCGGTATGGGCGGAGCCGCCGGCGACCCCGCCGTCGGGAAGGTCTGACGAGCCGGCGCGAAATTCGACCTTGTCGATATCGAGCCCAAGCCCGTCGGCGGCGATCTGTGCAAGTGCCGTCCAGGCGCCCTGGCCCATGTCGGCGGCGGCGGTCTCGACTAGCGCGGTGCCGTCGCTACGCAGAGTGGCGCGCGCCTGTGCCTGGAACATCGGGGCGGGGAACAGGGCACTGCCCATGCCCCAGCCGACAAGGAGACCGGCATCGTCGCGCATCTGCCGCGATGCCAGCGGCCGCCCGGCCCAGCCGAACCGTTCTGCGCCTTGCGCATAGCACTCGCGCAGCGCCTTGGCTGAAAACGGCCTGCCCGTCGCCGGGTCGGTCTCGGCATAGTTGCGCAGGCGGAATTCCAACGGATCGAGCCCGCAGGCCAACGCTGCCTCGTCGATCGCGCATTCGAGTGCGGCCGAACCGGATGCCTCGCCCGGTGCCCGCATGGGGCCGGGCGTACCGGTATCGACCCGCATCGCCGAATGCCGGGTCGAGATTGCCGGGCTGGCATAGAGGTTATGCGAAGCATTGGCGGCGGGTTCGATGAAATCGTCGAAGCTGCTCGTGGTCGCCACAGCGTGATGCTCCAGGGCCGTCAGCCGCCCTTGCGCATCGATGCCAAGCCGAAGATGCTGTTGCGTCGCCCCGCGATGCCCGACTGGCCCGAACATCTGGTCGCGTGGCAGCACCAATTTCACCGGCCGTCCAAGCATCCGCGCCGCGAGAATGCAAAGGATCTGCGGACCGACAAGGATCGCCTTGGATCCGAAGCCGCCGCCTAGAAACGGGCTGCGTAGAAGCACGTTTTCGGCCGGAATGCCGAAGAATGCGGCAAATCCTGCCCTAGCCATCACGATGGCCTGGTTCGGCGTGTCAATGGTGAGCCGGTCGCCATCCCATTCGGCAACGATTGCATGCGGCTCCATCGCATTGTGATACTGGGGCGGGGTCTCGTATTCCGTCTCGACAAGATGTGTTGCCGCGGCAAGACCTGCGGCCAGATCGCCGCGATCGAAGTCGGGCTCCGTGCCGATGCCGACCGCAGGCGGATCATAACGCTCGCCGCCATCAAATCCGATCCGCGCGGGCTCCACCTCGTAGGTCGGGGCAAGCAGGCGCGCGCCTTCAGTCGCAGCCTCCAGCGTGTCGGCAACGACAACGGCAATCGGCTGTTTGGCATAACGCACACTGTCGTCCTGCAACGCCTCGATGCGAAAGCCGAAGAGGCCATGCTTGCCATCGGGATCGAGCGCCAGCGGCGGCCGGTTGGCAGGGGTGATCACCTCGACAACGCCGGGATGGGCCTTGGCTGCCGTCACATCAAGAGAGGTGACCCTGCCACGGCCAATGGTACTGACCGCGACCACGGCATGCAGCATCGCTGCAGGATGGTTGTCGGCAGCATAGGTCGCCGCACCTGTAACCTTGAGGCGGCCATCGCGCCGGGTCAGCGGCTGGCCGCTGCTGGAGCCGAGCCGGACATGCGCTGTGGGAAATGGAAGGGTGTCAGCCATGGATGAGAACTCCGCTGTCGGATCCGAAGAGGGAAGCGGGCAGTGCAGGCATGCGGTCGGGGGTTCCCGCCGCCGCAAGCAGCAAGGCGCGCTTCACAACGCGTGTCGCAAGTTCGATCTTGTATTCGTTGTCGCCTGAGGGCGTCGCGCCAGCGAGCGCCATCTCGGCCGCTTCGGCAAATGCCTCGGCGGTAGGCGCGCACCCCTCCAGCAGCGTCTCGGCGGCACGGGCGCGCCAGGGTTTTGCGGCGACACCGCCCAGGCAAAGCCGGGCCGCCCGGATCGTTCCGCCCTCGATCTGCAGCGCCGCAGCGGCGGAGACGAGGGCAAAGGCAAATGACGTCCGCTCCCTCAGCTTCAGATAGCGGGCGTTGGCGCGGAAGCGGCCGGCCTCCGGCGGCAGGCGCAATCCGGTGATCAATTCGCCTGCCTCAAGGACGCTTTCGCGCGCGGGCGTCGTGCCGGGAAGCAGGTGGAAGTCTTCCAACGGGACGTCCCGTTGGCCGTTTAGCCCCTCGATCTCGACCACCGCATCAAGCGCAACGAGCGGGACGCAGAAATCAGACGGATGCGTGGCAATGCAGGCATTGGACCAGCCGAGCACGGCGTGGGTACGGTTTTCGCCGCCGCGCGCGTCGCAGCCCGCGCCCGGATCGCGGCGGTTGCAGGCACTGGCGGGGTCCTGGAAATAGGCGCAGCGTGTACGCTGCATGAGATTGCCGCCGACAGTGGCCGCGTTTCGCAGCTGTGGCGAGGCGCCCGACAGCAGTGCTTCCGCCACTACGGGATACGCTGCCGCGAAGGTCGGATCACGGGCCAGGTCGGCATTGCGCACCATGGCGCCGATGCGCATGCCGCCGCCAGCCAGCGCCTCGATCGTGTCCAGTCCCGGCAGTCGGGTCACATCGACGAGCCGGCTGGGGCGCAATACGCCACCCTTCATCAGATCCAGGAGATTGGTGCCGGCGGCAAGATAGGCAGTTCCGGGTTCGGAGCCAGCGGCAACGGCTTCGGCCACCGAAGCGGGGCGGACGTAATCGAACAGGTTCATGCGATCCTCCGTTCGTCATTGGCAAGGCGCTTGTGCGCGTCGAGCACCGCCTCGATGATCCCGGCATGGGCGCCGCAGCGGCAGAGATTGCCGCTCATGCCTTCGCGGATGCGCTCCGGGTCGTCCCCGGCCTTGCCCTCGCCGATGAGGCCAACCGCACTCATGATCTGTCCGGGCGTGCAGAAACCGCATTGGAAGCCGTCATGGGCGATGAAAGCGGCCTGGACCGGATCGAGCACGTCGCCTTGCGCAAGACCTTCGATGGTCACGACATCGGCGCCGTCAAGGCTGATTGCCAGCGCAAGGCAGGCGTTGATGCGCCGCCCGTCCAGCAACACCGTGCAGGCGCCACATTGGCCGCGATCACAGCCTTTCTTCGTTCCCGTCAGCGCAAGCCGCTCGCGCAGAAGGTCGAGCAGCGTTACCCTTGGATCATCGAGCGTAACGTCCGTGCGGACGCCATTGACCGTAAGGCACAGGGACAGAGTCATGGTTGCTCCGATTGTGATGTCTCAGATTTTTGTCGACCTGATAGGTCGGCTGTGCGACGCAGGCAGCACGCTTTGTCGGAAGGCGGCACTTCCATCAAAAATGGTGGAGGTGCCAACCATCTGATATGGCCTTATACGGAGGATGCCTCCGTTTTGCAAGCGGTAACTGGAATGACAACAGAAATGGGACAGCAAATCGAAAAGGCAAGCCGCAAACCGCGCGCCGATTCCTTGCGAAACCGGGACCGGCTGCTTGTCGCTGCCCGGGATGTTTTCAGCGCAGGCGGCCCGGATGCCAGCCTTGAAGCGGTGGCTCGTGCCGCAGGCGTCGGCATCGGCACGCTCTATCGCCATTTCCCGACGCGCGAGGCGCTGTTCCAGGCTGTCTACCGTCGCGAGATCGACCAGCTTGTCGATCTCGCCGTGAAGCTTGCTGCCGAGGGACCTCCGCTGGAGGCGCTGCGTCGCTGGCTACATGCCAATATCGGCATGGTCGCCACCAAAAAAGGCATGCTTGCAGCACTCTCCCCGGCTGTCGGGAGCTCGACCGAGCTATACGCCGATTCCGCTGCGCGGCTGGGCCGCGCCGTCAGCGACCTGATGACGAACGCCGTCGAAGCTGGCCAGATCCGCGGCGACATCGCGCCTGAAGACGTCATGCGGGCCCTGATCGGCATGTGCTACACGCGCGAGCAGCCAGGCTGGCAGGACACGGTCATTCGCCTGGTGGATGTCTTCGTGGACGGCCTGCGCTTGCGCCACGACCAGACCAGCTGAAGTAAGCTGCCGCATTGGCGATGATAGCCCGAAAGCAATCCACGATTGAGACACCTGGCGCCCTGATGTCAGGCCTTTCGCAGGTCGAGCAAGCGCCGGACTTTGTCGCGGCCAAGGCGGGTATGCTCGGCCAGCGTGCCTGCCTCGACGATTTCCACGTCAACCTTGACACCAAGGTCCTTGAACAGCTCGCGCCGGATATCGGCTTCCAGCGCGGCCGCATCGACTTGCGTTGACTTGCGCTCGACACGTACCGTCATTTCCTCACGGCGGCCGAGGCCTTCGCCGACATGATAGGCGACGCAAATGTAATCGCCCGTCGTCCGATCGTCCTTGGTCACCGCGTTCTGACAGGCTAGCGGGTAGACGTTGGTACCCCGCAGCTTCACCATTTCGTCGGCACGGCCTAAAAAGGTGGAGAGCTTGCGCGTGATCAGGCCTGACTCGGATTCTTCCCTGTCAGTCATGATCATCAAGTCACGGAGATCATAGCGGATCAGCGGCGGCACCGACCTGTGCAGGCTGGTCGCGACGACGTTGCCGCGCGTACCGTAGGGCAACGTCGCACCGGTGTCGGTGTTCAGGATTTGGACATAGACCGTGTCCTCGCTGATGTGCTTGCCGTTGCGCTCGCGTCCTTCGAACGCGATCAGGCCGATCTCGTGGCTACCGTAGTTGTCGTAGACCGGACAGCCCCACGCCTCTTCGAGCTTCTGCCGGAGACGACCTTCGACATCCGGTCCGAGATAGGAGTGAAGGAACCGCGTCTTCAGTTGGTGCAGGTCGAACTTCATCTCCTCGGCGACCTGGGCCAGGCGGCCGAGATACTCGCCGCGCGCAAACCACCAGTCGACACCCCATTCCTTGGCATATTCAAGCTTGCGCTCGCTTGGTGTGACAATGCCTGTACCGGTCGTCACGGGCACACAGCCCAGCCAATTGAACAACCCTGTAAACGCGTTCCACGCGGAATTGGCGAGCGAATTTGTATAGGTGATCTGAACAACGTCGCCCGGCCTGGCCCCTTGTTCGTAAAAGGCGCGCGCGGCCTGCACGGCCTGCACTTCCCAAGCAATAGGATCAAACAACGTGGGACGAGGCATGCCCGTGGTGCCGCCGCTGGTCTGAATCTTCAGCGGCATCTTGCCGAAGTCGGCTCGGGTGAACTTGTAGTGATCACCGAATGGCGGAGCTGACACCAGCGCGCCCTTGAGGTCATCGCTATTGAACGTTGGAATGCGGTCGATATGCTCGAGCATGCTGACATCGCCCGGCTCCAGCCCGACGGTTTTCCAGTGCCTCTGATAAAATGGCACCTGCCACGCATCTGCGACGCGATCGAGAAACCGCTTCTCCTGCAACGCATGCATCGCATCGGCTGATAAGCGACCGGTCGTCGCGTTGAAGTGGGGCGGTGGCGGATAATCCGCCATGAATTGATCCCAGTCGATCGATTTGCAGTAGTACGGAATACTCAAGGTCATCAGCAGTTATGGTTTTCTGTATTGTCGTCAGCGCTCATAGGTCCAAGGCTCGCCCTCAACGAGTATTGCCTTGCCGACAGAGGACGCGAACCGGGTCCGCACGCTCCGTTGATACGCTTCGGAGAAATAAAAATTACGCGCCTGATCCCAGCTGGGAAACTCGATGACAAAGAACCTTTCGGGAGCCCAATCGCCCTCAAGGGTCTCGATCCGGCCCTCCCTGCCATCAACACTGCGGACCAGGAAGCGCCCACCGTGCTGGTCGAGGATCGGTCGCGCGGCGGAGCGGTAGTTGTCGTATTCCTCCCGATTCTGAATGGAGATCTCAAAGACCAGGAACGCTGCCAATGGCATCTCTCCCACGATTTTCGTCCACGTGCCCTAGCCTCGCAGGCGGGTGCAAGCACCGGCCAAGCACACCATACAGTGACTTGCACCTTGCCAAGTAACCGTCCGAACGGACTATGACGCCCGTGGCCGATCTCCAAGGTTTGACGTGGCAAAATCGGCATACTGTCCGTTCGGACTATGTTGCGCGGGCAGTTACCGTGAATGATGCCGTCAGCTTGGTGTGACCGTGGCGTTGGAGGCGCTCGGTACAGACCACTATACCCATTTGCCAGCGCAGAATTTCTGCGGCGCAGTCAGTATTCTGGAGGAGATGACATGACTTTTCTTAAGCGCGCCGCTGTCGGTGCGGTGCTTTGCACCGGATTTCTGGCCTTTGCACAGCAAGCTTCGGCGGCTGACGACTTCAACACCATTGTTGAGAACGCCAGGAACGAAGGCAACGTCATCGTCCGGATCACCAATCCGAGTTCGCCCGAGGCTCATGCGGCGCTAGAGAAGGCATTTAACGAACGCTTCGGCCTGTCAGTGAAGCTTGAATGGACACCACAGGGCGCTCCTCAGACCAACGCTCGTGTCATTGCCGAAGCCGGTGCCAACCAGGGCTCTGTCGACATCATTGGCCTTGGCAGCGCCGAGGACGTGGAGGCGTTGCGCAGCCGTGGCTTGGTCAAGGAGTATCCGTGGGTCGAAGTATTCGGCAAGGAGTTGCCCGGCATTGAACGTGTGGTGAACGACGTCATTCCGGATCTGCGTGGCGCTACGTTCAACCTGCTTGATGCGGTCTATGGTATCGGCTGGAATACCAACATGATCAAAGCTGAAGACGTGCCCACGGCGACGACCGACCTGGTCGATCCGAAGTGGAACGGCAAGCTCGCGCTCAACGCGTTCTTCCTCAATCCGCTGCCGACCATCGCTTATGTCGTCGGCCAGGATAAGATGCTGGACTACGCGCGTAAGCTCGTCGAGAACAAGCCAATCCTACAGCGTGGCAGTCCGGTGGTGATGCAGGCGCTCTCCGTCGGCCAGGCGCCACTTGGCATCATCACTTACCACGCTGCGCAGGCCGCCAAGAAGAAAGGCCAGCCGGTCGACTTCAAGCTCTTCTCCGACTACGTCATGATTTATCAGGGATTGATCTACATTCCCGAAAACGCGCCGCATCCAAACGCTGCCCGGCTGTTCATGGCCTGGCTCGCCACGGATGGCACCAAGGTGGCGTCCGAATTCGAGGCCATGCCGCGCATCAGCGACGAGGGTTCGGCTGCCGCGACTTTCGTCAAGGACGCGCTTGCCAAGACTGGCGCCAAGATCGCGACGCCAACCTCTCTGAAGGAGATCGCAGCTCAAGAAGCGTTGCGCGCATCGCTGACCAAGCTGCTCACCTCCGCCGGCAACTGACGCCTCCGTCTTCAGTCGTACATGTCCCGTTTTCGCTGCGGGACATGCTGCATTTTACCAGCTTGGATGCCTCATGCTTGTCATCGAAAACCTTGAGAAGACCTATGCCGCACGCGGCGGCGGCCAGCCGGTTCACGCCCTGCGTGGGGTGAGCTGCACGGTAAAACAAGGTGATTTCTTTGCCCTGTTGGGACCGAGCGGCTGTGGCAAGACGACAATGCTGCAATCCATTGCCGGACTGGAGACGCCAGATAGCGGCGAAATCAGGATCGGCGACAAGACAGTCTTCAACCCGGATAAGTCGATCTACGTCCCGACCAGCCAGCGCATGCTGGGCATGGTGTTCCAGTCCTACGCGATCTGGCCGCACATGACTGTGTTCGACAACGTCGCTTTTCCGCTCGTCCACGGTCGTCACAAGGCGCCGCGCGAGGAGGTTCGCAGGCGCGTGATGCTTGCTCTTGAGCGCGTCAAGCTGGCCGACCATGCCCAGCGACTGGCTCCGCATCTCAGTGGTGGCCAGCAACAGCGCGTGGCATTGGCCCGTGCAATCGTCCACGAACCGCGCCTGCTCCTTCTCGACGAGCCGTTGAGCAATCTCGATGCGCGCTTGCGCGATACGATGCGCGAGGACCTGCGGCAGCTCGTCAAATCGCTTGGCATTACCACCGTATTCGTCACCCACGATCAGGTGGAAGCAATGGGCATGTCCGACCAGGTCGCGGTGCTGCATGGCGGCTCCATCGTCCAGATCGGGGCACCGGAGGAGATTTACTTCCGTCCCAGAACGGCTTTCGCGGCAAACTTCGTCGGTCGAAGCAACACGCTGCCCGGTCGTGTGACCACCGTAGAGCGCATTGGCGGACAAACACTGCGCCGGTTCGAAACAGCAATCGGTGAAATATGCAGCTTGGTGGATTCCGATGTGGACGCCGGCAGTGAAGGGCTCTGTATCATCCGTCCACAGGCGTTCGGCCTTGTGCCGGGCAACACGGTAGGGGAAGGCAACGCCATCTCCGGAACCCTAAGCGCCAGAAGCTTCCTTGGCGACACTGTCGAGGCGCAGCTTACTGTTCGCGGCACGCCGTTGCGCATCGTTCTCAACTCCTACGACACTGTCGCGACGGGGTCCGAGATGCGTTTTTCGGTGCCCTTCGACAGATGCGTCATCGTGCCGACCGAGCATTGACCATGACAAGCGAGACAAGACCGACAACGCGTCGCCGTTCGCTCGACGCGGGGCAGCCATGGGTCGCGCAAACCGTCGTGCTGCTGATCGTTGGGGCCCTGGTTATCGGGCCTCTCTTGATGTTGTTCCGCACTGCTCTTCTGCCTGAGGATTCGCTTCCTTTCGAGACCTGGGAATTTACCCTATCCAATTTCGCGACCATCCTGGCTGACCCGCAAGTTCTGACCCTGCTGTTCAACACCGCAGTCTATGCATTTGGGAGCGTCTTGTTCGGCCTGCTGATCGCAACGGTGCTTGCCTGGCTGGTCGAGCGGACGGACATGCCTGGTCGAACGGCCGTACGCATAGCGCTCTTCACCTGGATGGCGGTGCCGCCGGTCATCCTCGGCTTCGGCTGGATTCTGCTGATCAATCCCGGAAGCGGTATCCTCAACGCCCTGTGGCGCATGTTCGCCGGCACGGACGGGCCGCTGACCATCTATTCGATGTGGGCGCTGATCTTCATCACCGGCATCAGCGTGGCGCCGACGGCCTTCGTCATGATCGGTGGGCTGTTCCGCAACATGGATCCGCAGCTTGAGAATGCCGGTTATGTACATGGTGGGAACTGGTTGTCGGTAGCACGGCGCGTGACGCTGCCGCTCCTCACCCCCGGCCTACTGTCGGTCGGCATCTATGTATTCATCGCCGTGGTGCAGACCTTCGAGCTGCCGCTCATAGTCGGTCTGACTGCACGCATCCCGGTGTTGAGTACGCGCATTTACCTCTTGTCCTCTCCCGATGTCGGCGTGCCGAGCTACGGCCTGTCAGCGGCATTCGGCCTCCTGCTCCTTGTTATCGCTGTGTTGTTGATGCTGCTCTACTTCCGGGTGGTCGGAGCCGGCGAGAAATATCGTGTCGTGAGCGGCAAAAGTTTCAGGCCGCGCCAGACCAGGCTCGGTCGCTGGTCCATCCCGGCTATGGTCGGCACGGCACTGCTGGTGCTGCTGATGATCTTGCCGCTTCTCGTGCTCTTTTGGACCAGCTTCCTGCGTTTTTACGAACTGCCGAGCCTTGACGCCCTTTCACGCTTGTCGCTCGACACCTATCGCGAGGTGCTTGCGCGTGGTGCTGTGCGCGGTGCTATCTTGAATACCGTCATTCTGGTGCTGGTAAGCAGCACGGCTACAATGTGTCTGGCGGCGGTGGTCGCGTGGTTTTCACAGCGCGGGCGTGGTTGGATTGCCCGGTCACTCGACGTCCTTTCATTCTCGCCGATAGCTATTCCCCCGATCGTCATGGCAATGGCCATCCTGCTGCTCTACCTGCGCACGCCGCTCTACGGATCGGTGGCAATCCTCATCCTGGGCCATGTGACGATCTATCTGGCCTTCGCCACGCGCACCCTGTCCAGCGCACTCGTTCAACTGCACAAGGAACTGGCCGATGCCGCGATGGTCAGTGGGGCCAGCTGGTGGACGACACTCACCCGCGTCATCATTCCTTTGATATGGCCGCAGGCACTGAATGGCTGGATCTGGGTGTTGGCTCACAGTGCACGCGACCTGACGATCCCGCTGCTTTTGATGACAAATTCGAACATGGTCATGTCGACTGTCATGTGGACGCTCTGGGATGTGCCCGACCTGCCTGGTGCCGCAGCGCTTTCAACGCTGCTGGTGGCCGCGCTGCTGTGTGTCGTGGTTCCCCTGCAGCTGTGGATTACCCGTGCGTCGGAGCGTGCCCTATAGGGATTGGATCGGGAGCCGGTGCAACTTCCCGATCTTTGACGCCTCCATGCTGGGTCTCTTTTTGTCAGGAACTGACCAAGCCCGGCCCAATAGGAAAAAGCGGCAAACGGTCGAGGGAAACAAACGAGCGTTCTTCGAACCCTGCGGTTCGGCTGACATCTTGCGCCGAACCGTTCGATTTTCTGGTTGATCGAAGCCATGCTGCTGCCGCTGATCCGGCCAGCACGGTCCTCCCGCTGTCTTGGTGCGTGGTTAAGCCTTCGCCTTCTGTGGCGCGCGCTTGGTTGGCAGTTTCGCCGCTTGCTTCGCGCCGGGCTTGCGACCAAGGCCGAGCGTCTTCGCCAGCTCGGAACGCTTCTGGGCATAACCGGGCGCTACCATCGGGTAGTCGGCGGGCAACGACCACTTGGTGCGATACTGGTCAGGGGTCAGGCCCACTCCGGAGAGATGCCGCTTGAGAGTTCGGTACTGCTTACCGTCTTCCAGGCTGATGATGTATTCGTGGGTGAGTGTCTTTTTGATCGGCATCCGTGGCTTCGGCGCCTCTTCAGCTTGGACTTCCGGCACACTCAATTTCTTCACGCTGGCGAAAACATCTGCGATCAGATTTGGCATGTCGTCTGGCCTGAGCGAATTGTTGGAAACATACGCCGCGACAATGTCGGCAGTAAGTTCAATAAGCTGATTGCTAGATTTCGGAAGCATGTCGGACATCAATAATCTCCAGTCTAATTCCCCCTGTCTGTCGCGTAGCCGAGATTCCACTGCGGTGGAACCCGGAAATTTAAAAACGATGGATCAAATGACCGGCTTGTACGATGACATGCGGGAAATGGTGCCCGAAGCTTTAGCCGAATTCAAGCAAAGCGCGTCGAACTCAAAGGAATAACGGCGGCCTATCCCGCAGCGGGAAATCCGGCGGTTGTCCGCGTTGGCGGCTCGGATAGAGATTAAGAGGCCGAAATAAGCGGCTGAAAACATTACATAACTGTAATGCTGTCGTTCATATTGGGTTCACGCGGCGGCGACTAGCAATGGAGGCGTCAATGAGAAGGAGCCTCCCTATGAAACGCATTGTTCTAGCTGCTGTCGCCCTGTCGATGTTCGCTGCGCCGATGGCACAAGCGCAACAGCGCTACGAGGCGCCACGTCACGGAAACCACTACAGCCAGCCGCAGAAATGGCAGGAATACCGCCACAAGCCGGTTAAGCGGCAGCACTGGTCAAAGGGCAAGCGTGTGCCTGACTGGCAGCGCAAGCAGGCACTTCGGGACTATCACCGCTATGGCCTCAAGCGCCCAGGCCATGGTCAGCGCTGGGTCAAGGTAGACAATGACTTTCTGCTGATCAGCGTGGCGTCGGGCATCATCGCCTCGGTCGTGGCTGGGCGGTGATACAGACAGCTCAATAGACTGCGGAAAGGGCGGTTCTTCGGAGCCGCCTTTTCCAAGGGGATCATGCCCAAGCGCTATCGCTCCGGGAACGGTTCGATCCGCTGATCTTGACGTATGCTCCGATGCTTCGTGCCGCATTCGCCGAATGCGATCGACGGCTCATCGCAATCACAAAGTGCTTTCGATCGAACTCAAGGTCTTTCCGATAACCTGCTTGTATTTCTCGAATTCCGGCGAGGTTTCTCTAACCTCCTGCGGCGCAGTTGCGGCGGACGGTTGCGATGCTGCAGAAGGTGCCCGGCCAGTCATCTTTTTTTCAGCCCAGCCAATGACATAGCCGGCGTTCTTGCCAGTCAGAAACGGGTTGGCTTTGATGACGACCGCCCCGAGAACATCAGCAAGCATTGCGTCATTAGGGCCAATGCTGTCGCGCTCGGTCGCCTCATTGCGCTCGGACTTGCCGCTGACGGCGAAAATGGCGTCCGCCGCACGCTGGAACAGTTGCAGCGGGAGTTCTGGACCACGCTGGGCCATCTCGGCTGCTCGTCAGTCAAGGAATTGACCAGGGATGCGGTCATGTAGCCCTCGACCGCATCTCGGAAGGGCCGAGAAAGGCGATTGTTTGTCCCGCAGCTAGGTCGCCGAGTTCAAGGCGGCCCGAGCGGCGTCGATTCTGCACACGGCCGGCGATGCTGGGGTGGACGGCTGACAAGAAAAGACTGCGCTGCAAGCATGGCGACGACTGGAGGCTACGCTCTTTCAGCAAAGGCCTTTTCAACGACATAATCGCCCGGCGCGGCATTGTTGCCTTCGTTCATGCCGAGACCTTCGAGAAGGCCTCGCATATCGGCTATGAAGGCCGGGCTCCCGCACAGCATCGCACGGTCTTCTGCCGCGTCCATTGCAGGCACGCCGATGTCCGAAAACAGCACGCCCGAGCGGATCAGATCGGTGATGCGGCCCCGGTTGCGAAAAGGTTCGCGTGTGACCGTCGGATAATAGATCAGCTTTTCTGACAGCAACTCACCGAAATATTCGTTCGCCGGAAACTCGTTGACGATCTGCTCCTTGTAGGCGAGTTCGTCGGTCTGGCGGCAGCCGTGGACCAGCACGACGCGTTCATAGCGTTCGAAGGTGTCGGGATCTCGGATCAGGCTCATGAATGGCGCAAGCCCGGTTCCCGTGCCGAACATATAGAGATTGCGACCCGGGCGCACATTGCCGAGCAACAGCGTGCCGGTGGCCTTGCGCCCGACGACGATGTTGTCGCCAACTGCCAGATGCTGGAGCTGTGAGGTCAGTGGGCCATTGGGCACCTTGATCGACAGGAATTCGAGATTGTCTTCGTAATTGGGGCTGACGACGCTGTAGGCGCGCAGCAGCGGTTTGCCATCAAGCTCCAGCCCAATCATCGCGAACTGGCCGTTTTCGAAGCGGAACGCCGGGTCGCGCGTCGTGGTGAAGGAAAACAGCGTGTTGGTCCAGTGATGAACACTCAGCACCTGCTGTTGGGTAAGGTTGCTCATTCCCTGCGCTCCTTTGCTAAGGGTTAAGGCCCAGTCGGGCTTGTTGTGGATGCGGTGAAGGGAGGCTAGACCGCCAGATGGCGTTGCTTGATCTCCGGATTGCTGTCGAATTCCGGCCAGCTGCCGTGGAAGGCGATCCGGCCGGCATCCATGACCAGAACCTTGTCGGTGGTCTGCCGCGCGAACCAGATGTTCTGCTCGCACAAGAGCAGTGCTGCCTGCTCGGCATCGCAAAGCTCGCGGACGCTAACCGCCAGTTGTTCGACAATTGCCGGCGCCAAGCCTTCCGTGGGCTCGTCTAGCAGCAGAAGGCGAGGCCGGCAGGCGATGGCACGGGCGATCGCCACCATTTGCTGCTGGCCGCCGCTGATCTGGCCGCCGCCGCGCTCAGCGATCGGTTGCAACATCGGGAAGCGGTCAACAACCTCCTGCGTCGGAATCGGCTTGCGTCCGGGCGCGGTGGCGTACGCTGCCATCTGTATGTTTTCGCGCACCGTCAAATGCTGGTAGATGCGACGATCTTCCGGCACCAGCTGGATACCCAGCCGTGCACGCTTGAAGGGGGGCAGGCCGGCAATCGAGCGGCCCTCCCATCGGACCTCGCCGCTCACCGTTGGTCCGGCATTCATGATCGACTTGAGCAGCGTCGACTTGCCGGCGCCGTTGCGGCCAATGACGGCGACGCGGCCGAGGGCAGGTACGGACAGGTCCACGCCATGCAGGATATGGCTGCCGCCATAAAAGGCGTTGATGCGGCTGGCCTCAAGCATGATGTGCTTCCTTGCCGAGATAGACCTCGCGCACCACAGGATCGGCGCGGATCTCCTCAATGCTGCCCTGGGCGATCTTGTGGCCCTGGTTCATCACCATGATGCGATCGGCAAGGCCGAAGATGACCCCCATGTCGTGTTCGGTCATCACCACGGTCAGGCCGGAGCCCTTGCCGCTGATGGAGCGGATCAGTTCGGTCACGCCGACGCGGTCGCTCGGCGACATTCCGGCGGTCGGCTCGTCAAGCATCAGGACTTTCGGGCGTCCGGCGAGCGTAATGCCGAGTTCCAGCCGTTTCTTGTCGCCATGCGACAGCTCCAAGGCTGGCGTGTTCGCCTTCTTGTCGAGCGACAGCCTGACGAGAATCGCGTGAACCTCGTCCAGCGTGGCGCGCGACGGCTTGACCGCATACCAGGGAGCGTCGGACTTGCCCGTGTTCTTGAGCCGCGCCTCGACGGCGACGACCAGGTTTTCCTCCGCCGTCATTTCCTTGAACACGCGCGCCACCTGGAATGTCCGGCCCATGCCGGCGCGGGTGCGCTTGTAGGCGGGATCGCGGGTGACGTCCTTGCCAAGGAACTCCACTATCCCGGCCTCGCAGCCAACCTCGCCGGTCATCACCTTGAACAGCGTGGTCTTGCCGGCACCGTTGGGGCCGATGATGGCGAAGGTCTCGCCCTCTGATATCTCGACGTCGACGCCATGTAGCACCTTGAGAGATCCGTAGCTCTTGTCGACGGAACTGAGGCGGATGATTGTCATCGGCTCACTCCTTCACCGGCTGGAGAGCAGGTGCCGCCGCCGTCGCCTTGGCAGGTTCCCGACGCGTCGAAAGGCGGGCGATCAGCGCGTTCCAGGCGCCGGCGACGCCGGTGGGGAACATCAGCACCACGGCGAGCAGGATACCACCGGTGATGATTTCCTGGATGCCGACCAGGGTGCGGGTGGAGAACTCGATCGCCGAAAACAGGAAGGCGCCGATGAGCGGTCCCCAGAAAGATGAGGCGCCGCCGAGCAGCGTGAACAGGATTGGCTGGGTCGAGCGCATCATATTGCCGATGTCGGGCGTCACGATCTGTGCCCAGGGCGCAAAAATTGCGCCCGCGCAGGCGGCGATGGCACCCGAAATGGTGAACGCGACCAGCCGGTAGCGGTGGGTGTCGACGCCCATGAAGGCGGCACGTTCAACGTCGAGGCGGATGGTGCGCAGCGTGCGGCCGAAACGGCCATGAGCGATCCACCAGGTGAGGCCGACCAGCAGCGCGCAGGCAACGCACACGAACCAGTAGTAGCTGTTGCCACGCGAGAGGTCGACTGTCGCCAACCCGATGGAAAAGGCCGGCCGTGCAATGCTGGGGATGCCGTCTTCGGCACCAAGCCAGTGAATACGGGCAAGCGTGATGCGCAGCAGTTCCGCCAGCGCCAGGGTCAGGATGGCGAGAAAGATGCCGGTCGAGCGGCGCAAGGCAACGACGCCTATCGCGAAGGCAACCGCAGCCCCGACGACTGTCGCCAATGCAATCAGCAGCAGGAACTGGCCTTCGTATCCTTGGCGCAGCATGACCGCCATGGTGTAGGCCCCGATGGAGAAGAAGCCGCCGCTGCCGAAGCTGGCAAGGCCGGCATAGCCGAACAACAGATTCCACGACAGCGCGAAGACCGCGACGATGATCGTCGTGCCGGCAAGGAAGACCAGTCCGGAATTCGCCCACAAGGGCAACAGCAGCAGCACGGCGGCGAGTGCCGCCAGGAGACAGGTCGACAGTCGGTTCACAGCCGGCTCTCCCCCAAAATGCCGTTCGGCCAAAGCAGCAAAAAGGCGACCATGGCGAAATAGATGACAACACCCGGATAGGCGGGCAGGAACATGGTGTTGAGGCCGTCGATGAGCCCGAGCAGGATCGCTGCTATGAATGAGCCGCGTACGTTGCCCAGGCCGCCGATGACCACGGTGATGAAGGCAAGCAGCAGGAAGGAATCGCCGAGTGCGGGCGACAGCGTCTGGTTGGGCAACAGCAATCCGCCGGCAAGGCCTGCCAGCGCGAAGCTGCCGCCGACCGCCGCCATGATGCCGGCAGGTACGTTGATGCCGAGCAACTCGGCCATCCAGCCGTCACGGGCAATCGCGGTGATCATCTTGCCAGCCCAGGCGCGGTGGATGACGAAATCGAGCACCAGGAAGACCACCACCCCTGACGCGATGATGAACAACGAGAAGGAAGGGATGAACAGCCCTGCTATCTCGACGCCGGTGTCGATGCCGGGGGGCGGGTCCACCGACAGGAACTCCAGCCCCCAGACAAGTTTGACGAAGCCGACACAGACAAGCATCACCGCGAAGGTGGCGATCAGCATGTAGTGCTCGTCGACATGCTGGATGCGTTGCAGGATGAAACGCTGGACAACGATCCCCAGCACTCCGACCACGAGTGCTGCGACGAGGGCAGCCGCGACCAGCGCAAGGACCGATCGAGGTGCCGAGCCGACGAGCGTACTCGCGACATAGGCGCCGATCATGAAGAAGGCGCCATGGGCGAAATTGAGGATGCGCATGATCCCGAAGACCAGGGTCAACCCGGCCGCTACGAGAAACACCGCCATCCCGGTCGTGAGACCGTTGACCAGCGTAAACATCTCTAGTTTTCCCGCACCTTAGTTGAGCTTGGAGCCCGGCGTGGCCCGCTCCAGGAACTCTGCACCTGGAAGCTGCGCCGTCTCGAACACGCTCCAGCCATTGGCGTTCTTGTCGTCGCGGCCGAAGCGGATGTAGGTGAGGTCGCCGGCAAAGCCGTGGTCTTCCTTGCGGAAGTGGATCTTGCCAAGCGCGCCTTGCGGGGTTTCCGTCTCAATGGTTGGAATGAGCTTGCTCGCTTCCATCGAACCGGCTTTGGCGACAGCATTGGCGATCGTCAGGATGGCGTCGTGCGAGACGCCGATGTACCAGTTTGGATATTCGTCGCCGCGCAGCTTGATGTAGGCCTTGTGGACCTCGTCGCTGACCGCATTGTCCTTGTTGGCCGCCGGATACCAGCCAGTCCAGCTCCACAGCGAAGCCGGTGTATTGCCGCGCATCGCCTTGGCGATAGCGAATTCATTGGCCGAGTCGCACAGCACCTTGAATTTCTGGTCGAGGCCGAAGGTGCGCGCCTGCTTGTAGTAGCTGATGGCATCGGCGCCCTGAAGCACGTTGAACAGACCTGGGGCGCCGGAACCGATGATGTTGGAGATCTGGTTGCGGAAATCGGAGCCGCCATAGGGCACCAGCACCGGGTCAAGAATCTCGACCTTGCGGCCCGCCTTTTCAGTTTCGGCTTTGAGGCCGTTCGAAAAGGCGTTGGTGATGTCGGCCAGCGCGGTCACATCCGACCGCAGCATCGCCCACCTTTCGATCTCCGGATACTTTTGGGCCATCAGGTTGCCGTAACCGCCGAAACACATCGGCGACGAGAATCCGAGACGGAAGGCGCGCGGGTTGTAGGCCTCGTGAGTAAGCGCAAGTGCGGAGGCGCCGACCATCATCATGGTCACGTCGGCTTCCTCGAGCAGCGGCAGGGTGCCGAGCAGGTTTGCCGTGAAGGTGCCCTGGGCAAACAGCTTGATGCCGTCGCCGGTCAGTTCGCGGAAAGCCGTGACCGCACCCTCAGGCGAATTCTTGTCGTCGCGCACGACGAGTTCGATCTTGGAGCCGTTGACACCGCCAGATGCGTTAAGGCGCTCGACAGCGATCTCGCAGCCGTCTTTGATATAGTTGCCGTAGATCTGGCCGGGGCCGCTCAGCGTGGTGATCAGGCCAATTCGGACTGTATCGCCCTGTGCTGCCCTAAGTATGCCTGGCATGGCCAAAGCACCGATGCCGGCAGCCGTGGTCGTCAGAAAATGTCTTCTATTCAATCGCATGTCTTCCTCCCAAAAGACCAGGGCTTCCTCCTCCCCGGGATATGAAACGGCGTGTCAGTTCATCTGCAGGATCATCTCCTTGACCCGCGAGCGCATGATCTGGCCGGTTGCCGGCGTCTTCGGCAGGTCCTCGACGGCAACAATCTTGCGCGGATGCTTGAAAGCGGCGAGCGCGGTTCCGAGATGCGAGCGCATGGCATCGAGGCTCGGGCATTCGCCGGGCCGGTCGAGCACGACCGCTGCGCAAACCAGCTCGCCCCATACCGGATCTGGCAGACCGATGACGGCTACCGAGCGGATGCCAGGGCATCCGGCCAAGGCAAGCTCGACCTCTGCCGGGGCGACGGTCTCGCCACCCGAGCGGATCACTTCGCGGCGGCGGCCGGTAATCGTCAGATAGCCCTCGGCGTCTGCCTCGACCAGGTCGCCGCTGCGATACCAGCCGTCGACGAACACGTCCGCGGTCTGCTCTGGCAGTTCGAAATAGCCATCCATCATGCTCATCGAGCGAAGCTGCAGTTCACCATCGACAATTCGTGTCTCGTGGCCGGGCAGCGGCAGACCGACGCTGCCTGGCTTGCGCTCGATGTCGGAATCGTTGAGCCCAAGCGCCCCGCCGAATTCGGTCGAACCATACATCGCAGCACGATAAGCGCGCGGGAAGCGGGCGCGGATGCGCTCCATCAGAACCGGATCGAAGCTTGAGGTTCCCGACGCCGCCGAGCGGACGACGCTGCCGTTGAACGGTGTCCTGGCCGCCAGCACGCGCTCCCAGATGGCCGGGATGCAATAAAGGAAAGCGGGTTTCCAGCGGTCGATTGCGCGTGCCAGCATTTCGCCGTCAGGACGGCTGACGAAATGGGCGGCACGCCTATGCGCCCAGTTCTCCATCAGATAGTTCCAGCCGGCCCAGTGGAACATTGGAAACGTCATCAGCTCGCCCCGTCCACCCGAAGTAACGAAGCGCGAAGCACCAAGATAGGAGCGAAGCCAGCTCGCCTTGTGGGAGAGGACCACGCCCTTGGGCAGGCCAGTACTGCCGCTGGTCATGAAGATCGCATGCGTATCGCCTTCCGCAATGCCCATGTCGGGCAAGGCAACAGTGCTGGCCTTGCCGGCAAGCACATCGAGGTTGACGCCCGCAGTCACAGCGTGACCAGCGCCAAGAATGGCAACGGGAATGTTGGCGATCGTCGTTTCGAAGCTGCTGCCATCCTGGTGTGCCGGATCAAGGACCAGCAGGTCTGGACGAATGTATTCCGCAATCGGTCGGATTTCTTCTGGCGACAGCGCTGGGTTGACCGGAACGAAGGCCGCGCCCAGCCGCTGGGTGGCGAAAAAGAAGGCGAGGTGGTCGAGCGCCATTTCCGCCTGAAACAGGATGCGGCTGCCACGCTTGATGCCAAGGCCCTGCAGCGCACGCGCCATGGCATTTGCGGCCTTGTCGACATCGGCGAAGGTCACCGTGCGCTCATCGAGCGATGCTGCAAGCGCGTTGGGCGTCGAACTGACGGCGAGATCGAGAATGCGATGGGTCAAGCAGAGCATTGTCTTATTCCGAAGCCGAAATGTCCTTGATCTCGCCCAGCGGATAGGTCTTGCCGAGCGACTCCATCATGTAGTCGGCGCCGCCCGAGGCGGGCACGAACCAGCCCGTCGGGCACATGGTCAGGATTTCGACCAGACTAAGTCCCTTCTTTTCCATCTGGCGCTGGAAGCCCTTGCGGATCAGACGGCGTGTGGCGGCGATCGAGGCCGCGTTGTGCACCGAGCCGCGCGCCACATAGGCCGAGCCCGGCATCGCAGCGATCATGTCGCCGATGACGATCGGGTGGCCGTGATAGGCAGCGTCGCGACCTTCGAGCGTGTTCTTGGTGCGTTGGCCGATTACCGACGAGGCCGTCATCTGGCCGCCGGTGTCGCCGAACACGCCATTGTTGAGCAGGATGCAGGTGATGTTTTCGCCGCGTGCGGTGGCGTGCAATATCTCGGCCAATCCCTCGCTGGTCATGTCGCCGTCGCCCTGCAGGGTCCACACAGCCACGTCCGGGCGCATGCGCTTCAGGCCGGTGGCAACCGCTGGGGCACGTCCGTGAAGGCAAAGGGTCGAGTCGACGTCCATCGTCATGATGAACGAGCCGTAACAACCGTGCCCGATGATCGATACGTTCTTTTGAGCTAGGCCGAGCTCTTCGATGACTTCGAGCACCAGGCGGATGGCGACCGGCTCGCCGCAGCCGGGGCAAAGGTGGTGTTCCTCGGTCTGCAGCAGCGTCGGCTTGAACGAAGCCACCTTGTTGCTCGGCGCCTCGGGTGGGCGCGTGGTCATGACGATGCTCATTTGCTGGCTCCGCTGATGGCTAGCTCGATACGTTCACGGATGACGCCTGCGTCCATCAACGGCCCCAGATTCAGCCCGGATTCGTCGAAGCTGACGCCGCCGATGGCCTTGACCAGCTTGCGGTCGTGCACGTTCAGGCGCACGTCATCGATCATCTGGCCAGCGTTGAGTTCGAACACCAGAACGCGCTTGCAGTTTTGCGATGCTGTCTCCAGCGCATCGGCGGGGAAGGGCCAAAGCGTGATGGGGCGGAAATAACCGACACGGTGGCCGTCGGCGCGCATCTCGCGCACCACATGCTCGACGAACTTGCCGCCGGAGCCGAAAGCGACGACCAGCGTCTCGGCGTCGTCGACAAAGCCTTGCTCGTGACGCGCCTCGACTTTGGCGATGGCGTCGAACTTGGCGGCAATGCGCTCCCAGTGCAGGCTGGGTCCAGGCCCTGGATTGTTGGTCTTGCCGCAGCCGAAGGTCCATATCTGCCGCGACATGCCCGAGCCACCCGAGGTGCCGTCGAGCTGCCAGTCCTTGGCCGGCAATGGATCGAGCTCAAGTTCCGGCAATTCGGTGCCCATCTGGGTGCGGGCGAGCAGATTGTCGCCCATGAAGATGACAGGCACGCGGTACTTGTCGGCAAGATGGAAGGCGAGTTGCGCGTGTTCGACCGCCTCGTGCAGGTCCTTGGGCGCCAGCGTGATGGTGCGGTAATCGCCCCAGCCGCCGCCGCGCGTCGCCTGGAAATAGTCCTGCTGGTTGCGCGCCATGTTGAAGATGACGATCGGCGTCTCATTGAGGGCAGCTTCGGCGATCGCCTCCTGCATCAGCGCGAGACCTTGGCCACAGGAACCAGTGGCGGCACGAAAACCGCCGGCCGCGGCACCGAGCGCCATGTTGACGCCTTCGATCTCGGTCGCCGCATTGATGCAGACGCCGGCGTGGTGGGGCAATTTCTCGGCCATGTATTCGAGCAATTCGGTCGCTGGCGACATCGGGTAGCCGGCGTAAAAGCGCAGGCCCGCCATGATCGCGGCTTCGACGATTGCCTCGCTGCCGTCCATCAAGCGCATCGGCATCATTGCATCCTTCCGGCGTCCGAGCCCGAAATGATCGGCTCGTGGTATTTGTAGACTTCGAAGACGAAATCCGGGCAAACCTGCTGGCAGGCGGTGCATCCGGTGCAGCCGGCAGACAGTTCGGGATAAAGATAGCCAGTGGCGTTGCTGGTCTTGGACATGGTCAGCACCCGTGGCGGGCAGGCGACGATGCACAGCTCGCAGCCCTTGCAGCGGTCGGCGTCGATGACCAGGGTTCCACGCGTGATCTGCCTCATGCGACGCAAGCTCCAGACAGTTTGCTGTCGAAATCTACCTTGTAGGCAAGGGGCGTGACGGCGGCGGCACCGGCGCGGATCGCCCGCTCGTTGGCCTCGATGTGCTGGCGGCGATAGGACGGAATCTGCTCGGCCATCGCGGCGACCGCGCTGTCGATCTTCACGGCACCTGTGAGGGCGGCATAGGCGCCCAGCATCACCATGCCGGCCGCCATGCGGCTGCCCTGTTCGGTGGCGATCGCAGTGGCGGGCAGCGTCACAAGAGTGTGCTTGTCCATGTCAGGCAGATCGGCGGCGATCGTCGCTTCGGCGAGAACCAGAGACCCCGGCCGCAGCCTCGAGCCGACGCGTTCCCAAAACAGATGCGACATGGCTATGGCAGAACCGGCATGCGGCAGGATCGGCAGTGCCTTGAGCGGCCTTGCGCCGATGACCACCGTGCCGATGGAGCTGCCGCCACGCATGTGGCCGCCATACTCGCCAGCAAGCATGACATGCCTGCTGTCCTTGATGGCCGCGAGCGCCAGCGACTTGCCGATGAGCTGAATGCCCTGGCCACCGATGCCAGAAATGAAAAGGTCGAGTTCCAACTAACCCCTCCCGGTTACTCGTGACCCAAGTGCTACGGCCATCGCGGCGACCGTGCAAGAGATTTTTTCTATCTCGACAAGAAATTTCTTGTTGAACAACAAAAAATCTTGGTTAGCTTCCGACCACCGCTTTGGAGGGATGACAAATGGCCTATGTGGTGACCGACGCCTGCGTGCGCTGCAAATTCACTGACTGCGTGGCGGTTTGCCCGGTCGATTGCTTTCACGAGGGCGAGAACATGCTGGTGATCGACCCGGAGGTGTGCATCGACTGCGGTGTCTGTGAGCCCGAATGCCCAGCCGATGCCATCCTCGCGGACACCGATCCGAGAGCCGCAAAGTGGCTGAAAATGAACAAGGACTATTCCGCCAAGTGGCCGGTGATTACCGCGCAGCTGACGGCGCCGGCTGATGCTGATGCCTTCAAGGGCATCGAGGGCAAGTTCGAAGCCCATTTCTCGCCGGCACCAGCAGCGCGCTGATGCGCTATTTGCGTGGCGAAAGCCCGTCGAACAGGACGTCAAGAATGCTGACGGCGAGCTCTGTCGGGGTGAGGCCGCCCGGCTGGTACCACTCACGGGTCCAAATCAAAGTGCCCTGCAGAACCTGGTTGGCCAGCGACACATTGATGCCGGGGCGCAGTTCGCCTGCATCGGCTGCGGCGCCCATCAAGTCCCGCCAGATCTTGTTGGTCTCGTTGAGCAACAAGAAATGCCGGTCGCGTACGTCTGGGGGCACCTGGTTGATGACGTTGCCGTGGGCGGCGATATAGTCGAGCTTCTGCAGCGTCGTATTGAGATAGGTGATCGCCGCCGCCTCTATGCGCTCCCTGTAGGGCGTTTCCGGAGGCAGTTGCTGGATCGTTGCCTGAAGCCTGACATGCAGCTGCCGTGTCAGGGAGTTGATCATCTCCTCGACGAGCACGTCCTTGGTCGGGAAATGATAGCGCAAAGCCGTCACATGCACGCCGATCTCGTCGGCGATATCGCTGAGCTTGGTGAGCTGGTAGCCTTTTTGCGCGAACACTTTGGCCGCTGCGTCGAGGATTTTCTCCTGGACACCCTCTGTCTTGCGGCTTGGTTTACGGCCCGACGCATTGCGGGCCGTACGGTTGAGTTCGCGGGTCGTGCCCTCCGCCTCTACGACGGCCGGTGCTTCCGCTGCAGTCGAATTCATTCTTCCAGCACCCGAACTTGCCGACTCGTCGTTGATCATGGTCATTTTTAACGCCTCCATGCGCCCAAGCCACTGCTTTCCCATTCGCAACCGGCGATGCATTGGGTGATGTGCACCGCTCATATAGGGCCAAGCCATCGGGCGCGGCTTCGTCAGGCACCGAGATCCAGATGCTAGGATGGTCATTGCTGTCGGTAACGCAAGAATAATTTCTACTTGAGCATGAAATTTTTACAGATAAGTTCACATGAGGCATTTTCAGGGAGGGAAGCGGCCGATGTTCGAACTTGACCTTAGGGGCCGCCGCGTCATCATCGCCGGCGGGAGCAGGGGCCTGGGTTTTCATACCGCTCTTGCCTTTGCTGGTGCCGGCGCGTTGGTTTCGATTTGTGCCAGAGGCGAGGCCGATCTGTTGAATGCGCGCGATAGCATCGCCCAGCTTGGCGCCACCGCGCATGCCGCGCGCTGCGATCTCGCAGAAAATTCGTCGATTGAGGCCTATATCGCTGAGGCTGCTTCCGCATTGGGCGGGGTCGATATCCTCATCAACAACGCCACAGGCAAAGCGAGTTCCGACACCGAGCAGGATTGGGCGGCGAGCCTTGGTATTGATGTATTGGCAACCGTGCGAGCCTCACGGGCCGCACAGCGGTTTCTGGAGCAAGGCACCAATCCGGCGATCATCAACATTGCGTCACGAACCGCCTTCGGCCCAGCTCCGACCACGTCAGCCTATGGCGCGGCCAAGGCGGCCGTGATGCATTTCACCCGATCGCAGGCAGCCGCACTTGCGGCCAAGGGCATACGGGTCAATTGCGTTGCCCCTGGTTCGCTCGAGTTTCCCGGCGGCTGGTGGGACAAGTGCCGCAACGACGATCCAGACCTATATAATAAAACGCGAGCCACCTTTCCGTCCGGCCGTTTTGGCACACCTGACGATATTTCGCGGGTGCTGCTTTTTCTGGCTTCTCCGCTAAGCGGTTGGATCACAGGCCAGACGCTGCTTGCCGATGGCGGTCAAACATTGGCGGCATAAAAGAACATCCCACCTCTTCGCCATGCAGGGATATCCTGCCGATGCATCATCTAGCATCTCTTGCGTGTCGGTTACCGGCTGGGCGATACATCCGTCGCGGCCTCTTGCCAAATAATTTCATGTTCAATCGGCCTCGATCGTTGCTGATTGTGTTGGCCCTTCAATGGCTACGCGCGCCTGCCTCAGGGGCAGTTGAACGGGTTGCTGGATGTGCGGGTTAGTCGATATCGACAACGCATTGCGTTTGTCCAGCTGAGGGACGCCGCGGCCCTAACGCTCTGCATTTACCATGCCTTAACCGTGTTTGTTTACCAACTGGTTATCATTGCGGCTTGGTCCTTTGACTCGCCGCGAAGAACTGGTCGAATACAACGGGTTGGCGGTCGCTAATGTCCTACTACAGAACGGCTGTAGCTGTTTTGAGCGCCTGCCTTGCGATGGCTGGCTGCGCGAACGGCTCGGTCCGGCAGGCCCCCATCACCGGGACCGATAAGGTCGTCACCGGCAGCGTCGGCAGCCTCGCCTCGATTAGCACACACCCCGAGATACTGGCCGCCGATGCCCGGCGCGACGCGGCGGGCGAAGATATCGCGCGGGCGCGGTCGACCCTGCTGCCAAATGCGGGCATGGAAGCAAGCGCCGGATACGCGGCCGGCAAGGGCGACGATTTCGACACGCGAACGAACGGGAATGCCTATTCCTATGCCTTGAGGGTCGACTTTCCCCTTTATCAAGGCGGCAGAGGCCAGGCTGCCGTTGCTGCGGCGAAGGCTGAGTACCGCGCGAGCGGCGAGGCGGCCAACGACCGGAGACTATCCGCCTCTTATGAGTTGGCGCTCGCACTGATCGAGGTGAACCGGCAAAAGGGTGCTGTCGAGATTTTTGGCAGGCAGGCTGCCCTTCTTGCAAAGCTCAAACGCGGCATAGAGACCGAGATGAGGGCCGGGGCAGCGAGCCGCGTCGATGTGGATGATGTCGAACGCCAGTTGTCACGCCTCTCAGTCGAGCGCGAGCGCGCCAGGCTGCTGATTGCCCAGGCAAGCCGCACCGCCCTTAGGCTCGGCATTTCACCGGAGACGAAACTGCCCGATGTCTCGAAACTTTACATGCCGAGCGAGGAACAGGACCTCATCGAGCTGGCGGTCAACAACAATCCTCGCGTCAGGGAACGCGATGCGCGCGCCGAGGCCGCCAAGGCTCGTGTCGGCGAAGCGAAAGGCGACATGCTGCCAACCGTGTCGGCCGGGCTGAGTGTAGGCGGCGGCCAGGATACGCTTCCCGGAGTCGATCGCAATGTCGTGGGACGCGGCGAGGTCCGGTTCTCCATGCCAATCTATACAGGTGGCCGGGCCAGCGCGACCGTCAGGCAACGCAATGACGAAAACCGCGCCGCGGTCTTCGAATCCGATGCGGCGCGACTGGGAGTGACCGCAGCGGTCCGTACCGCGTACGATCGCCGAGCGCTCGCTGCGCGAATGTATAGCCTAGCCCAGGCGGAAAGACGTAACGCAGCGTCAGGCCTGGAAGGCGTGCGCGCGGAGCGGAAGGTGGGCGAACGCTCCACCTTCGACGAGATCAGGGCGATTGCCGACCTCGCCAATTCGGAGATCAACCTCAACGGTGCGCGCTACGACGTGCTCGCAGCCGACTACACGATCGCGGCGGAAACGGGGCTGATTGCCGAGCTTTTCGGCGTGCCGCTCATCGAGCAGACGGCAACCGCCAATTAGAGCGTGTTCCCAGTTTTCGAGATCATGCGCTAAGTCGGGCAGCTACTCCGCCGCGATCCCGTAGTCCGCACCGCGCAACGGCTGGTTCAGCCGCCTTCTGATGCGGTCGGCAAGGATGCGCACGAAAGGCTCGAGCACCATGCCGTCATGGTCGCCCGGCACTTCCTGCACGGTCAGATCGGCGACGAATGGCGCCCAGCCATTGTCTTCCATCGCGATGTTGCGACCTTGCTGGAGCATGCGTCCGCCGCTCAGACGATAGATGATGCTGAGTTTTGGTCGAAGCAGCAGCACCCTTCCCGCGTAAGGCTTCAGTTCATAACGCGGCAATGCTGCGCGGAAAGCGTTTTCGATCGCCAGGTTGTGGAGCTGGTCGGAGGACTGTTCATCCTGCTCTGCATCCGCGCGACCTTCGACGTTCTGCTTCCACCGCCGGCGATTGCCGATCCAGGTTGTGACAAAGCTCAGGCGCTCCCGGCGCAGGTCCTGCACCTTCATGGAGAGCCTGTCGCGCAATGACAGCGGCGGCTGTGTTGGCAAGGGCGTATCGAGCAGGATCAGTTGCGCGACCTCCTCACCCTCCTCGCGCAGCTGCTGCGCCATTTCGTATGCGACGAGACCACCGCCGGAGAAGCCGCCCAGCAGATAGGGTCCAAACGGCTGGACGGCGCGAACTTCCTTTAGATTGTCACGCGCCATCTCGACGAAATTGTCGTGCGGTTCCTGGTCGCCATAAAGGCCACGCGCCTGGAGCCCATAGATCGGACGGTCGGTGCCAAGCTGCATCGCCAGCTGCCGCAGATTGAGCACATTGCCGAACATGCCGGCGCAGAGAAAGAATGGCGAGCCGGCGCCGGAACGCCCCGTGCTCATCGCGACAAGGTGGGTAGCCTTTTCGATCTTCTGGTTATCTGAGACGGCGGCATCACTCGTATTGGCAGATTTCGGCGCGACCTGCTTGCCGATCAATGCGGCGCACCCGGCGATGGTCGGCGCCTCGAACAGGACGGAGATCGGCAAGTCGAGCGCGAACTGTTTTCTGATCATGCGGAACAGGCGCACCGCAATCAGCGAGTGGCCGCCGATGTCGAAGAAACTGTCGTGCACGCCGATCTTCTCGACGCCGAGCAATTCACTCCAGAAACCTGCAAGTGTACGTTCGATCTCGTCGCGCGGCGCGACATAGTCATTGTCGAGATCGGGGCGCTCGAAGACCTCGCCAGAGCTTTGGGCCTCAGAGCGCGGCAGCGCCGCCCGCAGGCGCAGCGCGGCAAGGTCTATCGAACTGACGATAGGCTGCGGCTGACCGGTGCCGAGCGCGCGGATCATGGCATCGAAGCCTTCGGCTGGCAGGATGCCCTGACTAACCTGAGCGGCGAGTTGCTGCACGGCCGGCGACAACGGCTCCCCACCAGCAGGCTTGCGCTCACGATCGACGCCGCGTGCCGCCGCCAAAGCGAGATCGTCATCTAGCCGCTTCATGACGAAACGCTCGATCTCCGCAACGACGCTGCCGTCCGGTGCGGCGATGGTGATGTCGAAGGATACGAAGCCGTCGCCGAGATCGGAGATTTTGCTTAGCCGTGCCCAGCTGACGATGGCTTCGGGAAGTGTCTTGAACAGCGCGATGCTGCCATAAGACATCGGCACCCACAAGGCGCGCGATGTTGCATGGCCCGGCGCGAGGTCGAGCGCAAATCCGGTCGCGATATCCAGCAGTGCTGGATGGGCGGCGAAGCCTTGCGCGATGTCGGCGCGAAATGCCTCGTCGAGCCTGAGCTCGGCAAAGGCTTCCTGGTCGCCACGGGAAAGCGACCGTAATACCCTCCAGCGCGGCCCAAAGCGGATATGATCCTCCTGGACGGAGCGTAGCGCCACTCCACCTTCGGCGCGCTGGCCGGCACTCAGTCGCGCCGAGGCGGCTGCCAAATCCGAGGCGGCATGCTGCTGGGAAAGACGTTTGCGAATGGTCGCTTCGGCGTGAAGGGTGAAACCTTCGGTGCTGAATTCGGCATCCGCCGCCGCAACGAGCACGCGATGAATGTCGCCGTCCGCCGCAAGCCGCACGCGCAGGATCTTCTCACGCCGGTCATCGACTTCGAGCGGCCTGAGGAAGAAAAGATCCGCAATCTCTTGGTCCAGGTCGGCGCCATATTCCCGCATCGCCTGCGCGATGATCTCGATCGTGCCGGTGCCCGGCAGTATGGCTTGGCCGGAAACGAGCCGATGCTCGTCGAGCATCCAGTGACTATGTGGCGAAATGCGCGCCTGAAGCCACACCTCTCCTTGTGCGTCCTCCACCCAGTCGCTGAAGAACGGTCCCCGTGCCGTGCCGCGATGCAGGCTTGTGGCTTCAGCTTTCGCGGTCTGGCCAGTGGCACGCGCCGCCAGCCCGACATCGTTCCAGACACCCCAGTGCAGAGCCACGGTCTTCCGCGTCTTGTCGGCGAAGCGGCTCTCGGCATAGGCGTTGAGATAGGCATTGGCGGCAACGTAGTCGACCTGACCGGCGGGAGCGGTGTCGGTGCTGGTCGACGAAAACAAGACAAACAGATCGAGCGGCCTGTCCTGGAAGATCTGGTCAAGCACCACGGTGCCATGCAGCTTTGGGGACAAAACAGCTTCCATCTCCTCCAGTGATTTCAACTGGATCAGATTGTCGTCCACTATGCCGGCTGCGTGGAAGACGCCGTTGATGTCGCCGAACTCGGCATGCGCCTTGCCGACCACCACAGCCATATCTTCCAGGTTGCCTACATCGGCCGTGACATAGAGCACTTCCGCACCCTTTGCTTCCAAGGCCTGGATCGCCTCGATTGCGCGTCGCGTCCGGTCACTGCGCGAAAGTGGAAGGGCCAGCTTTGCCCACTCCTGCCGGGGTGGAAGTGCGAGCCTCCCGGTCAGAACCACCTTCGCCTGGAAACGCGACGCCAGTTCGCCAGCGATAACCTGCGCGAGATCGCCCAGGCCGCCAGTGATCAGATAGACGCCGCCTTCGCGCAGCAAATTGGTATCTATTTTTGCGTCGGCCAGCACCAGTTTCTCGTAGCTGCGAATCCAGCGCTTGCCTTTTCGATAGACAACGGTTTCCGAAACGGGCGTAGCGAAGATGTCGTCCCACAGCTGATCGAGTTGCTGGTCCGACAGGGAGGTTGCAAGCTCGATTGCCGGTTTTCGCGACCGCAGAAAGCCGCCCCTCACTGGAAGCACTGGTGGGGAGAATTCGAGGTCGATGACGCGGACCGTGGCGCCCGGCATCTCCTTTGGCATGACGAGGGCGGGACCGAGGATGGTCGCCTTTTCGGGATAGGGCAGGGCTTCGCCGCCCACCCGCTGCATCCCGTTTGTCACGACCGTGATCTGCGGCTCCAAGCCTTCGATTTCACCAAGCGCCTGTGCGGTGAAGAACAGGCTCTGGAAGCCGCGTTCCTGATTTCGGCTGAAGAAGTTGGATCCCGGCCGGAAGGTCTCTTCGCCGGTCACAAGCCAGAGATGCACGATGCGTTCCGGCACTCCGCCGTCGCTGGCGAGCCCTGAAAATAGCGCGTCATAGCCTGGCCGCTCTTGTTCAGGGCACAGTATGTAGTCGCCGGCGCCATGCCTAAAAAAGCCGTCGCCCGCTTTGACCGTCGCGACGCGGTGCCCCTTGGTGCGCAACCGCTCGACCAGCGCCGCGCCAAGACCAGTGTCGTCCATGAAGATCAGCCAGGACGCGGGTTGAGCGTCGGCGTCGATCGTCACATCAGCCAACGCCTGTCTCCAGCTTGGCCGGTAGCCCCAGTCTGCCATTTCAGGCTGCTTGCCGATGAAATCCTGTTCGCTTTCAATTGTCGCGGCTATGGCGCTGCGCTCGATGAAATAGCGTTGATGTTGGAATGGATAGGTTGGCAGCGACACGCGCCGCGCGCGGTTTCCCTCCCATAGCTTGGTGAGCGTCACGTCGAGGCCGGTCGCCCAGGCGCGGCCCATCGCGGCGAGAAAGTGCACATGGTCGTCGGTGGCCTCCTCGGCATGCGGCAGGCTGTTGATGACCTGATTTGCCTCGACGCCGGGCTGAAGCTTGACCAACGACGACAGGGCGCGGCCCGGGCCGACCTCTACATAAACTCGTCCCGGCTGCGCCGAAACCGTGGCGAGGCCCTTGGCGAAGTTAACGGTCGAGCGCAGATGCCGGACCCAGTAAAGCGGGTCCCGCGCCTGAGCCGCGGTGAGCCATTCACCTGTTAGGTTGGAGACGATCGGAATGGTCGGTGCGCGCAGGTCGATGCCGCGCAGGAAGGCCTCGAACCGCCCGAGGATCGGGTCCAGCATCTGGGAATGCGCGGCGATGTCGATGGCGATGCGCGATGCGTCGATGCCATACTCGGCCAGACGCAGGCGCAGCGCTTCCAGATCCTCGTTGCGGCCCGAAACCACGCAGAGTTCGGGCGCATTCACCGAGGCGAGATCAAGTGCCGGATTCATGTGTTCCAAAAGCGCTTCGGGCGACAGCGGAACGGACAGCATGCCGCCAGCCTCGACCGTGTCGAACAGTTCGCCGCGCAGTCGGACGAGATTGACGACGTCGCGGAAGCTCATGACGCCAGCGATACAGGCGGCGGCATTCTCGCCCATCGAATGGCCGATCAACGCTGACGGTTTGACGCCCCAGCGCATCCACAGGCGCGCGATGGCGATTTCGACAATTAAGATGGCGGGAAGCTGCAGCGAAGGCCGCAGGAAATCGCGTGCCGCCTGGAAATGGTCGATGTCACTGGCCAGCCAGACGCGGCGAATCTGGGATGCGGCTTCCGGCTCAAGATAGCTCAAGCCTTCATCGACGGTCGCGCGAAAACCGGTGTCCTCAGCGTAGAGACTGCGCGCCATGCCCACATGCTGCGCGCCGCCGCCGGGGAACAGGAACACGGCATTCGCGGCTTCGATCGTGCTGTGTGTATGGAGACGCTTCGGATCGGAGCCGGAGAGAAGGGCGATCGCCTCGTCGCGGCTGCGTGCTGCGATAGCGCGGCGATGTTCGAAATGCTTTCGACCCGCAAACAATGTGTAAGCGACATCAGCGAGTGGCAGCGCCGGCTGCCGTTCCAACTCCTCACCGATCTGCTCCATCGCGCGGTCGAGCGCTTTGCGGTTTTTGGTGGCAAAAAGGAAGAGCTGCGGCGCTCGGCCGACCCTGCTTGTCGCACCGACTGTCGGCTTCGGCGCTTCCTCGAGGATCGCGTGCGCGTTGGTACCGCCGACGCCCAGCGAGTTCACCGCGGCGCGGCGCGGGCCAGGGCCTATGGGCCACGGGGTCAGCTTGTCGTTGACGACGAACGGGCTGGAGGCGAAATTGATCGACGGATTGGGTTTCTCGAAGTTCAGTGTCGGCGGCATTTCGCGATGCTTGAGCGCCAGCGTCGTCTTGATAACGCTCACCACGCCCGCTGCCGTGTCGAGATGGCCGATATTCGATTTGACCGAGCCGACGCGACAGAAACCGGTACGGGCAGTGCTCTGCCGGAAGGCCTGTGTCAGCGCCTCGATCTCGATCGGGTCGCCGAGATAGGTGCCGGTTCCATGGCATTCGACATATTGGATGTCATCTGCGGAGATGCCCGCGAGGCCCTGAGCCTCGATGATGGCCTCCGCCTGGCCTGTGACGCTCGGTGCGAGATAGCCGGCCTTGCTGCTACCGTCATTGTTGACGGCGGTTGCCTTGATGACGGCGTGGATGATGTCGCCGTCGGCGATCGCGTCGGACAAGCGTCGCAGAACGACCACACCGGCGCCGCTGCCGAAGACTGTGCCGTCGGCGCGATGGTCGAACGCCCGGCAATGGCCATCGGTCGAGAGAATTTCGCCGTCCTGAAAAAGGTAGCCGCGCCGGTGCGGCAACTCGATCGTGACGCCACCAGCAAGCGCCATTTCGCATTCGCCGGCAAGCAGGCTCTGGCAGGCGGTATGGATCGCGACGAGCGAGGTCGAGCAGGCGGTCTGGATGTTTATGCTTGGGCCGCGAAGGTCGAAGGCAAACGAGGCGCGTGTGGCCAGGAAGTCCTTGTCGTTGCCGGTATGCCGCAACAGGAACATGCCCACCTGGTCAACAAGCTGGCGATTGCTGCAGACGTTGAAATAGAAATAGGAGCCCATGCCGCAGCCGGCAAAAACGCCGACGGGACCGACACTCGAATCCGGGGTACGCCCGGCATCTTCCATCGCCTCCCACGCGCATTCCAGGAAATGCCGGTGCTGGGGATCCATGATCGCCGCTTCCTTGGGGCTCAGCCCGAAAAAGTCGGCATCGAACATCTCCATACCGGGAAGCTCGGAGGTGCGGCGCACATAGTTAGGCAGATGGATACGTGCGGCGGACTCGCCTGCGGCCAGCAGCTCTTCTTCGGTTACATCACGGATGGATTCCACACCGCCGCGCAAATTCTCCCAGAATTCACGGACATTTCGCGCTCCAGGCACGCGAAGCGCCATGCCGACAATTGCAATGTCGTTTGGAGACACCTGATCGGTTTCATACATCGCCAAATGTCCGTTATTCTATTCGGCATTTGTGGATGCGACGCTCCGATCGCAAACTAGCCGAATCTGTCCGCGTTGCCGAGTTCATTCTAAGGAACAAGGTAAAGTGAAAACGGCGTTAAACTTTCCGTCGTCATTTCTAATTTGCAAGGTGGTCGCCGGTATTAACCCAGCGGTTGTGCAACAGTCTTAACCAAACATTGAAGTCTTGATGGAAAACACGTCGGGCGCTCTCATTCTTGTTTAGATCAATTGGTGTATAGACGCTGCGACCATCGCAGCTCATGGGGTTGGGCCACATGCCTTCAGGGCAGTTAAAATGCGTTCTGATCGGGGACGAGTCGCTTCTGGTGCAGTGCGCCGAGATCGTGCGGGCGCATGGACATGCGATCGCGATGATCGTGACGGACAGTTCGCCGATCAGAAACTGGGCCGATGGTCTTGGCATATCGGTCTGCGCATTCGATGCGGATGTGGAGCGGCGGCTTGCAAATGTCGATTACGACTGGCTTTTCAGCGCGGCCAACCTGCGCATCATCCCCGATGCGCTTTGGCGTAGCGCGAGGCAGGGCGCGGCAAATTTCCATGACGGCCCGCTGCCTCGCTATGCCGGCCTCAACGCGCCGGCCTGGGCTATCATGGAAGGCGAGGCAAGCCACGGCGTCACCTGGCATGCGCTGACGGCCGGCATCGACGAGGGCGAAATCTACGCTCAGCGCATCGTCGAGATCGGCTCGGACGAGACGGCACTCACCCTCAACACCAAGTGTTTCGAGGCGGGCATCGCGACCTTTGAGGAAATGCTGTCTGCCATTGAGGGGCACGTGCTTGCGCCGCAGCCACAGGAATTTTCGCAGCGAACCTACTACGCCAAAGACCGCCGCCCTTCGGCGGCTGGAACGTTGCGCTTCGACCGGGATGTCCAGGCATTGTCGCGTTTGGTGCGCGGGCTCGATTTCGGCTCGGGTTATGCCAACCCGCTGGCTCGCGCGAAAATCTGGACGGAAGAGGGCTTGTTCGCCGTCACCAGGTTCGAGGTCGTCGGGTATGCCGACGGCCAGCCGGCAGGCATGGTGCTCTCGGTCTCTGACAAGGGCGCTGTCATCGCGACTGCGGACCACCAGGTGTTGGTGCAGGGCATCGGCCTTGGGTGGAATGTCGACAAAGCACTGAGCTCACGCCTTGTTCAGGGGATGCGGTTGCCGCTGATGAGCGATGCCGAGGGACAGGCGCTCGACGAGGCCGTCGCCCGGGCGGCCCGCTATGAGGGGCGCTTCCGCAAGGCGATCACTGCTGCTCGCGATGTCGACCTGATTGGCATCAAAGCACGGTCGTCGGACCATTCGCCGCGGGTCGCCACAAAGCCCGTACAATTGCCCGTTCCTGCAGATTCGCGAGCAGCAGTACTTGCGGCGTTCTTTGCGCGATTCTCCGGCCAGGATTCGCTGGATTTCGCCTATGCGACCGATGTCATCGTCGCGCAGAACAACCAGTTTCCCGGGCACTTCGCGACATCAGTGCCATTTCATATCGAAGCCTTGGACGGGGAAACGGCCGGGACGTTCGAGGCAAGGACAAATGAAGCCTTGGGGCAGCTACGCGAGCGGGGCACCTACGTGTCCGATCTTGCGGAGCGCGTACCAGGATTGATCGTTCCGCGTCTGACCATCGGGTTGGCCGAGACCGCCTCGTCTTCGAAGGCTGACCTCATTGAGGGGACCGCGCTGACATTCGTGCTCGGCGCCGACGAGACCCTTGTGCTGGTCGATCAGGCAAGGGTCGAGGATCGCGCTCTTACGGATATGCTTTCCCGATTGAGCATATTCGCCGCCGCCTTTACCGATGGCCACAAGGCGGTTTGCGACCTTCCGCTGATGTCGGAAGCAGAGCGCCAGCGCGTTCTCTATGGCTGGAACGAGACTGCGCGCGACCATGACCGCGCGGTTTGCGTCCATACGCTGATCGAGCGCCAGGCGGAGCTGACACCCGACGCTGTTGCGGTCGCGTTCCTCGACCAGGAGCTGACCTACCGCGAGCTCGATGAAAAGGCCAATCACGTTGCCAACCATCTGATCGGGCTCGGCGTGAAGCCTGACACGCTGGTGGGGCTGCATATTTCACGCTCGGCAGAACTGGTCATCGGCGCCCTGGCCATCCAGAAGGCGGGCGGAGCCTATGTGCCGCTCGATCCGATGTTTCCGGCCGACCGGCTTGCCCTGATGGTTGAAGACAGCGGTGCGCCCGTGGTGCTCGGCGAGCGCGCCCTCGACAGGGCGCTGGCGTTGCATGGCGCCCAACGCGTGAACATCGAAGACATCCTGCTGGCGCCGGGCAGTGCCGAGCGGCCGCGCAGCGGCGTCACCTCGGCCAATCTGGCCTACATGATCTACACGTCGGGTTCGACAGGGCGTCCCAAGGGCGTGATGGTCGAGCATCGCAATGTCGCTAATTTCTTCGTCGGCATGGACGATCGTATCGCAATCGATGAGGCCGGGCAGCCCGTCTGGCTCGCCGTCACCAGCCTGTCCTTCGACATCTCCGTGCTGGAGCTTTTCTGGACGCTGGCGCGTGGCTTCAAGGTGGTGATCCATGCAAGCGAGGTGCATGACCACAAGACCGCGACAGCGCCGCGTCGCCGCGCGACCGGCAAGGCACCGATGGATTTCGGCCTGTTCTACTGGGGGAACGACGATGGTGCGGGGCCGGCGAAATATCGGCTTCTGCTGGAAGGGGCAAAGTTCGCCGACGAGCATGGCTTTCAGGCGATTTGGACACCGGAACGACATTTCCATGCCTTCGGTGGCCCTTATCCAAATCCAGCGGTGACAGGTGCTGCCGTCGCTGCTGTGACGAAAAACCTGGCTATCCGCGCCGGTTCCTGCGTTCTGCCGCTGCATCACCCGGCGCGTGTCGCCGAGGAATGGGCGGTTCTCGACAATATCAGCAACGGTCGCGTCGGCCTTGCCTTCGCATCGGGCTGGATGCCCGAGGATTTCGTGCTGCGGCCCGAAAACGCACCGCCGCACAACAAATCCGCCATGCTGCGCGATATCGACACCGTCCGCCGCCTCTGGCGCGGCGAGAAGGTCGACTTCGATTTCGGCGCGGGCACGATCGGCGTCGTCACCCAGCCGCGCCCGGTACAGCAGGAATTGCCCGTCTGGATCACCACTGCGGGCAATCCTGAGACCTACCGCGAAGCCGGGCGCATGGGCGCGAATGTACTCACCCACCTGCTCGGCCAGTCGATCGACGAGCTTGCCGGCAAGATCCGCATCTATCGCGAGGCGCTGACCGAAGCAGGGTACGATCCAAACGCGCACAAGGTCACCTTGATGCTGCACACGCTCCTCGGCGAGGATCGTGAGGAAGTGCGGGAGCGCGCGCGCGCGCCGATGAAGGATTATCTGCGCAGCGCTGCAGCACTCATCAAGCAGTATGCCTGGGCTTTCCCGGCCTTCAAGAAACCACAGGGCGTGGCCCAGCCGATGGATATTGACCTGCAGTCGCTGCGGGCCGACGAACTCGATGCCATCCTCGAATTCGCCTTCCTGCGCTACTTCGAAGACAGCGGCCTGTTCGGCACCGTGGAGGACGCGCTTGGGCGTGTAGACCAGATCGCAGCTATCGGCGTCGACGAGGTTGCCTGCCTGATCGACTACGGCGTACCGAGTGACATTGTTCTGGAGCGGTTGAAGCCCTTGGCCGAGGTCGTCGCGCGGGTACGTGGCGCCGATGCAGACGAAGTGGTGCCGCAGAGTGCGCTCGCCGCCGATATCGCCGCTCATGGCGTGACGCATCTGCAGTGCACGCCGTCCATGGCACGCATGTTCCTGGTCAACGACGAAGACCGGCGGGCCCTCAAACAGGTTCGCCATCTGCTCATTGGCGGCGAGGCCCTGCAGGCATCCTTGCTTGCCGAGTTGCGCAAGGTGACATCAGCACCGATCGAAAACATGTACGGCCCGACGGAGACGACCATCTGGTCCTCGACCATGACGGCCGACCTCACAGAGGGCGTGGTACCCCTCGGCAAGCCGATCGCCAATACCCAGCTCTATGTGCTCGACGCAGCGCTTCGTCCGGTCGCGCCTGGCATGACTGGCGAACTCGTCATCGGTGGCGAGGGGGTGGCGCGCGGCTATTTCGGTCTCGATGAGTTGACCCGTGAGCGCTTCGTTCCAAATCCCTTCGCCGACGGCAGAATGTATCGCACCGGCGACCTCGTGCGCTACACGACCAACGGCGTGCTGGAATTCCTCGGCCGCACCGACCATCAGGTCAAGGTGCGCGGCTATCGCATCGAGCTTGGCGAGATCGAGTCGCGGATCACCGATTTCCCCGGTATCGCCGAGACCGTCGTCGTGGCCCGCGAGGACCGTGCCGACGATGTGCGCATCGTTGCCTATCTACGCCTTAGGGATCAACGGGTCGACGAGAATGCGTTGCGCGTGCATCTGGCGAATTCACTGCCAGAATATATGGTGCCGGCGCATTTCGTGACGCTCAACGCCTTTCCGCTAACGCCAAACGCCAAGGTCGACCGCAAGGCACTGCCGAAGCCGGAGACAAAGCGTGAGGCCGAAACCGAGATTTATGTCGCCCCTGTCGACAATGTGCAGCGCGAGATCGCCGAAACTTTCCGGCGCGTTCTCGGCGTCGAACGCGTCGGGCTCAATGACAGCTTCTTCGCGCTTGGGGGGCATTCCCTTCTAGCCGTTCAGGCGCATCGGGAGCTGAAGGCGTCGATCGCACCGGACATCGCCATCACCGACCTGTTCCGGTTCCCGACAGTCGCGGCACTCTCTGGGTATCTTGCCGACCGCGGCAAATCCGACGAGCGGCTCAGCCAGGTTGCTGATCGCGCCGCAATGCGCCGTGCCGCACTTGGCGACCGACGCGCTACGATGCAGCGCATGCGAGGAAGCTGATGGGTCTTCTCGCTATGCTGTTCGGGCCTGGCGTGGGTGTTGCAACCGCTGATCCATCACGGATGGCGGCAAGCCTCTATCCTGCCGAAGAGGCCTATATGGTGCGCGCTGTCGAACAGCGAAGGCGCGAATTTGCTGCTGGGCGCGATTGCGCCCGCACGGCGATGCGAACGCTCGGCATTGCGGCGCAAGCCATCCCTGCGGGGGCCGACCGTGCACCCATCTGGCCGGAAGGCATCGTCGGCTCGATCAGCCATTGCGACGGTCTATGCGGTGCGGTGGTTGCCAGGAAAGCCGACGGTTTCCGCTCGCTTGGACTTGATATGGAGCCAGCCAAACCGCTGGAAGATGATCTCACAGATACGATCTGCACCGAGCAGGAGATCACCTGGCTGGAAACGCTGCCGGAGCGCCAACGCGGTCTCATGGCGCGGGCGATCTTCAGCGCCAAGGAAACAGTATACAAAACCCAGTACCCGCTCACTGGCCTGCTGATCGATTTTCACGCAGTTTCGATCCGCTTCGACATGGTGGCGGCAACCTTCGCAGCGATGTTTCATGTCAACGCCAGTCCATTTCGCCGTGGTGACCAGCTACAAGGCCGCTTTGCCATCGATGCCGGCTTCATTGTCACGGCCATTGGCCTAAAGAGCGTACCGGCGAAAACCGTGCGGCAGGAATTCACCACATGGGCCTGATACAGACCGTCGAGCCAGGCGATCCTGGTGACGTCGCCTATGCGTCATGCGACGAGACCTTGCTGCTGGTCACAATGGTGCGGTTGCGCCGGGGGCCGCGCGGTCTCCAGCTCGATGACCAGACCTGCGCCGGCCTTGGGCGTTGGGCCGAGCGCTTCAAGCACGTCGTCTTTTGCGGCCTTCTGATGAAAGGCGATGCGGAGGACGACACCTCGGTGACCTGGCTCGATGTCGATTCTCTACCGGACGCCGACCGGCTACGGTTTCTAGCCTTGCCTTTCGCCTACAAGATCGGTGCGTTTTTTCGCGCCTATCGGGCAACGCGCACAATGCTCGCCGAAGAAATCAGCAAGGCCGACAAGCTTTGCTTCACGATTGGTTGCATTTTCGGCGACTGGGGTGCGATTGGCGGTTTGGAAGCGATCCGGCAGGGGCGAAAGTTCGCCGTCTGGTTCGACCGGGTCGAATACGACGTGTTGCGCAACACGCTGCATACGATGAGCTTCAAGCGCCGCGTGAAGGAACGCATGACGCTTCCGCTCATGCGGAGCTATCATCATTATCTGGTCCGCCGATCGTCGCTGGGCCTCTTCCAGGGCATGGACACATTCAACGCGTTTGCCGCTTCTTCGAGCAACCCGGCTTGCGTCTACGACGTCCATACGCGGAGGGAGGATTTCATCGCGACCGGCGACGTTATGCTCAAGGCTGCGCAAATCGAGGCGGGCACGCAGTTGAGGCTCGCTTATGTTGGGCGCGCTGCTCCAATGAAGGGGCCGGAAGATTGGCTGCGGGCCGTCCATGGTGCCGTGCAGGCAGGTGTTGATCTCCGCGCAACCTGGCTCGGCGACGGGCCGCTTCTGCCTCAGATGAGGTCGATGGTGGATCAGCTTGGGCTGGCCAGACATGTCGAACTCGTCGGATATGTTGGCGACCGCGATGCGATACTTAACAGATTGCGGCAGAGCCACCTTTTCCTCTTTTGCCACAAAACGCCGGAATCGCCGCGTTGTCTGATCGAGGCACTGGTTTCCGGCTGTCCTATCGTCGGCTACGGCGCACCGTATCCGCGGGGCCTTGTCGAAGGCGAAGGCGGTGGCGCCTTCAGCCGCATGGGCGATTTCGACGGGCTCGCGGCGCTGATCATCGCACTTGACCGGGATCGAAAGCGCCTCGCCGGGCTCGTGCGCGATGCCGCAGCTTGCGGCCGGAAATTTGACGAGGCAACGCTCTATCGCAAGAGAGCCGGCCTGATCGAGGCCCATGCGTGATGCGGTTCTTGTCAATTCTGGCTCTAAGCATCGCCATGTTGGGCTTTGCTGCGCAAGATGCGGCGACGCCGGCTCTGCGGGTTGAGGCCAGAACATTGACGGCCGCATCATCCAATCTGTTTGTGTCCGGCCACAGCCTGACAGACCGTCCCCTGTTGGACAAAATGGCCGATATGGCAGCTGGTTCGGGCCGGTCGGTTCGCTGGAACATGCAAAATATCAGCGGCTCGTCACTGGAGCAGCGCACTATGGGGACTGACCCCGTGCACCCCTGGGCCGGCTTCGCCACTGGCACAGATCGCGACGGCGGCCCCATAGACGTCCTCGCCGAATTGCGCGAGCCGTCGGTTGGGAGCAAGGCCTACGATCTTCTTCTCGTGACGGAAGTGCACTCCCTGCTCGACACTCTCATGCGCCAAGGCACAGTGCGCTATCTCGCCGAGTATCAACGCCGCTTCCTCGAAACCAATCCGTTGGGGGCGACATGGTTCATGGCGCCGTGGCTCAATGTTTCCGACAAGGACGATCCGCGTGACTGGATAGCCTATGAGCGGCTCGCCGCTCCGGTCTGGCGATGTGTCGTGGAAGCAGCCAATACTCGCGCTGCCCCTGGCCAACGCGGATTCGGTATTGGGTTCATCCCTGCGAGTCTCGCCTTGGCCGAACTGGTGGACTATCTGATCAGCGCGCCCCGCCCAGGCTTTGAGAGCATGGCGCCGGGTGACATTGTGCGTACTCTGTTCACCGACACCGTCCATCTGACAGATCTCGGCGAAGACTATGTCGCGCTGATCGTCTTGGCGACGATATATGGGCTGGACGCTGAGACGGTGGCCATGCCCAACAGGCTGCAAGCGCAGACGCTGAAGGGCTTCGCGGCGGATTTCCTGCGTCGTTACCGGGCTACCAAGCCTCTCGAGGAATGTGCTGGCGGCGTTTCGACTTCCTTCTCCTGGGCTTATGCCGGCTATGCCAACAAGATCTATCGCGCCGACTTTTCCTGGCCGCGCGCAGCGTTCCAGAGGTGGCGCGATACAGCGCGCTTTGGTTGGAACCTGCGCGAGACCTTTGCCGATTGACCTGCCGCGTTACTGCCGGCCGTGGAGGTAAAGCGCAAGCGCTGCCATCGTCCCGATCGACTGGTGCACCGTATATTCCTGCTGCATGATGACTGAAGGGTGCTCGACCAGATATTCGTGATAGGGCATGGAAAAGCGCGGCGGCTCGATGCGCCGCTGCGCCGCGTTTTCGGTAGTGCCTGACTCGGCGAGGGGCGACCATGGTGGCCCGAACACCCAGCCATAGGCGGTCGCTGCCTGCGGCGCGAAGCCGAAGATGGTGATGCCGCTTGGCGCGGCGACGCCCATTGCGCGGTGGTCTTCGTGTAGTGGATGCAGGATCTGCCGTGAACCGATCCCGGTCACGAAGCTCAGGCCCACCTGATTGACCCCGACCATGGCCTGATATCCCTGCTCCATGACACGCAGGATTTGCGGATCGGCCGACAGAAGATGCGCGCGCATGAGCGTCTGCACCTGGTTGTAGTCCGGCGCGCCGCCCTCTCCCCAACCAGCGGGTGCACCGGGATGTTTCATGTTCGGGTAGGCGGCTTTTTGCTGCGCGCCGGTGATAATTGCGGCTTCCTCGACAAACCTGGCTGCGATCTCTTCAGCTATTCCCGCATCCGCGCTTGCCGTCTTGAGGTAATCCCAGGCAGCGTCGCCCTTGTGGGCGAAGAGCCCCTGATCCTTGCGCCAGGAGGCTTCGAAGATGGCCCGCGGCTCCGAACCTCCGAGAAGCCTGTAGAGTGCCGCTGCAGCTGCGCCACGATATTCCGCAGCGACTTTCTGCAGTTGCTCTCGGCGTACCGGCCAGCCTTCCGCCCCGAACGCACCGGTCTCCGTGACTGCCGTGATCGCATCGCCGTAATATGTATCAGGATCCGCGAAACCACGTTCCGCTGCATCCCATGCGGCGCGGGCGCTATCCTCAAACAGGCGGGCGGCGTCGGATTTGCCCAGCCCTTTCAGAACGCGCGAAAGCTTGGCGGCAACGGCGGCATATTTATAGGTCGAGATATGGTCGGGCGCGTAGGCATAGACCTCCTGCCGTTCGAGATAGCTCGGCTCACCCAGCAAGGGGTGTGCTGCGCTTTCGATGCCGCCGCGAATGCTGCCGTCTTCTGTCTGAAGCCTGCGGAAGAAGTCCATGACCCAGATCGCTTCGTGGAGAAGGTCAGGCAGGTCGTCGGTATCGCGATAGGCGGAATTTGCAAGCAGCGCGCTCGACTTCGGCAGATTCAAGTTGAACGCAGGCTGGCCGGCGGGCAAAACCTCGAAGGCGTCGAGCAGAAGGGACGCGACCTCGACATGCTGGATGCGGCGGTCCCAATCGCCTGCATCCATATAGCCGCCCCAATAGCTGTCCGGCGCGATTTGTTCGGTACGCCAGCGTGGCTTCACCCCCTTCTCGAAGGGTATGAAACCCGTGTCGAAATTGGACGACCAGGCCAGTGGCAGTCTGCTTTCGATGATGGTCATGTCGGACCCGGGCCGAAACGCGACTGGCCGCCGATAGCCAAAGCGGCCGTCGATCTCTATGCCGCTGCGCTGGTGATAGAGCCCCGTCATCGAATTGCGCGCGACCTTCAGCCAGATGTCAGCCCCTACCGGAAACGGGTCGGAAACACCGAGGCCGGGAATGCGAAGACGGAATGGTCCGCCGGATTGCGGTGCCCAAGCGGAATAGTCGAGTTCGAAGACGAAGGTGCCGGCGCGGTTGGCGCTGTGCGCCGGGGCGACGGTTGCCACGGAAGAGAGTACCGCTGGAAGCGCCCCTTTTGGATCGACGAGCGTGAACGCGTTCGCCGTGACGTCGGTCACAGTGGCGAAGATTGCGCCTGCATCCTGTTCGCCGCCCAGCCGCTCAAGGCCCACCCGTTGCCCTTCGGTCAAGCCGTGCGGCGCAATTGTCGTCACGCGCCGCGTCTCTTTGTCGAGCGATCGGATTGCGATACGCGGTGCGGTTGCTGCGGTGTAGTCTAGCAACGGCTTGGGCAGGCCGTTGCCCGGCTCGGCATCACCAGGACTCTTGCGCAGGCTTATGGCGCCGGAGAAGACAGTCTTGCCTTTGGGATCGATGACATCGAAACCGTCGAGGCCGTAGTCCCTGAAATCGACCGCGCCTTCGTTGTCGCCACCCGGCAGCCAGAGCGCAAGATAGGCGATCTTTGTTACGTCCTTTGTCGCGTGTCCAAGTTGCGTCGAGCGTATCGCCAGTGCGCGGGTCGTCTGGTCGTTGAAGGTGAAATTTTGGTCGGGAAGCATTCCATTCGGCCAGTGGATGACATGCTTGCCCTGTGGCAACGCTCCGTCGAGTTTGAGATAGAGCTGGTGTTTGAAAGCGGCGCCTGTCCGGGTGTCGCCATTCGGTCCGGGGTAGAGGCCGGAATCGTATGGCATGGATTTGCGATGAACGGCGATGACGCGCCGTCCACCGATTGCGCCATAGAGGCCTGCCGCATCCACACTGTTTCGATCAAGGAAAATGCTGGGCGGCGTGTCGGCAAGCCGGGCATGCGTTGCCTTCGGTCCGATGACGAGACCGAGTACGCCGTCGACGGCAATCCAGCGTCCAAGCAACTCGGGCTTCGGCTGCGGCAGGGGCACGATCTGCCCACGCAGGAACGACGGGTCGCGCAGTTCGACTGCGATGATGTCTGGCGTTGCCATCGTGACTTCCACGACTTCGATCGCTGGTGAACGAGCGTCTGCGTTCGTCGAAAAAACAAGCAGCGCCAGGAAGAGGATGCGAAGAGCAAGAACCACGTTATCATTAACCTTCCATGGCGGTACATTCGCCCGTTAACCCGGTATTCCCAGGCGTCATGCTATCGCGCTGATGTCAGGGCATAAGGGTTATCGTTTCTTGAAATTCGGCGTTCTTTTTCTCGCTTTGCTTGCGATTTTTCCGCTCGGCCTGCTGCTGCGGAGCACGCCTGCGCTACGCAAGCCATTCTGGACGGTCTTTGGAGCCCTGCCTTTTTTTGCCGCTGCGATCCCGATGTTCGATGTCAGCCTCCTGTCTTGGGCGGGGTCTTGGGTCGGTTTCGTCTACGGTCTCCAGATTTCGATCGTCGACATCCTTGCTGCCGCAGCCCTTTTCGCCATACCGCGCGGAAAACTGCCGCTGTGGTGCAAGCTGCCGTTTCTCTTTTACATCCTCGCTGCTGCCCTTTCGCTACTGCAAGCCGCCGAGCCGGTGGCCGCAAGTTTTGGTGTGCTGCAGTTCGCCCGCATCTTCCTGGTGATGGTCGTGGTGGCCCGTGCCAGCACTTCTGATCCAGACGTACCCTTCCTGATGCTGAAAGGCATGGCGATCGGTATGGCGGCGCATTTCGTAGCCGTCTTGTATCAGCGGTTCCAGCTGCACTTGCCGCAGACGATGGGGCTATTCATCCACCAGAACACGCTCGGCATGGCGGCTCATTTCGTCATCTTTCCGCATCTTGCCCTGCTTTTGGCCGGCTATCGCAACGTTCGTTACTTGGTTGGCACGGTTGTGGCGACGATCATCGTCGTCGTTTTTACGGCATCACGCGCGGCGGTTGGCTTTTCAGTCATGGGCCTGGGGACGCTGTTTGTAACGCAGGCACTTGCGGGCCTGACACAGCGTAAGATGGCGATCGGCTTTGCCGCGCTCGCCTCCCTTCTGATCGTGGCGCCGCTGGCGATTTCCACCTTCTCCAATCGGTTCGAGCTCAACCCGCTGGGAGAAAGCCAGTATGACGAGCGTGCCGCCTTCAACCGCGCAGCGTCCTTCATCCTTGACGACTATCCGCTCGGCGTTGGCATCAACCACTATGTGCATACGGCCCGCGACTTGGGCTATTCGGAACGCGCCGGCGTCATCGGTTTCGAAGGTAACCGCAACAATATTGTCCATAATGCCTATTGGCTGACCGCCGCCGAGGCTGGATACCCCGGCGTCGTCGCGTTTTGCATCATGCTCATCGTGCCACTGTTCGTCGCCTGGCGGACCGGCTGGCGCATGCGCCACACGCTCGAAGGCAACCTGCTACTCGGCTTCGGCGTAACGCTGCTCGTCGTCTACCTCCATTCCTTCTACGAATGGGTGATCTTCGCCAGGGAGATCCAATATCTCCTGACCATGACGATGGGCATGATTTTCGGCATAGCCCTGCGTCTCGGAGTGTCCTGTAGCGGAAGGCAAGCTCTGCCGATAAGGGCGATGCGTTTGAATGCGCAATAAGGACAACATTAACCATGAAGCATGAAAATCTCGGCGGTACAAAGATTTTCTCGCGGATCGCCGAACATCTTCAATCTATTTCAGCGGTTGAGCGCTAGCAGCTTTGGATTGTTGCCAGATATTGTTGGGAGCGGTTCGATGACTTTGCTAGGTGAACCAAGAAAGCTGCAGGCGGGAAGCGTGGCCATCGTCGCCTGTCTCGCTTTGCTTGGCTTTTCCGGCAAGCTTCTTGCTGGCGCGGCAGAGTATGAGCTCGGCCCCCAGGATCGGCTGCGCATTCACGTATCCGAATGGCCAGCACTCACTGGCGAACTGACTGTCGGTGCCAGCGGTGACATATTGATGCCGACGCTCGGCCAAATCCCGGCGAAGGGGCTGAGCGCGCCCGAACTTGCCGCATCGATCGCTTCGCGGCTGAAGGCCAAGGCCAATCTGCCGCAAATGCCGGATACGACGGTAGATATCGTCGCTTATCGGCCGTTCTACATCCTCGGGAGCGTGGCAACCCCCGGCGAATATGCTTATCGGCCGGGCATGATTATCCTCAATGCGCTCAGCCTCGGCGGCGGCGCCTATCGGGCGGAGCAAGGTTCGCAGTGGGACCTTGAGCGCGTGGCGATTTCGAGCCGTGGCGATTTGAAGCTCAATGAAGCGCGGCGCTGGGACTTGCTGGCCGAACAGCGGCGCTGGCAAGCTCAGCTCGACGGGGCGGTAGAGATGGAGGCGGTGCCCGGCGAAGCATCGCCCGAATATGCGAAGGCCATCGAGGAGCAGCGCAGGCTGTTCGGTACGGAGCTCGGTCGCTATCGCGCCGAACGGCGCAGCCTCGAAGCCTCGATTGCCATGCGCGAGCAGGAGATCGCAGCGCTTGACCACCAGCTTGCGGATGTCGCCGTGAAGCTTGGTTCAACGCAAAGCGAGCTAGAGACGATCCGCCGATTGGCCAAGCAGGATCTGGCGGTTCATCGCCTTGGTCCGCTGGAGCGCGGCCTGAGCGACGTGCAGCGCGAGCTGCAGGATCTGGAGATCGCCAAGCTGCGGGCGCGCCAAGAGATCAATACGGCGACGGGCGAGATCGCCACGCTGGACGAGCAACGCCGTGCTTTGGCACTCGCCGGCGCCCAACGCGTTGCGGTCGACCTTCGCGCTGTGGCCGAACAGAATGACACCTCCGCCCGCATCCTGGACAGTGCCGCATACTATTCGTCGAACCTCTCTCGCTTGGCCGATGCCGAGTCCGCGCCGCAGCTGCGTTTCAGCATCGTGCGGACCGACGACAATGGTACGACCGAGTTCGACGCGACCGAGACGACGCGCGTGCAGCCCGGCGACATCGTCAAGGTTTTCCGTGTGACGACGGAAACGACCGGTGCGCTGCCGGTCGAAACGCAATCGACGCGCCCCTGACGATCGATGCACCGGCTTACTGAAGGCTTTTCCATGCTCGAAACGCGCCATCCGAAGCAATTGCTGGTCCAGCAGGCCGTGGCGCCAGGTTTCGAACTCTACGACTGGCGCTGGATGATCCGCTCGGGGTTGAAGCGGCTCTGGCTTATCATCGCTGGAACGCTTCTGTGCGCGGTGCTTGCTGCTGCCTATGTCGCGCTTCGCCCCGCGCAATACACGGCGTCGACCGTCCTCACCATCACCAATTTGCGGCTGACGACCAGTGGCGAGGACGCGTTTTTCACCGAGTCGCAGTTCGACCCGACCTTCCTTGAGACACAGATAGAGACCATCGGCTCCACGCCCGTTCTCTCCAGCGTCATCCAGACGCTGAAGCTCGGTGGTCCCGACACGTCCAACCAGCAGGGCGCGATCAAGGCACTGCGCAGTGGCCTCGCCATCCAGCGTCTCGGCCAGAGCAACCTCGTCGAGATCCGCTATACGTCGCGAACCCCGCAGGATGCGGCGATCCTCGCCAACGAAGTGGCGCGCGCCTATATGGCCAAGCAGGAGGCCGACCGCGCCGAAGCGGTACAGTCGGCCAGCGGCTGGCTGCGCGACCGGCTTCGCGAGGCTGGTCCGAAGGCCCAAGTCATGTCGGCAGCCGCACCGCCGATCGATAAGAGCAATCCGCGCGGCATCATGATCATCGCCCTTGCGGGAGTGGTCGGTGGCGCGGCAGGCTTCGTGGCCGCACTGGCGCTGGCGTTTCTCGATCGCGGTTTCCGCCGGCCAGAGCAGCTTGCCTTGGTGACCGGGGCAGAGTGCTTCGGTGTGGTTCCAAGCATGCTTGACGATGCTGGCGCGTCAAGGCCGAGCCTTCCGCTTCTGTCGGAGATTGCCCGTCGCCCCGGCACACCGGAATGGCAAGCGCTGCGGCTGGCCAGCGTCAGTATCTTTCCCTCGACCGGCGCGGCACATGTGAAAACGCTCGGCGTGACATCCGCACTTCCTGGCGAAGGCAAGACTGTCGTGGCCGCTAATCTCGCGCTTCATGCCGTTGAGATGGGCAAACGCGTTTTGCTCGTCGATGCGCAGGCCTATCGGCCGGAACTGTCGAAATCGATGCAGCATGCGAGCCGGCAGGGCCTCATCGACTATCTCGATGGGCGCGAAGGGGACCTGGCGGCGCTGGTCGTCCAGGACGTGCGAACCGGGCTGGATTTTTTGCCCTTTGGTAAGACCGGCAAGACGACGCCGATGCTGTGGGCAGGCAGCATGGAACGCCTGCTCGATGATGCGGCGGCATACGATCTTGTGGTTTTCGACCTGCCGCCACTCGATGCCGCAGGCGACCTCCGCGCTTCGGCGCGCTTCATCGGTTCTTTCCTTTTGGTCGTTGAAGCCGGCCGTGTTTCGGATGAGGCGCTGTCGGCGGCTTTGTCGGCGACCCCATCAGTTTGGGAAAAGCTCGTAGGATCGATCCTCAATCGGTGCGATCCCGAACCGGCGGTCAAGTGGCTGCCGTCGTTCGAGCGATAGAACCTTCCTCCGACAAGCTTTCAGGCAACAGGATTGGCATGGCCTGATGGCTATTTCTTCGAAACGGCTCCTTCACGGAGCGATCTGGACCACCGGCGCCTATTTCGTCTCGGTCGTGCTGCGCTTCGGGTCGAATGTGATCTTGTCGCGGCTGGTCCTGCCGGAAGTCTTTGGCATGATGCTGATCATCAGCACCTTGCGCAACGGTATCGAACTCGTCTCCGACGTCGGCATCGGCCAGAACATCGTACACAACAGCAAGGGGGAAGATCGCCGCTTCCGCGACACGGCCTGGACCATCCAACTCGTCCGCGGCGTGATCCTGTTCAGTCTCATGTTCGCCTTGGCCGCGCCGCTGGGGCAACTCTACACCCTGCCAACTTCGGCAATCCAGATATCGGCGATTGGCCTCGCCTTGATGGGCGGCGCGTCGGTCTCGATATACATGCTGCAGCGCCAGCTTCAGTTCGTGAAGCTGAACCTGTTCGACCTCGCGATCGAGTTTGTGAATGCAATCTTCGTGATTGCGCTGGCGCTGTACAGCCCGACGATCTGGTCGCTTCTTGCCGCCAACCTCATGACCATCATCATGCGAACGACGGCGAGTTACCTGCTGCCCTTTGGCCGCGCCTGGCTCGCTTGGCAGGCATCTTATGCTCGCGAGATCATGTCCTTTGGCAAGTGGATATTCTTGTCTTCCTTGCTCTCCTTTCTCTGCGCGAGTTTCGACAAGCTTTACCTCGGCCACGCCATCCCGCTTGCGGTCCTTGGCATCTACGGCATAGCGCGCACAATCGCCGACCTACCGGCGGTCCTGGTCACCAGGTTGAGCTATTCCTTGATCTTTCCGGTGGTCTCCTCACGCAGGGGGCAGGATGCGGGAGCACTTCGCACGGAGATGCGCCCGCTGCGCCTTAAGCTCCTGCTGGCGTGCGCCGTCTGCATCGGTTTTGGCGTTTCAGTGGCGGATTTCGCCATCTGGCTCATTTACGATCCGCGCTACCATGATGCGGGCTGGATCCTGCCGATCCTGCTTCTCGGCGTCTGGTTTTCTCTTCTGTGCACGATATCGGAATATTCGCTGCTCGGCCTGGGCCGACCGCTTTATGGCGCGGCAGGCAATATGGCGAAGCTGGTGTTCATGGTCATCGCCATTCCGCTCGGCTTGCAACTTTACGGCATTGCGGGTGCGATCTTGATGATCGCCGCCAGCGAACTCAGCCGCTATATGCCGGTCCTGTTTGGTCAGTATCGGGAGCGGATCGCCTTCTTGCGGCAGGATCTGGCGACGACCGGCTTGCTTGTGGTGCTCATCCTTGTGTTTTCTTTCGCACGTTATGCAGCCGGCTATGGCACGGCTTTTGACGGCGTGCTGGTGGCGTTTCGCTGATGAAGTCTCATGCTCCGATCATTGGTGTGGTGGTGATCGGCCGCAATGAAGGGGCCCGTTTGATCACTTGCCTCGAAAGCCTGGGCGAGCGTGTCGCCACTACGGTCTATGTCGATTCCGGCTCGACTGATGGCAGCGCGCAGGTTGCCGAAGGGCTAGGCGCGACGGTTGTCCGGCTCGACATGGCTATTCCTTTCACCGCGGCTCGAGCCCGCAATTCAGGTTTTGCCGAACTCCGCAGACGGGTTCGGGGGATCGAATTTGTGCAGTTCGTCGATGGCGACTGCCAGATCGTCGACGGCTGGTTGGCGAAGGCCAGCGAATTTCTGGTAGAAAACCAAGGTTATGCGATCGTCTGTGGCCGTCGCCGCGAGCGTTTTCCGGACGCGACGATCTACAACGCTTTATGTAATCGCGAATGGGACACGCCGGTTGGCGATACGCTCGCCTGTGGCGGCGATTGCCTGACGCGTGTCGAGGCCTTGGCAGTTGTCGACGCCTATTCGGCGGACCTCATCGCTGGCGAGGAGCCGGAAATGTGCGTGCGCCTGCGCGCCGCCGGCTGGAAGATTCACCGCCTTGATGCGGAGATGACGCTGCACGATGCGAACATCACGCGTTTCGGCCAATGGTGGAACAGGTCGAAGCGCGCTGGCCATGCCTTCGCGGAGGTGGCGCATCGTCATCTTGAGTCGCCCTACGGCATCTGGAGGCGCAATGTGCTGCGGGCACTGTTTTGGGGTTGCATGCTGCCGTTGGCAGCACTTTTGGGCGCGTTGGCGCTGGATCCCGCGTTCCTGTTGCTGCTCACCGCCTATCCATTGCAGACCGCGCGCATGGCCTTGCGGGAGGGCGGAGGGCGCCTTGCATGGCTTGATGCGGCCTTCGCCTTGCTGGCGAAATTCCCGGAGATGCAGGGCGTGGCGCAATATGCCCTCAGCCGCCTGACGCGGCGACGCCAGGGGCTTATAGAATACAAGTGAGTGGCTATTCGGCGGCAGGCTGGAAAGGCGTCTTGTCGTGAAGTGGGCCCGGCGCTGAGTTGTCGTTGCGGCCGGCGCCGGCAGCGGCCGCGAAAAGCCGCCGCAATTCGAGCGCCAGACGTTTGCGATCGTGCATACGCTCGACGCGCTCGCGTCCGACCTTGCCCATGCGCTCCAGAACGTCCGCCGGGGCTGCCAGTGCCGAGCGCATCGCTGCGACCAGTTGCTGGTGGTTGCCTGGTTCGACAAGCCAGCCGCATCCCTCGTCCACCAGTTCAGGAATGCCGGCGATCGTGGTCGAGATGACTGGTCGGGACAGCGCCAGGGCTTCCATGATCGCCACCGGCAGGCCTTCGGCATAGCTCGGCAGCAGCATGGCGCGGCTCTCCTTGAGGAGTAGCCGAACCTCGTCGTTGGATGCCCATCCACGCAGGATGACTTGCGTGCCGACATCGTGCCGCGCGATCTCGGCCTCGATATCGGTACGGCTTTCGCCGTCGCCGACCAGCACGACCTTCATGTCGGGAAACTCTGCGCGCAGTGCCGCGACCGCAGCCGGGATGTGGATCTGGCCTTTTTGTGGGCAGAGCCGGCCAATACAGACCAGCGTGCGTTCGCTTGCAGGGATCGGCGAAGGCGCGAAATCCTCGAGCTTGAGGCCGCAGCGCGCAATGATGATCTTGTTCGCATCAACGGTGTCGGAAAGAGAAGCAAGGAGGTTGCTGCAATAGTGCGAAATCGCCACGACAAAGGCGGCATGTTTGATCTTGAGATCGAAGCTCAGATAAGCAGCGTCGCTGAATTCGTCGGGTCCATGCGCGGTGAAGCTGTAACTTGGACCGCCAAGCAGTTTCGATAGAAGTGCCACAGCCGCGGGATTGGTGCCGAAATGCGCATGGATATGGGCGAGGCCCTGCCTGTTGGCCTCCTGGCGCAGAAAACAAGCCTGCATCAGATAAGCGATGTGGTGGACAAGCCCAGAGTAAGCCTTCCCGCGCATCTGGTTCAATACGGGGAGGGCGCGCATCAGACCGCGCGGATTTGTCAGGATCTCGCGACCGAAGGCCAAGAACAATCCGGTGGCATTTTCGCTAAGAAGGTAGCGTGTTGACGCCATTTCGGCCCGATCGGAATGATCGACGAGCGTTCCTTCGAAACGACGGACAGAAAGTCTCTCGATCTTCAGTCCAAGTTCTTCCAGGGCTTCGATTTCCCCGCGAATGAAGGTCGTGCTCGGCAATGGATAGGTGTTTAGCAGATAGGCGATTTTCACCTGCGTCCCCTCAATTTGTTATTCGCAGGACTATCGAACTGCAATTATTGATTTGTTCAAAAACGAGAACTTCTCAAAACTTATTCGCGAATCCGGAAACAAGCGCTTCATCTGATCTGCCGAAAGCAGCCGATGATGGCGCACGAGCCATGCCGCGTCGTTCCAGTTATGCTGGCGACTGAAAAAGCCAAGAGCAAACCGGTGCACCATCTCGATGCGCAGTCGTTCTGGCAGATACTGGAAGCCGACAAACCGGAAATGCGGCTCAAAAGGAAACCAGTAGTTCGGCGTTTGGACGTAGTAACGCGCGCCCAGGCGCTGCACATTCGCGGCGAAGAGCTTCATATCGGCGAGTTGACCGACATGTTCGATCACCGAATTGGAGTGCACGAAATCGAACTTCTGGCCCTGCAATAAGGCCTCATCGGTCGCGCTGCCTTCAATCGCAGTGAAGAGGTGGCTTTTCTCGATGCTGATCTGGGCGGTGTTGACCAGCGTAAAATGCAGGCGTTCTGCATTGTCTTGGATGAATTGCGATCCGATATCCCAATATTTTTCGGTTCCTCCCAGATCAAGGATCGTACAACTTCCCTTGGCGCGCAATATGGACTGGATGATCTCCTGGATCAGCGCGAATCGCTTAGCCCGAAACCGGCTCTCCAGACTGTTTGGGTTCGTGTACGGGTCGGCTCGCCCCGACACGGCGCTATCGATCGTTTCTGTATCCGCATTGGCCATCAAATACACTCCATAGCCAGGCAAATCACGTTTCAGTTCGCCACCAGCAAATCAAGTAAGTAGATTTAGTTGATTTTCAGTAAGTTAATCTACGTGGCCAATTTTCACTCTGTAAAGTTGAGCTGGCGCGAAGCGGACTTCATCTTGCCTGCAAGAGGATGCAGAGCATGAATGGAGTCCTTCGCATGTCAGCGCGACGTTTTCGCTCTAAGGCGATGGCTCTTAGCCGCTGATGCCCAGCCGCTCGGCCAGATTGGGGTCTGACGGGTCGACCTCGATCGCCTCGGAGGTCTTGAAGGGCAAGGTCGGATGCGGCGCGGTTAAAAGTGCCCATTGCGCCACGTTGCAATCAAACAGGATAGGCGCCTCCGGAAGTTGCTGCGCTTGAATCTGCGCCCGTGTCATGGTCTCGAGGTGAGAAGGGCGGATGGAGACATAACGCACAGTGTGGCCCGCCGCCGCCATCTCGCGCACTGCCTCGACCGCCTGGGCGTTTGGAGTCACCTTGTCGAAATAGGGCTCGAAATAGAGCGATCCGCGCTGGAACAGGAAACCGTCGACGCTTACTAGAAAGACACGCTGCCTTTCTAGCTTGTGGCGCCATTCGGTGACGGTGCCCCAATCGTCGTAGTTCTTCGCCTTGCGTGCTTTGAAGATATGGCTGTTAAGCGCCATGAAGGCGATGATCTCGGACAGATAAAGCTCGCCCCCGGCAAGGCGCGTTCCGCGCAGCATCTCATCATAGGCCGCGAGGAATGCCTTTGGCTCGGTGAAGAAATAGCCGCCGACGCTGAACAGGTCGGAGATCACCTTCTTCTCGCGAAAATTGATGATGATGTCTTCCTGATCGACCTGTACGTAGCTCTTGTTTTGCGGATTGACCTGGTCGAAATCCTCCAGTGAAGCAACAGAGACGTAATTGTATTTCTGTTCGATAGTGCCAAGCTCGAAATAGTTGTCGCTGTCCTTGACGAGAAATGGCTCGTCAATGCCGGTGCGGCGCAGCGTCTCGACCACTGTCTCCGACTGGCTGGATGTCGGCTCCTCCAGCACGACGCAATGCACTGGCTGGCCGAAGGCGCGCTTCAGGCCCTCGATGGCGTTGAAACGCTGCTGATGCTCGGCAAGGATGGTGACGACGAGATCTTCGACAGGCGCGTTCAGGCCGCGGATGGCCTTGTAGACCATGGGCAGGCCGTCATTGTCCGGCAGCATCCATTTGGGCAGCATATTGGGAAAGCGCGAGGAACGACCCGCGCATGGTACGATAATCTTCATCGCTGGCTCCTTACGGCGTCGATGGCGGCACGGCCAAAGCTCGCGACGCGGCGCGCAACGAAGGCGCTATCGGCCTCGCTATGCGCATAGGGAAGAATGCGGGCAAAGGTCAGCCCGAGGAAAAAGTAGTGCCGCGCCGGATAGAGCGGCGACTGGTTGGCGGCGGCCTTCATCCAGCGGTCGCGCAGCCACCAGGTCACGCTGGTCGCAATCGAGCGGCCCCGATGCGCATGCCAGTGCCCTTCACATTCCTGGAAGAGCTTGGACCAGTCGAACCAGTAGTGGTCGAAGGGAGATTCGATCGGGTCGATCAGGCAAAGATCGCCGCGCCGCCCGACAAGGATGTTTTCGAATGTAAGGTCACCATGAGAGGCCGTCGGCAGGTCCGAGCCGGTGACTTCGCCCATGAGCAGGAGCGCTTCGTGGAGTGTTGCCAGTTCATTCGCGTAAGCGCCGCCGCTCCGCTCCGCGATTTGCTCGAGCTTGGCTGCAAGTGTCTCGCTGCCTGGCAGGATTGCCGGCGCGCGGGGGCGGGCGGCTGCCAGCGCTTGCATGAGTTGCTCGACGCGGTCGGAGAACATCGCCACCTGCTCGAAGGTTGCGGTCGAAAGATAGTTGATTGCGTCGCGCGCGGGGGCAAATTCCATGTCGTAGAAACGCAAACCCTGCGCTTCGTCTTCGCCGAGCACGCGCGGCATACTCGCGACGTTATCGATCACCCCCCTCAGCCATGCTTGCCGGGCAGACTGCGCGACGATACCTGGATTGGCGGCAAGGCTGTTTGCGGCCTTGCGAACGAAAGGGCTGCCAGAACTGGTGCGCAACAACGCCACAGTTGCGCCAGAAAAGCCCGAAAGCGGAATGACTTCGGAGAAATTGGCGAATGCCGGATGGTCGGCCAGGGCAATCATGTGCCGACTAGCCAAGCTGCGTGACATCAATGACGGACATGCCTGCAGCACGGCCAGATGCCAAACCGGCTTCGGCGTCTTCCAGGACCAGGCAGCGCGCGGGTGCAACACCAAGCGTGGCGGCAGCCGTGAGATAGGGTTCCGGATCGGGTTTGCCGTTGGCGACATCGTCGCCGCTGACAATCGCGCCAAAGAGTTCGGTCCAGCCCATTGTCGCCAGTATGGCCAGCACCCCGTCACGGTTTCCTGAAGAAACCAGAGCCAATTTCTTTTCACCGGCAACGGCTTCAAGCAGCTTCGACGCAGGCAGGGTCAACGGTACGCTGGAACGGAGGATACGCGTGAAGGCGGTCTTCTTGTCGCAATGGATGGCTAGCACATCGTCAGGGGTCGAAGACAAGACGCCAGCCGCATGCATCATCAGGGGGATCGCCTGGCGCGCTGGCGCGCCGACCGCCGCCCTGTAGTCCGCAAGGGTGAGTTCTGCCCCGCGTGCCGCGAAAACCTCGGCATAGGCGCGGTGATGAAGCGGCATCGTGTCGACCAGTGTTCCATCGAGATCAAAAAGCAGTGCGTCGTAACGGCGAAGCTCTTCCGCAGACGGCAAGCGGCCGAACGAAGGAGCATCGGTGCCGGCGATCTCTTCTGCGGAACGGAGGCGCAATTTATCAACCTCTTTGAGATAGATGCGATGGTGGGTTCTGACGTCATTTCACTAGTCGGCAGTTCCTTATATTTGGATAATGGAACGAATATCTTGGCCGAACCTGCCTCTTCATCATTGCGCCAGTTCGCGGAATGTTTTCTCGCAGCGCCTGAAGGAACCCGCGATTATGCGGATGCGGCGAAAGTGCTGCTGCAAGCGGTCCTGGAGAATTCAGCCGACGCAGGTTGGTCGCAGGCTGCGCGACACGCCTTTTTCCGCGCGGCGATCCTCGACGAGCTTACCTCAAACGCACCGCCGCAGTTCGTGCTGCGCGCGGCCGAGATGCATTCGGCCAATCTGACGCATGTACTGCCAACGGTTGCCAGGACGCTCGATCCCTTTCTCCGGGAAGTCTGGTCGCAGAAGCCCCTGACCAAGAATGCCGTCCTGCTGTTTTTGTTGCTGCGCCATTTTCTGCCATGGCTCAACCAGACAGAATTGTCGCGCGTCCACATAGCGGAGCTGCCGGGTTTTACCCTTGCTGACATGGAACTGCCGTACAATTCGATGTTCGACCAGGTGAGTTTTGCTCGCAACGTCGCCGATATCGACAGCCTGGCGAATGTGAGTACCGCCGCGTTCCCGCTGTTTCAGATCGTGCTGTTCCGGTGGATTACCGGGCGAGGCTTCGTTGTCGGTAAAGAGAGAATCGATGATGCGCTCGCCGGCATTGGCTCTGCCCAGGATGTGGCCGCAGCTAAGTCGTTGATATGGCGAAACGCGCGCCAAAGCACTGTTGCGCCCGAGATGCGCCTGAAATTGATGCGGGCGAAGCCTTATCAGGCCCTCCATGCAGGCAAGTCCATGATGCGCCAGCGTCTTGGGTTCAGCTTGCCGGGACCACGCAAGCCGCGTGTCGCGGTGTGCATTTCGGGCCAGCTGCGTGGCTTCCGCAAGGCGTTCCCGAGCCTCAAGCAAGTCCTGCTGCCGGGGACCGAGCATGAGGTCTTCGTCGATACATGGCAGGATATTGGCCGCTCGGGCGCCGAGCCGTTCCGCAAGGTCTTGCCCTTTGCCGGTTTGCATTTCGCCGAGGCTTACCGCGAGCATTGCACGCGAATGGGCATGGAAGAGATGCGCAGCCGCTACGGATCGCTTTTCGCCACGCTGGCCAGTACCGGGCTCACGAGCACCAGCGAAGTGAGCGCCTTCTTCGGCACCGACAATATTCGGGTCGAGGACGACAAGGCCGAGCGTTTCGCGGCTTTCTCCAACTCCGCCAAGATGCACTACAAGATCGCGGCCTGTGCCGCCCAGGTTGAAGCCAGTGGCAAGGAATTCGACCTCATCCTTCGCGTTCGCCCTGACAAGCCGGTGACGATGGTCGGCTTCGGCTGGCGCGACGTACACATGGTTTGCCAAGGCAGTGCGGTTCTGTTCGCAGATCAAGGCTTTGGCCACCAATACGCCAAGATCCTGGTGGGTGACCAGTTTGCCGTCGGGTCGCCGCAGGCCATGCGCGCCTATGCAAGCACCTTCGAGAATTATCCTGACTATGCCGAACGGGGTTTGCTGCAATGCGAGCCGGGCTTCCACGGTCACTCCAGCCTGGCGCAAACCTGTTGGCTGAACGGTATCGCCGTCGAGCGCCTTGCCGTACGTTTTGGGCCGTTGACTGAAACAGATCCGTTGTCGACAGAAGAAATCATTTCAGCCATTGAACAAGATGCGACAGGCCGCATGGATAAGATCGATTTGTCTCTCGTCGAAGCCGTGCAGCGAGACGCGCTCAGATGATCGGTGTTGAAGCGATGCGACAGGCGGCGCTTCTTGGGATGCTGGTCAAACGTGGGCGTTTGAAGGGAAGACTGGCGACGTGAAGCCTGGTATGTTCTGGGGTAGCAAGCGGTGACGCTTCAAGCGATGGTCGGCATGTTCATACCCGTGGGCACATCAGAGAATTCTGATCCCATGCCCTGACGTCACTCAACTCGCTGCTTTAGGCCCCGTTGCGCTCGGTCGCGCGCATTGCGTTTAGCTGCAAATCGAGTCCCTGGACAATATGCTCGCGCATTGCCCGGGCCGCCACGTCGCCGTTACCGCTATGAACGGCATCCAGCAGGTCGAGATGTGCACGAAGCGATTCTGCCAGGGCGCCGCCGCTCATGGTCGAGGCGAATACATGAAACGAGATGCTGCGGTTCCACATCAGGTCGAACATCTCAAGCAGGTAGCGGTTGCCTGTCTGCAAGACAAAGGCCCGGTGAATGGCCTTGTTGGCCTCATAATACTCGGCAGCGGTGGTGACTTGGCGCGCCTCTTCCATCCGGATCACCTCGGCAATCCGTTCAAATGCAGCTTCATCCTTGGTTTCGGCCAGGAGGCGCGCGCTGTAACCCTCGATCGACTGGCGGGCGGAATAGATCTCGCGCGCATCCTCATCGGAAATCAACCGCAGCGCAAAACCGCCGCGACCAGCAGTCACCAGGACCCCTTCCTGCTCCAGACGGAGCAGCGCTTCGCGCACCGGGGTGCGGCTGATTTGGAACTCGGCGGCGAGTTTTTCTTGAACGATCCTGTCCGTGGGCGCGATGATCCCGCCTGTTATCGCCAGCAGGATTTGGCGGTGGACCTCGTCTGCGAGCCGCTGGTTGTGCACGATAATTGGCTTGAACTCTGCCAAAGAAGGACCTTTCTTGAACTGGTCTGCGGAGTACTTCACCGCCTACAGGTTTGCACTATTGCCATATGCGGGCAAGATTTCCGTGCGACAAGTCGTCAGGCATGGAAATCGATAATTGTGCGGATGCCTTCGCCGCGCTTCATCGTCTCAAACCCCTCATTTATACCCGCCAGCGGGATGCGTGCGGTGATCATGTCGTCCAGGTTGAGCCGCCCATCGAGGTAAAGCCGCACCAGGCGCGGCACGTCGGTGCGGAACTGGTTGGAACCCATGTCGCAGCCCATCACACGACGTTCGGCGATGAAGTGGGCGAAAGGCAGGTCTATCCGCGCGCCTTCGCCCATCAGGCCGGTTGTCCCGCCCTTGCGGGTCATGAGAAAGGACTGCTCCACCAGTTTCGGTGCCCCGACAGCCTCATAGGCCACATGCACACCCTTCTTGCCAGTCAGCGCCCGCACCTCGGCCACAACGTCGCATCCGCTGGGATTGATCGTGGCGGTCGCGCCGAAACGACGAGCGGTTTCCAATCGGGCGTCATTGATGTCGATAGCGATCACGTCCATCGCGCCGGCGATGCGCGCGCTTTGCAGAATCGACAGCCCGACCGCTCCGCAACCAATCACCGCGACGGACTGGCCGGCCTGAACCTTTGCCGTATGCACCACCGCGCCAAAGCCCGTGGTCACAGCGCAACCAATCAGCGCAGCGCGGTCGAGCGGCATTGCCTTGTCTATCTTTACGATGGCGTTTTCGTGCACGAGGATTCGCTCGGCAAAGGCCGAGAGATTCATGAACTGGGTTACCGCCTGGCCAGCTGATGACAAGCGAGTGGGCTCGTCCTTAGGCCGCACCAGCTGATCGCCACCTTCACAGATCGAGGGACGGCCCGAGAGGCAGAATTCGCAGCCGCCGCAGAAAGCCGAGAGGCAGCCGACAACGTGGTCGCCTGGTGCGAAGGCAGAGACCCCTGCGCCCACGGCCAACACCACGCCGGCCGTCTCGTGCCCAAGGATAGCCGGCACCGGTACTGGCAGATGGCCTTGCATGAAATGCAGGTCGGTGTGGCAAAGGCCTGTGGCTGCGACCTCCACCAGAACTTCCCTAAAACCGGGATTGGCGTGACTGACAGTCTCGATCTCGAGCGGTGCGCCGAAGGCGCGCAGGACTGCGGCTTTCATTGAAAATCCTTTGGCTGAAGGCTCAGCGGTGGCGGCGCAGGAATGCGGAGAGGGCGGTGTTGACGGCGGGTGCGTTTTCGACATTCGACAGATGCCCCGCACTGGGGATCACCTGCATCTCGGCACCGCCGATGCGCGCGGCGATCTCGGCGGAATAAGAAGGTGGCGTCTCGCTGTCCTTCTCGCCGACCAGTATCAATGTGGGTGTTGCGATGCGCGGCAGGTCTGCCAGCCCGTCATGCCCGCCGATAAGCCGGGTGCACAAGGCAAGTCCTTCGGGACGGGCGCGCGCCATGGCTGCTACGCCCGCAGTGCGGATCGCCTCTGGCGTGTCGGGCGCCATGATCGCGCGAACCATTCCGTCAGCGAAATCGTGCACTGCGATGCCGCCGGCGAGCTGCGCGAGGATCGGATCGATGAACTCTTCGGGCCGCATGGACGAGCCGAAAGCGAATTTTGGCGAACTGTCCATGATGGTCAGGCTCGCCGCCATGTCCGGGTGGCGCGCGCCGAACGACTGCAGGATCATCCCGCCCACCGACAGCCCCACGAGGTGCGCGCGCTCGACCTGCACCTTCTCAACCAGGAACCGGGCAAGAAGGTCAGCCATCAGGGCCATCGGTGTGGTCTCGGAAATCGCTGCCGAGCCCCCGTAACCGGGCATGTCCCAGGCGATACAGCGATGTGTAGCGCGTAAGGTCTCGATCTGCGGCCGCCAGGAAACCGCCGATCCAGCCATGCTGTGCAGGAACACCACAGGGCTGCCAGAACCTGCTTCGACATAGCATGGCAAGTCGATGCCGTGCGCGAATGTGGGCATGAAAGCCTCCTCCCAACAGCTCATTTTCTGGACCAAAGGCCTCTCGCCGTCTCGGCAACAAGGCTATTGAATACTGAATACAGTGCTGCTAAGCAAATGGAAATGTGGCTGCCAGGGGGGAATTGGACGGCCACGGCATAGGGAGGATTCATGCAGCACCGGCAAACACTTGCTTGGGATTTGTCCAATCCGGCGCAGTTTGATGCGGGCATTCCGCAAGCCGCTTTCGCGCAATTGCGTGCCATGAAGGGGCTGGCGTGGAATCCGATCGACGGCTCGGAAACGGATGGCTTCTGGTCGGTCGGCCGGTTCGACGATGTCGTTGCCGTGTCGCGCGATACCGAGCTGTTCAGCTCGGCGGTGGGGCACATCCAGATCTATTCGATCGATGACGATGCCCTGGAGGCGCGAGCCTCGATGATCGACATGGATCCGCCGATGCACAGCCGCCTTCGGCGGCTCGTGAATCCCGGGTTCATTCCCCGTGCGATCCAACGCTACATCCCGACGGTGCGCAAGCGCGCGGCCGACCTGTTGGGTGCCATGCAAGCGCAAGGCGGCGGTGATTGGGTCGCAGGCCTGTCGAAACCGATCCCGATCGGCATTATCTGCGATATGCTTGGCGTGCCCGAGGCCGATCGGGACCTGATGATCGAATTGACGGACCATCTGGTCGCCGGCACCTCGGCCGAGCCGCTCGATCCGCATGCCTACGGCAACACCACGCCGCTGCGGCTTTTGCCCTTCAACAGCCCGGCCGCCCATGCGCTGAGCGAATATGCCCGCAAACTCGGTGAGGAGCGCCGCGCAGCACCTCAGGACGACCTGGTTTCGCAGCTGGTCTCGACCGAGATCGACGGCGAGCGGCTGACCGACAATGAGTACACCAATTTCTTCCGTCTGCTGATCTTTGCGGGCAACGAGACGACACGTACGGCTATGTCGCATCTGGCGTTGCTGATCGCCGAATATCCCGATCAGTTCAAGAAGCTGCGCCACAATCGCGACCTTGTGTCGAACGCAGTTGAAGAGGTCGTGCGCTATTCCTCGCCCATACTCTACTTCCGCCGCACCGCCACCCGCGATACCGAGCTGTCAGGCACGCCGATCAAGCGCGGCGACAAGGTGGTGATGTGGTATGCCTCAGCCAATTTCGATGAGACACGCTTCCCCGACGCGCTTCGGTTTGACGTGACCCGGCCCAAGCTGCCCATTCATGCCGGGTTTGGCGGCGGCGGTGTGCATACCTGCCTGGGGGCAGGGCTGGCGCGACTGGAACTGATCGAGCTTGTGAACGAAATCCTCGACCGCAATCTCAAGATCGAGATTGTGGGCGAGCCGGAATATGTGCAGACCAACTTCGTCAACGGGGTCGAGCACCTGAACGTGCGGCTTTCGGCATGACGGGCAAGTTTCACCCATACACTGTCTTGTCGCGGCAGGAAGAAGCCGTAGGCATCTCGTCTTTCTGGCTTCGGCCCGAGGGCACAGTAACGGCGCGTGGTGGCGAGCATCTGATCGTCGAGGCGCTAGTTGGCGATGGTAGCGATGCGTTGCGGCGCGAGTACTCGGTTTCCGGGGTTTTGGACGGAGCTCTTCGGCTGACGGTCAAGCGCGAGGGCGCACCGAAGGAGCAGCCCGATCTACCGCCGGGATGCGTCTCAAGCTGGTTGCACGACGAGGTGAAACCGGGCGACATCCTGCGCGCTTCGGCGCCGCGCGGCGAGTTTCGGTTGCGCGAAGGTTCAAGCAAGCCGGTGCTGCTGTTCAGCTGCGGGGTGGGGATCACCCCGATGATGATGCTGGCCAAGGAGTTGGCGGGCGCGTCGCGTCGCGTGGCCTTTGTCCATGTCTGCCGCGATGGCGCACATCATGTATTTGGACAGGAGATCCGCGAGCTGGCGGCGCGGGCGGTGAATATGAGCGTACATATTTGCTATAAGCACGGCACCTCCGATTGCGCCGGCTGTGACAGCACCGGCGACCTAGACCGTGACCGATTGGCAGCACTTCTGCCCGGAGGCGGCTGCGAGGTTTATCTCTGCGGGCCGGGCGCCTTCATGCAGCGCGCCTATGACATGGCGCTGGATCTGGGCGTTAGGGCCGAAGATATTCGCTACGAGCTGTTTGGGCCTTCCTCCGACTTCACCCCGCGCCATGCTCAAAGCAGCGACACGAGCGACGGCCCGCTTGTTACGTTCACCAAATCCGGGATCTCGGCGCGCTGGTCCGCTGATGTCCCCTCGCTTCTGGATTTTGCCGAAGAGCAAGGCCTTTATCCCGATTATTCCTGTCGTTCCGGTAGCTGTGAAAGCTGCAAGACACGCGTGGTGAGCGGCGATTTCGACTATCCGGTCGAGCCGTTCGAGCGGCCCGGCGAGGGGTATGTGCTGCTCTGCTGCGCACGGCCTACCTCTGATCTGAAGCTGGAGGTCTGATGCGCGCTGGAGCAAGAGCCGGCACGTGATTATGCCTTCGTCGCGTCTGGAGGGACGCGGCGGAAGAGGCGAATGAAACCATAAGGGAGGGAAGTTCATGTCTATTTTGGAGGCGGGCAGCGGACAGCTGCGCAAAGATGCCATGGGCATCTGGCATATCGTCTTTTTCGTCGTCGCAGCCGCAGCGCCACTGGCAGTGGTGGTGGGCGTTTCGCCTTATGCTTTCGCTGCTGGCAACGGCACAGGAGTTCCGCTGACCTTCATCCTGGTGGGCGCGATGTATCTGCTGTTCAGCGTCGGGTTCACCACGATGAGCGCCCATATCGGCGGGGCGGTATCCTTTTACCCCTATATCGCCAAGGGACTTGGCAAACCGATGGGGGTGGGCGGCGCGCTGGTTTCCATCGCCTCCTACATCGCCGTTCAGCTCATGGCCATGACGCTGTTCGGTATCTTCTCGAACGCGATTGTGGCGCAATACACCGGGGTCGATATTCCCTGGTGGATCTACTGCATCACGCTCAATGTCGCGGTCTACCTCTGCGGGATGCGCAAAATAGAGTTCTCGGGCCGGGTTCTGGGCGTGTTCATGATCGCCGAAGTGCTTGTGCTGTCCCTGCTTGGTATCGCCATCCTGGCAGCCGGGGGCGGACCCGAGGGCATCACGCTGGCGCCATTTGGGATCAGTGCGGTCAACTCGGGCAATCTCAGCCTTGCACTGGTGTTTATCGTCTCGGCCTTCATCGGGTTTGAGGCCACAACGATCTTCGGCGAAGAAGCGCGTGAGCCGCGCAAGACGATCCCCATCGCGACCTATCTGGCGGTAGCGATCATCGCCGTCTTCTACGCGTTTTCGACCTGGGTCATCGCGCTCGACTACGGTCCCTCCAACATCGTGGCGGCGGCCGAGGCAAACTTCACGGGGCTCTATCAAGTCTCGATGGAAAAGCATCTTGGCGGCTTTGCCGGCGTGGTGTTGCAGGTCCTGATGATCACCAGCCTGTTTGCCTGCGTGCTGTCCTTCCACAACACGATCAACCGCTACTTCTTCGTGATTGCGCGTGAGGGGCTGTTGAACGCCAAGATGGCTGCGACCCATGCCGAACACCAGTCGCCACAGGCTGCTGGGATCGTGCAGATGATCATGGTCGCTGCGATCGTTCTGGCCTTCGCCATGGCCGGGTTGAACCCGGAGGTGATTGTCGGCCTTTGCTCGGCCTTCACCGCAATCGGCATCCTGATGATCCAATGCGTCGTCTCTGTTTCGGTGATCGCATATTTCAGCAAGGATCATCGCGGTGTGAATGCCTGGCGGCGGCTGATTGCGCCGGCGCTGTCGACAGTCGCACTGATGTCGTGCCTCTACCTTATGGCCAGCAATCTCGCGCTGGTCAGCGGCTCGGAGTCGATCTTCGTCAAAGCCTACCCGCTTATCATCGCCGGGATCTGCCTGATCGGCGTCGTGTTTGCGCGCTGGCTGAGGACAGCCCGGCCCCAGACATATGCGAACCTCGGACGCGTATTCAACTGACGTCAAAAGACCACACCGCCGGAGCCTCGACTTCCGGCGGCGGCAGCAACCAAAATAAGGGAGCGGTGACCGGCAGGTCGCCAATGAAGCAGCGATGAGCAATCAAGCAAGCAATCACAACAAGCCCGTCTTCGACCTGCCCCCGGGCACCCATACCGTGTCGTTCGGATTCGGCGATATGAACGGCATCATGCGCGGCAAGCGCATTCCGGCAGCGCATTGGCCATCCGCCTGCGAGAACGGCATCGCCATCATCGGAGCGATGTTTGCGATGGATATGACCTGCGACATCTGGGAAACGCCGTTCTGCGGTTTCGACAACGGCTATCCGGACATTCACATGTTTCCGCTGGCCGCCCCGGTCGCCTGTCCCTGGGAAGAAGGCGTGGCGATCTGCCTGGCCTATACCGAAGGCATGGATCACAAGCCGGTTCCGGTCGACCCGCGCAATGTGCTCAAGCGCCAGGTCGAGCGCGCCAAGGCCATGGGCTTTGACGTGCTGGTCGGCACCGAGCTTGAATTCTACCTGGTCGACCCGGAAACCAAGTTGCCAAAAGTAAAAGACAATCAGGTCTACGGCATCAATCGTTCTGCCGAGCTGGAGCATGTGCTTGGCCCGATCCGCAACCACCTGACGGCCATCGGCATCCCGATCGAACAATCAAACCCCGAATATGCGGCGGGACAAGTCGAGGTGAACATCCGCTATGACGAGGCGCTGATCGGCGCCGACCGGGTGATCCTGTTCCGCAACATGATCAAGGACATTGCGCGGCGCGCAGGATATCTGGCCACCTTCATGGCCAAGCCCTTCATCGACCAATCGGGATCTGGCTTCCACACGCATTATTCGTTGTGGAAAGACGGCAAGAACGCCTTCGCCAAGGACGGCACCATTAACAAGCTGGGTCTGTCGTTCCTCGCGGGGATGCAGGCGCGGATGGCCGAGATGTCCTTGGCTGTCTCAACGACGCCCAACGCCTATCGCCGCCGTGTGCCGGGCTTGTTCTGCCCGATCAACACCGCCTGGGGCTACGACAACAGAACAGTGGCGTTGCGGATCATCGACGGCAAGGACAGTGCCGTGCGGATCGAAAAGCGAGACGGGGCCGCCGACTGCAACCCCTACTACCTGCTCGCTTGCGAACTGGCCGCCGGCCTCGACGGCATCGAGCAAGGCCTGTCGCCCAAGGGCGAACCGACCACTGGAGATGCCTCGAAGCGGACCGATGCCGATCCTGTGCCCACCACCATCGACAAGGCGATCGAACTGGCCAAGGCTTCGACCTTCATGGAAAGGGTAATGGGGGACGGTCTGGCGATCCTGATCCAGCAGGCCGAGCGTGAGCGGGATTTCGTTTATCGGCAAGTCACACCGGTCGAACGCGACCGCTACATGGGCAACCTCTGACAAGACCCTGCGCGGGCTCTGGCCTGCGCAGACAGCCCAATCGAACCCCCACCTGGGCACGCAGAGCCCGGGTGGGCCGAAGCGATCAAACTGGAAATGCCCTGGCGCAACTGCAGGTCCGGGCCGAGGAGTTGAACGATGGGTCTGATCGACGGTTTTGGCGCACCTGTGTCGCACGGCAACAGGGCATCGGTTGACGCCTTTCATACTGCGGCGGTGCGAATGCTGGGCTATGCGCCCGACCCCGGCGCGATGATCGCGGCAGTGCTGGCCGAGGACCCCGATTTCATCATGGGACGCTGCTTTCAGGCGGGACTGCTTCTGACCGCCTCAGACAAGCGTTACCAGACTGATCTTGCGCGTGAATTTGCGTTGCTCGAGCGTCTCGCGCCCCAAGCCAATAAGCGCGAGCTTGGTCATATCAAGGCAATCAAGCTTTGGCTTTCGGGTGATTTCTACGCCGCCTCACAGGCTTATGCCGACATTCTGCTCGACTGCCCGCGCGACCTCTGCGCGCTGCAATTCGGCCACCAGACCGATTTCCTCCTGGGGACTGCGAGTTCCACACGCGACCGCCCCGCGCGGATCATCCATCATTGGAGCGAGGACGACCCGGAATACTCCTACATCCTTGGAATGCTGGCTTTCGGGCTTGAGGAATCGGGCCACTATCCCCAGGCCGAAGAGATGGCATTGCGCTGCGTCACACTGAACCCGCTGGACACATGGGGCGTGCACGGCTTGGCGCACTGCTATGAGATGCAGGGCAAGACCGAGCTTGGTATCGCCTTCATGGAGCGATGCGAGGAGAACTGGGCGGGCGAGAACTACCTCTCGATCCATAACCGCTGGCATCTCAATCTCTATCACCTGGAGAACTGCGATTTCGACAAGGCTCTGGCGATCCACGACCGCTACATGACGGTCACCAAGGATTCGGCGCTGATGGACATGCACGACAGCGCCGCGATGCTATGGCGGCTGGCGATGGACGGAGTGGATTGCGCCGAACGTTGGACCCCCTTGGCCGAACGTTACACCGAAGTCATCGACCAAGCCTATATCGCGTTCAACGACATGCACGCTATGATGGCCTTTGCCGCGACGGGCCGCGAGGCCGAAGCGCAGGCGCTGATTGCCGCTCTGGAAGCCAATGCCGAAGGGCCAAGCACCAGTTCCATTGTCATCCGCACCGCTGGGCTTTCGATCGTGAAGGGGTTTCACGCGTTCGGTCGGCAGGACTACACGTCTGCCAAAACGCTCATCTCCAAGGCGCGGCATTCGGCGCATCTGTTCGGCGGCTCGATCGCGCAGCGCGACGTCATCAACCTGACATTGATGGAAGCCGCGATCCGCTCCGGTGACCGGGCGATGGTCGAAGGTCTGATTGCCGAGCGCAGCCTGATGAAGCCCGAAAGCCCGCTGACCGACTTCTTCCGCAAGCGCGGTTCGGAAGCAGCAGCACACTGACCAGCCGCATGGCCGACGGAACCGGCCGCACGGGTCTTTGGCATCGGCCACACTCCAAAAAGAGGGTTCCACCATGCGTCCCTGCATCGGCGTCATGTCTTGTTCATGCGATTTTCGTGGCGAACCAGGCGTGTATCTGCCCAGTCGCTATGTCAGCGGAATCTCGGAGCAACTCGATGCCGACATTCTTCTGATTCCGCCTATCCCCCCAGCGGCTCGGGCAGGGTCTGTCCTGGCGAGGTTCGATGGCATCATCCTTACCGGCAGTCCGTCGAACATCGAGCCGGCACGATATGGCGCGAGCGGCGGCGCCGGCCCGTTCGACCCTTCACGCGATCACGTTGCCCTTGATCTGATCCTGGAGGCCAAGTGCCGCCGGCTTCCCGTGCTGGGGATTTGCCGAGGGCTGCAGGAAATCAATGTCGCCCTGGGCGGCACGCTGCAGGACGGGCTTGGTGCCGACGATCGGATGTTGCGCCATCACGCTCCGGCCGGTACCGATGGTCCAGGCCAGTTTTCGTGGAGCCATTCGCTTGATGTCGCGCCGGACAGCCTGCTTCGTCGAGAGCTCGGAACCGGCGTGGTGGAGATCAATTCCATCCACTACCAAGGCATTGCAACACTTGGAGATGGCCTTCGCATCGAGGCCTTGGCACCGGATGGTGTCGTGGAAGCGGTCGCGGCTGACGACTACCCCATCTTCGCCGTGCAATGGCATCCAGAGATGAGCGTCGAAAGCCGCGTGTCGCAGGCGGTCTTTTCGATCTTTGCCCGTATGTTCGGCTAAGCCAAAGTTTCCGAATATCGGCCGCAGGTGTGGCAGCTTGCGGATGGGCCGGACTTTGTTGTCAGGCGAGGGTGGAAAGGACGACTGCGGCGAAGGCTGCGATCCACACGGTTTCCGCCACAATGATAGCCATGGCTCGGGGGCCGACTTCGAAGAAATCCTTCAGCGACGTTTTCATGCCGAGCCCGGCTATGGCTATCACCAACGCCCAGCGCGACGCATCGGCCAGGGCTGTTGAAGCCTGCGCTGGAATCAGACCAACACTGTTGATGATCACAAGCAAAACGAAGCCGATCAGGAAAAGCGGAAATCGAGCGCGCGCGCCCGGTCCCGAACGCGTCATGAGAAGGGTGATGGTGGCAACCACGGGCACCAGCATGGCGACGCGCAACAGCTTGACGATGGTGGCCGTGTCGCCGGCCTCCTGCGAGATCGAGTAGCCGGCGCCGACCACCTGAGCCACATCGTGCACGGTCGCGCCGATGAAGATGCCGGACAGCCGGTCATCGAATCCAAAAAATGAAGTCAGAACAGGATAGGCAATCATGGCGACCGTGCTCAGCGCGGTTACGGCGACAACCGTGAAAATCGTGTCGCGCTCGGATATGCCGTGCTCTCCCTTGGGCAGGACAGATGTCAGCGCCAATACCGCCGATGCGCCACAAATGCCGACTGCACCGCCGGTGAGAATTCCGAATGCGACCGGGCGACCGAAAAATCGGCCGAGGCCGGCGCCCAGAAGAATGGTTGTCGCCAGGCCGCCGATCGCCAGAAAAATCGGGAGAGGTCCGAGCGCCAGCATGTCCGAAAACGTGATGCGCGCTCCAAGTAACGCCACGCCGATCCGCAGAACCGGCCTGGAGGCCAAGGCGACGCCGGGAATGAACTTTCCAGCCGGATCAATGAAGTTGAAGGCCATTCCCAACAGCAAGGCGAACAGCATGACTGGCGCGCCATAGTGGATGCTCAAAAAGGTCGCCGCCATTGCGACGGTCAAGCAAAGCACCATGCCGGGCATGATTTCGCGCGCACCCTCGGGCGTCAGAAAACGCGGCCAGACCAAGGTCGTCATTGCTGTCCGGCTCCACTGAAATAGGCTCCAGGATCGAGCCTGGGCTTCATCGGCCCTGCGTTGCTTGTTTTATGGGGTGTGCGCAGGCCAGCCGGGTTGGCTTTCACGCCTTTTCCGCAAGGTCGCGATAACCGTCGCGTGACTGAGGCAGTTTCATCTCGAGAACTGCCGAGGCCACCTGATTGCGCAGCATCTGCGCCGTGCCGCCGCCTATCGTGAACATGCGCGCATCACGAACCATGCGTTCCATGGGCAAATTGCGCGAATAACCCATCGCGCCATGGATCTGCAGCGCATCATTGGCAACCTTGATCGCCGTTTCAGATGCCAGGATCTTGGCCTGGGCAGCTTCCTGCATGCTGGGAAAGCCCGTCCCGGCATTGATCGCCGCCTTGTAGATAAGTGCCTGCGAGGCGGCGAGGCCAATCGACATATCCGCAAGCATCCATTGCAGACCCTGGAATTCGGCAATCGGTCGACCGAACTGCTCGCGCGCCCTGGCGTAGTCGCGGGCGATCTCGAACGCACCTTGGGCGATTCCGTGGGCCACGGTCGCAGCACCGACGCGCTGGGCGTTGTAGGCACTCATCAAGGCAGCGAAGCCACGGCGGAAGCCATGGGGCGAACGCACGACCATGGCTTCGGGCACCTCAAGATCCTCGAAATGCAGATGGGTCTCGGGAATGCCGCGCAGGCCCATGGCCGGCTCGCGTTTGCCAACCCGCAAGCCTTGCGATTCTCCACGAATGGCGATGAACCCGCCAATGCCCTGTTCTTCACCGTTTTCGATGACGCGGGCAAAGATCAGGTGCACCTTGGAGACGCCGCCTCCGGTGATCCAGTGCTTTTCGCCGTTGAGGATGTAGCGGTCGCCTTTCTTGACCGCTGTCGTGGTCATCTCGGTTGCAGCACTGCCTGCGCCCGGCTCGGTGATGCAGATTGCCGGTTTGTCACCTGCAAGGACGTAAGGCGCGACCAGCTTCTTTTGGTCGTCAGAACCGTAAGCCATGATCGCGCCGATGCCGCCCATATTGGCCTCGACCACGATACGTCCGGTGACCCCGCAAGTTCGGGCCATCTGCTCGATCACCAGGACCGCATCCAGATAGGTCAGCCCGCGACCGCCATATTCCTTCGGGATCGTCATCCCCATGAAACCGGCCTTGGTCAGCTTCTCGATGTTGTCCCAAGGGTACTCTTCGGTGCGGTCGACTTCCGCAGCTCGCGCACGAACATGGCCTTCGGCGAGATCGCGCGCTTGATCCTGAAGCAGTTTTTGGGCGGGGGTGAGCTGAAACATGGAGTGTCTCCTTGTCTGGGTTAGCTTGCGACGGGCCGGCGCTTGCGATCGGCGGGCTGGTTCAGAAGTTCGGCGAGCACTGCTTTGGTGTCTGCCCCGCAAACTGGCGGCGGACGACGATAGGTGACTGGCGTCTTCGACATCTTGATCGGGTTGCCGATTAGATTGACAACGCCGCCGCTTGCGAGCGGGTGAGGCATGGAAATCTTCATGTCCCGCGCCGCGACCTGATCGCTGTCGAAGACATCCTGCAGCGTATTGATCGGTCCGCCGGGAATGCCGTTTGCTTCCATGCCGGCAATCAGACTGTCCCTTGCCAAGAGACGCAGCTTCTCCGCGACCATCGGGATCAGGGTCTCGCGATTGGTCAGCCGGGCGGCATTGGTTGCGAAGCGCTCGTCAAGCCCAAGCTCTGGGGCTTCGATGAGTTTGCAAAAGCGTCGATACTGGGTGTCGTTGCCCACCGCCACTATGACGTGCCCATCGCTGGTTTCGAAAACCTGATACGGCACGATGTTGGGGTGCTGGTTGCCCCGGCGCACCGGGAGCTTGCCCGAAAGCAGATAGTTGGCGCCCTCGTTGATCAGCCACGAGATCTGGGCATCGACAAGGGCGATGTCGATATGTTGTCCCTCTCCGGACATTTCGCTGTGGCGCAGGGCGGCCAGAATGGCGGTCGCCGCATACATGCCAGTCATGACATCTGCGATGCCGACCGCCACCTTCGTCGGCTCGCTGTCGGCTGGGCCGGTCAGGCTCATGATGCCACCATAGCCTTGGGCGAGCAGGTCATAGCCCGGCTTGTCGGCATTCGGGCCGGTCTGGCCAAATCCGGTGATCGAACAATAGACCAGGCGTGGAAATTGTTCTTTCAGGTCGTCATAGGAAAGCCCGTACTTCTTGAGCCCTCCAACCTTGAAATTCTCGACCAGGACGTCGCAATGCACCAGCAGTTTGCGAACAGTACCCGCTCCTTCCTCGGTGGCGATATCGAGCGCAACCGAACGCTTGTTGCGGTTGGCGCAGAGGTAGTAGGCGCTTTCCCCGGTGGCATTGCCGCTCTCGTCTTCGACAAAAGGCGGCCCCCAGGCGCGGGTATCATCACCGGCGCCCGGCTTCTCGACCTTGATGACGTCAGCACCGAGATCGCCCAGAAGCTGGGTGCAACTCGGCCCGGCGAGAATCCGGCTCAAGTCGAGAATGCGAACCCCTGCGAGCGGTCCTTGAATATGCACGCTGCCCCTCCTGCCCAGTCGATTGCGCCCGCTGCTTCAGGGCGCCCGTCAAGTTCCGAGCAGGCATAATGCGAATAAAACATGGACAACAGCGAGATATTATATAATTTAGCGTGAGAAAATTTTACACTATTTGTGACCCATGAACCTTCGCTTTCTTCAGGCCATTGTTGCGATTGCCGAACAGCCCAGCTTCACTGCGGCGGCCAATGCCCTTGGCCTCAGCCATTCGGCCATCAGCCTGCAGGTCAAGACGCTGGAGGAGGAACTGCAGCTTCAGATCGTTGACCGCAGCACAAGACCGCCGACGCTTACCGACACCGGCCTTGCACTGGTCGAGCATGCCAGGCGGATGCTCAAAATTGCTGATGATATCCGCGCCCTTACCAGCGACGACAGTCTTGTCGGCACTGTGACGATCGGCGTCGTGCCATCAGTGCTCGTGAACCTGATCCCACCCGCCCTCGCCAGGCTTCGCCTCGCCCATCCAAAACTGCTTGTACGTATCCGCAGCGGACTTTCAGGCGAACTTGCCCAAGCCGTGCGTAACCGAGAGATAGACCTAGCGGTTGTTTCGGAGCCGCGCGTCCTGCCGGACGGGCTGGCGTCCTTCCCGATCTGCAAGGAGCCCCTGAATGTCATCGTCCCGCTTTCGATAGCGGAAGCGCCGGACGAAGATGTTCTGCGCGCTTATCCCTTCATCTGGTTCAACCGGCGAACCTGGGCCGGACAGCAGATCGAACAGCATCTTTTCGAGCGAAAGATTCATGTTCAGCCGGTGATGGAGATTGATTCGATCGAAGCGGTGGAATCGCTTGTCACTCATGGGCTCGGTATCTCGATCACGCCGACCCGCGTTTGCGCACCCGATAGCGACAATCAACTGCGGCGCATCCCTTTCGGCACCCCGCAAAAACATCGTTGCCTGACGATGGTGATGTTGGAGAAAGGCCCGCGTCAGCGGCTTGCCGAAACCCTTTTGCACGAACTTCAACAGCTCACCGGCCAAGGCTGAGTTCGATAGTCAGTTATCGGAAGAACGCAGGTGCCAGGTGCAATTGGGGCGTTGGGAAATCCAATCTTTCAGTTGTGCTGCTGGGCCCGACCAGAACAAGCCACAACCTGGCTAGCGTCCCCGGTTAAGGTCAGGGCATGCGTAGGGTTCAAGGCCGCAGGGCGCTGACGGGACAAACCGGTGTGGGATGCGTTGACATCCTTCACCATCAGATCGATCAGATAGGCTGAGTCCGATTCAGCGTCGTCTGCATTGATGCTCGGCATGCAAAGGCCGCACTTTCAGTCCGAATGAACGCACCTGCCGCGAACTTCGCGCGTAGGGCGCGGTGGGTGTGTCGAGCAAGCGGCTTCTGAAGAAGCCTTCATGCCCCCAAGTCTTGCAAAAAAGTTTTCGACAGAACAACCGTTCGGATTCGCCTGGTAGGAGAAGAGCGGCCGCTGGCCGGAACCTATGCCCAATCCTCAACCCTGAGCCCCGGGACACGCTCGAATTCGCGCCGGTTATTTGTTACCAGGATCAAGCCTTGCGAACGTGCGTGCCCTGCAATCATTTGGTCATAAGGGTCTATCGGCGTTCCGGTCTTGGCCAGCTCTGCTCGCAGTTGCCCCGTGTGCGTGGCCGCGTCCGGGTCATACTTCAGCACCTCAAGGCGAGCAGAAAACCTTCGATGACCGCAAGGTTCCTCTCGGGAACCGCGGACTTTTCCGCGCCGTAGATCAGCTCCATCAGGGTCACTGCGCTGATGCAAAGCTGCCCATGATGACGGTCGAAGGCCTCCCGGACAGTCTGCGGCTTGTTCTTCACGGTGAAGATGCAGATGTTTGTGTCCAGCATGTATTTAAGCATCAGAGCGTCTCGCGCTCTTGATCTCCGGGTTGCTCTCTCTCAGTCATAAAGTCGGCGGTGACGGCCTCGCCATCGAACCAACTGCCCCAAGATTCTCCTGCCGGCGAAATGATCCTGGTCCTGCCAATTGCAACCACGTCGACGCGCTTCACATCGTCGGGCAAGGCAACGGCCTTGGGCAGGCGTACAGCTTGACTGCGGTTGCTTTGGAATACGGCACCTTGTTCCATGGCTGACCTCACGGGATATGTTCAATGTATATCCAAAATATCCCAACTCGAGCCCGCTAGGTGCGGCCTGGTTCAATGAAGGGGCGCGACCCCTTCATTGATAGGGCAGGAGCCGGTCCCAAGCCAAGCGAGCGCTCGCAATTGTCGGCTCGACACGAAGCAAATCAGCCATCGCCCGATGCGCGTCCTTAACAATGCCGAGCATGTTGGAGATTGGGAACGCTCAGCCCTGGCGACCGCCTACCATGGTACTCAGCTCTCCCAGACACTCGATCGACAGCGAAATATGGTCGCCCTCCTTGAGGTATTCCCCGTGGCCATGCCCGACACCAGCTGGGGTGCCTGTCGCAATCACGTCGCCGGGCATCAGTGTCATGACCGAAGAGAGATGTTCGATGATCGGACCGATGCCGAAGACCATGTTTGCGGTCGACGAGTCTTGCTTGATCTCTCCGTTGATTGACAGCCGGATCGCAAGATTCTGCGGATCGGGCACGAACTCGGCCGGTGTGATGAGCGGTCCCAGCGGACCAAATCCGTCGAATGACTTGTGCAGAATCCAGTCGAGTCCGACGCCGGGTGTCGGTTGAGATATCCAGTCGCGGGCCGAGATGTCGTTGAACGGGCAATAGCCCGCCACCACATCGAACGCATCCTTGGAAGATGTGCCGGAGGCCTTTTTGCCGATGATGATTGCAAGTTCGGCCTCCCAGTCCACCATCGAGGCCATGGTCGGCAGCCGCAGCGTCTGTCGATGACCGAGCAATGTGTTTTCGGGCTTGACGAAGGCGAACGGTCTCCCGGTGGGCGCGCTGCCGCCCATTTCCGCGACATGGTCGTGATAGTTGATGCCAACGCACACGATCTTTCGAGGGTTCGGAATGGCGGGAAGCCATTCCAGACGGTCGAGGTCGAGGGCGCGCGCGCGCGTTGAGCTGCCGGCCAGCATGGTCAGGATCGGCCGCCAAATGTCCCAGCCGTCGATAAGATCCCGGACGCCTGTAGGCGTCGTGGGGGTGGAAATCCCGGCTTCCGCGATCACTGCGTCCAACAAGTAAAGCGCGTCGTCGACTTCAATGACCGTGGCCGGGCGGCCATCGACGACGACCGTACCAAGCCGCCACCGAGGTGCCCCGATGGGCTCTGCCTGGGAAAGATCGGTCTGTCTGGATGTTTCTTGCTGCATTGAAACCTGCGTCATCACAGAAAGCTCTCCGGTGGCATTGTCCCCCATTCGTCCATCGATCGCGGGTCCAGGGCCGACCAACGCATCGGCGAATAGGCCTCGTCGTCAAGGATCAACTCTTCTTCCGCCGAGTATTCGACGATGTGGCCGGCCTGGTCGCGGAAATAGAAAGCAATGTTGTGTCCAGGACCATGCCGGACAGGCCCCCACAGCAATTCGACTTTGCCATCGTCCCGCATCTTCTCCCAAGACGCGAAGATTGCTGCGCCATCCTTGAGTGTGAACTGCACGTGATGGAGCCCATTCGTGGCTGAATTGGCCACAGCGAGGCAGTGATACAGCTTGCTAGCCCGGAAGAAGGTCAACAATGGAGTGGTGTCGGGAGCCTCGATGCGAGACGATTCCATCAGTCCGAGAGCACCGGCCGCGAATGCCAGTTCGGCATGCACGTCGCTGCATCTAACGACCACATGGTCGCAGTTGAGAGGGTTGCGCCCTACAGCTGGACGCGGCGTGGCGGCTGCAACGGGGACCTCGGGAGTCGATCCGGTGGTCAGCACAATTGCATGGCCGGCAGGCGTGCTGAAGCTCAACGATCTCCCTGGGTTCCACAACGATGGTTCGCTTCGTGTGAACACCACTTTGGAACGTGCCAGATGTGCCGACGCCGCATCGAGAGCAGCGTCGTCCCGCACGATGTACGAGATGTGGTCGAGCCCACCCTGACCCGGCGTGTAGACGAGGGAGTAGCGATCCGGGCCGGCAGCCGCGAGATATTGGCGCCCATCGTCATCACGCCCGGCCAAAGTGAAACCCATATGGTTGACGGCGAATTCTGCCGCAGCACTGGGGTTGGGAGCATGCAGTGCAACGTGACCGGCTCTGTGGATGCCCAATCCGGCTGGTCTCTTCAACGGCCGTCCGGCCTTTGGAAAGATCGTCGGGTGGGACTTGTTTTCTGGGGACATGGATACTTCTTTCACATGGGTTGGATTGAGTGCGGGGGGCGTAGATCAGGTTTGGGCCGTGGCCGGCTCAAACATCTTGATCATGACCGCGATGTCTTCTTCGCCATAGCCTTCGTCACAGGCTCGCACGTAGAGCTTCTTGGCCGTTTCCAGGAACGGCATCACTGCGCCGGCATCGGCCGCGGTCGCACTGATGGCATCGAGAACGTCGACAAGCCCGGCGACGGTACCATTGACGGGTCGGGACCTGCCCTCCGCCATCATCGGCGCTCTTGCGTTGAACATCGTGGAAGTCGCGGCGGAGGGCGTAATCGTTTCGAGGACAAGCTTCGAATCGAGGCCGACCGCCTTTGCCAGAGCCATCGCCTCGGCTGCCACCGCTGTGTGCACCGCCACGAGCGTGTTGGCGACGAACTTGAGCTTCGATCCTGCGCCGAACGCACCAGCATACACCACGTTGGGGCCAAGTGCGGTGAGGAACGGGCGCACGCGTTCGACTGTAGCCTGGTCTCCGCTGGCGAAGACCACGCCCCGTCGCTGGGCAACCATCGTTGGCGTGCCGCTTACGGGCGCGTCGAGCATCTCGATACCGGCGCTTCGCAACCTTGCCTGTGCAGCCATCTTGCGGCTGAGTGCCATCGCGCCGATCTCGACCACAAGCAGATCAGATCGTCCAGCAGCCACTAGCCCTTGCGGGCCGCTGATGACTTCGTCGAGTGCATCGGCCGTGGCAACACAGGTGAAAACGATGTCCGCCTTCTCGGCCACTTCTCGCGGGCTACGGGCGGCCTTGCCTCCGACGGCAACGAATTCGTCGAGGGGGCCGCGTCGGTATCCCCAGACAGTGTGCCCATCGGCAACAAGATTGGCTGCGAACGGCAGTCCTATCTTGCCAGGGGCAATGAGACCAACCGTGTATGTCTGGGTCCGCTGGTTCAAGGTGTAACTCCTCCAATATGGCAATGTGCGGGTAGCGACGCGGTCTAGGCAGTCGCGATTTGGTCAGTACAAGCGGTTGCTTCCGTCAGAGAGGTCGATGGACATCCCGATCCGCCCCTGATGCAGCTGCCATTCTTCGATCCGGAAGGTTCTGGCTCCGGAGTGGTGGAACGGATCGCCGGCTGCGAGGGTGCTTGCCTCTTCCCGGCTCGATGCGCGGAGAATCCACATTCCGTTGGGAGAGGGCCGTCCCGAGGCATCGAGAAACGGCCCCGACATGACCAAAGTGCCCTGCTTTTCCAGCGCGACCATGTAGTCGATATGGGCTGGGACGTGTTGCGGCAGGTCATCTGGCCGTTTGCCGGGAAGGCTCAGGACGACAAACAAATGTGTGTTGCGGCGTTCTTCAGTATCCTTGCGTGCAGCGCTCATTGCTGGCTTCCTCTCTCCACGGCAAGTTCGATGATGCGGGGATTGCCCTCGTTCCAGAGAAGGACCATTTTCACGGAATCGATCTTCCAGGCTGAACCTGCGCGGGCGAGTTCGAAGGTATAGGTTCCGTGTGTCGTCTGCTGGGGGCCGCCGAGGCGGTTGACGAGCCGCACCGCAACTTGCGCATGCACCACGCAGGTCGCGCGGTCGCTGGTCAGCCGCACATGTGGCATCGACAAGAAGTGTTGCGATGCGTCGGTGTGGACGATGGAGGACTTCCAACGCGCGGCAAGCCCGTTGGCGTCCATGTCAGTGGCAGGATTACCCGTCACCGACTCGTAATCCCATCTGACCCGCGGTGCGAGACAGGCAAGCGCACCGTCAATGTCGCGCCCGTCCAGCGCCAGCACGAAACGCGCGACGGTATCCTCGACATAGGCCCGCTCAGTTCCATAGCCGACGATAGTTTCGGACGTCGTCCCACTCACCGCCACGTCGTCTGCTCCAGCCCTGCTTATGCCTGACGTTTGCATGACTGTTCCTTGTAGTAGCCGAGGGCCTTGAGGACCGGAATGTCGGTGTGCGAAAACAGGATTGCTGGTTCGTTTTCCAGATTGATGTGCTCGTGAACCGACCAGCCGGGAACGGCAAACGTGTCATGTTCGGACCACTCGAGAACCTCACCGTTGACGATGGTTTGGCCACGGCCGCGCAGGACGTGATAGATCGCGCTGCTGGTGTGCTGGTGAGCCTCGGTGTGCATCCTGGCCGGGAGCGCTTGGACATAGGCACCCATGGTTGGCATGATCGGGCCCCCAGTGTGGGGATTGGTAAACTCGAAGATGACGCCATCGGTCGGAGATCCAGCCCAGTCGCGAAGAGCCTCCATCAGAACCTTTTCGGTCTGGCTCCACGGGTAGTTGATGACGGGAGAATACTGCTTGTCCCACTGGCTCCAGGCCGGGTTGAGCCGGCTCGAACCATAGAGACGCTCGGAACTGTTGGCCTTGACCAGTTCATCCTGCGCACGTTCCGGCCCCGGAACGAAGAAATTGCATTCGAGCTTGTTGATCAGCGGCAGATCAAGGCCGTCCATCCAGATCATCGGCTCGTCGCTGTCGTTACCGTGATCGTGCCATGCCCATGAAGGTGTGAGAACAAGGTCGCCAGGCTTCATGTGGGACCGCTCGCCGTCCACCGCCGTAAAGGCGCCCGACCCTTCGATGACCAGTCGGAACGCCGCTGCCGCGTGCTGATGCATCGGAGCGATTTCGCCGGGAAGGACAAGCTGGATGCCGGCGTAGATGTTGGTTGCCGTCTCGACTTCCGGTGCAAGGCCGGGGTTGATCAGCATCAGCACCCGACGATCCGCCTCTTCGGCCGAGATCAGGCTTCCGGCCGTCATCAGCTGCGACCTGAGGTCCTTATATCGCCAGACGTGTGGAACGGCTCGGCTATGCGGCTCGCGAGGCAGCAAACGGGGGTTGCTGTTGCGCCACAGCGGGGTGACGTGATGCGAGCGGAGGCCTTCGTAGAACTGGTCAGCGTCAATCATGGCGGTGGATGTGGGCTGTTGCATTGTTGCTCCTGAAAGATTGTGTGAAGGGGATCTCGTCACCATTTGCGCGTTACGACCGGAAGGACGAGTTCGCCCATACCATCGACCTGAGCGCGCACGACGTCGCCTGCCTTGATGGGACCGACACCCTCAGGTGTTCCGGTCGCGTAGAGATCGCCCGGATGCAGTGTCACGACGCGGCTCGCCTGTTCGATCAGTTCGTCGACCCCGACGATCAGATCCCTGGTGTTGGCTTGCTGGCGCAGTTCGTCGTTGACCCACAGCTTCAGGCCGATATTGGCGTGATCGGCGATCTCGTCCGCAGTGACGATGAACGGGCCAATCGGGGTGAACGTCTCGAACGACTTGCGCATCGTGCGCTCTTCTTGCCGTTCACCTTCGGTCCGCAGGGTGATGTCGAGAATGCAGACATAGCCGAAGATGTGATCACGTACCTGCTCGCGTGCAATGCCGCGCGCTGTCTTGCCGATGACGACACCCAGTTCGACCTCATGATGGAACGCACGCCCTGGCATTGGCGGCAGTTCGATCGGATCGGCAGGGCCGCTGATCGACCCATTGCTCTTGACGAAGAAGCCGACCTCGCGCGGCGACTGAAGCGCCTGTTTGGCGGCTGGCGCGTATCGCGATGCCGTCATCTCTTCGACATGGGCGTGGTAATTGGCGGGCGCTGCGAGCAATTGGCGAGGGCGGGGAACCGGCGGAAGTAGCCTTACATCTGAGAGCGAATATTCCCTGGCCGACGGGAGAAGCGTTTCGAGAGGCGCTTTCAGCGCATCCCAGTTCTCGATCAATTCGTTGATGGCATACGCGGTGCCATGCCATTTCTCGTCTACGATGCTGGTGACGTCGCGGATGGTCGATCCGTTGATGACACCGATACGATACTGGTCGAAGAGAGCTATGCGCATGGAACAAGAACTTTCTTTGTGGGCTGAAATGCTGCTCTGCTCTCGGTTTCCACCGGAACAGAGCCGCGTGAAGAAGCTCACGCCTTTCCGGCAGCCATTGGTGCCGGCGGCGACAAGGATCAGAACACCGGAGCGCTCTGTTGGGACATCTATGGATGCGGGAGATGTGGGTTCGGCGGCGCCCAGCCGGGACTGATATTTGAGCGACTGAGGATTTGCTCCGAGGCCGTCTCGGCCTTCTGGCTCAGATCGGCCATATCGACGCCGACCAGCTTGCCATCGCGCTTGACTGCACGACCGGATACATAGACGTGATCCACGGTCTGCCGGCTGGCATGGTGGACGATCGACGCGATGGGATCGATGACGGGGGTCATCGATACATGATCCGTCCGTATCATCACGATATCGGCCTGCTTGCCGGGCGTAAGGCTGCCTGTGGTGGCTTCCTGTCCAATTGCCCGTGCTCCTTCAATCGTTGCAAATTCGAGCACGTCACGGGCAGTCAGGTTCAACTCCCAGGGATTGCCATGCGCATCGAGCACAGGTTGGTTGGCAAGGCCACGCGGCACGGCCAAGGCGAACCGCATGGCAGTAAACGGATCGCCTCCGACAGCCATACAGGTGTCGATTCCGATATTCGGCCGGATGCCGGCGCGCAGAAGCCCGGTGATCGGCGGCCAGCCATGGCCCATTGAGCACTCATCCTCCGGCGTCACTGTGACGGAAACACCTGTATCGGCCATCAACCGGAATTCGTCGTCGGTAAGCAGATTGCAATGACCGAAGATGAGATCGTCGCCCAGCAGGCCTTCCTTGTGAAGCCGCGTCACGTTGGGCCGGCCGTCGAGATCGAGCGAGCCCATGCCGATATGGGTGTTGATGCGAATGCCAAGTTCCCTGGCAAGCGCCCAATCCGCCCGAACGACTTCCATGGTTGAAGAGTCAGGCCCTCGCGCGGCCAATCCCAAAGACAGGAGACCTGTGTCCGACGAGAAATACCTGTTCCGGATCCTGCGGATCTCAGCTTCGTTGCTAGGCGTCGTGCTCTTGAAGGGCGGAACGAGAATTTCGGCCTGCTCGGCCATCGATCCGCCGTACCCAAAGACGGCGCGAATTCCCGAATTGCGCAAGGCACGGATCGCCTCGTCGGTGTGTTCTGGCGTCGACTGGTTATGCGAATAATCGAAGACACCGGTGACGCCGGCATCGAGTGCATCAAGGGCCCCCAAGGTCGTCCCGAGATACATGTCGTCCGGCCTCATGTTCGGAGCGATCACGCCGAACATCGACACGAAATACTGAAACAGCGACCAGTTCGACGCAAGTCCGCGCAACAAGGCCTGGAAAAGATGCCGGTGTGAATCGATGAACCCTGGCATCAAGATATGCTTGGAAGCGTCGATCACATTGGCGCTGCCGAGCGCAACGCTCAGGTCGCGGCCAATGGCAGCGATCTTGCCGTCTTCGATCAGCATGTCGCCCACCAAATCACCGATCTTGGGGTCTACCGAAACGATGTGACCTCCGCGAAACAATGTTCTCGCGGACGTCATATGCCATGCGCCTTCGCTGGCAGAATGGAACGTTCCATCGGTTTCCTCCCGAAAGTTGTTCTATTGTGCAGAACATTTATCTGCTATGAAGAACATAGTGCGGCGTTTTCGGGAATGTCAAGAGCTTGGTACAAGGACGCACCTCGGAGTCCTCACCGAGCCTCAAGAGCACTACGGTGCAAGCAAGGAGCAGCGAATGATCGAGTCCGATTCCCAGCAAGATCGAACGACACCGAACTATCCTATCGGCTCAGTCGACAAGGCGTTGCGCCTGCTGCGTAGCTTCTCCGATCGAAGCGCCATACGAGTGGCAGACGTGAGCAAAGACTTGGGGGTGGCCCGGTCGACCGCGCACCGTCTGCTGGAGATGCTCCAGCATCACGAGTTCGTGCAACAAGATCCGGTTTCTCGCGCTTACATTGCCGGCCCAGCTTTGCTCAAGATCGGCTTGGCAGCGGTTCGCAATCTCGACCTTCGCGCCTTGGCACGACCGATACTCGACGAGTTGGTGGGGGAAATTCAAGAAACGGCTCACCTCGTCATCCTCTCTGGCCGCGATATGCTCATAGTCGACGCTGCCGAGAGCCCGCGAATGCTGCGTATCGGCTCGCGTTTGGGGGGCACAGTCCCTGCGCACGCGGCCGCAGGCGGTCGAGCGCTGCTCGCCACGCTCGCCGTTGGGCGCGTTGAAGAATTGTATCCAACGGAAAAACTCACGGCCGTTACCCCATTCACTTTGACCAGTCGCAGGGAACTGCTGAGCGAGCTTGAGCAAGTCCGCGTTCGCGGATATGCGGTGAGTGTGGCCGAGGTCGAGCCAGACGTGAGTACGGTTGCGGCGGCTATCCCGGCTTGTGGCAGGCGAACAACCCCAGCGGCGATCACGATTTCTGTGCCGCGGTCGAGAGTTGGCCAGGATGATCTTCAGCGACTCGGGCAAGCCGCAGTGGCCGCGGCATCCCGCGTTGCCGCTTTGCTCGATCAGTAGCCGCCTGGTTTTAACGGGGTGTTCTCTCGATACTTGGCGATGAAGCCGAGCGAGGACATTGCACTGCGCCAGATCTGTTCGCTTCCAGCACGCTGGTTGCTGGGGGAGGCGCCTTGGCACTATGCGCGCCATTTCGACCGAGCAGTCGCTGCAGCGACGACAGATACGCCTGTTGCCTTCGCTGCGCGTGTCCTGGCGATGGTCAAGGGATGTACCACCGTGCAGTCCGCCTGATGACGGACGTGTTTTACGATTTCGTCAACCACCCTCGATCGCTATCGCCGCGTTCGCGGCGTGGCCAGGTCTTCAAGCGGCAGTGCGGTCTTGTACTTGACTTGCTTGAGGGCAAAGCTCGAACGGATGTTGGCGACGCCGCGTGTCTTGGACAGGCGGTCGATGATGAAGTGCTGCAGTGCCACCGTGTCGCGCACAACCACGCGCAGCAGATAGTCGGAATCGCCGGTCATCAGATAGCATTCCATCACCTCGGGAAAGCGCGCCATCGCCGTCTCGAAGACCTCGAGCAGCGTTTCGGTCTGCTTTTCCAGCGTGACCTGGATGAAGACGCTGAGACTGGCGCCCAGCATCATCGGATCGAGCAGGGCGACGCGGCGGGCAATGACGCCCGCCTCCTCCAGGGCGCGCATGCGGGCGAGGCAGGGCGAGGCCGACAGACCAACGCGGGCAGCCAACTGGACATTGGTCAGGCTGGCGTCTTCCTGGATCTCCGAGAGGATACGCATGTCTATGGAATCAAGTTTCATTCACGGCACATTCTGCTGCAAGATGGAGGGTTGGCGGCAATATCTACTGCAATATACGATATTTGCAACATCTTCGGCAGGAAATGCCGCGACCTTGCCGCTACCATCGCGCGCAAGTGGAAACTTAAGGAGCCGGAGCGCCATCATGCTCACTAACAACCCCTCCGCACATATCGACATGGAAAACGCGAGCGCGCCCGACGGCGATCCGAACGAGACCGCCGACTGGCTGGCCTCGCTCGAATCCCTCTTTTTCAATTCCGGCGGCACGCGTGCCGAGTTCATCCTTGCCGAGCTCGACCGCAAGGCCAAGGAGCTTGGCATCGTCCACGACACGCTGCCGTTTTCGCCCTACCGCAACAGCATTTCACTTGAAAAGCAGACGCCGTTCCCCGGCGATCTCGCCATGGAAGAGCGCATCACGGCGATCATTCGTTGGAATGCGCTGGCCATGGTGGTGCGGGCCAACACGGCCTATGGCGAACTTGGCGGCCACATCGGCAGCTATGCCTCGGCAGCCGAGATCTTCGAGGTCGGCTTCAATCATTTCTTCCGCGCCGACACCGGCGAGGGCGACGGCGACGTGGTCTTTTTCCAGCCGCACTCGGCTCCCGGCGTCTATGCCCGCGCCTATCTCGAGGGGCGCTTGTCGGAGGACCATCTCAAGCACTACCGCCAAGAGATCGGTGGCACCGGACTGTGCTCATATCCGCACCCCTGGCTGATGCCGGATTTCTGGCAGGTGCCGACCGGTTCGATGGGAATCGGCCCAATCACGGCGGTCTATCAGGCACGGTTCATGCATTATCTCGGTGACCGTGGGCTCGCTAACACCGAGGGCCGCCACGTCTGGGGCGTGTTTGGCGACGGTGAGATGGACGAGCCGGAATCGATCGCCGGCCTGTCGATCGCCGCGCGCGAAAAACTCGACAATCTGACCTTCATTATCAACTGCAACCTGCAGCGTCTCGACGGCCCGGTGCGCGGCAACGGCCAGATCATCCAGGAGCTGGAAAGCACCTTCCGTGGTGCGGGCTGGAATGTCATCAAGGTGCTGTGGGGATCGGAGTGGGATGCGCTGTTTGCGCGCGATACGCAGCACGCGTTGCTCCGTCGTTTCGCCGCCACGGTCGACGGCAAGTACCAGACGCTGGGCGCCAAGGACGGCGCCTACAACCTCGCGCATTTCTTCGAGGAGGATCCCGAGGTCAAGGCGCTGGTCGCTCACATGTCGGATAATGACATCGACGCCCTGAAGCGCGGCGGCCACGACTTCCGCAAGCTGTTTGCCGCCTTCGAGGCGGCGAGGGCGACAAAGGGTCGGCCGACAGTCATCCTGGCCAAGACCAAAAAGGGATTTGGTATGGGCGCTGCCGGCGAATCCCGCATGACTGTGCATCAGTCCAAGAAGCTCGACGTCGAGGCCCTGCTCACCTTCCGTGACCGCTTTTCGCTGCCGATCAGCAACGAGCAGGCCGAACAGGTTGCGTTCTACAAGCCTGCTGAAGACAGCGCCGAACTCACCTATCTGCGGTCGCGCCGCGCCGCGCTTGGCGGCTACCTGCCGTCGCGACGTCGCACTGCGGCACCGGTGGCGATCCCGCCGTTGGCAAGCTACGCAGACTTCGCGCTCAATGCCGACGGCAAGGAGATGTCGACGACAATGGCCGCAGTCAGGCTGCTCGGCAACATGATCAAGGACAAGGAGCTTGGACCGCGCATCGTGCCGATTGTTGCCGACGAAGCGCGCACCTTCGGCATGGCCAATCTGTTCCGCCAGGTCGGCATCTATTCGCCGGTCGGCCAGCTTTACGAGCCCGAGGATGCCGGCTCGATGCTCTATTACAAGGAAACCAAGAACGGTCAGCTGCTCGAAGAGGGCATCACCGAGGCAGGTGCGATCTCGTCCTGGGCGGCGGCAGCGACGTCTTACAGCGTGCACAACCTCGCCATGCTACCGTTCTACATCTACTACTCCATGTTCGGGTTCCAGCGTGTCGGCGACCTGATCTGGGCGGCAGCCGACCAGCGCTCGCGCGGCTTCCTGATCGGCGCCACCGCCGGCCGCACGACGCTGGCCGGCGAAGGCTTGCAGCATCAGGACGGATCAAGCCTGCTTGTTGCTTCGACCGTGCCGAACTGCCGCGCCTACGACCCGGCATTCGCCTATGAGCTGGCGGTCATTCTCGACCATGGCGCCCGGGCGATGATGGAGCAGGGCAAGGACGAGTTCTATTACATCACCGCGATGAACGAGAACTACGCCCAGCCGTCGATGCCGGCGGGCGTCGAAGCTGACATCATCAAGGGGCTCTACCAAATCGCCAGCCACAAGCCCAAGAAGAGCGCCGGGCTCGTGCGCCTGCTCGGTTCCGGCACCATCCTGCCGCAGGTGCTGGAAGCGGCGCGCATGCTCGAAGCCGACTGGGGTGTCGCCTCGGAAGTGTGGAGCGCCACCAGCTTCTCCGAGCTGTCGCGCGACGCACGGGAAGTCGAGCGTCACAACCGCTTCAACCCGCTGGCCGAACCTGCAGTCAGCCATCTCGCCAACTGCCTGCCGGGCAAAGCGCCGATTGTTGCCGCCACCGACTATGTGCGCGCCTACCCGCAACTGATCGCTTCATATGTCGAGGCACCGTTCACGGCCCTTGGCACCGACGGCTTCGGCCGCAGCGACACACGCGCGGCCTTGCGCGATTTTTTCGAAGTCGATCATCGCCATGTCGCGGTTGCGGCACTTGCCGCACTCGCCGCCGAAGGTTCGGTGCCGCGCCAGACGGTGGCCGACGCCATCGCCCGCTACGGTTTCGACGGCTCAGTCGATGCGCCGTGGTTGCGTTGATCCGGCCCGAGTTCCAGTTCCGAAAGAGTTGATATGAGCCAGCTGATGGAAGTCAGGTTGCCTGACATAGGCGACTACAAGAATGTGCCGGTCGTCGAGTTCCTGGTGAAGCCAGGCGATATCGTTGCGGTCGAAGACCCGCTGATGACGGTCGAATCCGACAAGGCGACGATGGAGATTCCGGCGCCTTTCGCCGGAACCGTCAGGGAGTTCGCGGTGTCGATCGGCACGCGTGTCTCCCAGGGCACGCTGCTGCTGACGATCGATGCGGCTGCAGCTGCGCCTGCGCCGGTACCCTTACCAGAAACGGCAAAAGCCGAGGCCGCTCCCGCGACTTCGCCCGCCAAGACAGAACCGCCGGTTGCAGCTAAGGCGGCACCGCCCAGTAGCCCGCCGGTGGTAAAATCAGAAGCGTCGGCTGGCGCGCATGCCACGCCGTCGGTTCGTGCCTTTGCCCGTGAGCTTGGCGTCGATCTGGCTGCTGTAAAGCCCTCCGGGGCGAAGGGCAGGATACTGCGCGAAGACATCTCTGAGCATATCAAGGAGCGTCTCGCAGGAGGCTCTGCCGTGCCGATGTCGGCTTCGGGCATCGGTGCCGGCCTGCCGGCCTGGCCTGCGGTCGATTACGAAAAATTTGGATCGGTCGAGCGCCAGCCGCTGTCGCGTGTCCAGAAGATCTCGGGCGGCAATCTCACCCGCAACTGGCTGACAATTCCGCACGTCACCAATTTCGACAAGGCCGACGTGACCGGCCTCGAAGAGTTCCGCAAGGAACTCAATGGGGCCAACAAGAATGCCAAGCTGACGATGGTCGCTTTCCTGATCAAGGCGTCGGCGCTGGCACTCAAGGCATATCCACGCTTCAACGCCTCGCTCGACGGCGACGAGCTGGTGCTCAAGAACTACGTTCATATCGGCTTTGCCGCCGACACCCCCAAGGGACTGATGGTGCCGGTGATCCGCGATTGCGACCGCAAGGGCGTGCTCGAGATCGCCACCGAGATGCGGGCGCTCGCCGACAAGGCGCGCGACAGCGGATTGTCGGCCTCCGACATGCAGGGTGGTTGTTTTTCGGTGTCGTCGCTTGGTGGCATTGGCGGGGCGGGCTTCACGCCGATTATCAATGCGCCTGAGGTGGCGATCCTCGGCGCAGGCCGCTCGGCGATGGAAGCTGCCTGGGACGGCAATGCGTTCCAACCCAGGCTGATCATGCCAGTCTCGCTGTCGTGGGATCACCGGGTCATCGACGGCGTCGCCGCGGCCAGGTTCCTGAGCCACATCGCTGCCCTTCTGGGCGATTTCCGCCGCGCGATCGTTTGAGGCCAATATGAGCACTAGCGAAATCAGGGTGCCCGAAATGGGCGACTTCAAGGACGTTGCCGTCATTGAAGTGCATATCAAGCCGGGCGACGACGTCGTCCTCGACCAGACGCTGATCGTGCTCGAATCCGACAAGGCATCGATCGACGTGCCGTCGCCCTTTGCTGGGCGCATCGCTTCGATCGAAATCGCCATCGGCCAGCGCGTTTCCAAGGGTGCGCTGATCGCCAGGGTGGAAGCAGCAACTGCCGAGGCCAAGCCGGAAGCGCCGGCAGCGATGGCCGCAGCACCGGTGCCATCGCCAGCTCCGGCGTCCGGCGCAGCACCCGACTGCGACGTGCTGGTGATCGGCGGCGGGCCTGGCGGTTACTCGGCGGCCTTCCGCGCCGCCGATCTCGGCCAGCGCGTCATGCTGGTCGAACGCGACGCCACGCTTGGCGGTGTCTGCCTCAATGTCGGCTGTATCCCTTCCAAGGCGCTGCTGCACGTCGCGGCGGTCAAGGAGGAGGCGGAGCGTCTGGCCGACCACGGCGTAGCCTTCGACACGCCGACCGTCGATCTCGACAAGCTGCGCGGCTTCAAGGCGGGCGTTGTCGGCAAGCTCACCGACGGGCTGAAGGGCATGGCGCGCCTGCGCAAGGTCGAGGTGATCAGAGGCACGGCGAAATTTACGGATAGCAGCTTGGTCGATGTCGAGTTGTTCGACGGCACAAGCCGCAGGATAGCTTTCGCCAAGGCGATCGTCGCTGCCGGCTCGGTGCCGGTCAAGCTGCCGTTTCTGCCAGATGATCCGCGCATCGTCGACTCCACCGGCGCGCTCGAGCTGCCCTTCATCCCCGAGCGCATGCTGGTCATCGGCGGCGGCATCATCGGGCTCGAAATGGCAACCGTCTATAGCGCGCTTGGTGCGCGTGTCGACGTGGTCGAACAGCTCGACAGGCTGCTGCCTGATGTCGACCGCGACGTGGTCGAGAGCTGGCGCAAACGCAATGCCCATCGCTTCGATGCCATGTTGCTGGGCGCACGCGTCGAAAGCGTCGTTGCCGAGAAAGATGCGCTTGTCGTGACGACGAGCGGGGAGGGTGCCGGCGTCAGGCGTTACGACCTGATCCTGCAATCGGCCGGCCGACGGCCTTCCGCGGAGGCGCTGCAACTTGCCGCTGCCGGTGTTACGGTCGACGCGCGCGGCTTCATCGAAGTCGATGCGCAGATGCGCACGCGTGCGCAAAACATCTTTGCCGTCGGCGATGTCACCGGCAATCCGATGCTGGCGCACAAGGCGGTGCACCAGGGCCATGTCGCTGCTGAAGCGGCAACCGGGCTCAAGAGCTTCATGGATGCCAAAGTCGTGCCGTCGGTCGCTTATACCGATCCCGAGATTGCCTGGGTCGGCGTGACCGAGGACGCCGCCAAGGCGGCCGACCGCGCGGTCGAGGTCGCCAGGTTCCCATGGGCGGCATCTGGCCGCGCCATTGCCAATGGCGCCGACTACGGCCTGACCAAGCTGGTGTTCGATGCCGAAACGCATCGCGTCATCGGCGGCGCCATCGTCGGCCCGTCGGCTGGCGACATGATCGGCGAGATCTGCCTGGCGATCGAGATGGGGGCCGACGCCGTCGACATCGGCAAGACCATCCATCCGCATCCGACACTTGGCGAGACCATCGGCATGGCAGCGGAAGTCGCCGAGGGCGTCTGCACCGACCTGCCGCCAAGCCGAAAGCGGAGTTAGGCGCATGGGGGCAATTTCCTCCACCTAGACATGCCAGGCCTCAGCCAGGCAATCCGCTACGCGCCATGCGCTCGAAACGAGGCCGGAGGTGTTTGGCATCTGCGCGCTTGTGAGCATAGCGCTATGCCGGCCTCAGGGCCGACTGAATTGCTGACCGCTTTGCGGCGTGGGTTTAGCTAGAGCCGGTGCTGGCCACTTTCGCCGCCGGCAGCCAATGGCATCGTCGCTTTAGAACCGCCACCCCATGGTGGTCACGATCGTCCTTCAATCGACCGGACGAGATGCGGGTCCATTGCGAGCGTTGTTTCGACAAGGATCGAGGAAAAGTCGCGAGCGGCATTCGAAGGTTTTGCCGCTGCTGGATAAAGCAGCCCGAATTGCGACCGGTGTCCGGGGTTCCATCTGCGAAAGGCAATATTATTCGAGCGCATGGTGAGCGGCACAAGCGCGTCCACGATTGCGATGCCGAGCCCCTGGGCAACCATTTCACAGGCCGAGACGCTCGTTGCAGTTTCGCCGACGATTTGGAGCTTCACGCCATTCGATCGGGCGATTTCGTCGACCAGACGCCTCATGGGCGTGTTGCGGCTCATGGCGATGAACGGAACCCCGGCGAGATCGGCGATGTCGAGCAGCGGCTTTTCGGCGAGCGGGTGTGCCGCTGGCACCACGACGACTGTTTCGACAGTGGCAAATGGGTGCACCTGGATGGCTGGCAAATCGAAAGGAAGAGAGGCGATCCCGACATCGAAGGGATGAAATGAAATCCATGTCCCCATGGAATTGCGCGAGATGATCTCGACCGTGTACCGCCTCTCTGGAAACCGACCGACAAACGCCTTCAAAGCCCCGGGCAACACAGTACCGGCCGCATAAGGTGGCACCAGAATACGCAGCACGGCTTCGGTGTCGGTGCGGATTTCCTCGGCAATCCGGTCGATCTCGTCCAGTCCGTTCAAAGCCCGTTTTACATCAGCGTAGAGCCTGCTGCCACGTTGAGTGGGTATCAGCCGGCGTCGCTGGCGGAAGAACAGCGGAAAGCCGACATCCTGCTCCAACTCGGAAATCAGCCGGCTAACCTGTGGTTGCGTCCGCAGAAGGGATTCCGCCGCGGCGGTAACTGTGCCGACCTCCATGATCGCGCAGAATGCGCGAAGCGATTGAACGGTTGGCATCATACCTCCAGCGCATGAAAACATAGTGATTATGCATTTGCTTCACCAAGGCGCCAGTGAAAATCTCGGACTTATGAAGACGGCTGCAAGTTGGAGCAGCCGGACCAAGTGTCAAACGGGAGTGCCTGCATGCGATTTTCCATCTACCTCAACCCGCAGACCCTTGCTCCGGAGATAGACCTTGGCCAGATCGATCTGACGGTCGAGCAGGCCTTCAGGGCGACTGACGCCGGTTTCGACGGGGTGGCGCTAACCGAGCATCACGTCTCCGGTTACAACACCTTCGGCGACAATATCCTGATGACGGCCTACCTAGCGCCTCAGCTGCCGCGCGGCACGCGTTATTCGCTGGCTATCGTAGTTCCCCAGATGCACCATCCAATGCGCCTGGCTCAGCAAAGCAACCTGCTCGACATCATGTGCCGTGGCGAGGTCATCATCGGCATGGGCGCGGGTGGTTCGCCGTTGGAATTCTTTGCACTCGGGCGCGATCCTGCCAACCGTCACCAAGAGATGATGGAAGTCATCGAGGTCGTCGAAAAGGCACTGGCGAAGAAGCCGGAGGATGCGCCCTACGATTGGTCGACGACCTATGACAAGGGATTGCTTTCCACGCGCATCATGCCTGCCTCATACGGAGCTGCGCCGAAATTCGCCCGGGCGGCCCAAAACGATGAAGGCGTGGTCTGGACGGCGCAGCGCGGCTGGTACCTGATGACCGCACGAGCGCCGATCGAAACGATCGCTTCGCGCTTTTCGCTCTACCGCAGCGAGTTGGAACGAAGCGTCCACGATCTCGCCAGGAGGGAAGAGCTTCTGGCCTGGAGTTCGCTCGCACGTCAGGTGGTCATCGCACAGACCGACCAGGAGGCGGAGGCACAAGCGCGCGCCATTATCGATCGGCTTGCGCAAGGTGTCCGCCGCAGTTGGTCGGCACCGCGACCGGACGGCGCCAACGGTCCGACTTTCACGCGCGACGCTTTGGGAGTCTCGGCCGAAGATCCAGACGCTTTCTTGAAGGCAGCAATGCTGGTTGGCAGCCCCGACACGATCGCGGCGAAGATTGCGGAATGCGAAGCTGCCGGTGTGCCGCACATCATGCTGTGCTTCAACTATGCCCACATGTCGCGCGAGCAGGCAAACAGGCAACTCGACCTGTTCTTGAGCGATGTCTATACGCGCTTCGCCCCGGTGAAGGGCCAGATGATACGGCCGCTGGTCGGCACGGCCTAATCGCCGGCCTGGGAGGAGGATAAAGTGGAGCCCGTTCCGTTCAGGCCGAAAACCGCAAGCAGACCCGTTGCGGATCCATCGAGGCCACAGCAGGCATGGCTGGAGTTGGTCGACCGGCTGGCGCCGACACTGATCGCAGTCTGGAAAGCGGCTGTCGGCGCCGCCGCTGTGATGCTCGGCTACCAGCTCATTCAATGGTCTGGGCTGGTCGACCAGCGCGTACTGCCACCGGTCACCGACGTACTGATCGAGATGTTGCGACTGTGGAGCGATCCCGAGTTTCTGAGGGCAGTCGTCACCACTTTGGGGCCAGCTCTGATTGGGCTGACCATAGCCAGCCTGAGCGGCATCGCGCTTGGTCTGCTGCTCGGCGTCTCGCGTTTCGCCGACGATGCCACGCGTGGGCTGATCGACATGATGCGCTCGCTGCCCGGGACCGCACTGATTCCGGTTTTCATCTTCTCAATCGGCGTTGGCACGGAGATGAAGGTCGCCTTGGTCTCTTACGTGACTTTGTGGCCGATTCTGTTCAATACGGTTTACGGCATCGCCTCCGTGGACAAGGTAGCAATCGAGAGCGCAAAAAGCTGTCGCGTCACCGGCTTTGCGCTTTGGCGCCGAGTGATGCTGCCTTCGGCGGCGCCGTTCATCGCAACCGGCATACGCTACGCTCTGCCGATCTCGGTCGTCATCGTCATTTCGTCCGAGATCGTCATCGGCAGCCCGTATGGCATCGGTGGATACCTGCTGATGCAGCAAGCCAATGTCGAGTACCGCCCGCATGTCATATATGCGGTGCTTATGGCTGCCGGAGTGGTTGGCTTCTTCCTCAACATGATCGCTGATGCAGTCTCCGACCTCTTCGTCGGCTGGGAAACCCGTAGGGGAGAGCCGCAATGACCCAGTTTTGGACAAGGGCGGAGCAGACTGGCGTCCTCTCGCCAGCAGTTGCCTTGGCGAGACGCCTGGCTGCGGCAACCTGGAGCTTGCTGCGCCGCTTCGTCATCCGGTTCGGCCTGATCGCAGTCCTCCTGGCGATTTGGCAGCTCGCGCTGAGCGACGGCGGCTCGTTCCACTTCAAGCCGCCATCCCAGATTTTTCACCAGTTCTACCTGACCTGGTTCTCGGGGCCGGCCTCGGCATTGTTCACGACGCCGGCGGTATGGAACGATGTCGTGCCGAGCGTATCCCGGGCACTGGCCGGTTGGGTACTCGGCGGCATGATCGGGATGGCGATCGGCATCCTGGCGGGTCTGAGCGCTCCGGCACGCGGCTATGTCGATCCGGTGGTGAGCTATCTCCGTTCCATCCCCAAGGCTGCGCTCATTCCAACTCTGCTGATCGTGTTCGGCGCCAACGACGTTACGCGCGTCGTTGCCATCGCCTTTTCCACGATCTGGCTTGTGCTCTTGAACACCATGCAAGGCGTGCGTTCACTCGATCCGGTGATGCGGCAGACAGGCCTGGCGTTCCAAATTCCAGCGTGGCGAAGATTGCTCTTCATCGTCATTCCGGCGGCTTCGCCGAAGATCATCGCCGGACTGCGGGTAACGCTCTCGCTCTCATTGATCGTGATGTTGGTATCGGAATGGATCCTGACCAGCAACGGTATCGGCTACTACCTGATCGAGAGGCAAAGGAACTACGACATCGTCGAGATGTGGTCGACCGTCCTCATGATTGCCTTGATCGGTTACTTTTTGAACACTGCGTTCCTCATGGCGGAGAGGCGAGTATTGCGCTGGCACGAGGGCGCACAGGGTCGCGGGGAGGCGAACTGAATGCAATTATTAGTGAAAAAGCCGATGGCGGAGGTGGCCCTTGCCCCATTGCTCGCGGTCAACTCGATCAGCAAAAAGTACGGCTCAGGCGCATCCGGCTACGTCGCCATCGAGGGCGTTTCGCTGTCGGCGTCTGCTGGCGAATTCGTCAGCATCGTCGGCCCTTCGGGTTGCGGCAAGACGACGTTGATCAAGCTGATCGCCGGCCTGATGATGCCAAGCTCCGGCAGCCTGGAAATGTTCGGAAAACCGGTTCGCTCGGTCCCCGACCATCTCGCCCTGGTGTTCCAGGACTACAGCCGGTCGCTGTTTCCATGGATGCGGGTGGAGGCGAATATCGCCTTTCCGCTGCAGCACCTGCCGATGACGCGGACAGAGCGCCAGGAACGCACGCAGCATGCGCTCGATGCGGTCGGCCTTTCTGCGGCGGGGCGGAAATACCCTTGGGAGCTTTCCGGTGGCATGCAGCAACGCGTCGCCATCGCCCGCGCCATCGCCTATCGCCCGCGCCTGTTGCTGATGGACGAACCGTTCGCCTCGGTCGATGCGCAGACCCGCGCGGAACTCGAAGACCTGACACTGCGCGTGCACCGCGACTATGGCATGACGACATTGTTCATCACGCATGACATCGATGAGTCCGTCTATCTGGCCGACCGCGTCGTCGTTCTGGGCGCCAAGCCCGGCCGCGTGATCGCCGAGATTCCTGTCGACCTGCCACCCGACCGTGACCAGATCGCCACACGCGAGCTGCCCGGTTTCGTGCGGCTGAGAAGCGAGGTTGCCCGTCTTGTGCGGGCCGCTGCCCGAGGGCAGGCCGACTGACAGTTTTGGGGAGGACGGAAAAAGCGGAAAGCCGCGACCGTCAGAAACGAAGGTGGAGGATAACATGATTGATTTATTCGGCTTACTGCGCAGACCAACCCGTCGGCTGAGCCGCCTGCTGGCTCTTTCCGCGGCACTTGCAATGAGCACTGCTGCTTGGGCGGCCGAGCCGGAGGTAAAGTCACTCCGGTTCATCGGCAATCCCTCGGCCGGTTCGGCGGTGGTCTGGCTCGCCGTCGACAACGGTTACTTCAAGGATGAAGGGATCGACTTCCAGCCGCAGCGCGACTTCGCTGCAGGCCTGGTAACGGACAATCTGTTGAGTGGAGAGGCCGAAGTGGTGTGGGGCGGAATCACCACCATGCTGCGGGTCCACAGCAAGGGCGCGCCGGTCGCACTGATTGCCAATGTCGACTACGACACGACGTGGGAAGTTCTGGTGCACGGCGACTCTTCCTACAAGTCCCTCGAAGATCTGAAGGGCAAGTCGATCGCGGTCATCTCTCCCAATACGTTCTGCGTGCTGGCACTGCAAAAAGCCGCGGAAGGCATGGGTTGGCCCAAGGACAGCTTCAAATTCACCGTGCTGGCCGCTACGGACCAGGTGGCGGCCTTCGGTGCCAAGCGGGTCGACGCGACGTGCATCTGGGATCCGTTGCGCACGCAGATCAAGGAGGAGTTCGGCGGCCGTACTGTATGGAGCAACCTGGAACCGGTTTCCAACAACATCGCCCATGCGATCGGCGGCGGTCTCGTCGTTACCAAGGAGTTCGCTGAAAAGAACCCGAACACTGTCGCTGCCATCCAGCGTGCGATGGCACGCGCCAATGAGGAAGGCAATCGCAACCCCCAGGCCGTTTTCGAAACGCTTGCGCGCGCCACGCAGCAGGATGTCGAGAAACTGAGCAAAGTCCGGCTGCCGAAATATGCCGTGCCGCCCTCCATGTCGGCCGACAATGCCGAGATGGCCAGGATCATGCACGAGTACGGTTTCGTTGCCGAACCGCTGGACCTCAGCAGTTTTGACCTCACCGCGCCGAAGCCGGGCAACTAGGGAGATCATAATGGCGACCCCGGCACCTGCCTTGCACGACTATTCCAACGTGAAGAGCCTCGTCGGCTCGCTATCATCCGGTGTGCATATGAGGGGAGATCTCACGGATGAGGAGCAAACCAACCTCGATGTGTTCCTGCGCTATCGCCAGGTAAGCCCGGCGGAGCGGCGGCAGTACATGACGGAAACGTATAAGAGCAATCGCCGGGGTATCATGCATCTGACGGAACTGGCCGGCGGAACCGCCGGCCAGGAACTCAATCACGCTTCCATGGAGGGCCGCTCCGACGAAGTCGAAGACGTCATCGTGAAGGGCGACCGCCTGTGGTGCGTATTTACCTTGAGGGCACGCCATGTCGGCAATCTCTACGGGGTTGCCGCGACCGGCAAGCAACTGGAAATCACCGAGTTCTGCGTGCTGCGTTTCGAGCACGGCAAGATCGCGGAAGGCTGGTTTTTCGCTGACGAACTGGGTCTGTGCCGGCAATTGGGGCTGGAAGTCGCAGCGGCGCCGGCGGTCAGAACCAGGGGGGCTTGCGATGTTTGAATCCAGAATCTGCGCCGGCGAATTCAGGAAGGTGCTGGGCTTGTTTCCGACGGGGGTTACGGTGATCACCACGTTGGACCAGCACGGCCAGCGCCATGGCGTTACAGTGAATTCTTTCAGTTCGGTGTCACTTGATCCGCCGCTCGTCCTGTGGAGTCTGAAGACGGACTCGAAGAGTTTTCCGGCATTTCGGGATTGCGAGCGGTTCGCGGTCAGCATCCTGTCACTCGAGCAAAAGGCGATCTCGGCGCAGTTTGCCGCAGGTGCCCAAGACCGGTTCGCCGGAGTGGCAATTGTCGAGGGGCTCGCGGGCATACCGCTGATCGAGGGAGCGACGGCTTTTATAGAATGCCGCAAGAGCGAGATCTATCCCGGTGGCGACCACGCCATCTTTCTCGGCGCGGTCGAAAGAATAGGGAACGGCGGCAGCGACCCGTTGGCCTTTCTTCGCGGCAGCTACATGGCCGTGCGGCCATGTGATTCCGAAACTAGGCGGGTCGCTGCCCGTCCGTCGCTCGCGTTGGTCGACGGTGCTGGCTCATGTGGCACCCCGTAGTCGTCAGACATTCTTGTCGCCCGCCAATCGTCCTCCGATTTCGTCGTATCGTTAAGATTTAGGGGCCTAACCCATGAATGTCATCACCGGCAAGAATTTCCGCTTGCTTGGAATTTCCGGAAGCCTCAGGCGCGAATCCTACAACACCATGGTTCTTCGCAGCCTTGTGGACATTGTGGCCGACAAGGCGAAGATCACGCTTTTCGCGCTGAACGACATTCCTCTTTATTGCGCCGATCTGGACGGGGACAACCCACCGGAACCGGTCCGCCACTTCAAAGACGCCATCGCGGCCAGCGACGGTCTGGTGATTTGTTCGCCGGAATACAATTTCGGCATGCCCGGCGTGCTGAAGAATGCCCTCGACTGGGCATCGCGTCCCGCTGCGCTCTCGCCACTCAGAGGCAAGCCTGTTTTGATCATGTCGGCGTCCACTGGCGCACTTGGGGGCGCACGCTCGCACTATCAGATCCGCGAGACGCTGACGTCAACGCGCTCGCGCGTCGTCTGCCGGCCACCCGTGACGATCACTCACGTCAAGGACAAGATTTCGGAAGGCTGTCTGACAGATCAGGCGACGATCGGATTCGCAATTGATGCCTTGGGCGATCTTTTTCGGGAAATCGAGGTGACGCGGGCATTCGCATCGATGACTGCGCAGCCGGCCTGAAGGCGTGATCTCCGACGCATGGTTAGGCGTCGGAGTCGTTTCGATCTCAACGACCTCGCCGTGCCCGGACTGCGCAAAGGCGCACCACAACCGAACGAATCTCGTTTGATGTCAAACAGTGCCAGAAAACGCGCCTGAGGTCCCGACACAAGTCGGGACCTCACCCAAAATCTACCCTCGCGAAACCAAGCATGCCTTGCCGAGTTTGGCCGGAAATCCTGACAGTTCCATCGGCATAAGGCCATTCGAACTGCCGGCACCACAATTCAGTCTTCCGTCAGGTTGATGGTTTCGGCCAATGAAAAGACACGGTTCTGGACCTCGGCTGTCTGCTTTTTGGCGGCATCCCAATCCACACCGAGCATGGAGCCATTTCGCTTCACCGCCCGCCCGTTTGTCCAAACGCTGTCAATGTCCTGCATGGCGGCAAAATTCAGCACACGGTCGGCCAAGGTTCCCAAATTCGCAAATCCGATCCGGTCAGCCCTCAAAAGTACGAGATCGGCTCGTTTGCCTACGGTCACCGAACCGGTGACATCGCCGAGCCCCAGCGACCGCGCGCCGCCGATCGTCGCGAACTCCAGAACATCTGTGGATGAGTAGCTGTTGGCGAGCGCTGCGCCGTCCTCCGACTTGTAGAGCACCCAGAATGCAGAGCGCGCATGCTCAAAATAGTCATGCAGCATGGCGATCGCGGCATCGAGCCCAATGCCCGAATCCACCCCATGCGCGCGAGCTCGGCCATGCAGGCTCGGTGTCGCATAGGTGAATTCGCCAAGCGTTGTCGAGCAGACCTTGGCGCCGGCTGCCTTCATGAAAGCCAGTTCTTCATCGGTGACATCATTGCCATGCGAAATATGATAATCCGGTCCAAGCAGCCCCGCCTCGTGCAGGTCGCGAATGCCACGTAGAATTGGCGGCTTCGGCTCGGGGAAATCCTGGTTCATATGCTGCGTCAGGATCGTCGCACCCAACGCGCGGCAACGCCTGAATTCTTCGGCCGCCTGTTCTATGGATTGAGTTCCCACCGATCCGGTCAGGCCGATTCCGAAACGCAATACCGCATTGGGATCGGAAAAATAGCGGTCACGCAAAAGCTCGGCCTGTTTGTAGTGGCGCTCATCGGGCGGCCCGTCGCGGTCGGCCCGCGCTTTTGCAAGCGGATAGGTATCGCCTGGACCGTAGCGCGGCGACTGCCGCATCTGGTAGCAGAAATAGCCGCCAACGCCTGAATCCCGCAGCCCTTTCGCCGCGGCATCCTCGATAGCATCGCCATTGGTGGCATGCATGTGGTCGAGAACTGTCGTTACACCGGAATCCAGGCAGACAAGTCCGCCTATGTAGGAAGAAAAATACATATCCTCCGGCGTGAAGCACAAACCGTACTTCAGGTTGTTCTCACGGTCATAGTGCCGATAAAGCTTGGAGCCCTTGACGATCTGCCCGGCTTCAGCCGTCTGCCAGACGTGGCGATGACCATCGACCATCCCCGGCATCAGGATCATGCCTTTGGCATCGATAACCTCGGCGTCGTCAATCTTCACATCCTTGCCGATGACGGCAATCTTGCCATCCTTGACCAGGACATCCATTGCGGTCATCTCGCCAAGCTGCTTATCCATTGAAAGGACGTCAGCTCCTTTGATGAGCGTCGCGGATGGCTGCTTTGCCGTTGCGGGCGCCGCCGACTGCGCGTGCAGGCGTGGCCCGGCTGCAAGCACTGCGGCTCCGGCAACACTCAGCTTCAAAAAGTCTTTTCTTGTCAGTTCCATGGATAGGTTCCCCAAATGCGGGTGCTCCAAAAGCACGCAACGCTATCAGAATGGTCACTTGGCTCTCGCACGCCTTACCGCGCCGTCAAGTGAAGGTAATGGTTGCGGCATCACGCAGGATGCGCTCCTGCGCCGTTGCCATCTGGCTTTTCAGAGGCGCCCAATCGACCCCGATCATCTTGCCATTCTGCTTTCGCAAGGTGCCGCGCACCCAGACGCTGTCGATGTCGGACAGGTTTGCGAAGCTGACCACGCGATCGGCAAGTGTTCCTGGAATGGCGAAACCGTATCGCCTGGTACTGAGCAGAACGAGATCGGCATTCTTGCCGACAGTGACCGATCCGGCCACGTCTCCCATCCGGATTGCCTTGGCGCCAGAATTCGTCGCGAAATCGAGCACATCCGCCGGTTCGTATTCGCGTGCGATCTGCGCATACTCTTTTGAGCGATACATGTTCCATAAGCCGGCGCGGACGTGTTCGAAATAGTCCTGCGTCAGCGCCAGGTTGACATCGATGCCGATGCCCGTTGGAACGCCCATCTTGCGTGCCTTGCCATGGATCGAGGCAGCCACATAGGGAAACTCACCCATTGCGGTGGCGCAAAGCATGCCGCCGGTATCGCGCAGCATGATCAGTTCGTCGTCCGTCATTTCCACGCCATGCGAAACATGGATTTCAGGCCCTAGCAGTCCCGCCTTGTTCAGATCCGCAACATGTCTGTAAATGCCTTCCGGCGGCATTGGATGCGGCTTGTGGATATGCAAGGCAATCAGGAATGGGTCGAGTTCGCGCGCCCGGTCGAATTCGATCTTCGCCTGATGCATGGTGTGACGGGCGAGACCATTGCTGGACGCGATGCCAAAGCGGATCAGGCTGTCACTGCTGGAAAACAACTCGTCACGCAACATGCGCGCCGTCTCGTAATGTGCATCGGTTGGAACCGCCAGACGCTGAGCCGATGCCTGCGCCAGTGAAATTGTGTCGCCCGGGCCATAGGTCGGATCATGAGCGATCTGATAGCAGAACACCCCGCCGATGCCGGATTTTATGAGGCCGCGCGCCCCTGCGAATGCCTTTTCGCGGTTGTGCTGGCCATGGGCGTAGTCCACCACATTCGTAACCCCGGAATCTATGGCGAGAAGCCCACCAACATAGCCGGCCAGATGGAAATCGTCCGGTGTCATGCAGACAACGGTACGCTCCTTCCAGGTCTGGTAATGGTTGTATTTCGCCGCATGCGTCTTGACCAAACCGCCTGCGTGCATGATCTGCCAGACATGGCGATGTCCATCGATCATGCCCGGCATCAGGATCTTGCCGCGTGCATCGATGACTTCGGCGTCACCGGCATTCATACCCTTGGCAATAGCTGCGATTTTACCGTCCTTTATCAGGACGTCCATTTCCGTCAGTTCGCCAAGCTTCTCGTCCATCGTGAGAATATCGGCGCCGCGTATCAATGTCGCGCGCGGCGCTCCATTGGCTGCCGCAGGCACTGTTGCAGGCGTCTCAGTGGCCGAGGCTGCAGTGACTTTCCCTGCTGCTATTGCTGATACAAGTCCGGCAGTGCCCAGCCGAAAAAACTCCTTGCGGGTGATGGTCATCCGTCTTCTTCCCTCCCAAATGGCGACACCCAAAATCCGCACTGCAAATTATCGTCTGAAGCAGGCAGGGTGGGCCGAACCAACCGAAAAGCATGTGGAAAATAGTCTCCACAGACCTCTCGAGCATGCCGGCAGTATCTATTGATTGGAGCTGCGGGAGCGAGCTTTTAGGCTATTGCGAAAACGACAATCGCTTATGCTGGCAGGACAGCAGGAAGACGAGACATGTCCAAATGCAATGGGAGAACATCATTGCCGCAGACCATCACATCGTTTGTGCCACTCGTCCGAAATTTCGGGCGCGGCTTCATTGTCGAAGCGCATATGCATCCATTTGCGCAACTTCTTTACGCCGCTTCCGGCGTCATCAGCGTGATGACGGAAGAGGGGAGTTGGATCATTCCGCCCTACAGCGCGGTCTGGTTGCCCGCCGAATGCGTGCATGAAGTGCATGTTTTGACCGAAGCCAATCTCACCTCATTGATGCTGCAACATGGTGACGGGCTGGAAGCTCTTGACTGCCGAGTTATCGAAATGTCGCCGCTGATGCGGGCGTTACTGGTGGAAACGGTAGGCTTCCGCAAAAACCATCACAACCTAAAACGGGAAACGGCCATTCTGCAGTTGCTGCGCACCGAAATTGTCGAAGCGCCACGCGTGGCATCGACAATTCCGATGCCGAGAGACGAAAGACTCGCTGCGATTTGCAGGGAGATCATGAGCGATCTGACGTTGAATTATTCTCTCGTTCAACTGGCTGATCGGTTCGCCAGTACGCCCAGAACCATTGCGCGTCAGTTTCAACGGGAACTGGGAATGAATTACAGCCAATGGCTTGATTTGGTGCGGCTCACCAATGCCCAGGCTTGGCTTAGGCAAGGCATGCCCGCCAAGATCGTCGCTTCTGATCTCGGCTATACGCCAAGCGCCTTTTCCGCGATGATGAAACGACTAGGACAAAAAGCGGCGGCAAGTCCTGCGTCAATGCATGATGGCGACATCATCTTTGCCGATCTCCCGCCGTTCGAATGGTTTACCCGTCCTGCATCAGACCCGGAAACCGCCAATGACGGACGCTGGATGAAAGCTGCCCCACAATCTCGCGAAGCAGGTTTCAATGGTGGATAAATCAGCCAAGCCTGTCTGCCTCAACTGACGGCTCAACTTGGCCTTCTTGTGAACTGGCGCACCGTCCTCCAGCATCGCGCTGCCCAGTAATTCCCCAAGTCCCCCCGGCTCGCTCCTGGCGAGCAGGGGTGATTTGGGGAATTGCATATTGTGCTTTGGCGGCTGGCGCCACCTGCCCGCCGTTGGTCTGACTGCCAATATCGAGGCTGGTCCGTTCGCCGTCGCTGGCGCACAGGCAACGATCAAGAAACGCCGAAAGAAAGCAAATCCTAATATAAGCCGATGCGGCATTTCATGGCTGGCAGGTCCGCCATTGTTGCGGCTTGGGCCAAGAAAATCAGTGTCGTCGCTGACGTTGACAATACTGGTCAAATGAAAGACCGTCTCGACAGTATAGTACTCTCGGCTGAATCGACATCCATCGCATCCGCAGAGGTTGTGTGCGAGTTTCGAGGTCGTAAGGGCGGATTTCGGCGGCGCGCCATCAGTTTTGGCAGCGGGCCAAACCCATCGATGGCGGCAACGCAGCCGGTGTGACGCCAGGCAATGGTCGAGAGGGGATATGATGCGCAAGAACTTCGTTCGCACGCTCACATCGACGACGGCGATTGTCAAAATCTGTATTGCAGGCAGTTTCCTCCTGGCGCCGAACCTGCTCGCGCCTGCCAAGGCACAGCTATTCGACCCGGCAACCGCGGACCCGGCGGCTGCGGGTCCTGCCGCAAACCATGTAAATACCGTCTTTGGAGGGGTCCCACCCACCCAATTGAATACTGGTGACACCGTGACGGTCACCGGCATCGGAGTGTCGGCTCTGCGAGCCGATGGCGTGACAGGGGGAACCGGGAACGGCATCGTGGTCGTTGGCGGTGGCGGCATCGTCGCTTCGAATCTTGCCGGCAGAGATAACGGAGTCATCGCGGCATTCAACGGCGGAACCATCGACCTCGGTACGGGGACGGTGGTGAACGCACAGGGCAGCGGCTCCGGGCCAGGCATCATCGGTGCGACGGGACTGTACGCCGAGAGCCTCGGACCGGCGGGACAGGTCCCGACGATTACGGCGCGTGATCTGACAGTCAACGCGTCGTCCGACAAACCGTATGGCGTCTATGCCAATACCAACGGCCGCATTGCGCTGTCAGGTCTCACCACCGTCAACACATCGAGCAACGGAACAGAGGGCTGGGGTCTGACGACCAAAGACAGCGGGCACCTCACGGCCGAGAACGTCAACATCGCGATGGGGGGCATCGCCGGAGTATTCGGCAGCGGGCAATATGCCATTTCCAGCTTTCGCGGGACCACGACTGTCACTGGAAACGCAACCGTCGATATGACGGGCAAGACCATAGATATGCTGTTTGCGCGCGGTTCGGCGACGCAGCCCGGGGTGGTGAATGTCAACAACATTACCGGAACCGCACAGGCCGTCGCCGGCTACGCAAGGCTTGCCGGAGCCGATCTGGGGGCAATCGTCAATGTGACTGGCCACGCCAAGCTAAGCGCGATCGCCACGACGAACGCTTACGGACTGAGCGCGGTCACGAATGGAACCGTCAATTTTACCGGAACGTCCGATATCAGCGTGTCGGCGGCAGACAGAGCTTATGGGCTTTATGTCTACGGCGGTGGCACAATCAATTTGAACAACAGCGTGGTGAACGTCACCGGAGGTAGTCTTCGCGCCGCAGCTATCTTTGCTTCGAGCAATCTTGCAGGGGATCTCGCCACCATCAACGTGACGAATTCGACATTGACATCGAGCAAAGACGGCATCGTCGCTCGTGCTGGCACAACGGAGCTGAACTTCAACCGTGTCACACTCAACAACGCATCGGGTGTCGCCATCGACACCGCCGCGAATGCCGGCATCGTCGGCACGTTGAACTTCACGGCACGGGCATCGACACTGAACGGAGTGGCGATGACCGAAGCGGGCAGTACGTCAAACGTTTCATTGCTTGACGCCAGCCTGTGGACCCTCACGGGCAATTCGAACCTGACATCGCTGACCAACCAGGCGAGCACGATCAACTACTCCGCGCCTGTCGGCGACCCGACATTGCTTGCCAGCTACAAGACGCTGACGGTCGTCAACTACATCGGCGAGGGCGGCGCGATCGGGCTCAACACCCGTCTCGACACCGACGGCTCGCCTTCGGACATGCTGGTCATCGATGGCGGCACGGCAAGCGGTTCGACATTGCTGGTGATCAAGAATGCCGGCGGGGCGGGCGCGTTGACCTTGTCCGACGGCATCAAGGTTGTTGACACCATCAACGGAGGCACGACGGCCGCCGGTGCATTTGTGCTCGACGGCAGTTTTGTCACCCAAGACGGCCAGCAGGCGGTGGTGGGCGGGGCCTATGCCTACACGCTGCACCGCAACGGCGTCACCAACCCCGGCGACAACAACTGGTACCTACGCTCCGAGCTGGCCGGCAATCCCGATGTGCCGCTGCTCAACCCGGGCGTGCCCATGTATGAGAGCTATCCCAGGGTCCTGGCGGCGCTGAACGACCTGCCGACCCTGCAGCAGCGCGTCGGCAACCGCTACTGGTCGGGCGAAGGCAATGTCGGCGCCGAACAAGGTCCCGATATGATGGCTGAAACCGGCGCGCCCTTCATCGAGGGCCGCGGCAGCTGGGGGCGGATCGAGGCCAGCCATTTTTCCATCGATCCGGCCTTTTCGACCAGCAATAGCCAGCGCGACATCGACCTGCTCAAGTTCCAGGCCGGCACCGACTTCATGCTGCACGAGGCCGGGGACGGCTCGGTGCTGATCGGCGGCCTGACCGTGCATTACGCCAAGGCCTGGGCCGACATGTCTTCGCCGCAGAGTACAGGAAAGATCGACACGAGTGGTTATGGCGTCGGTGCGACGCTGACCTGGTATGACGCCAGCGGCGTCTATGTCGACACCCAGGCGCAATATTCCTGGTATGACAGCGACCTGACCGCGGCGACAGCCGACAACACGCTGATCTCCGGCTCCGATGGCAGCGGTTATTCGCTGTCGGCCGAGGCGGGCAAGCGCATCGACCTCGACAACGGGCTGACGCTGACGCCGCAGGCGCAGCTTACCTATTCGAATGTCGATTTCGATACATTCCACGATGTCTTTGGCGCGCAGGTATCGCTGCTGCAAGGCGACAGCCTGCGTGGCCGGGCGGGCCTCACCTTAGACAAGGAAAAGACCTGGGATGCCGAGGACGGCAGCCTGAGCCGCAGCCACCTCTATGGCATCGCCAATTTGTATTACGAATTCCTCGATGGCGCCGAAGTGTCCGTCGGCGGTGCCGACGGTTCAGACACGATTGCCTTCGCCAGCCGCGACGACCGGTTCTGGGGCGGCATCGGCGTTGGCGGCACCTACAACTGGAACAGCGACAAATATTCGGTCTATGGCGAGGCGAGCGTCAACACCTCGCTGGAAAACTTCGGCGACAGCTACCAGCTTAAGGGCATCGCCGGCATGAGAGTGAAGTGGTGAACCCAGTCATCGCGGCCAAAAGTCAGACGACACCTATGGCAAGGGCGGCAAAGTCGGCTTCAGTAAACTGCGAAGTCTGATGTAGCGGCCCTGTTTACAGGAAGACCCCTATGCCCCGCATGTTCTCGACGCCAAGACCAAGGTCGATGTTCCTGACAGCGCGGGCCGCCGCTCTGGGCTGCGGCGTTGCCGTCTTGCCGCTTGCGCCCGCCGCGCGCGCGCAAGCTGTCGTGATCCCCAGCGGTACGTCGACAGTTTTGCTGCAGTCGACACCCAGCGCGACCGAATTCGTCGTCCCGTCGGGCAACACGGTCAGCGTCGTTTCTGGTAATGCAATTCAGGGCAATACGTCGCGGAACTGGACACTCGTCAACAACGGCGCGATCAGCGGAGCGGCCAATGGCGTCTTGCTTGAGTCCAGCGCGGCCAATGGCTCTGTCTTTGACAATTTTGGTTCGGTGACCGCGACCGCCACGACCAACGCCGCGGTCAACATGCGCACTGGCGGTACCGTGACCAACCGGCAGGGCGCCAGCATCACAAGTGCCGCCGATGGGGTCTTTTTCAACGTCGCCGGCGGGTCGATGACCAATAACGGCTTCATCCAGGGCGGGGCCAACAAGGCCGGCGTCTATTTCGTGGCCGGCGGCACGTTCAACCAAGGTACGACCGGACAGATCGCGGGCGCTCATGGCGTGATCATGAATGGCGGCAGCTTTGCCGCTGAAAATGCCGGGATCATCGACGTCTCGGGCAACGGTTTTTGGGTCCGCAACGGCGCGTCCGGAACCCTCGTCAATACCGGCACCATCAGCACCAGAGGCACGTTTGGCTCGGAAGTGAGCGCCGTGAGGACCGGTGGCGGTGTGATCACCCTGTCAGGTGGCGGGTCTATAACTGCCGCGGGCAGCGCCTCCCACGCACTCTACGCAACGGGGGCTAGCGCGGCGATCGATGCCAAAGACATGGTCATCAGCACAAGTGGCAGCGACACTGCTGTCCTTGTCGAGAACGGGGCAACGATCAAGCTGGTCGGCGGATCGGTCACGACAACGGCGAACAATTCCAGCGCGCTGGTTTCATACTGGAACGGTGCCGCGCTCACTGCCACCAACGTGGCGATCACGACGTCCGGGCAAGAGGCGCACGCCGTGCGCGCGTCGGGTACAGGAATTGGCATCGACACGTTGACCATAAGCGGTGGCTCGGTGAAGACCACAGGGGACTTCTCCTTTGGTCTGCTGGCCGGCACGAAAGATCAACTGACCGCAAACAACGTGGCGGTCACAACGACCGGCATGAGGTCGGGTGGGGCGAATGCCCAGCAACGCGGTGTTGTTATCATCAATGGCGGTTCCATCACCACTTCGGGAGCCTTGTCCACCGGCCTGTCCGCTTTTGGCGACGCTGCCTCGGTGGTTCTCCCGGGCGATCCGCCGACAATGGCGGTCGTCGCTGCGCTCGACGATCCAGGAGGTCCGCTCCAGCCGGCGACTGGCGAGCCGGGAGCAAGGCTGGAAGCAACGGGCGTTGTCGTCAACACCTATGGGCCAGCCGCATCCGGCGCGCTTTTGCGCGGACCCGCGAGCATGGTCATCCGCGACAGCCAGATCAGCGCCCATGGCGCCGGATCCGCCGCGCTGGCGGCGACACCTTTCCAGGTGGAAGGACCGGGCCTGGCCAGCATCGTCAACAGCACGCTCGTCTCGGTACAAGGCGCGGGCATCGCGGTCGCCGGCACCACGCTTGATGCGACAGTCTCCGGCTCATCGGTATCAGGCGCCAGCGCGCTGCTCGATGTCACCGGCAACGGCGTCCTCAATCTGACCGCGACCGGCACCACCCTTACCGGTGCGGCGTTGACCGATCCTGGCAGCACCTCGAACCTGACGCTGGTCGACAGCACCTGGAACATGACGGGATCGTCCAACCTGACCAATCTGGTCAACGACCCGAGCCTGATCCAGTTTTCAGCACCCACCGGCGACCTGGCGCAGCTTGCAAGCTACAAGACGCTGACGGTCGTCAACTACATCGGCGAGGGCGGCACGGTCGGGCTCAACACCCATCTCAACGCCGACGGCTCGCCTTCGGACAGGCTGGTGATCGACGGTGGCAGCGCGAGCGGCACGAGCAAGCTGGTGATCACCAATGCCGGCGGTCTCGGCGACCTCACCGTCGCCAACGGCATCCTGGTGGTCGATACGGTCAATGGCGGAACCACCGTACCAGGCGCTTTCGCGCTCGGCCGGCCAGCCGTTGCCGGTCCTTACGAATACACGCTCTACCGCGCAAGTGTCGACGGCTCGGGGCCGGAAAACTGGTATCTGCGCTCCGAACTCGATTGCACCTTGGCCCCAGCCACTCCACCGTGTCAGCCGCTGGAGCCGCATTACCGCCAGGAGGTCTCGCTTTATGCGGCGATGCCGGTTGCCGCGGCGATCTATGGCCGTGGGCTCATCAGCACCTTGCATGAACGCATGGGCGGCGATGCCCAGCTGCTCAGCCCCGGCCGCGACAACCAGCCTGACGGTGCCTGGGGCCGGGTGATCGGCCAATGGGGCCACCGCGACGGCGATCCGGTCGGCATCTATGGCAGCGAAGGTCCGGCCTTCGACTATTCCTACGGCGCCTTGCAGTTCGGCCTCGACCTGCATCGCAAGGAATATGCAGACGGCAAGCGCGACAATGCCGGTGTCTATTTTGCGCTTGGCCGCGCCAGCGCCGATGTCGAGCACAGCCTGCTCGGCCGCAGCTTCGCTGGCGGCAGCGACGACTTCACCGCCTTCAGCGTCGGCGGCTACTGGACGCGGTTTTGGGAGAACAACGCCTATCTCGACGGCGTTGTCCAGGCGACCTGGTACGATATGGAAATGAGTGCCGATCGCGGCCTGCGGGCAGGCAACACCGACGCCTTCGGCCTGGCTGCGTCACTCGAAGGCGGTTATCCCTTCGACCTCGGCAACAACTGGCTGCTCGAACCGCAGGCGCAGCTTGTCTACCAGCTGATCAATGTCTCCGGCTTCAACGACGGGGCCGCCAATGTCAGCTATTCCGACACCAATTCACTGGCCGGGCGGATCGGGGCGCGGCTGTCGCACAGCTGGGACCTGGGAGGCCAGGAACCTGCCACGCGCAACGGCAGCGGGCCGCCGCGCAAGCTGACCTTATGGGGCCGTGCCGATGTCTGGCACGAGTTCCTCGGCGATCCGACGACCGAGTTCTCGTCGGCGACTGGCCCGATTCCCTTCACCGCCGACCTTGGCGGCACCTGGGGCAAGCTTGGCCTGGGGGCTGCCATGCAGCTCACCGACGCCACCACGCTTTATGGCAACGTCAATTACGAGGCCGCCTTCAACGGCGATGCCCATGCCTGGGAAGGCAAGGCCGGCTTGAAGGTGAATTGGTGAGGCAAGGAGCGGCTCGGCGAGTGACGCACCAACGCCCTTGGCGGAGCGGACGACTCGACGCAATGACGCACGCTGATTGAAAAGAATGGTTTATCCCACCCTATAGCTGCGTGGCGCGTCCGCCGCGACGGGGTTGCGCAGGGTGCCGATGCCGTCGATCGTGACCTCGACAACGTCGCCGGGGCGCATGTGGACCAGGCCGGGGATCTTGAACAGGCCGAACTGCCGCTCCAGGTCGTTACCCTCGGTGTCGCCGGGCTGTGGCTTTAGGACGCCCGGTGTGCCCATGGCAATCAGATCGCCGGCCCGCAGGCGATAGACCCCGGACAGGTAGGAAATGACCGAGGCCACGTCGAACAGCATGTCATCCAGCCCCGAGCGCTGGCGCATCACGCCATTCAGCAAGGTCTGCACACTGCGCCGGGCCGGGTCGCCGAATTCGTCGGGCGTAACCAGCCACGGCCCGTAGCTGCCTGACTGCTCGAAGTTCTTGCCGGGTGCATATTGCCGGTTGTGCACCTGGTATTCCCGGACCGAGCCTTCGTTGACGATGGTATAGCCCGCGACATGCTCGAAGGCGCGATCCTTTGGGATATGGCGGCCGGGCTTGCCGATGATCACGCCCAGTTCGCCTTCATAATCGAAAGCGCGGGCGACTTCTTCGGGCGGGGCCAGGAGTGGCTGGCCCGTGCCCACGAAGGACGAGGCCACGCGGATGAACGCATGTGGGTGGATGCGCGACGTCTCAAGTCCCGTTTCCTCGATATGGGTCTTGAAGTTCAGCCCAAGCGCCCAGATCGCGTTAGGCCGGTCCAGGAAGGGCAGAAGCGTCACGTCCTCCAGCGGACGCGGTTTTGCCCGTCCCCAGGTCATGGCAGTGCGCAGACCGACAAAGGACGGATCGTATGCGATCAGGGTGATCAGGTCGTCGGGCAGTTCGGCCCCGGTATCGGTGAGCGCAACGAATTGATCGTCGCTTGTCATGACCCCAAGCCGGGCACGGCCCGCATCGTCGAAGGAAAAGATTTTCATGCTGTTGCCTTTTTCTGTCAGGGCCGGATGTCGGCGCCGATTGCGCTGATGGCCTGTGTCACGGCTTCCTCGTCCAATTCGGCAGACCCGCCCGAGGCACCCATCGCGCCGATCAACTGCCCGTCGCGCCAGATCGGAAATGAACCGATGGCAGGCAGAAGCGGCGCGTTATAGCCCAGCGACGACAGGTTTCCCCAGATGTTCGGGTTTTCGATATAGCGTTCACGAAGCTGCCGCCCCGGCTGGCCGCCGGTGGCGATGCAGGCATAGGCCTTGCCCCGCGCAACCTCGGTCGTGACGAAAGCCGCGCCGTCCATGCGGGCGATGACGACGACATGCCCCCCGGCATCGACGACAGCGAAGCTGAGCCTCAGGCCGCGGTCGCGGGCGAAGGTCATGGCGCAGTCGATGGCGCGGCGGGCGTCGTCATAGCCAAGGGCGGCATGGGGATTTGCGGACATGTGATTTCCTTCCTTTAGTGGTTCCGGCGGGCCGGAGATCAGCTTTGCGTGCTTAGGCGCGCGGCGATGGCTGCGCGCACAACATGGGTACGCGACAGCAGCCAGATAAACAGCGCGGCCATCAGCGGCAGGGCAGCGATGAGGTAGTAGATCTGCGTCGTACCCCAGGCGTTCGCCAGCAGTACCCCGCCCATCATCGGGCCCAGGACTGCTCCGATACGACCGAAGCCCAGAGTCCAGCCAACTCCGGTCGAACGTACCTTGGCCGGATAGATGCTGGATGAAACCGACAGCAGTAGCCCGCCCGAGGCCGAGGCGAAGAAGCCCGTGGCGATTGCGGCGAGCACCACCAGAACAGAATTACCGCTGGCGCTGCCTAGAAGGATCGTCGCTGCCCCGGTCGCCAGCAGCGTGACCATATAGGCGCGGATCGCGGTGATGCGCACCAGCATCGCGCCAATGATCAGCGTACCGATCACGCCTCCCGCATTGATCGCACCCAACACTGAGGCCGAGCTCGAGGGCGACCAGCCCAGGCGTTGCAGCAAGAGTGGCGTCCAGGACGAGATCACGATCAGCGTGGTCCAGGTCATCCAGGAGGCCAGCCATAGCCAGATTGTCGCAATCAGGCGTCCGTCACCGGCAAAGGTCTCCGAGATAGTGGCGGCCCCGCTGTCCTGTTTGATGGCGGCACCGACCTCGCAGCTTTCGGGCATGGCACGCATCAGCACCGGAACCAGCAGCAATGGCATGACACCTCCGATCACGAAAATAGCAGGCCAGCCCCACAGGGGCAGGGTGACAGCACTGCCGAAGGAGCCTGCCATGCCGCCGATGGGCACCGCCGCCCAAAGCAGGGTGACGATGCGCGGGCGATGCGCGGGGGGCGAATATTCCGATGTAAGACTGATGAAATTCGGCGTCGCGCCCCCCAATCCAATACCGGCCAGGAAGCGCACCGCGACCATGTATTCCAGGCTTGAGGTCATCGCAGTCGCCAGCGAGCAGATGGCGAACAGAGCCGTGGTGATGATCAGCATCCGTTTGCGGCCGTAGCGATCGCCCTGGGTGCTGAAAAGCATCGCACCCAGCAGGAAACCCACCTGCGAGGCGCTGAAAACCGGTCCGAAACTGGCAGGATCGACCTGGATCGTTGCTGCAATGGCCGAAACCGCTGGCCCAAGCGCCTGCGTGTCCAAGCCATCGAAGAAGGCGACCAGCGCTGAAAGAAGAAACACCCGCCAGTGCAATGTGGTCATGCGCTGATCTTTGCGGTCGGCGATGTCCGTATTGGATGCGGGCAGCGTGGCGGGTGAAATCATAGGCCACCTATGCCTTTCCGGACAGTGAAGTAAGGATCATGGCCTGCTTCTCCTCGTCGAAGACCTCTTTCGGGATCAGGATATGGACCGCCTTGGCCGTCTTATACTTGTAGCGTTTGCCGCTTTGGCGGGCGTACTGGGTGACACGTAGGCTGCCGGCGGTGGACAGGATCGAGAAGACGTCCATCTCGGTGATCTGCAGCGCCGGGCTTAGCCAGGTGATCGCCGATTCCAGTGTGGCGGTTATTGCGTCATCCACGGTCTCGCCATAGCCTGCGACGATCCAATGTGTGGGCGTCTGGGCAATGGGCGAAGCGATCTTCATCTGCTTGTGCAGCACGTACTGGATGCGCAGGTCCTCCATCCCTGTCTCGATGGCGGTTTGGTTGACGACGCCATCGCCCTGGGCGGCCTGAGAATCGCCGGTCCAGATCCGGCCTCCAAGCTGCTGGACCTGGACGTAGAGCGAGGTGCCCTCGACCAGTTGCGGGATCTCTACGCAGCCGCCATAGGCGCCGGCGTAGAGCGCGCTGACCGGATCCGCGCCCGCGGGCTGCGCGGCAAGGAAGCCCTGCGTCGGGTTCAGCGGGATCCTCATGCCGGGCAGGAACTCGGCGAATTTCCGGTCCTCGTCGAAGCGGTAGTAATGCAGGTAGGCGTCGGAGAACCGCTCGGGCAGGGCGCCCATGCCCGGTACGGCCGAGTTCCAGCCCCAGTCGCGCGGCCTAATCCGCACCATGCGGCATTCGATGACATCGCCCGGCTCGGCGCCGCGGACATTCACCGGCCCGATCAGCGAGGTGGGGCCATTCGGATAGCGCTTCGGGATCTTCTCGCGCTCTTCCGTTGCCATCTTATAGGTGGCTTCGTTGGCCCAGTTGACCCAGGTGTCGCGGTAGTGAACCAGGTCGCCAGAGTCAATTTCAAGCACTGGTTTCGCGGTTGGGTCCATCATGCCCACACGCACGGTGGTTTCGCTGCAATCCAAGCGGTGGATCTTGCCGAAGCTGGCCGGGTCGAACACCGCGCCCGCAGCCGCGCTGGCGGTGCCCTGCGCCTTGGCAGGACCAGCCGCGCCCATTCCGAGAACCGGTGTAGCCAATGCAGCAAGCCCGCCGAGGCCGCCGATGCGTAGCAATGTCCTGCGCGCAATTCCGTCCGTTCTTACGCCTTACTCATTGAGATATGTCATCCGGGTCTCCTCCCCTTGCGTGTCGTTGATCGTGCAACCGGCCTCTCCTCAGGGGCGGTTGCAGATGGGCAGGATAGGCGCGGAAGAGGGGCGGGGGCTTTGCCCGATGGTTGTCCGACTGTGCAATTCGTACGATTTTCATGGGATGGCGGGGTGGAAGGAACCGGACGAATTGGCAAGCGCCGGGACATACGGGAAACGACCCTCAGCCGCCGCCAAGCCATACTCGCCCGTCTTTCGACAGCCGAGGGAGGGGCATCATGCTAATCGTCTGGGGGCGGGATACGGCGCCGAGTGTGCGCAAGGTGCTGTGGATATGCGAGGAATTGAAAATCCTCCATGATCGCCGTGACATTGGTGGCCCGTTCGGCGGTGCCGACAGTTCCGGGTTCCTGGCGATGAACCCCGCAGGCCGCATTCCGGTGATCCGGGATGGCGATTTCATCCTGTGGGAATCGAACACGATCCTGCGCTATCTGGCCAACATCATTCCCGGCCAGAGCCTATACCCGACTGATCCGCGCGCCCGCGCGACGGTAGAAAAATGGATGGACTGGCAGCTGGCACACCTTGCCCCAGCGCTGAAGGGACTAACCGACCTGGCACTGCGCCGCGCGCCCGGCCTGCCCCCCGCCACCCAGGCCGAGCTTTCACTCGCCGCGACTGGTGTCGTCCGCGAATTGCAATTGATCGAGGACGTACTATCAGACGGCCGCGCCTATCTGGCCGGCCCGACATTGACACTGGCTGACATGGCCGTCGCCTATGGCATCAACATGTGGAATGCGGTCCGTCCGGGCGGTGATCTGCCTCGGATCGAGCAATGGTATCAGCGCTTGCAGGACAACACCGCCTTCAGGCCGCTGCCGCCTCGCAAGCCCGCTGTCAGCCCGACAAAGGTGCAGGCATGATCGGGCATCACATCCATGGCCACGGCTCGGCCCACGCCATCGTGCTGGGCGGTTGGATCGGCGACTGGCAGATCTTCCGGCCAATGCTGGACGCACTGGACCCCGATCTGCTGACGCTCGCTTTCATGGATAACCGGGGCTATGGGCTGTCGCGTGATCTGAGCGGACCCTATGACATCGCGACCATCGCTGCCGACGCGGCTGGGCTGGCAGAACATCTGGGCTGGGACAGCTTTTCTGTCATCGGCCACTCCATGGGTGGCAAGGCGGCGCTACGGCTGGCCGTGGATCAACCCAGCCGCGTGCGCCGCATCCTGGCCGTCACCCCGGTCTGGGCCGGGAAGGCGCCGCTGAGCGACGACCTGGTGGCGATCTGTCGGAACTCGGCTCATGATGTGGCGCTGCGCGCGCTTCTGGTCGATGTGACAACCGGCCAGGATCTGCCGCAAGGCTGGGCGAGGCTTGTTGCCGAACGCTCGATGGCGTGCTGCGACGCGGCTGCCTATGCCGACTATTTCGAGGCCTGGTCGGCCGAAGACTTCGCTGCGTTGGCTAGCGGCCTGCCGCACGAAGTGTTGGTGCTTGCCGGCGAACGCGACGCGGGGCTTTCGATCGACGATATCCGCGCAAGCTGGCTGGCGAAATTGCCCGATGCCCGGCTAACCCAGCTTGCGTGCGGCCATTACCCGATGTGCGAGATGCCGCTACGCCTGGCTCGTATCGTCGAAGATTTCATCGCCGTGCCGTGACGTGTCTGCCCAGGAAAGCCGCCATGCCACATTCCTATGAGTTCACCCGCCACGCGGTCGTGGTCCAGTTTCGCGAAACCGCCGCATTCACCGAGACCTACGGCTTCGTCGGAAGCCAGGGGCTGATCGCGCTGGAGGGCAACCTGTTGAAGCCCGAAGGCGCCGCATCGAAGACGCTCTATATCTTCATGCACCCGTCATCCTCGCTGAACGTGCTGCCGATGCCGATTGCCTGTGCAAAGGCCGGCCTGCATGTGCTCACTGCCACCAGCCGCTATGCGCGCAACGACACCGCGCTGATCATGGAAAAAACCGCCGTCGACATGGGCGCCTGGATACGTTGGGCCCGTGAGGAAGGCGGCTATGAAAAGGTGGTGCTGGTGGGCTGGTCGGGCGGCGGCTCGCTCAGCCTGTTCTACCAGGGTCAGGCCGAGGCTCCAACCGTGACGCAGACGCCGGCGGGCGATGTTTATGACCTGACCCGAGCCGATCTGCCGCGGGCCGACGGTATCATCTTCATCGCTGCGCATCTGTCCCGGGCCGAGACGCTGACCCAATGGCTTGACGCCTCGGTCGTAGATGAGACCGATCCCGAGCTCCGCGATCCCTCACTGGACCTTTACGCGCCTGTAGCGGCTCACCCGCCGCCCTACACGGCGGCATTCGTGGCTCGCTACCGCAAGGCTCAGATTGCCCGCAACCGTCGCATCACCGCCTGGGCCGACGAGATGCTCGAGCGGTTGAAAAGACGCGGCGGGCCTGAACAGGAACGTGGTTTCATCGTCCATCGCACGATGGCCGATCCCCGCTGGCTGGACCCGACGGTAGATCCGAACGGCAGGCGACCGTACTGGTGCTACCTAGGGGATCCGGCCACGGTGAATGTCGGGCCGGTGGGACTGGCACGGTTCTCGACCTTGCGGTCCTGGCTCAGCCAGTGGAGTTATGACCGCTCGAACGTGAACGGCGCGCGCAATGCGGCGCGGGTGCGACAGGTGCCGGTTCTCCAGATCGTCAATCAGGCTGACGACGCCACACCTGCGACCCACAACCCGATCATCCGCGACGCGCTTGGCACGCGCGACAAGGAGTATGTCGAGATTGCCGGCGCGAACCACTACTACAAGGACCAGCCGGACCAGTTGCGCGATTGCATCGCGGCGCTGCTCGACTGGTCAGCGCGGCACGGGTTCGGCGATACTTGAGACCTGTGTGGCCGTGACGTTGGTGTTCCGGTCATCGCGTGCCTGATCGGCGCGGGCAGCTGTGATCAGTTTGCGCAGCATGACCCGGAGCCGGTCGCCATCCGCATCGTGCCAGTTGGCGGTGATATCCGCCACCAGTTGGTTCATCTCGGGCAGCAACTGGTCGCGCAGTTCATGGCCCCGCGGCGTCAGGCGGATATGGTAGCGTCGCCGGTCTTCGGGACTGCGTTCGCGGCTGACCAGCCCTGACCGCTCCATACCGTCCAGCGCCCGCGTCATCGAGCTTTCCTCGATATCGATACGTTCACACAGCTCGCGCTGCGACAGGCCGTCGGTCTCCCACAGATGCACGAGGATCGGCCATTGCCCGGTCGAAACCCCATAGGGTTGCAGCCGCAAGCCCAATGAGCGCCCGATCACGCGCCCGGCCAGCGCGGTCAGGTGATGCAAGCTGTCCTCGATGACGAAGACCTCGCGCCCGTCACCGTCCTTGCGGTGCGATCCGCGCCAACTGACAGTGAAGCCGCCGAGCTGGTCAGCGGTGGCGTCCTTGTCGATTTTTGTCATGCAATCATGTCCTTCATCCGTCTTGTCGAAGCCCGGCGGCAGGCGCCGCGCTTCGCACCCGCGTTGCCCCGACTATAAGCATGTCCCTTCACAATTAAAATGCCTGCATATACAAGTATTGTATGGGTAAGTTTTCCAAGGGGAAGGCCCCGGATTTTCATGGAGGAGAGTTCATGCTTTGCAAGAAGCTTCATCACGCCGCCTATCGCTGCCGTGACGCGCGCGAGACGGCCGATTTCTATACCAAGGTTCTGGGACTGAAATTCTCACACATGGTGGGCAGCGACCACGTACCGTCGACCGGGCTCTACAGCCCGCATGCGCATCTGTTTTTCGAAATGGAGGACGGGAGCTCGATCGCCTTCTTCGAGGTGCCGGAGGATCCGGGCAACATGAAGGATCTCGAATCGCCCGACTGGATCCAGCATTTCGCCTTCGAGGTCGAAAGCGTCGCCGTGCTGGAAGAGACCAAGGCCCGGCTGGAAGCCATGGGCATCAAGGTCGTGGGTGTCACCGATCACGGCTTCATTCACTCGATTTACTTCTTCGACCCGTCGGGTCATCGGCTTGAGTTGGCCGCGCCCGAGGACCTTAGCGAGGCGACTATCGCCCGCAATGCCGAAGAAGCGCCAAAGCTTCTCGCGCAGTGGGACAAGACGCATGACTGGTCGTTCCTAACCCAATCGGCTGCGCACTGACCGCCTTTGGCGCCGCCGTTCACAGAGAAGGATGATACCGATGTCCGAGAATGCCAGCTGGATCATTCAAGGCGCGTTCGGGCGGGTCACGATCAACACGACCGACCAGCCGATCGTTGAGCACGCCCATCCCGAACTGAACCTGTTCTTCAAGCTTTCGGGGGCTGACGTCACCATGCAGGTCGACGGTCAGGCGCCGGAGATCAGCGACCGGCGGTTTGTCATGGTCAATGCGTGGCAGTGCCATGCCAAGCCCGCATCGGACGTCGGGCCGACCACGATCATGGCCATGCTGATCGACCCGGCCTGGCTGGCTGCCCGGCTGGGGCTGGCGCAAGTCGGTCAGCCCTTTGCCCGAGACGGTGCCGACCTGTCGCCCATGCTCAGCGTCCTCGTTAAGGACCTGGCCGAGTTCATCATGACCCGTTCCCTGGTCGATCCGCGCCTGTTCGAAGCTCGGCTGGCAACGCTTCTGCAGTCGGTGATCGTCCAGCATGGCACCATCGCGCCCTTGTCCGAGCGGGCACGGCCGATCGACTACCGCATCCGCAAGGCCCTGGCCTACATGTCGGAAAATGCCGATGTCTGCCTGCGGGTGGAGGATGTGGCCCGGGTGGTCGGCCTTTCGCGCTCGCGCTTCTTCGAGCAGTTCCGGCTCTGCGTCGGCATCTCGCCGCGACATTACCTGAACTGCCTGCGGCTGCGGATCGCTACCGAATGGCTGACCCGCAACGATGCGCCGCTCTGGGTGCTGTCGGAGCAGCTTGGCTATAGCGGCCACAGCAATTTCACCCGCTTCTTCACCCAGCATCTGGCGCTGCCTCCCAGCGAATTCCGTCGCCAGACCATCACCATCGCGGCCGAGGGCTTTGCCGCCCGCGTCGCCGCCTGATTTCCCCCGGAGATGCCATGCAAGACGAATACGACCTGACCACCTCCACCTCGGACCTGCATGATGCTGCACCCGATAACGTGCGCGTGGTCGATCTGCAATTCCGCCGCTTCGGCCGACGCATCCATTTCAGGGGCCGCTGCGTACCGCTAAAAACCCGTGACAGCCATCGCCCGGTGCTGGAGGCCTTGCGACAGGATGGGCACGGCAAGGTTCTGGTCGTCGATGGCGGCGGCTCGATGAGGGTGGGGCTGATGGGCGACCGCTTGGCGGCTATCGCCATCGAGAACGGCTGGGTCGGAATCATCCTCAACGGGGTGATCCGCGACAGCACCGCGATTGACGACATGTGGATAGGTGTCAGGGCGCTTGGCACGACAGCTCGGCGTAGCCTGGCCGAGCCCGAGGTTTTGTCACCCGGTCCGGTCACCTTTGGTGGAGTTACCTTCCGCGAAGGGGATTGGGTCCATGTCGACGAGGATGCAGTCATCACCAGCGACGGCCCGCTTTAGACGGGCCATCGGCCGGTGGCGGCATCAGAACTCGCGACCGATCAGCCGGTCGATCGAGAACTTTCCGCCCCCTTTCAGCGCGATGTAAGCGAAGGCCGCAAACCACAGCGCGGACAGTTGGTAATTCTCGCAGCGCGGGATCATCACCGTGATGAGGATCACACCGAACAGCCCGACGAACATCGCCGCGACCGGTCGGCTCAGCAGACCGATCGCAATCGCCAAGCCCCCCAGAAACTCCAGCCAGATAACGAACGAGGCCCAGATTTCGGCCGGCTCAAAACCAACCTGGCGGATGATGTCGATATCTGTTTGCGCACCGCCTTCGGTGAAAAGCTTTGCGGCACCGAAGGTGGCGACCATGGCGCCTGCCATGACGCGCAGCACCGTATAGCCAAGCGGGGCCAGGCCGTCATAGAGCGGGCCGAGCGATGGGATGACAAGCGGGATCTTTGGATTTTCGAGCATGATCTCTCACGTTTGTTTCGGTTCCTGCCACGAGTTAGGTGCAGATTCCGATCGATCAATGCGTAGATCTGCATTTAGTTGTATCCCTAAGCTTTTTCCGGACGAATTGAGCAGGTGCCGGGCGTGGTCACATCCGCACTTGCTTCGACCGCCGCAGCGCCGTCATCATCTTTTGCCGGAAGGCTTCGGATGGCGTCTTGAAGCCGTGGCATTTGCGCGGCGTGGTGTTGAGCTGGTTGCAACTAGCCTTCAGGTCGCTGTCGTTGAGCGACAGGGGAGGGCGAGGTCGCGCGGCAGCCATTTGCGGGCTCTGCGATTGGTGTTTTCGACCGATCCTTTCTGCCACGGCGACCGTGGGTCGCAGAACCAGGTTTGCACGCCGAGCCCGGCTTGAAGATGTGGCCAGTCGGTGAATTCGGTGCCGCGATCAAAGGTGATCGAACGGCGCGCGGCATGGGGAAGGGCGCTCAAGGTATTCTGCGACGTGACGATCAAACAAGACATGACGACTCCGAACACAGATGGCCGTGGCCACGATGCAAGTCGCTGATCTTGCTCCCCAACGCCGACCTTCGACCAGCATCCCAAGAGGCGACGACTGTCGCATCTCTAAAATGCCGCTACATGTCGTTGGCGCATAACAAAGGTTATGGAACTAACTGGAGCGCACGACCCTTAGGGGCCCGGCAAGATCGCAAGCGCAGCGCACTGTCTACCGTCGATTTGCAGCGCCAGACGCGATCGCTGTTTCCGGATACGCCGTCTGGGAACATTCTCTCCTGCGGATCAATCAATGTGACGAGCTTTCTTGCGAATCCAGTCCGCGTATTCCCGCGCGCTGCGTCAGCTTGTTGCGTAGCTGGATCTCGAATTCCGTCCCGTAGAGGCTACTCTCCCCACCTGACACCCTTGGCCATCCCCGCTTGAAACCTGCCTGTCCGAACGAGGCTTCGCCTTCTGTCAGCGCCAGACAATGCCTAAATAATGAATTTACTAAATTAGGCAGACCTAAATAGGCTCGTCGCTCTCGGTAATTGTGGCACAACTGGCACCACCAACTGTTCACCTTCCGCCCTGATCCAGCCGCCACACAGCCCCTCATCGGGAGCACGAAGATCGACACGATATGATGAAAATTCATAATCCGGAGCCTGCGGCAGCGGCTTTGGCGAGGATCTGGTTCTCTTCGACTTCCGCGTCACGCTTTTGATAAACCCCGCGCGAGATACGCTCGATTTGACCGTTCTCGACGGCCCGTGCGATCGTTTGCTCGCTGATGCCAGCCTCACGCAGTTCATGCGCATGCATCATGCTGCGCGCATTGAGCAGGCTTCTGAGCTTCGCCTTTTACGATTCTTCCGCCAAGGGCATAAATTCTCTAATCGATCTCGATATTATCAGAGGTTTTGTCACGCGCTCGATGGGCGTGTTTTCAATATTTCCTTTTAAGATGAAGGATATTCGATACCCTTTGTTTTATCATTTCGATTGTGATGGAAAAGCGTCCATCGTTTCCCAGTGCCCGAAACCGTGCGCGCGGTGCGCATCCTCGCTTACTCTTCTTCGGGACCGACCCACGGACACGCGCCAACGAGGGCGATGTCAGCAGGGATAAAAACATGCTCCTCCCAGACGGCATTAAGATCGATGGCCAAAGCGGTGAAATGGCACCGCAGACCGGGCGGTATGCCAAACGCCTTTCGGCGCTCTCCTCAATTTTTCAGGACAAGCGCGCACTGGACGAAAAGGTGCGTCGCGAGGCGGATCCCCTGGTCTACGAGGTCATCGAGTACCGGAAGGACGGCTCTGACCTCTTCTTCGGCACGACAACTATGTATGCCGGCGATGTTTCCGGTGAGTTCTACATGACCCGGGGGCATTTTCATGAACGGCGGGATCTTGGCGAAGTCTATTACACACAAAGCGGCAAGGGCGTCTTGCTGCTGGAGGATCGCCAGGGCCGGACGGAAACGGTAGACATGCTGCCGGGAGTTTGCGCGTTCATTCCTCCGGACTGGGCCCATCGATCGATCAACGTCGGCACGGAGAAGCTGGTATTCGTCTGGGTCTGCAGCCCGCTTGCCGGCCACGACTACGGTGAAATCCTACGCAAAGGAATGCGAAAACGTGTGGTAAGGGACGGCGACGGATTCAAGGTCACCGAAAACCCTGCTTACCACGGCGGATGAGTTGGACATCGCTTGGCCTTCCGGGGCTAGCGAGCACGTCGGCCAGATTCGAATTTTGAATGACATTGGAGAGAACTGTGTCGGAGAACGCAGAAACAAATCGGCGTACCGTTGGCGACCGCCCCGCTCGGCTCATCGATGTGGCGCGGAGGGCCAAAGTCTCGCGCGCAACTGCCGCGCGCGCACTGGGCGGCTATGGCCTTGTCGGTGAGGAAACGCGCGAACGGGTCATGGCGGCGGCCCGGGAGCTGAACTACAGCACAAACGTCCTTGCCCGGGCGATGCGCGCCGGCACCACCCAGACGATTGGCGTTGTCGTCGCCGATATTAGCAACTCGTTCTTCTCCTCCGCAATCCGCGCCATCATCGATACGGCCACGCTCGCCGGGTATCAGACCCTCGTGCTCAACACAGACGACAACATCGACAAGGAAATCGACGCCGTCAGGGTGTTGCTGGAAAACAGGGTGGATGGCCTGATCGTCGTTCCCTCGTCCGTCTCAATATACAAGCATCTCATTCTGGACGATGAACTGGCGAAACCGGTCGTCCTGCTTGACCGTCGGGTCGAGGCACTGGATGTGACCAGCGCGTATACTGACGACCGCACGGGCGCGCGGGAGGCCGTGGAGCTGTTCCTCGAATACGGGCACAGGAATATCGGGCTACTGCTCGCAACGGCGGCGGCAAACGGCCCCAAGATTTCACAGCCCGAAGGCGTCGTTTCCACAGTAAAAGATCGGCGCGACGGCGCCTTGGAGGCGATTTCCGCAAGGGACGCTCCAAACCCGGCAATTCGCTACAGCCGCAGCAATCTCGATGAAAGCACCCAAGCGGCGCGCGAACTTTTGATGCTCAATCCAAGGCCGACGGCCATCCTGGCCACGAATGAGGAAATGGCCCTCGGCGTGCTGACTGCCTGCAGTGAGTTGGGCCTGGCGGTTGGCCGCGATGTGTCGCTGATCAGCTTTGACGATTCGCCTTGGGCAAAGGTTGTTGCCCCGGCGATCTCGGTCGTCAGACGGCCGGTCTATGATCTGGGAAGCGCAGCCGTTGCCGCGTTGATCAGGGAGATCAAGGGAGAGGGAAGGCTCGGGCGCATCGAGCTTCCAACAGAGTTAATCGATCGTGGCTCGGTCAGTCGACTCGGCGGAACCAAGTAGAGATTTCATCGCGTTGGCAGGCAGCGCTCCTGGCCGGGCATTTCAGACCTCCATCTCAAGCGCTCGATTTTCAGTTGACAAAAACGCTAAATTGAGAAATCTTTTACGATGAGATCGATCCCATTGGGAGTGAGATCGATCTCTTTGAGGAGAAACACTCTTGTGAGGAGGTTCTAAAATGAAAATCGGTCATACTTTGTCCAAGGTACTTCTGCTGGGCGCGGCTGCCGTCACCATCTCTGCCGCACCGTCGCTCGCCAAGGATGTCAAATCCGTCGGCATCTCGGTTGGCTCGCTCGGCAATCCTGGCTTCGTCATCATCAGCAACACGGCGACGCGCCTGATCAAGAAGGCCAACCCGTCTGCCCAGGTCACCACCGTCGGCTACGATTACGACATCGGCAAGCAGGTCAACCAGATCGACAACTTCATCGCTGCGGGTGTCGACTTTATTCTGCTCAATCCGGGCGACCCGAATGCCATTACGCCGGCGATCAAGAAGGCGCAGGCAGCCGGCATTCCCGTAATCGCCTTTGACACGTCGGCTGAGGGTGCGGATGCCGCCGTCACCACCGACAACGTCATGGCGGGCCGTGTCGCGTGCCAGTACATCGTCGACAAGCTTCAGGGCAAGGGCAACGTGATCATCCAGAACGGTCCGCAGGTGTCGTCGGTGATCGAACGCGTCAATGGCTGCAAGGAAGCACTCGGCAAGTCTCCGGACATCAAGATCCTCTCCCACGACCAGGACGGCAAAGGATCACGTGATGGTGGCATGACAGTCGCCCAGGGCTACCTGACACGCTTCCCGAAGATCGACGCCATCTTCACGATCAACGATCCGCAAGCCATCGGCACCGCGCTTGCCGCAAAGCAGGCAAACCGCAACGAGTTCTTTATCACGTCCGTCGACGGTTCGCCCGACATCGAGGACGCCCTGAAGGACCCGGCTTTTGAGATGATCAAGGCCTCCGCGAGCCAGGATTTCTACGCCATCCCCAAGGTATCTGTCGAAACCGCAATCAACATCATCAACGGCAAGAAGCCGGAGAACCCGCTCATCTTGATCCCCTCCACGCTCGTCACGCGCGAAAATGTCGGGGAATACAAGGGCTGGAATTACAAGCACGAAGACTAAGCCTCCCGGCTGACCTGCGGCAGCCCCTTCTCGTAAGGGCTGGGGCTGCTGCCTGACCATTGTGAAACACTACGAAGGCCCGCCCGATCATGCTCAAACTCAACGCTGCCAATCTCGACGCTTTTGGTGCCACTGTCGCCAAGCCGGCCTACGACCGAAGCCGACTGCGGCCGGGCATCGTACATTTCGGCGTCGGCAATTTCCATCGTGTCCACCAGGCGATCGCTATCGACACCTGCCTGCATCACGCCGGCAACGAAGACTGGGCAATCTGTGGCGTCGGCCTGACGGATGGACCCGCTGCCCGCGAAAAGGCGGAAGCCTATCGCCGCCAGGACAACCTTTATACGGTAACCACCCTCACCTCCCCCGAGCCGATGGAAACACGGATCGTCGGCGCCATGGCGGGCTATATCCATGCCCCGAGCGATCCCGCACGGGTGCTGGAGCGCCTTGCGGACGGCACAACGCGGATCGTCTCGTTGACCATCACCGAAGGCGGCTACAACATCGATGAAGCCACGGGCGAATTTCAGCTCGACGCGCCGGCAGTTCGACAGGATCTCGCCGGTGGCACACCGAGGACGGTCTTTGGCTACATCGTCCAGGCCCTGGCGCGCCGCCGCGACGCCGGGCTTCTACCCTTCACGGTTCTCTCCTGCGACAACCTACAACGCAACGGCGATGTGACCCGGAAAGGTGTCGTGTCCTTCGCTCGCGCCGTCGACCCCGAGCTGGCAGATTGGATTGACGAAAACGGCGCCTTCCCCAACTCGATGGTCGATCGCATCGCACCCCAGGTGCCGGAGGCAGAACGGCAGCGCGTGACCCGATTGATCGGCGTCGACGACCTGGTTGCCGCGACATGCGAAACCTACACAAGTTGGGTGGTGGAAGACCGGTTCTGTGCGGGTCGGCCGCCGCTTGAGCTCGCCGGCGTCGTTTTTAGCGATGAGGTGTCGGCATATGTCGCAGTGAAGGGTCGCCTCTCCAACGCCGCTCATATGTTGATGTGCTATCCGTCACTCCTGATGGGTTCGCGCTACGTCGATGAAGGCATGCAGCGGCCGGAGATTCCGAGGCTTCTCCAAAACTTCTGGGATATCGACGGAAAGCCACGGGTCGATCCGCCAGCCGGCTACTCTGTCCAAGCGTTCACGGACAAGGTGATCGAGCGCTTCGCCAACCTGGCGATCAAGGACCAGTTGCTGCGCGTTGCAGGCGACGGCGCTTCGAAGATCGTCGTGTTCCATGGAAAGACCATCGCTCAACTCCTCGAGGATGGGGGCGACCTTTCGCGTATCGCCTTCCTGATGGCTTGCTACGGGCGCTATCTGCAGGGCGTCGACGATGAGGGAGCGCGTTTTGAGGTTTTCGAACCGCATCTTACCGAACGCGACTGGAGCCGTGTTCGCACGGGCGATCCACTTGCAGTGCTCGACATCGAGGCATTCCGCAGCCTGAACCTGCGGCAGAGCCCACGCTTCGTCGAGGCCTATTTGAGCCTCGTTGTCCAACTCGAAACCACAGGAACTGCCGAAACTCTGGCTCGGCTCCTGGTCTAGGGAGGCTTCCATGACGACAGACACGCATCATCCCTTCCTCGAGGTGCGCAACGTCTCAAAAACATTCGGGCGAATCCGCGCTCTTTCCAATGTATCCCTCGATATCCGGCTTGGAGAGATCCACGCCCTGATGGGCGAGAACGGCGCCGGCAAATCGACACTCATGAAAATCCTCTCTGGCGCCTATGTGCCAGATGAAGGATCGGAAATCCTGATCGACGGCCAGAAGGTCGCGATCTCCGGCCCGATGTCGGCCATGCAGTTCGGCATCGCGATCATCTACCAGGAACTGGCACTCGCTCCCAACCTCACCGTCGCGGAGAACATTCACCTTGGTCGCGAGCTCGGCAAGAATGGCTTGATTGACCGCGAGGCCATGGTCTCCGGCGCAGAGGGTGTGCTGAAACGCCTCGGGGCAAGTTTTACCGCGCGCGACAAGGTTGCAGGCCTCTCAATCGCCGAACGGCAGTTGGTTGAGATCGCCCGTGCAGTCCATGCGCAATCGCGCGTGCTGATCATGGACGAACCAACGACTACGCTCTCGGACCGGGAGACCGAACGCTTGTTCGCACTGGTCCGCCAACTAAAGTCCGAAGGGCTTGCCATCGTCTACATCAGCCACCGCATGAAGGAGGTCTACGAACTCTCCGACCGCGTGTCGGTGCTGCGAGATGGAACTTATGTCGGCACATTGGAGCGCGGCGACATTTCGCCCGCTGCAGTGGTCCGCATGATGGTCGGCCGCGACCTCTCCTCTTTCTACAAGAAGGAGCACGATGCCCATGGCAGCCGGGGCCGAACCATCCTTTCGGTCCGCGATCTCTCTGACCACCGCCGTGTGCAGCCCTGTTCCTTAGACATCCACGAGGGCGAGGTTCTCGGAATTTCCGGCCTCGTCGGAGCGGGCCGCACGGAACTGGCGCGCCTCGTCTACGGCGCCGACATGAAGGTTTCCGGAACGATCGCGGTCGACGGCCGCGAGGTGGACATCCGCTCCCCGCTCGACGCGATCAATGCCGGGATCGCCTACCTCACTGAAGACAGAAAGTTGCTCGGCCTGATGCTGGACATGTCGGTGTCGGAGAACATTAATCTTGGTGTCATCGCCCACGACGCTCGGCCAGCTGGTTTTCTGAACCGGATGAAAGGCCGGCTGCGCGCCGCCGAGGCTATCAAGGCGACCGGCATCCGTACCGCGTCCCCCGACACGTCGGTCGGCGGTCTTTCGGGGGGCAACCAGCAGAAAGTCCTGCTGTCGCGCCTCCTCGAAACGAAACCGCGCGTCCTCATCCTCGACGAGCCGACCCGCGGCGTCGATATCGGCGCCAAGTCCGAGATTTACCGACTAATCGATCAGCTAGCCCGCAACGGCGTCGGCGTCGCGGTCATCTCGTCCGAACTGCCCGAAATCATCGGGATCTGCGACCGGGTCGTCGTCATGCGCGAAGGCCACATCGCCGGCGAACTCGGCGGTGGCGCTGGATCTGCCGAAATCACCCAGGAAGCCGTCATGGCGCTGGCAACATCGGATGCCGGACAAGCGGGCTGACGCGGCCGGCCCCACGAGCAAGTCTTATTTGGGAGGAGACTATGACAAGCAATACAAGCCCCACCACAGGGGCAGCAAGCCGCAAGTTTGCGCTTGCCGGGATAATGCGTACGCTCGGCATGCTGCCGGCGCTGGTGCTGATTTCGATCCTGTTCCAACTCCTGTCCGGCTATGTCGAGACCGGAACGCTAAGCTGGTCGGATGGTCGATTCATGTCCTGGAACAACCTGTCGATCGTCGCCCAACAGGCCTCGATCAACACGGTTCTCGCCGCCGGCATGACATTTGTCATCTTGACGGGCGGGATCGATCTCTCGGTCGGCGCCGTTTTAGCTGCTTCCGCCATGGTCGCCATGATGGCATCACTCGTGCCCGGCCTAAGCACGCTGAGCATCCCCGCGGCACTCGCCGTCGGAACCGGGTTCGGCCTGATCAACGGCGCGCTTATCGCCGCACTCCGCCTGCCGCCCTTCATCGTCACCCTCGGCACCATGACCTCGGTGCGCGGCCTTGCACGTCTCTTTGGTAGCGACAACACGATCTTCAACTCCAGCCTCGACTTCGCCTTCATCGGCAACGGAACATTCCTTGGCATCCCTTGGCTTGTGATCATCGCGCTTGCGACCGTCGTCGTTTCATGGCTGATCCTGCGCCGCACCGTGCTCGGCATGCGCATCTATGCCGTCGGCGGCAACCCGGAAGCCTCGCGCCTTGCCGGCATCAAGGTTTGGCTGATCACGCTTTTCGTCTACGGCATTTCCGGCCTGCTGGCCGGGCTCGGCGGTGTCATGTCCGCAGCAAAGCTCTATGCGGCCAACGGCCTGCAACTCGGCCAGTCTTACGAACTCGATGCCATCGCCGCTGTCATTTTGGGCGGGACGAGCTTCGTCGGCGGCATCGGTTCGATCTGGGGCACGCTCATCGGCGCGCTCATCATCGCGGTTCTGTCCAACGGCCTCATCCTCACCGGCGTCTCCGATATCTGGCAGTTCATCATCAAGGGCCTGGTGATTATCGGCGCCGTCGCCCTTGATCGCCTCAGGACGTCCGGCGCACGGACCTGACACAAATCCCAACCCGGCGCGTGGAGAACGTATCCCGCGCCGGCCCCCGGAAGACAAAATCTCAAAAGGCTTCACGATGGCACACCTGCTATCCCTCTCCTCCCTCGACGCGATATCCCGGTCCGCCTCAGTCCCCCGCTACAGGCGCGAAGAGATCACCGCCGGAATCATTCACTTCGGTGTGGGGAACTTCCATCGCGCCCACCAGGCGGTCTATCTCGATCGCCTGCTGAACCTCAGCGAAGCCCGCGATTGGGGCTTGATCGGCGCCGGCGTCACCGATTACGACCGAGCGATGCGGGACAAGCTGCAAGCCCAGGACTATCTGACGACCGTCGTCGAGCAGACCGCCACCGCATCCATCGCCCGTGTGACGGGCGCGATGATCGGCTTCCTCGATCCGGGCAATCTGCGTGGCATGATCGAGCAGCTCGCCGACCCCGCGATCCGTATTGTGTCGCTGACCATCACCGAAGGCGGCTATTTCATCAACCCGTCCTCCGGCCGCTTCGATCCGACCCTCGATGCAATCGGCACGGACGCCGCCGATCCGGAAAACCCCAAAACGATCTTCGGCCTGATCCTCGCCGGCCTCCGGCAGAGACAGGCCACCGGCACCCCGCCCTTCACCGTCATGTCCTGCGACAACATTCCCGGCAATGGCCATGCGGCAATGGAAACGCTCTGCGGCCTCGCGCGGCTTTCCGATCCTGGCTTCGCAGAATGGATTGCAGCCAATGTTGCCTTCCCCAACGGCATGGTCGACCGCATCACACCCGCCACGACGCCACGCGAGATCGAGGATTGCCAAAAGCGTTTCGGCATCGCCGATGCCGTGCCGGTCTATTGCGAGGACTTCACGCAATGGGTGCTGGAAGACAAGTTTTCCGCAGGCAGGCCGGCCCTGGAAAAGGTGGGCGTGACGTTTGTTGCCGATGTCGCACCCTACGAGCTGATGAAACTGCGCATTCTCAACGGCGGCCACGCATCGATCGCCTATGCCGGCGAACTGCTCGACATTCATTTTGTGCACGAAGCAATGGCCGACCCGGATATTGGGGCATTCCTCTCCCGGCTGATGCGGGACGAAATCATCCCCGTGGTGACGCCTGTACCTGATGTCGATCTCATACAGTACTTCGAGCGCGTTCGTGAGCGCTTCGCCAATCCCAAGATCGCGGACACCATCTCGCGCCTTGCCTATGACGGCTCGAACCGGCAGCCGAAGTTCATCCTGCCCGCCATCCGCGATCGGCTGGCAGGTGGTGGAAACGTCACGGGGCTCGCTCTCGTATCCGCCCTTTGGTGCCGCCATTGCTTTGGCACGACGGAATCGGACCGGCAGATCCCACCAAGCGACCCGATCTGGCCCAGGCTGCAAGAAACCGCGGCGGCGGCTAGGGCCAATCCCGGCGCGTGGACAGAGATGCGCGACATCTACGGCGACCTGCAAGATGCACCGGATTTCGTCGAGGCCTTTGCCCAGAATCTCGATTCACTCTGGACACGCGGCACCAGAGCCACCCTTGCGCGCTATGGGCGCAACGAAGAGAACCCGGCATGAGCACTCTCGAAGAAAACGCAAGAAAGATAGACGAGGACACAAACGAAGGATTGGAGAAGCACCATGACCAATAAGCTTGAACAACTCCGCGCGATGACCACCGTCGTGGCAGACACCGGCGACATCGAAGCCGTCCGCCGCCTGAAGCCGGTCGATTGCACCACCAACCCGACGATCGTCCTGAAGGCCCTCGGCACACCGATGTTTGCCGACACCGTTGCCGAAGCGATCCGCTGGGGTCAGTCCCAGGGCGGCAACCGCGACGGCGTCGTCTCGGCCGTTGCCGACCGCCTCGCGATCTCCGTAGGTTCAGCCCTTTCCGAACTCGTTCCGGGCCGCGTCTCGACCGAAGTCGACGCCGACCTCTCCTTCGACACGGAAGCCTCGATCGCCAAGGGCCGCGAGATCATCAAGGCCTATGAAGCGCGCGGCATTACCCGCGACCGCATCCTCATCAAGCTCGCCTCCACCTGGGAAGGCATCCGCGCTGCGGAAATGCTCCAGAAGGACGGCATCGACTGCAACCTGACGCTGCTCTTCAACAAGGCCCAGGCAATCGCCTGCGCCGACGCCGGTGCTTTCCTGATCTCGCCCTTCGTCGGCCGTATCCTCGACTGGCACGTCAAGGCATCAGGCAAGACGTTTTCGGCGGAAGAAGATCCGGGCGTGGTCTCGGTCCGCGCGATCTACGACTACTACAAGTCCAACGGCATCAACACGATCGTCATGGGCGCCTCTTTCCGCAATACCGGCGAAATCGAAGCGCTTGCCGGCTGCGACCGCCTGACGATCAGCCCGGCTTTACTCGAAGAGCTCGACGCCGCAGAAGGCACGCTGGAGCGCAAGCTCTCGCCGGAAAAGGCCGCCAAAGTTTCGCCGATCAAGATCGACGAAAAGACCTTCCGCTGGATGCTGAACGAAGACGCCATGGCCACCGATAAACTCTCCGAAGGCATCCGCGCCTTCGCCAAGGATCTCGGCAGCCTGCGCGCCATGATAGGAAGAACACTCTGACAGGATAGTTTGGCTTTACTATCCCAGAGGCTAAATCTGCCTGCCTCCTTCAGGTGGTCCGAGTGCTTGACGGGTCTGATCCGATACCATTCTCCAGACCGCCGGAAGGTGGAGTTTCCGGGGTTCAGATCAGTGTGACGTTGCCGCCTGCCTCCAATCCGGTTTGAAGTAGGCTCTGGCCCCATTGCGCTGCAAAGGGCTTTTTCGAATTACGAATTGAGGCCAGCAATGAATGTCGGAATGCAGCCCAAAGAGGCCGCGCTAACAGCCTTCTCACCATCTAGGCTGTTCAGTGATTCAACCCATGGTGAGGGAGTTGCGAACCAAGGAACTGCGCGCAGCCGTTGGGTGGTGACCGCGTTGTGCATTGTGATCGCTCGCACTTGCGGTAGATTGGGCTCGACAAATCGACAAATCAATGTGGACTGCATCTCGTTTTGAGAACCGGCGATCTGCGTCCCCGCACAGGTAGTTCAAGCAGATGATTTCTCGCAAGCCGACAAAAGTTGAGAAACAGGACGAAATCGCAAGGCCACCAAGTTTCGCGGCGCCCGACCAGCCCTTGGATCATTCCGCTTTGTCGCAGAACGAGATCACGATTCTGGCGGAAACCTTCCGCCTGCTCGGCGATCCGTCTCGACTGAAGATTCTCCTAAGCTGTTTGGCGGGGCCGATATCGGTCGGCGACATCGCCGAGCGACTGGACCTGTCGCTGTCCCTTGTCAGCCATCACCTGCGCCTTTTGCGAGGAGCGCGTCTCGTCAACGGCGTGCGTCAGGCCAAGCATATATTCTACGAGATCTCCGACCAGCACGTCAGCCAGGTGCTGCAGGACATGGCAACGCACATCGCGGAAGATCATGCGGACGAGTGATCTGGGCCAGCATTGCGGTGCCTCAATCGAGGTATGGCCGACAGCGTCTGCTGACATCGATGGCGCCCGCCAGACCGGCCAAGCTTTTTCATCTCATAAAATCGCATCGCCAAACCGGCGTCATCCAGACGTGACACCCCAAATCCGTTAACTTGGACTCGTTGCCCCGGCCGGCTGCGCAACCCGGACCAGCTTCGCCGACCGCGCCCGCCGCAGCGCCAAGACCCGTCATGCACTCTCATTGAGCCCGGATCACCTGATGGGGGCCGCCACTTTCCTGTTCCGGCTGCCTCCGCATCGGCTGCTCGGGTCCGTCACAAAATTCCCTGAACGAGCCTCTTGACCTTCCAAGCGCGGGAAACCGTAGGGCTGGCCGAACCGTGCGGATGGCCACGCGGGAATCGATAAAAATTCGCCCGGCGGGACCCGCCCCTTTCGAAGGAACAGACCTCATGCACACGACCATGCCCGACCACCTCAGATGGTGGGCGCTGGCGCTCCTCTGCGCGGCGCAATTCATCGTCATCCTCGATACCTCAATCATCGGCGTGGCCTTGCCCGCCATCCAGACTGACCTCGGCTTCACCGCCGAAGGGCTGTCCTGGATATTCAACGCCTACGTCATCGCCTTTGGCGGCCTGCTGCTGCTCGGCGGCAAGCTCGGCGACGTCTTGGGTGCCCGCCGTATGTTCATGCTCGGCTTCGCGATCCTGACGGGGGCGTCGCTCCTTGCTGGACTCGCCGAGAGCCAGGAAGCCCTGATCGCGGGACGGGCCCTGCAGGGGGTCGGCGCGGCGCTCATCGCTCCGTCGGCGCTCACCATCATCATGCGGCTGTTCAGTCATAGTGGCGCCGAACTCGGCAAGGCGTTCGGCTTCTGGGGCGCGTCGGCTGCGGCCGGAGGTACCGCAGGCGTATTTCTCGGCGGTGTCATCACGGAATGGATGAGCTGGCCCTGGACCTTCCTGATCAACGTACCGCTCGGCGTGGTCGTCCTTGCCGCAAGTCCCGTCGTGCTCCGCTACGCGCCGGCGGTCAGGGGGAAGGTCGGCATTCTCGGCGCCCTCGTGGTGACCGCAGCGCTGGTCACGGCTGTATACGCCATCGTGACGACCGAACCCGGCGAGTGGGCCTCGGCCTCGACGCTCGGGCTGCTGGCGGCCTCGCTGGTCCTGTTCGTCCTGTTCGTGGCGATCCAGTCGGCGAGCCGCGATCCGCTGCTGCCGCTGAGCATCTTCCGCGCCCCGAACCTCGCTTCCGCCAACGTCCTGATGGCGCTTCTCGGCGCAGCATGGATTCCGCTGTGGTTCTTCCTGAACCTCTACCTGCAGCAGACGCTTCATCTGTCGGCGCTCGCCAGCGGCCTCGCGCTCCTGCCGATGACAGTGCTGATCATGGTGCTGATGGTTGGAGCAACAGGACGGCTCGTCGGCCGCTTCGGTATCAAGGCCAACCTCGTCGTCGGTCTTCTGGCGATGGCTGGAGCTCTCCTGCTGTTCGCCAACGTTCCGGCCAATGGCAACTACTGGACCGACGTCCTGCCCGCCTCCCTCCTGGCTGCGGCTGGCATGTCGCTCGCCTACATCCCGGTGACCATGGCAGGCATGTCCGGCGCGCGTCCTGAGGAGACGGGATTGGCGTCGGGCCTCATAAACACGACGTATCAGGTCGGCTCCGCAGTCGGCCTCGCGGTGATGGTCGCCCTCGCCACCTCGCAGCGGAAGGTCGTGGATGCGGCGGATAACCCGGACCTTCTCGCTGGCTTCCAGCTTGCCTTCCTGGGCGCTGCCATCGTCGCGGGAGTCGCTGCCGTTTTCGCGCTGGTTGCGTTGCGGAGCGCTCCGGCTGTGCGGGACGTTCCCGTCGGCTGACCAGACGAGGATTGAACACGGACCAAGCGGCCGCCCTGACCTCGGACGGCCGCTTCCATGTCCGATGCGGGAATCCGTTCATGGCAGCGATCCCGCCCGCTGTTCGCGCTGCTTGCGCCAACCGTACCTGGTCATGCCCCTGGGTTTAGCCAAAACCGCGCCGTGCCCTGCGTCGTGACGGCCTGCCATTCGCTTCTGGGAATGTCAGCGTGCAAATTCCAACCGCAGCAAGGTCAAGCCTCAATTTATTCATCTCCAGGACTTGACCTTACAACGGTGGGAAGCTGCATTTGTTGTGGAGGCAAACCAAGGAGGCCTCCATGTATCTCTTTAATGTTCCCAACATGACGTGCGGCGGTTGCGCCAAATCGGTGACCAATGCGCTGCAGAGTGTCGATGCCGACGCGAAGATCGAGACCGATCCGCCGAAGCGTGAAGTCCAGGTCCAGACCTCTGCGAGTGAAGCGGCTGTTCGCGCCATTCTGTCTGAAGCTGGTTATCCGGCCGAGGAAAAGACGGCTGCCGCCTGACACATTTCGCTCGTGTCAGCGCAAGCGTGCGCTGGTGATGCAGGCGACGGTGCCTCAGGCAATCTAAACAATGAGGGCAGCCCTCCCCGGCTGCCCTCATTGTTTGTGTCTGGTTCTGGCTGCCTTCGCAAGCCAGTCGGAAGCGGAACTGGAGGGAACGCGGCCCAGGAAAGCGGCTTTCCAAGAACTCATCAATACCGACGCTGCTGCCTCTGAAGGACCAGATGCGCCTACCGCCATTCTGGCGGTCGGTCTTCTCGGGCGCCCTCAAGTCCCTCGCTGGACCGTTCGTGCTGAACCTCACTGCTTGCACATTCTTTTGCCACGGCAGGTTGACAAACAAACATATGAACAGATATTCAACTGTTTAAATGAAGCGAATTGGACCAACCTATGGCAAACCCATCTCCCTCCCACAGCGGCCATCGCGGTCACGATCACGGCAAGGAGCATGATCATGACCACGACCATGATCACTCCCACGTTCCGGTGGTTACGAAGGACAATGAGCGCAAGATTCTCATTTCCTTCCTGATCATCTTCTCGTTCATGTTCGTCGAAGCCGTCGGCGGATATGTCTCAGGCTCGCTCGCCCTTCTTGCAGATGCCGGCCACATGCTGACCGACGCAATCGCCCTCGGTCTGGCCTACGTCGCCTTTCGTTTGGGAAGGCGGGCTGCTGATGGGCAGCGTAGCTTTGGCTATGCCCGTTTCGAGGTGATAGCGGGCCTCGTCAATGCACTCACGCTGTTTGGCATTGTCGGGTGGATCCTCTACGAAGCCATCGAACGGTTCCAGGAACCCCAACCGGTCCTGGCCGGATCGATGTTCGTGGTGGCCCTCATCGGCATGCTCGTGAACATTTTCGTCCTTTGGTTTCTTACCCGCGGCGATTCTGAACATGTCAACGTCAAGGGTGCGGTGCTGCATGTGATGGGCGATCTGCTCGGCTCTGTCGGCGCGATCGTTGCAGCAGTCGTGATCTGGTACACGGGCTGGACCCCCATCGACCCGATTCTCTCGGTGTTCGTGTCCCTGCTGATCCTGCGCAGCGCCTGGAGCTTGCTCAAGAACACGCTGCATATCCTGCTTGAGGGCGCTCCCGCCAACGCCGACAGTTCCCAGATATCCGAGCATCTTCGGACGAGTGTTCCGGGCATTCAGAACGTCAGCCACATCCACGTTTGGTCACTGACTTCCGGTCGCGTGCTGGCGACGCTCCAGGTGCAGCCGATGGATGGGGTCGATGTTCGCAGTGTCGTCAAGCAGGTCGAGCACGAACTGAAGACGAAGTTCAATATCGAGCACCCGACGATCGGCATCAACTGGGAAGGAGACGCCAGTTGCAGCCTGGAGGGGCCTGGCAATGTGACCGCTCTCCACGCAGGTCACTCACATTAACCGACTGCCCGTCACGACCAGCGGCAGCAGGGTTTTCGCCGTCTCTGGTGAAGTATATGATAGCTCGCTGCGGGCCTTGGTGTCAGATTGGTCCGGTCCACGCAGGTGCAGGGAGCGAGCCATGACGCGCCGATCCGATTGCGACGACCCAGGCGCCAATCCCATCACTCCAGTCAGCCGTCGTGGCGTCCTGCTCGGTGCTGCCGCAGCCGTAACTGCGTCCGCGTTGATGTCGAAGGCTTCGTTGCAGCAGGCGCAAGCACAAGAACGGCCGGCTGCCTCCGGAGAGAAGCGTCCGAACATCCTGGTGATCTTCGGCGATGACATTGGCCAGGCGAATGTCAGCGCCTATACGTTTGGCCTTGTGGGATACCGGACCCCGAACATCGATCGCATAGCCCGCGAAGGCATGATGTTCACCGACTATTATGCGGAGCAGAGCTGCACCGCCGGCAGGTCGTCCTTCATCACAGGCCAAGCGACGCTACGCACCGGCCTCAGCAAAGTTGGAACGCCGGGAGCGACTGTCGGCCTGCAAACGAGGGACGCCACGATCGCGGAATTGCTGAAACCGCTCGGCTATGCGACCGGCCAGTTCGGCAAAAACCATCTCGGCGACCGCAACGAGTTCCTGCCTACGGTGCATGGCTTCGACGAATTTTTCGGCAACCTCTACCACCTCAATGCCGAAGAAGATCCGGAGTCGCGCACCTATCCGCTCGAGCCGGCCTTCCAGCAGGCCTATCTGCCACGCGGTGTCCTGCGTTGCAGGGCATCCCAAGAGGACGATCCGACGGAAGATCCGCGCTTCGGCAAGGTCGGCAAGCAGACAATCGACGACACCGGCCCCCTGACCAGGAAACGCATGGAAACGATTGACGACGAGACATCCTCAGCCGCCATCGATTTCATCAAACGCCAAGCCGGCGCCGACAAGCCCTTCTTCTGCTGGTTCAATTCGACCCGGATGCATTTCCGTACACATGTGCGCGAGGAGCATCGCGGTCCGCGCGGGCTGACCGCTCGCACCGAATATGCTGATGGCATGATCGAGCATGACAACCATGTCGGACTGTTGCTCAAGGCGCTCGACGAACTCGGCGTCGCCGACAACACCATCGTGATCTATACCACCGACAACGGGCCTGCCGGCCATGCCTGGCCGGACGCCGCCAATACACCCTTCCGCAGCGAAAAGGCGACGAACTGGGAGGGCGCATTCCGGGTGCCCTGCTGCATTCGCTGGCCCGGCAATATCCGGCCGGGCGAGGTCTCCAACACGATCTTCAGCGGGCTTGACTGGCTGCCGACGCTTCTGGCCGCGGCCGGCGAACCGGAGATCAAGGGAAAGCTTCTTGCCGGACATGACGCCAACGGAAAGACCTTCAAGGTCCATCTCGACGGCTACAACCAGCTTCCGCACCTTACCGGCGCACAGGAGCAAGGTCCACGCAAGGAGTTCGTCTACTTCAACGACGACGGCGACCTCATCGCGCTGCGCTACGAGAACTGGAAGGTTGTGTTCGATGAACAGCGCGCACCTGGCACGCTGAAGGTGTGGGCCGAGCCGTTCGTGAGCCTTAGAATGCCAAAGCTCTTCGATTTGCGCGCCGACCCCTACGAGCGAGCCGACATCACTTCGGACACCTATTACGATTGGGCCGAGTCCAACGCCTATGTGCTCATCGCAGCACAGCCAGTGGTCGCCAGGTTCCTGGCGACCTTCAAGGACTTTCCGCCGAGCCAGCGCCCGGCGAGCTTCACCATCGACCAGATCGTCGAAAAGATGCAGCAGAATTTCGAGGCAGCACAACCCCGTTAGAATAGGTGGCGAATGAGGGCTTTTCGTTCACTCGTCGGCGCGGCAGTCTTTGGGGCGGCGTCGCTTTCGATGCAGGCTGCTTCGGCGCAATCGCCTGCGCCGGATACCGGCAAACCCAACATCCTGTTCATCCTTGTTGACAATCTCGGCTATGGCGAGCTGGGCGTTTATGGCGGCGGCATCACGCGCGGCGCGCCCACGCCCCGCATCGACAAGCTTGCCAGCGAGGGCCTACGGCTCACCAACATGAACATGGAGGCGCAGTGCACGCCCAGCCGGTCGAGCATCCTGACCGGGCGATATGCGATCCGTTCCGGCACGCACTCGGTGCCTTTTGGCGGCGTGGCCGACGGCCTGACCCAATGGGAAGTGACGATGGCCGAGTCGCTGTCGGCTGCCGGCTATGCGACCGCGCTTTACGGCAAGTGGCATCTCGGCAGCCATGACGGCCGCTTGCCCAACGATCAGGGGTTCGACGAGTGGTACGGCATTCCACGTACCACCGACGAGGCGATGTGGCCGGGTTCGTCTGGTTATTCGCCCGATATCATGCCGCCTGAACAGATCATGGAGGGGCGCAAGGGCGAAAAAAGCCATGACGTGAAGGTCTACGACCTTGAGCAACGGCGGCTGATCGACGCCGAGATCACGAAGCGTTCAATCGGCTTCATGGAGCGCGAGGCGCAAGCGCGAAAGCCCTTTTTCGCATTCGCGACACTGACGCAGCCGCATTTGCCGACACTGCCAAACCCGGCATTTGCGGGAAAGACCGGCAATGGCGACTGGGCCGACATGCTCGCGGAGATGGATCACAATGTCGGGCAGATGCTCGACGCGGTGGACCGCCTCGGCGTTCGCGACAACACCATCGTCATCTTTGCCAGCGACAACGGGCCGGAGTTCATCAAGCCATGGGACGGCTGGTCCGGCCCCTGGCGCGGCCAATATTTCACCGCATGGGAGGGCGGCATCCGCGTGCCGTTCCTGCTGCGCTGGCCGGGCAAAGTGCCCGCCGGCCGGGTCAGCGACGAGATCGTCCACGGCGTCGATCTGTTCCCGACGCTTGCGAGCATCGTTGGCGCGACCGTTCCGAATGACCGCCCGATCGACGGCGTCGACCAGTCCGCCTTTTTCGAGGGCAAGACCGAGAAATCAGCCCGCGACGGCATTCTGATCTGGTGCGCCGACCGCCTGCAGGCGGTGAAATGGCGGAATTTCAAGGTCCATTTTTACCTGCAGGAAACCATGGTTTCACCGCCGATCAAACTCGGCATCCCGCTTCTGTTCAATCTCTATACCAACCCCCGCGAGGACGAGGACAAGGTGATCACCGACAGCTGGATTTTCGGCCCGGTGCTGAAGATGGTCGCCGACTTCGAAGAAAGCACGAAGAAATACCCCCTGATCGCGATGGGTACGCCCGATCCCTATACGCCGCCCAAATAGCCATCAGTTGAACCATGGGAACGTGTCATGCCAACCGACGTCGTTCAGCAGCCTGGTACCTGGGGAGCCTCCGTCAACCGTCGTAGCATCCTGCTCGGTGGAGCCACGGTTGCGGCGGCGTCGGCACTCGGGGCGGGTGCGCCAATAGAGGTCGCGCAGGCACAGCAGTCATCCGCGAGGGACGGCCAGCGTCCCAACATCGTGTTCATCCTCGCCGACAATGTCGGCTACGGGGTGCCGTCTTGCTACAATGGCGGCATCCTCGACACCCCCACGCCGCGCATCGATGAACTCGCCGCCGAAGGCCTGCGGCTGACAAACTTCAATGTCGAAAACCAGTGTACGCCCAGCCGCGCCGCGCTCATGACCGGCCGCCTGCCGATCCGCTCTGGCATCGGCAAGGCGATTGCGGCCGGCGCGCCCGGCGGGCTGCATCCGTGGGAGATCACGATCGCCGAGATGCTTGGCGATGCGGGCTATCGCACCGCAATGTTCGGGAAATGGCACCTCGGAGCGGGAAAGGGTCGCCTGCCGACCGATCAGGGCTTTGACGAATGGTTCGGCTTCGAAACCACCGACATCATCTACTGGGCGGGAAAACCCGGCATGCCCCTGCGGGATGTGGAGTATATCCGCGAAGCCAAGAAGGGCGAAGCGCCGCGCAACCTGCAGATCTACGACGAGGACACGCGCAGACAAATCGACCGGATGGTGACCGATCGCGCGGTGGATTACATCGCCAAGACCAATAGTGGCGGGCAGCCGTTTTTTCTCTACGTGCCGTTTGCCTTCGCCCACCATCCGGCACTTGCCCATCCCGATTTCAAAGGCAAATCCCCCGGCGGGGAGTTCGGCGATAGCCTGCTTGAGCATGACCACAATGTCGGGCGTATTCTCGACGCGCTTGCAGCCGCTGGCATCGCCGACGACACCGTCGTTGTGTGGGCAAGCGACAACGGCCCGTCACCGCTTCCCACCGTCACGCCCTGGTGGACGATTGGCGATGCCGGCCCGTGGCGCGGCGAAATCGGTACAGTGCTGGAAGGCAATATTCGCACGCCGTGCATCATCCGTTGGCCAGGCAAGATTCCCAAGGGCCAGTCGAGCAACCAGATCGTTGCGATCGTCGACTTCTTTCCAACCCTCGCCCGCATCGCCGGCGGCAAGGTGCCCACAGACCGTCCGGTCGATGGCGTGGACCAGCTCGATTTCTTCACGGGAAAGCAGGAGAAATCGGGCCGCGAGCATGTTCTGCTTTTTCTCGGGCAGAAGCTCATGGCCGTCAAATGGCGCAACTACAAGATCCATATCGACGGCCTCGACCGCGTCGACGGGGTGATCGAAGACTGGTCGTTCCCGCGAGCCTTCAACCTCGCATCCGATCCGAAGGAACGCTGGAACATCATCTGGCAGAACACATGGCTCGGCGAGGAGATCGGACCTGTCATTGCCGCCTACGAGGCAAGCGCAAAGAAGTTCCCCAATCTCGTGGGCGGCCAACCCAATGATCAGTTGCCGCGCTACGGCGCGGATAATGCGGGCGCTGAAACCGGCGCGGAAGGCGTGCAAGGCAAGTTCGAGGCGATACGCCAGCAATGAGGAACAGGCCATGACCATGGACGCGCGGCCATAGCGCTCGTCCAGACATGCATCGAAACGCAAGCGACCTGAGATTGAACCGGATATTCAGCGGAGGCTCCCATGACTCGAATCCATCTCCTCGCAGCGTCGACATTGATGCTGTTCATGCCCGGGTTGGCGCATGGCCAGTCCAGCTCAAGTCAAGCCGCACCGCAAACGGCGGCCGATCCCACGGCACCGGTTGCCCTGCCAAAACCTGTCCCGCCCTTTGCGGGCAAGATCGGAACGACCTGGCAAGAATCGACGCCCGATTATCCCAAAGCGCTCGCCGCCCCCCAAGGCGCACCCAACGTTTTGCTGATCCTGACTGACGACACCGGTTTCGGACATGCGGCGACCTTTGGTGGTGCTGCCGCCACACCGACGCTCGACCGCCTGGCCGCGAATGGCCTGCGCTACAACCGCTTCCACACAACCGCATTGTGCTCGCCGTCGCGGGCCGCGCTGCTGACCGGCCGCAACCATCACTCGGTCGGCACCGGCGTGATCATCGAAATGGGCACCGGTTATCCCGGCTACACCGGATTGGTGCCGAACACCGCGGCCGGATTGCCCCAGATCCTGCGCATGAACGGCTATACCACGGCTGCCATCGGCAAGTGGCATAACACCCCGGCGGTCGAGATCAGTGCTGCCGGCCCGTTCGATCGCTGGCCGACCGGCAGCACATGGGGCTTTGACTATTTCTACGGTTTCATGAACGGCGAGACGGACCAGTACAATCCGGTGCTGTATCGAAACACCTCGCCGGTCGCGGCGCCGCGCACGCCCGAGCAGGGGTATCAACTTACCGAGGACCTCGCGGACCAGGCAATCGGCTGGCTCAACGACGTCAAGGCGTCAGACCCCAAGAAGCCGTGGCTGCTCTATTTTGCCACCCCTGGCGTGCATGCCCCGCACCAGGCGCCCCAGGCTTATCGCGACAAATACAAGGGGCGTTTCGACCAGGGCTGGGACAAGTACCGCGAAGAGACGTTCGCCCGGCAAAAGCAGCTTGGCGTCATCCCGGCGGATGCGAAACTGACGCCACGCCCCAAGGAGATCCCGGCCTGGGATGATCAGTCGGCGGACGCCAAGAAGGTTTACGCCCGCCTGATGGAGAACTTCACTGGCTATCTCGAATACACCGACGACCAGATCGGCCGCGTGGTCGATGCGGTAGCCGCCAATGGCGAAATGGACAACACCCTCGTCATCTACATCGTCGGCGACAATGGCGCGTCCGCCGAAGGTGGCCTCGAGGGCACCGTCAGCGAGATTGCAAGCCTCAACGGCATCCAGCTCGGCTTGCAGGGCCTGTTGGCGAAATTCGACGATATCGGCGGTCCCGATACCGAGCCGCATGTCCCCGTCGCATGGGCTTGGGCTGCGAACACGCCCTTTCAATGGACCAAGCAGATCGCCTCGCATTTTGGGGGAACGCGCAATCCGATGGTGATCGATTGGCCCAAGCGCATCCCCGACAAGGGCGGGCTGCGCTCGCAGTTCCTGCATCTGATCGATGTCGCGCCCACCATCCTCGACGTGGCGGGCATTCCACAGCCTGAGGCCGTCAACGGCGTAAAGCAACCAGCCGATCGAAGGGACAAGCTTTGCGTCCACCTTCGATTTCGCATCGGCGCCCGAAGTTCGGACCACGCAATATTTCGAAATGATGGGCAACCGCGCCATCTACAAGGACGGCTGGATCGCCGCGACGCGCCACGGCATTCCTTGGCTGACAGCCGGCCAGGCGACCGGCTTCGACAGCGATGTGTGGGAGCTCTACGACCTGTCGAAGGACTTCACCGAGGCCGATGACCTGGCGGCGAAAAACCCCGACAAGCTCAAGGAGCTTCAGGCCGTCTTCGACGTGGAAGCGCGCACATACAACGTTCTTCCCCTCGACGACCGGATGGCAGGACGCCTCGACATGGCCAATCGGCCGACCCCGCTGAGCGGCCTCACCAGCATCACCTATGGCCCGGGCGTTTCCTATATCGGTCCGAACGCGACCTTCAGCACCGCCAGCGTACCCTTCACCATCACTGCCGAGATCGACACCTCGACCGGCAATAGCGACGGCGCAATTGCCGCCTTTGGCGGAAAGTCGGCCGGATGGTCGCTCTACATCAAGGACGGAAAGCCGACCTTCTACTACAATTTCTTTGGGGTGGCCGGTTACCGCGCACAGTCCTCGACGCCGCTTCCAAACGGCAAGTCCACGCTGCGCGTGGAGGTCACCCCCGAAGAAAAGGGATACGGCAAACCAGCCGACGCCAAGCTGTTCATCGACGGAAAGCAGACCGGTGCCGTCAAGGTGGAAAAGACGGTGCCTGTCGCCTACAGCGGCGAGGGCCTCGATATCGGCGCCGACAACATCTCGGCCGTGAGCCCGGACTACCAGCCGCCATTCACGTTCGGCGGCACGATCCACGGCGTGACCATCGCGGTACAGCAATGAGCAGCATTTGACCCGAGTCTACGGTCGCCGGCTGTGAAGGACACGCCAAGATAGGAGAAGTCCGATGTTCACGACTGCTATCTCTCGCCTCCGCCATGTGATGACTGTGGTTGCGACCGCGAGTATCGCTGCGCTCGCCCAGGCGGCCCACGCCCAGAGCCAGGACGCCTCGCCTCCTCCAGGGCCGCCTACCGGCACGTTGTCGCTGCCAAGGCCGGATTTTCATTTCAAGGGACAGGTCGGCCGCACCTACTTGGACTCCGATCCCGCAACCTTCCCGCAGATCGTTCGCCCGCCCAAGGGCGCGCCCAACATCGTGCTGATCCTTCTCGACGATGTCGGCTTCGGACAGTTCAGCGTGTTTGGTGGCGGTGTGTCGTCGCCGAACATGGAAAAGCTCGCAACCCAAGGATTGCGCTACAATCGCTTCCACACGACAGCACTGTGCTCGCCGACGCGGGCCGCCCTGCTCACGGGACGCAATCATCATGTGACCGGCAATGGCAGCATCACCGAAGCAGCGACCGGATATGACGGCTACACCGGCATCATTCCAAAGAGCACCGGCACCGTAGCCGAAATCCTTCGCCAGAACGGCTATGCAACCGCCTGGGTCGGCAAGAACCACAACACGCCGGTATGGGAAACCAGTGAGATCGGCCCGTTCGATCGCTGGGCCAATGGCCTTGGCTTCGACTATTTCTACGGCTTCAACTCCGGCGATACGAGCCAGTACGAGCCGATCCTCTACGAGAACCGCAACCGCGTGCCGCGTTCGACCGATCCCAACTATCACCTTTCGACCGACATCGCCGACAAGTCGATCGCCTGGATGCAGAAGGAGAAAGTCATCGACCCGGATCGGCCCTTCTTCCTTTATGTCGCTCCCGGGGCGACCCACTCGCCGCACCAGGCCCCGAAGGAGTGGATCGACAAATTGAAGGGCCAGTTCGACATGGGCTGGGACCGCTATCGCGAAATGACCTTCGAGCGGCAAAAGAAGCTTGGCGTCATTCCCGCTGACACCAAACTCACGCCGCGTCCCGCAAGCCTGCCGGCGTGGGATTCGCTCAATGCCGACCAAAAACGCCTCTACTCCCGGATGATGGAGGTCTTCGCCGGCTATGGCGCCCATGTCGACCATGAGATGGGCCGCGTGCTCGACGCGGTGGCAAAGCTTCCCGACGCCGACAACACGATGATCATCTACATCGTCGGCGACAATGGTTCGTCGGCGGAAGGCGGCCTCGACGGCTCGACCAACGAGAATGCCTTCTTCAACAGCATCCTGGAGACATGGCAGGACAACCTCAAGGTCATCGACGAACTTGGCGGCCCCAAGCACTTCAATCATTTCCCGTCAGCCTGGGCCTGGGCCATGGACACACCATTCCAGTGGACCAAGCAGGTCGCTTCGCATTTCGGCGGCACGCGCAATCCGATGATTATCAGCTGGCCGGCGAAGATCACCGACAAGGGCGGGCTGCGCAGCCAGTTCCACCATGTCATCGACATCATGCCGACCCTGCTTGATGTGGCCGGCGTACAGGCGCCTGACGTTCTCAACGGCGTACCGCAAAAGCCGATCGACGGCATCAGCATGACCTACACATTCGGCGACGCAAAGGCGCCCGACCGCCGCAAGACCCAGGTCTTCGAGATGGGCGTCAATCGCGGCATCTACCAGAACGGCTGGATGGCTTCCTCCTTGTCCTTCGTTCCCTGGCAGCCGGTGCGCACCGGCTTCGATATCGATAAGGCAAAGTGGGAGTTGTACAACATCGACAAGGACTTCTCGCAGGCCGACGACCTGGCCGCGAAAGAGCCGGAAAAGCTCAGGGCCATGGAAGACCTGTGGTGGGCGGAAGCTGCGCGCAACAACATCCTGCCGCTCGACTGGCGTGGCCCCGAACGCATGTCGACCGAACTGACAGGCAAGCCCAGCCTTGCCGCCGGGCGCAAGACATTCGTCTACGAGACGCCGCTTGCGGCACTGCCCGAAGCCTCGGCGCCCGACCTCAAGAACAAGTCTTTCGCCATCACCGCCGAGGCGGAAATACCTCAAGGCGGCGCGGAAGGCATGATCTTCACCCAGGGCGGGTTCACCGGTGGCTGGGGCTTCTACATGGAGAAGGACAAGCTCGTCGGCCTGCACAACCATGTGGCGCTCGAACGCTACCGCGTCGTCTCCACCGAGCCGGTGCCGACAGGCAAGGTGACGCTCGAGATGGATTTCAAATATGACGGCGGCGACATGGGAGCGGGTGGCACGATTTCGCTGCTCGCCAACGGCAAGAAGATCGGCGAAGGCCATGTCGACAAGACGACACCCTTCAAATACTCGCTCTATGAAGGGCAGGATATTGGCGAAGACAGCGGCTCGCCGATCGACTTCAGCTACACACCGCCGTTCAAGTTTACCGGCAAGCTTGGCCGGGTGACGGTGGAACTGAGATAACGGGCAGCCCCAATGGCCTCGCACAAATACGCCGCCGCCTTAATAGCGGCGGCGTCGACAACGCCGAGGCAATCGAAGAAACGCCTGATCCGGCGAACCGTGCTATTTTGAGCTGCAGTGCACGAAGTGTCCGTCGAAAACCGCATGAAGGGCGATGCGGTCTTCTTCGACGTTGCCGGCAAGTTCTGACACCTGGCCGGCAACGGAAATCGGCAAACGCGACACATAGCGACCTTCAGTTCTTCGGTCGGCTTGCAGTTGCTTTTGACCCGTTGCCGGCTGGTCGGCGGGCAAACCCTTGCCACGACTTCGCACATCTTGTGACAGCAATGAGCGAGATTGCAGACTTCCGGCTTTGTTCCTCAGGACGACCGCTGTCGGCGCGACCACGACCTCCAGCATTGTCACCTGCGATGTCTGCTTCCGGACGAAGGCAACGTTTGCCTCAATGGCCGATATGGGGGCGCCTTGCACTCGCGCCATTGTTGGCTCTCAGGGGTGGGTAGCGCGTCAACTATTCACTCCTGTTTCGACAGAACTGAACTTCAGCGCGCCGATGGAACAGTACCGTTCGGGTCTTTGCTTGCGCGACGCTCATGTTTTGCGGCACTAAACAGTATTAGGAGTTCCAACCACTCATTTCGCGCCACAGCCGCATCATTTCTGGAGCGTTGCATACATGGCTGAGATCCCTGTCATCTCCAGCACCATACTGCATGGCCTGCCGGCCTTCATACGCCGTGAAATGGGGCAAAGGGCTCTGTTGCAGGCCAATCGCGCCATCGGCTTCGATCTCGAACTGACCGGGGGAGAGAACTGCTTCATCCCGCACGCGGCGGTGATCGGCTTCGTCGAAGCGGCCGCACGTGCCGCCGGCCAGGCCAACTTCGGCATTCTGATCACTCCGATGATGAATGTTGCCAACTACGGCAGCTTCGGACGCTACGTGGTTGGCGCCGACACCTTGGGGCAAGCCATCGAGCGCGCCATCTCTGGTCTTTGTTATCATAGTACGGTTGACAGGATGTCAGTCGCTACCGTTGGCGACGAGGTGCGATACAGCTATGTTTTCGCTTTGGCCGGCCGGCCCGGATACGCCAACACCGGGTGCGCGGCGGCGGGCGTACTGCTTAGCCTCTTCAAGGCCTATTTGCCCCCAAACTGGCGACCGCTGCGCATCGAGCTTGATACCGACAGGCCGCCCCAGACAGGTCTTTTCGAAGACGTCTTCCAGTGCCCGGTCCTTTTCAACGCACCCGCGGTGACGGTTGTTACGGAACGCCACCATCTGACGGCTGCTCCGAAGCTCGCTCCATCGCCGATTGTTACCATCGAGGATGTGGCGCGGGACCGACGAGGCGGTGCTCCACGGGATTTGCTCGACGTTGTCATGGAACACGTCCGCGCACAGGTTCTCACTGGCCGCGTGTCGATCGACAGTGCCGCGCAATCGATCGACACCAGCATCAGAACCCTCCAACGTGAACTCAATCGGGCGGGCACCGATTTTCGCAACTTGGCGAGCACGGTAAGGATTCAGCGAGCCACTGAATTGCTGCAGCACACAAACGGCTCGATCACGCGCGTATCGGCGGAACTAGGATATTCGTCCCCCGCCAATTTCGCCCGAGCTTTCCGAAAGGCAACTGGCAACGCGCCGCGGGAGTTTCGCGAGAATATATAGCGTTGGCGATACGGCCGCCGGCTGTTCGGCAAAGCGAACATCAATTGGCAAAGCACCGGGAGCATAACGCCATCCGTCTGAAGTGGTTGAAGGTGAAGTCGGCCCGCTCGAAGGCTGCGGCGCGGCACCCAGATTGGCAACTTTCCAGAAATGACCCAACTGTGGCGCAAAATGAGTGGTTTGGAACTCCTAATACTGTTTAGTGCCGTATAACATGAGCGTCGCGCAACCAAATTGGCCAGTTTTGCGGCGGCGCGAAAGTCTTACTGCAGCAACAAAGGGGGTGGGCCATGACGACCAGACGGAACCTGCTGCTGGCCGCCACAGCTGTCACGACGACGGCGGTGCTGCGTAGACCGCAGCTGGCGCAGGCAGCCGATGAGGTGGCCGACTTCCTGTTTGTCCAGACATCAAGCGCGATGACATTCGACAAGGCGACGAGCAAGCTGACGCTCGAAGGTATTGGCGCCACGACCTTGTTTTTCTCCGACCGTCCCGAGCGTATAGCCGGGAACATGGATACGACGGCTTTCGTGCCGTTTTGGAGCAAGGGCAAGGACAGCTTCCTTTCCGATCCACCGAACGCCGACATGTCGATTCTCGAAGCGAACAAGCTCCAGCAGGTTGTTGTCGTCCTGGAGAACCCGGAACTGGACGCCAATAACCTGACCTACACGGTAAAGGTGGTTGGCGGCGAAATGCCGGAGAAGGGCTCCGAGGTTTCCGTGTTCATCGACGTCATCGGCATGCCGTTGACGCCGCTTTCCTATGCGGGCGTGGCAAGGCGTGGCTTCCGACGGGCTGTTTTATACTAGCATCTGCCTGAAACGGGGTAGCCCGCCGGCTATTCTGATGCGTGATGCCTGATGTCGATGAGGAGAGAGCAATGATACGCGTGACGAGACTGCTTTACACCACCGCCACAGTGATGCTGATGGGTTTGGCTGCGGCTTCTGCCGACACGGCTCCGACGATGAAAATGACGACGCCGATACCGGATTCAATCGTGACGCCGGAGAGTGTGGACACTAGGCTTGGCAAGCTGAATTTTTTGGATGGCTTCCCGGATGACGCCACTTCTGAGAAGGTCTACGACAATCTCGATTTCATGCGTGGCGTCGACGCTTTCCTCAATGCCATGCCCGGTGCATCCGTCGAAGCTCTCCGGGTTGGCATCGCCAGTCAGGGGGCCGACAACAACCAGACCATCCTGATCTTCGAAAACCTCATGGATTCGCATTCGCTGTTCCTAACCGGCAACACCGAAAGCATCTACAACCTGATGTGGCTGGACACCAAGGCCGGCCCGCTGGTCATCGAAACACCACCCAATATCCTTGGCATGATCGACAACCATTGGTTCGAATATGTCGGCGATGTCGGCAATGCCGGCCCCGACAAGGGCAAGGGCGGGAAGTACCTGCTCCTGCCGCCGGGCTACGAGGGCGAGATACCCGAAGGTTATTTCGTGTTGCGAACCTCGACCTACGGAAATCTGTTCTTCTGGCGCGGCTTCCTCGAAAATGGCAGCACCGCGACCGCGGTCGAAAACACCAGGAAGTTCGCCAAGGTCTATCCCCTTTCGGAAGCCGGCAATCCGCCCCCGATGAAGATCGTCAACGTCTCGGGCAAGGAGTTCAACACCATCCATGCCAATGATTTCCATTTCTACGAGGAAGTAAACGACATCGTCCAATACGAGCCGAACGAGGCCTATCACCCGGAAGTGCTGGGACAGCTCGCCGCCATCGGCATCGAAAAGGGCAAACCCTTTGCACCCGACGAGCGGATGAAGAAGATCCTTACGGAAGCCGTGGCCGTCGGCAATGCGACGGCGCGCACCATCACCTTCAAGCCCCGCATGAAGGACGCCTATTACTATCCCGACAGCGCCTGGTTCACCGGTTTTGTCGGCGGCAGCTACGAGTTTCTTCTGCAGCCCAGCGTCCGCAATCTGGATGCCCGTGTCCTGTTCCACTATTATGCGACGGGCATCACGCCGGCCATGGCGATAAAGCGCGTCGGCATCGGTTCGCAATACGCCGTCGCCACGACCGACAAGGACGGCAAGCCGTTCGACGGTGGCAAGACCTACAAAATCCACCTGCCGCCAAACATTCCGGCCAAGGAATTCTGGTCGTTCGTCGCGTATGACAATCAGACGCGTTCGATGCTGCAGTCGGACCAGCAATTTCCCAGCATCGGCAGCGACAAGAAAGACATCGTGATCAACGCGGACTCCTCAGTCGATGTCTGGTTCGGCCCGACAGCGCCGGAAGGCCATGAGGCCAACTGGGTCCAGACAGTTCCCGGCAAGGGCTGGAATGTTCTTCTTCGCCTCTATGGCCCGCTGGAGTCATGGTTCGACAAGACCTGGAAGCCGGGCGAGTTCGAACTGGTGCAGTGATGCGGCATTTATCTTGGCCCGTCTGATCTCTAGTCGAGATTTGAGGGATCTGCGCCTCTTGGAGGCCGACTATAGCAGGGTTCTCAAGACCGATCGCTGAGGCGTGTTCCGTCGGGCGCCGTAGCAGCACGAGCACGATTCGGATGGCCGAGAAGAGGAGGGGAAGGAAGTGAAACGAGTCTGCCTGCTGGGCTTGCCGGCGACCGTCATGGGCGTGCTTTCGGCGGCTTGCGCCGCCGAGGCGCAGGAGGAAGCCGACGAACTGGCCAAGCAACTCTCCAACCCGATCGCCAGTCTGATCAGCGTGCCGCTGCAGAGCAACTTTGAATCGGGCGCGAGCGTTGACGGCAACGGCTTCGCCTACACCCTGAACATCCAGCCTGTCATCCCGATCTCGATCAGCGACGACTGGAACCTGATATCGAGAACTATCCTGCCGATCGCCTTTCGCGACTACCTGCCGCCGCCGGACGGCAGCACGTTTGGCCTGGGTGACATCACCCAGAGCCTGTTCTTTTCGCCGAAGGCACCTGGGCCGGGCGGACTGATCTGGGGCGTCGGGCCCGTGTTCCTGCTACCGACGGCCACCAACGATTTTCTCGGCACCGGCCAGTTCGGAATTGGGCCGACTGGGGTCGCCCTTACGCAAACCGGACGATGGACGATCGGCTTGCTCGCCAACCAAATCTGGTCGGTCGCCGGAGAAGGCGGCCGCGAGGACGTCAACCAGACATATCTGCAGCCCTTTGTTTCCTATGGTCTCGGCCATGGCAGGACAATCTCGCTGAACACTGAATCAAGTTACGATTGGGCCGACGACCAATGGACGGTGCCGATCAACCTCGCCGTATCGCAGGTGTTCAAGATCGGTGACCAGGCGATGAGCTTCCAGGTCGGCGGCAAATATTACGCGGAAGCGGCGGAGGGTGGTCCCGAGTGGGGCATCCGCACGACACTGACGTTGCTCTTTCCTAAGAAGTGACCGAGGTCCGTACGCCGCTTCTGTCCGCCGTATTCGCACCACAACCACGGGACGACGCAGCATGAACGTGAGGCTCTGCGTCCGGCCTGATTGAGGGGACCAACTTATGAATTTCAAAATGCCTTGCGCGGCAGGCGCACTTCTCATGGGCTCGATGAGCCTCGCTGCTGCTGCAGATCAAATATATCCCGGCGCCGACACGGTGGAGTACCAGACCCCTTCGGGTTGGACGTTTACCGTTTCCGCCTATGGCTGGTTGGCCGGCATTGAGGGCAATGTTGGTGCCGGCGGCCGTGTAGCCAATGTTAACGCCAGCATCGGCGGCATATTGTCTAACTTCGACGTCGCGGTGACGGGCCTGGCAGAAGCACGCTTCCAGCGTTTCGGCGTGTTCACCGACTTAAACTACGTGCAGTTGTCGGCATCGCAAGACACGCCACTCGGCCTGCTGGCAAGCAGTGCCGACGTCACGGTGAAAAACCTGATGTGGACTCTCGCGGGCGAGTATCGGCTGCTTGACCAGCCCGATGCCAGCATCGATGCGTTCGCCGGCTTCCGGCTGTTTTCAATCAGAAGCGAACTGGATTTCAATCCACCTGGACTGATCGGGGGCACTGAGTTGTCTGCGACAGAAACCTGGGCCGATCCCATCTTCGGTCTGAAGGGGCGCGTCTCTGTCACCCCGCAGCTCTACCTGACGGGCTGGGGATTGGTAGGCGGCGGCGCCTCGTCGGAAATCGTATGGGACCTGATGGGCGGCGCTGGCTATCAGTTCACCGAATCCTTCTCGGCCGTGCTCGGTTATCGCGCGGCGGGCGTCGACTATGAAGACGAAGGCTTTGTCTACGATGTGGTTCAGCACGGGCCGATCCTGGGCGCAGTGCTTCGCTTTTGACAAAGACAGGGAGAAGTCAGAAATGGTGGTCGCCGCATTAAATCATCGCTCCGCGACATTCGGCAATCGTCGTTGCGTGCATTCTTGTCGTGGGGCTGATCGCGGCGCCAGCCAGCGCCCAGCAGATCGACGCCGAAGCTGACAAGGTCCTTCACGGAGAATTCAGGCCGGATTTGCGGTAACAGGTTAAGGACAGGGAGAGGTTTTCGGTACTCACCCGTCGGGGAGCCCCAGCAAGACGCGCCCTTCCGCACGCTGTCGGTATGGTCCGGGCGATTTGGCGTTGAGAAACAGGCTCGCGCATCGATACGAAACCTCGAAACACAGGATCTACAGTCCGAGGATTTGTATCCCGCAAAGAAGATGGAAGGAATCTGACCGCGGTTTGGGGATACGGCCGTGCCGCCCGACGCTGGCAACACAGTCGCAGTCTTCAAGCCGCCGGTTGCGGTGGACGGGTTTCCGCTCCACCTCGCCTGGCATTCCGCCGCGACCAGGATACCGGTGTGCGGCATGTCGCAGGTATCGTGCGGTCATTGCTGCAGACAGTCCTGGCCGCGCCACGGACGATCCTGGAGCGCTGACGGGCGCAGTGTCTGCGCTCCCCCACGCAATCACGCGCATGAACCCTCTCGTTTGGCCTAGCATCCTGTTGTTCCATCTTGGCCCGACGTAAGACGAGTGCTCGCAGCCGGCCTTTGGACCAGCACTTCGATCAGCGCCCGCGACGCTGCCGATAGGCGCCGATGTGGTGCGTAGACGACAGAAAATGGCCGTGTCCGCCCCTTCAGTTGTGGCAGCAGCTCGATCAGCCTTCCCTGCCGAACGCGTTCATGAGCGACGAAATCATAGGTCTGGCAAATGCCGGCGCCTTGCTCAGCCAATGACACGACGCCCAGCACATCTTCGGAGACATGCGTGCGCGCTGACGGCACCCAATCGAGATCTTCGTCGCCGTCACAGAAAATCCAGGGCGCCAGCCGGCCGGTGCTCGGCATGAGGAAGGGCACGCAGGCATGTCGCTCAAGATCTCTCAGGGACTGTGGGATCCCGTGACGTTCGAGATAGTCGGGTGACGCGACGAGACACATCGATGCATCCTCGAGCTTGCGTGCGACGAGGCCACTATCGGGAAGTTGTCCCATCCGGATCGCCAGATCAAAACCTTCGGCGACCAGATCGACATTGCGGTTGGTAATGTTCAGTTCGACATCGACCTCTGGATAGGCCGACGTAAATGCCCGCAGCGACGGCGGCAGGCGGAAATGGCCGTAGGTCGTCGGTACGCTTAACCTCACGCGGCCAGTCATCTGACCACTGCCACCCTGGATCGCCCGTTCAGCGTCGCCGATCATGGCGAATGCCGCCCGTGCCTGATCCAAGAACTGCTGTCCATCATGGGTAACCCCGATGCGCCTTGTGGTCCGACGCAAAAGCTGGCTGCCCAAACGGGCCTCGAGGCGGGCGATGGCACGGCTGACGACGGAAGGCGTGGTCGCAAGTGCGACCGCGCCAGCGGTAAGCGACCCGTGCTCGACCACCGCAACGAAGACCTCTACATCGGCAAGGTAATCGAACCGACGCGCCATCTTTGCCTCATGCGAACAAATGAATTGAATTACAGGTCATTTATCATCCTTCAAGGAATGAATAAAGTTCCAGCCATTCGACGAGAACCCAAGGAGGCATTCCGATGAGCACTACAGACCATCCGGCGATCAAGCCGGTCCTATTCGTGTTGACGAGCCACGCGACCAAGGGAAAGACCGGCGAACCAACCGGCTACTACCTGGGCGAGGTCACGCACCCGCTCGCCGTCCTCGATGCTGCTGGCATCGCGGTGGAATTCGCGTCGATCCAAGGCGGCGAACCTCCGGTCGACGGGCTGGATCTCAACGACGAGATCAATGCCCGCTACTGGAACGATCAAAATTTCCGCAAGGCCGTTGCGCAAACGACGCGGCTTGGCGACGTCGACACGGCGCGATATTCAGCGATCTTTTTCGCCGGCGGTCACGGCGCGATGTGGGACTTCCCCAGCAGCGTCGATGTGCAGGCGGCAACCCGGAAGATCTACGAGGCCGGAGGGATTGTCAGCGCAGTCTGCCATGGGCCATCGGCGCTCGTGAACGTCAAGCTCAGCGATGGGACATACCTGGTTGCCGACAAGAACGTCAGCGCTTTCACCGACGATGAAGAGCGTGCTGTCGGGCTTGAGGATATCGTGCCCTTCCTGCTGGCAAGCACACTCACGGCGCGTGGCGCCCATCATCATCCGGCTCCGGACTGGACACGCAGGGTCATTGTCGATGGCCGCCTGGTGACCGGACAGAATCCACAATCGGCAAGCGGCGTCGGACAGGTCATACGAGACCTCCTCCTCGCTGCTGCCAACTGACAACTGAAACGCACTTCCGCGTCGCAGAATCTCGTATTCTGCGACGCTTCGGCTTTCGGTGGGCGACCGGCTAAATTGTGATCCGCGACGCGGCCGATTGTGAGGAGACGTCCGGCGCAGCCCCAGGGCCTCGTCATGCAATGCGTTGGTGACTCCGGGCGGGTTCACGCCCAAGTCTTCGACAACGCCGCTCCGCCCTCGACCCTGAGGAACCTTCGAACAGCCTCGACCGCCATGCCAAAGGCATGCCGGAGAGTTCACTCGTCTTTGCACTTGAAAAAGGACATGGAAGGGCTGCGCCCTCGCGCGGGTAACGGTGAAGCGCCGGCAAGCCGGCGCCGTCCGGGGCGGTCTCCCCAACCTTCCGCGCGGATACATCTTTCGGCAATCCCGTACCCACGAATGGAAGCGTTACCAATCCGCGGTGCGAGCGCCCATGGTCGTCTTCGAATACGCCTTGCCGGAGCTCGCCGTGATGGGCGATTGCGTGTGCCTTTGCGAGCTTTCCCAGCGCAGCATTTTCCGGTCTGACGGCGATGCCTGCCATGGCCCCACCTCCAAACAACTAGGCTCCGTTCGAATGATGGGGCTGCTCTTTCTATGCGTCACTTGCTGGAAACCGATATTGACCTCGTGAACCTCCCTGCCCTGCGCACCTTGCGGCGGAGCGACACAATGCTGTTGCGGCTGAAGGGGTTGCCGAAAATACTGACACTAAAATGCAGCCAGATGTCGGGACAGGCTGCGCTGATACGTCCTTGTCACATCGATCGCGCGTCCGGCATCTGAAACGGCGCATCGGGAGCCATTGGCAACGTCGGGGAGAGTGTCATGAACCATTCCTATCGCTGGGTGATCGTCGCGGCGGGTGGCCTGCTGGGCTGCATCGCGATCGGCGCCATGTTTTCGCTGCCTGTCTTCCTGCGGCCGATGTCGCAGGACACCGGCTGGTCCGTCACCGGCATATCGACGGCGATGACGATCGGCTTCCTCGCCATGGCGGCGGCAAGCATGATTTGGGGCACCCTCTCAGACCGGTTCGGGCCGCGTCTGGTGGTGCTCACCGGATCGGTCGTTTTGGCCACAAGCCTGGCGCTTGCCAGCCAGGCGGGATCGCTGGCCGAGTTCCAGCTGCTGTTTGGCCTGTTGGTCGGGGCGGCGACCGCCGCCATCTTCGCACCGATGATGGCTTGCGTGACAGGCTGGTTCGATACGCAGCGCGCCCTCGCCGTCTCACTGGTCTCTGCGGGCATGGGCATGGCGCCGATGACCATGGCACCTCTCGCAGCCTGGCTGGTTACCATCCATGACTGGCGCACTGCAATGTTGATCATAGCCGGTATCACGGCGGTCGTGATGATCCCCGCCGCGCTGCTCGTTCGGCGCCCGCCGGCGTTGAGCGGGGCCCAGGCGGCGGCGATGACAGACGAGCCGCAAACCGACATGACGGTCAGGCAGGCGGTGCGCTCGCCGCAGTTCATCATTTTGATGCTGGCGAACTTCTTCTGCTGCGCCACCCATTCCGGCCCGATCTTCCATACGGTGAGCTACGCAGTGACCTGTGGCGTCCCGATGATCCTGGCCGTGTCGATCTACAGCGTCGAGGGATTGGCCGGCATGGGCGGGCGCATCGCCTTTGGCATCTTCGGTGACAAGTTCGGCGCAAAGCGCGTGCTGGCGTTCGGGCTGCTGGCGCAGGCCTTCGGTGTGTTCGCCTACGTCTTCGTCTCGACGCTTGGCCCGTTCTACGCGGTGGCAGCACTGGTCGGGTTCATCTATGCCGGCACGATGCCACTCTACGCCGTGATCGTCCGTGAGAATTTTCCGCTGACGATGATGGGGACGATCATCGGCGGCACTGCGATGGCCGGCAGCCTTGGCATGTCGACCGGTCCACTGCTGGGCGGCCTGATCTACGATCATTTCAACAGCTACATGCTGATGTATGTCGGTTCGTCGGGCATGGGACTGGTGGCGGTATTGATCCTCATGGCGTTCCGGCCATTCCCCAGGAGGCAGGTGGAAATGGCGCCGGCGTAGAGTTCCGACGAGGAACCGGGCAACCATGTACGCTGTACATCAATCGCTTTGCGGGTTCATCGACGCGGGGGCGCGTGCAATGGTGATCAGCTTCTCCTCACTCGGGGTAAGTCTCTTTGTCCACCGGAGGCGTGTTCTTATAGAGGATGAAGGCCAACGGCGTGCCGGGTTCTGCCGATGCATCACTGCGCAGGCCAGTCACCTCCCCCGCCACGCTGCTGGTATATTCAGCAACCACCTCGCCGAAGCTGTTGCGCTGGATAGCCACCTTCTGTCCGGCTTCGACCTTGTCGTTGAGCTTGACCAGATGCTCGACGAAACCGCCTTGGCTTGCCAGGATCGGGACCGCACTGTTGCCGATGAAGACACCCAGGTCTTTTCCTGTACGCCCCATTGGCCCGGCGAGGATGCCGTGACGTTTGAGGACGTTCATCGTGCCTTCGACGAACTGGGGGATCATCTCCAGATTGAGGACACGCGCAGCGCCGATCTCCGGGGTGAAGGCCGGGATGCCGACGTCGACAAACGCGTTATGCAGGACCCCGGGATACACATGATTGTCAAAAATCTGGCGGACGGGGTAAAGCTCCACCATCGCCTTGATTTCGGGCACATCCATGCTGGCGAGATTGAATGCGCTGACATCGAAGCCAGTTGTGCCTGTATGGAAGTCGATCGCGACATCGGCGTTCGGTCGGAGAAGCCGGTTGAACAACAGCCCTGCGTGTCGGCTGGGCGCACTGGCACCGTTCTCGTTGCCGGGCCACTCCCGATTCATGTCGATTAGATCAATGCCCCTGCCCGCATTGGGCCATCTGCGTTGCATGCTCTCCATGGCGGGACGCGACACGTCCGTGACCGCCATCACCGTGCCTGACATCTCCGCCGGATCGAGCTGGTTCATGACGGTGTGGACCGTATGCACAGAACTCATCTCGTCGCCATGCACACCACTGACCAGGACAACGCGCTTGCCTGGCCGGACGCCTTTGGCGACGATCACAGAAACATGCCAGTGTTGCCCCGTCGGCATTCGCACCCCTTGGAAATAAAGCCTGTGCCTCTTGCCAGGCTCGAGATCGTTGACGTCGAGGGCGCTGACGACTTTCTTCCCCTCGATCACATCACCTGTGTAGACCGTTCCCTGCGCCGCCCCCGATGCCGCGCCGGCAGAGGATGTCCCAGTGTCCTGGGCATTCGCAGTGCCAGCCTTGATTGCCAGGGCCGCCGACGCGCCGACTGCGACAATAGACCCGATCATGAAATCACGGCGATCGAGGCCTTCGTGCGGTTTGTCCGACATGATGAGGATCCTTATGTGAGGGTGAAAGCCATGTTCGAAATGGATACCCGATTGGTATCCAGAAACGTGCTGTGTCCGCAACGGACTAGTCACCTGCTGTCCGTCGTGATCGGAACGAGAGGAAGGCGTCCATAAAGGGATGTCGCCTATGGCTCTATCCGATCACCTGGTCAGCCAAACCAACCAGGTCGGTTGGAAGCGAGACCTCCATTTGCCGAGCAATGTTCAGATTGATGACTAGTTCGGGACGGCGAACGTATTGGACAGGAATATCACCCGGCTCGGTCCCCCTCAGGATCTCATCGACCTGATTGGCCATTCGACGCGCCGCGGCAAAGCTGGCCTGGGTGGCCAGGCTTGCCGCCGAAATGGTGAGAAGCCAAACACCGCCTTTCAAGAATGATCTGCGCGTTGCCATTGCATTCTCCATCGTTTTTTCCGCTAAGCCGTTGGCCTGCGGGATGAAAACTGACTGCGGCGGACATGCATGCCCGATGAGCGCTTTCAGATGCGCTGAAGGAACTTGATGAGGGCGCTATTCACGAGTTCGGGGCACTCTTGTGGAAGCCAGTGTCCGCAGCCTGGCACGACGATCGGTTCGGAAAGCTGAGGAACGAGCGCCGGCATCGCATTTATGATGTCCCGCATTCCGGGGATGCTGAACCCCGTGTCACGTTCGCCCACCATGAACAGAGCCGGGACCTTGATTTTCACGCCGGCGAACGAAGCCTGTAGCTGCCAATTGCGGTCCAGATTGCGGTAGTAATTCAGCCCTCCGCGAAATCCGGTCTGCATGAAGGCGCCTGCATAGGCGTCGAGGTCGGCAACAGTGAGCCAATCCGGCATTTGTTGCGGGTCGGGGAGTGGCGCAAGCAGTCCATCCCGTCGCGATACCATGCCGAACGGGTTTGGCGTTTGGTCTCCCGTCAGCCGCGCGCCAGCGTTTCCGGAGGCGGCATAAAAGACCTTCCGCAGCGTTTGCCGGATGTCTCGTTCCAGTTCCGTCTCCGCGACACCGGGTTCCTGGAAGTAGAGCGTGTAGAGTTGCGCTTCGGCGGTCTGGGGGAAGATGCGGGTTGGCGGTACGGGTGGTTGGCCCATCATCGGCACGCTCATGGCAACCACGCCCCGGAAACGATCCGGCCGCATCTGCGCCGCCTGCCAGGCAACTGTGGCGCCCCAGTCGTTGCCCACGATGATGGCGGTCTGCGCCTCAAGCGCGTCCAACAGCGCGATCATGTCACCGACGAGATGAAACACACTGTATTCGTCGACGGCCAAGGGGCACTCTGTTTGCCCGTACCCGCGCATGTCGGGCGCAACCGCGCGAAATCCTGCGGCAGCAAGTGTCGGTATTTGATGCCGCCAGGCGTGAGACGTTTCCGGAAAGCCATGGCACAAGAGAATGAGAGGCCCGTCTCCTTGCTCGACGACGTTCATACGAATGGTTCGTGTTTCGACGATCCGAGTGCGCATTTCGATCCTCCTGCTGTCGATATTTTGCCGTGGGTATCGCCTCGAACTAATTTCACCGGGCATGCTGCCGCCAACATGCCGGCCAACATAATTCGTCTTCGCATCCCGACATCCTTGAGTTCGTAATTTTCTAAGTTACAGAATGGAGAAGAGTCAAGCATGCGTAACAATAATTGTTACGCTTTAGGGAAGGCTAAATGAAACGAGATGGCCGATTGGCACGGATGATCCATGTGCTCATCCACATGGGGTTGCTCGGTGGGCGGGAAACATCGGAAACGATCGCAAAGATGTTGAACACCAATCCTGTGGTCGTGCGCCGCACGATGGGCGCTCTGAAACGCAGTGGCGTGGTGGATTCGGAGGGTGGTCGCGGAGGCGGCTGGATGCTTTTGCGGTCCCTCGATGAATTGACCGTGCTTGACGTTCAGAAGGCATTGGATGAAGGACAGCTTCTGCCCGCAACCGTGTCGAAGGATCACCCTTCCTGCCCGGTGGAACGCGCAACGAATGCAGCTCTGGTGGACGCATTCAGCCGCGCGGAGCTCACCTTGGCTGAAGAGTTCGCGAGGCTCAGGCTCTCAACCATTGCCGAGCGTGCAGTGGCTGCCGGAAATGCGTGACGACTGCGGCGCGGTCGCACTCTTTCTAGCGGCGATAAAGCACCATGCCCGCGTGGTAGAGCACGTCATCGACGAAATCGCCATCCGCAGTGAAGCCCGTATCGTCCCAATATTCGATATGATCGCCGGTCACCTCATAGCGCCCTTCATAGGCGCTCTCACGAGCGCCCCGCGCCTCCACGTAACGGCCATTGGCCAACAATTCGTGGCGAATGCTGCCGTCGGCCGTAACCCACATGCCGACATAAGGGTGCTCTGCTGCCATATCGGTCTCTTCTGCGCTCACCACCTGACCGAGCAAGGCGACTGCCATAGACGTCACCAGAAGTCTTTTCATCGTCTGTCTCCCAATTTGAAGCAGCGCAAGGCCATCTCCACGCTGCCGATGCAGAACCGCGCCAATGCCCCACAGCACGCGCTTGATATTCACCTCGACCATGCGTTCCCATTCATCATGCTTACTCGCGGGCGATGCCTTCGCCTATCCCGTTCGAAGCACCGGTGATCAAAGTGATCTTGTTCAAGATCTGTCCCTTGCTTGTTGCCTAGGAAAGATGGACTTTTCCAACTATCGCCAGTACCCCTTCAATCATGGACATCGTGGTTAGTAGAATTTGACAAATAAGATCGACCTCAACCTGGTGCCCTTGTTTCAGGCGGTGGCGGAGGAGGACAATTTCCGCGCAGCCGCCGATCGCCTGGGGGTCACGCGATCTGCCGTGAGTCAAGGCATCCGGCGCCTTGAGGACGCCATTGGCACGGCGCTGGTGACGCGCACCACGCGCTCGGTTCGATTGACCGAGGCGGGGGAGAGCCTGCGTATGGCCCTGTCGCGCCCCCTGTCGGACATCATGGCCGCGCTGGAGCAACTGGCGGCCGAAGATCGGCCGCGTGGTTTGCTGAGAATCGCCGTCACCTCCATCGCCGAAGACTTCCTGTCGGGGCACTTTCTCTCCAGCTTTGCCGAGGCCAATCCCGCCGTCACCATCGACGTGACGGTAACGGACGAGGAATTCGACATCGTAGCGGCCGGGTTCGACGCGGGTGTCCGGCTTGGCGAGGTGATTGAGCAGGACATGATCGCCGTGCCGCTCGGAGGTACCCGGCGCGAAGCCGTCGTAGCCTCGCCCACCTATGTGGCTGCCCACGGTGTGCCCACCCACCCGCGCGAGCTCGTTCGCCACCGCTGCATCGGCTGGCGCCCAGCGATCAATGTCGCTCCATATCGATGGGAATTCGAGGAAAATGGCGTTGCCTTCGACGTCGCGGTCGAACCGCAGATCACAACGAACGATCTTCGACTGATGCTACGCTCCGCACTTTCCGGGGCCGGGATCACCTTCGCGATACGCGAGACGTTCCTGCCCTATGCGGACAGGGGCGAGCTCGTCTGGCTGCTCGAAGACTTCCTGCCGCCCTTTCCTGGATTCTATCTCTACTATCCGCAACGCCGAAACATGGCGCCAAAGCTCCGCTCATTGGTTGAGCATGTGCGCCGTTACAACTGGTCAACAGGATAGACCCGCTGTGCTGTCGCTCAGCAGGACGGTCAACGCATTGTGCGTCCTCACCCTCGTCCGCGATGGGTTTCTCAATCTAAATGACCTGGTCAACCGAGGCGACTGAAAGCGTCGTTGGACCTCTGCGCGCATTACGGGGCGCGATAGCGCAAGAGATCGATGAAGGCCGAGAGGGCCGCGGGTTTTTGTTTCCGACTCGGATAGTAGAGATAATAGCCTGGGAAAGGCGGACACCACGCTTCGAGGCAGCGCACCAGCCGGCCAGCGCTTATGTGTTCGGCCACCTGATCCTCGAAGATATAGGCCAGTCCTTGCCCCGCCAAGGCGGAAGCCTCGAGCACGTCGCCCTCATTCACCGTCAGGGCGCCGCCGACCTTGACATCGAGCGGCCTCCCCTCGTCCCAGAAGCGCCAGCGGAAAATTTCGCCGGCGCTGGCCATGCGGAAATTGATGCAATTGTGCTCCGCCAGGTCGCCGGGTGATGCCGGCAATGGATGGCGTGATCAATAGGATGGGGCGGCGACGACGGCAGCTCGCACATCGGGACCGATCGGCACCGAGACCATGTCTTTTTCCACATATTCGCCAAACCGGATGCCGGCATCGAACCCTGCCGCCACGATGTCGGTGAACCTGTCGTCAATCACCACCTCGACCCTCACCTCCGGATAGGATTCAAGGAAAGTGGTGAGCTTGGGCAAGACGATGGACAGGTAGGGCGACTTGATGGTCGTCACCCGGATCGTCCCCGACGGCCGGTCTCGAAGATTGGTCAATGCACGCAGGCGTTCTTCGATATCCTCAAAGGCGGGCTGCAGCGTCCGCAGCAATTCCTCCCCCGCTTCCGTTGGTCGCACGCTCCTGGTCGTACGGGCCAGAAGCCGCAGGCCAAGCCTTACTTCGAGCGCCGAGACTGTCTGGCTGAGGGTCGATTGGGAAAGGCCGAGGCGCGCGGCGGCCCTGGTAAAACTGCATTCTTGAGCGACAGCGGCAAAAGCCGCCAGTTCTCCCAGTTCCTCGCGCCGCATTCATTGGCTCCTTCCATAAGCTCAATGGGATTATAGCGCCTAATCATGGGAATGTTCGAGTGCTAGATCTTCGTCACTCATTTGAACGGAGACGAAGCACCGTATCGGCGTGAAAACGGTGGTGGCCGATCTCTCGACCAACGAAGGCGTGGCCCGGATCGAGGCGATCCTCGCCGAAGAAGCAGGCATAAACCTGCTCGTCAACAATGCCGGCACCTCTGGTCTCGGGACGACCGACAGGCTTTCCGCCGGCGAAATCGCCGCCATGCTCGATGTCAACATCACGGCATTGACGCGCCTGTCGCGCGCGGCGGTGATGTCCTTCCGGACCCGCGACAAGGGCACGATCGTCAACCTGGCCTCAGCCATGTCGGTGGCGGTCCTGCCGATCACCTCGGTCTATAGCGGCACCAAGGCTTACGTGCTGCTGTTCAGCCTCGGCCTGCAACAGGAGCTGCAGGGCACAGCGGTCAAGGTGCAGGTGGTGCTGCCAGCCGCTGTCGCCACCGAAATCTACGACGGCTCGATTTTGCCGCTCGACCAGATCCCGCCAGCGCTGGTCATGACGCCTGAAAACATGGTTAAGGCGGCCCTGGCCGGGCTCGACAAGGGTGAGGCCGTCACCTGGCCCTCCGTGTCCAACCTGGAGCTCTGGCACCAATACGAGGCCTCGGCCGCCGCCCTCTTCAACGCTACCCAGACCGGCCAGCCGGCCGCTCGCTACGCCGGCTGAACGGCAACGCGCTCAGTTGGACCATAGCGAAAAGTGCGACGTGGCCGGCACTCGTCCAGCCTGGCGTTCGGGACGCGGAAGACTATGGCGAACGCACAAACCAGGAGAACGATCAGACGATAGCAGTTGCGTGAGATGGTGCCGTTGGGCGCGATCAAAAAAAATGCCGCCACTCTGATTACCTTGATTACTTAAAAAAGAGGAGTTTTCACGCGGCATTCAACGTAAGGGATAATGTCCGGTTGAAGTCTGGCGGACCCAAAATGGCCATTACCGACCCAAGCGCCGGCAACAGTATGGTTGATATATTTTGGTTTTTTGCTCCCGATTTACAGATGACTTGGTAATAGTCGATCTCCATCGGTTATGTTGGAGTTTGATATGCCTTCGTCAAATTTCTTTACTGCCGTACAAGCGCCTGAAATTATCGGAACACGAATACAAACACTCAACTACTCCACCTCAGACGTTGCGGAGACAGATCGCCTGATTTTCTGGCAAGACCTCTTGTCTTGTTTGTTCAAGGTAACGTTGCCGTTTCATCGGCGAAAGCAAGGGTTTTTCGCGTCGCTGACCGTCTACCACCTGGGCCTGGCGCTGGTCATGCACGGCAAGAGCGATTTCGCCCGCTATACGAGGACCGATACCAAGCTCCGGCGCGACGACCTGGATCACTTCGTCATCCACATCTGCACTCATGATGGCGGGTTCCTGCGCCGGTCCGGCCACAAGCGTCTACGTCGCCTGGATGTCGGGATCATCGATCTGGCCAGCCCGCTCGACTTCGTCGCGCATCCCGGCGAAAGCGTAAGCTTGGTCCTGCCGCGGTCGCTGCTGTCTCCGGCCGCGGGCGGGCCGGGTGGCCGACCTGCCCGCATTCTCAGTGGCGACACGGCCATGGGCGCCCTGCGGGGACAGCATATCATGACATTGTGCCAACAGGCCCCGCGCCTTTGGCTCCATGAAGCGGCAGTCCTCACTCAGGTGACGGCAACGCTCGCGGATGCATGTCTGGCGATCGGCACCGTCGCTTCGCCCGCCTCAGCAACGGATCTGCACGACGGACTTGTCCGCACCATTCGACGCTATATCGAAGAGCGTCTGCACCAATCGGACCTGGCGCCTGAAGCACTGGCCACCGAATTCCATATCTCGCGAAGCCAACTCTACCGATTGTTCGAGGCGCGCGGAGGCGTTCACCACTACATCAGGCTTCGCCGTCTCCGACGTGCAATGTTCGATATCTGCAGCCCGAAGTTTCACCATCGCCGCATCAGCGACATTGCCTACGATCTCGGCTTCCGGAACGATGCGCATTTCGGCCGGATCTTCCATGAAGCCTTTGGCGTGTCGCCTCGTGCGGCGCGGCAAGCCTTCCGTCGCGGAGAAGCCGAATGGCTCGCGATCCCGGGACCTGCCCCCGGCAGCAACCAACTGGAACACTGGCTCAGGGAATTGATGGCCGTCTGAAGGTGTCCCCACCCTGCCATCCGCCTGCCTTACCCGCGCCGGGACGGATGGACAGGTTTTTTGGACGCCAGCCTCAGGACGAATACAAATAGGTAATGCAAGTTAAGCGTCGCGCCACCGTATGAAATACTGAAAATGTTAAAGGATTATCTTAGTGGCGATGCTTGCCGATAACATTAGGAGTCTATCCTGCATGGCGCGTGTGTACTGCGTATCTGAATCGATATCAGCAAAGGTTCGAGGAGACCAACATGGCGAAGCTGCACATTTATAAGAAGGTTGGGATTATGTGGACGAAGGTCGCCAGCGGCGACGGCACCGTCAGCACCAGTGAACCGTTCAAGATCGACATCACGTCCGGTTCCGTTTCGAAAGGCAATACCTACGACGTCAGGCAAGGGCAGTCGGTGACCGGTGAACTTTGCAGTTGCACCTCGGTCGCCGACAAGAAGGCAACCTTCAGCGCGGCCAGCGCAGACGGCGTGGACATCCACGAGTTGGAGGTTGCGAGGAACAATCTCGGCGCCTTCTACTCGGCGCTGGCTGCCGTGTCCAAGGAAGTGACGATCCTGGTCGATCTGGACGATCTGACGACGCTCAAGGCTAACGACTATGCCATGTGCTTCGCCAAGAAGGTCGCATCCGACGATGACAGCGGGAGCTACAACGTCGTCTGGCAATCGCTGTCCAAGTTTGTCTACAGCACCTCCTTCTCCTGGACGCCGCAGTTTTCGCTGTTCGGCACCAATGTCTTTGCCGACACGGTGACGGTGACGGCGACGACAAACCAGCGGTCTCTCGGACTTGGCCAGGAATGCCTTCTCGATCCGAACGGTATCCTGGAGCCGCCCTCGACCGGAGGGCCGGTCACCGGCGTGACAATGCAAAACCAGTTCGGCCTGATCCACCCGGCGCTCAGCCAGATCTCCACGCTCAATGGCGTCCCGCATACGACGCCGCTCTACGTGGCGCCCAGCGGGATGGTGCAAGGTGAAGTGACGTTGACGCCGATCGACACGGTGCTCGTCTGGTTCCAGCAGGACATCGCGACGTCGACGATGTTCAGTTCGGCCCGCTCGATGTCGGTGGAGGTGGATCTCACCACCACCAACTCCGCTACCCGCCTGTACAAGGGCGGCCAGTGGTCGACCCCGCTCTGAGCAGCAGGCCGCGGCGTCCCGGGCGGCATTCGTCGCGCGGGACGCTACGCGCTCGGGCGCCGTCAGATCGCCACCATGAGCGATTTGATGTGCCCTTCCCGAGAGATCGGTGACAGTTCATTCCGGATAGATGGGTTACACATTCGAACTTTGCCGGGAGTTCGATATCTCGCGCAAGACCGGCTACAAGATCCTCGCGCGCTACAACGATAGCGCGCGGCTGGTTTGATCAGCAATTTTTAGCAATTGCTCAAATGCCACATCCAATCGTCAAAATGGATTCCTGAATACCGGCTTACTTGCACGCAAGAAGATATAAGCTCATGCTCATGTTGGGCTGTTGGGGCATCAACGGAGGCGTTCCGTGAGCCCAATGATTTTGCCCCGCTTTCGGTTTCGGCAAAAATCTACAACCCCACCAATATTTCAAAATCTGTCGGCGACGCTAGTCGCTGTCACGTCCGCGCTGAGCGCCATGCTGTCGACCCAAGGACCAGCGATGGGCCAGGTTGTCGGGCCGAGCCCACCAACGGTCACGACGACGATCAACGTTGCGTCTGGAACCACCACCGTCGTCGGCAGCACGATCATAAGCACGACCGGGGCAACGCCCGCGACCAACGTCACCGGCGGTGTGCTTGTGCTGAACAGTTCCGCTAGTCCTAGCCCGGGTCTGATCACGTTGCAGACCGTCGATGGCAACGCGCTCCAGGCCAGCGGCGGAACGATCAGCGTGCCGAATGGCAGCCTCGGCATCCAGACCGTCGGCGGCCACGCGGTGCTCGCCAACGGGGCGACGAGCAGCGTCACTCTCAACGGTGCCGCAATCACCACCACCGGCGTCGGTGCAGGGCTGGCAGCGATCGGCGGAACGATCAACGCCACCGCTGTCACCATCAACAACACCGCCACGGCGGGCACGAACATTTCAGCTGGCCACGGCGCTATCGCCGAGAGCGGCGGCACGATCTTCCTGCATTCGGGCACTAGCATCACGACGGCGGCGTTCAACTCGGTCGGGCTCGGCGCGTCTGGTGCCGGCAGCCGCATCGTCGCAGACGTGCTTATCCCAGTGACGATGAACGGCAATGGGGCGATGGGCGTCTATCTGCATGACGGCGGCCAGGTGACGCTGTTGCCTGGATCAACCCTGCAGATGAATGGCACTAACAGCATCGGCGTCTCGGTCGACAATAGCACTGTCGCGGCGGGCACGATCGGCAGCGGCCTGACTATCAACCTCAATGGCGTTCACGCCACCGGACAAGCGGGCAGCGCGGGACTGGTCGCTTTTAACGGCGCAACGGTCACGATCGAGAACCTTACAGTCGCCGGGCCAGACGCCGCGGTCGGGGTATGGGCCCGTCCCAACAGCAGTGTCACGGTGTCGGGCAACAGCGTGATCAATATCGCAGCACCCGCGAACCCGACATATTACACTTTGGCCACGGCCAATCTCGTGACACCCAATGGACCGGTTGGTTCGAGCTTCAGCGTGACAGGCGCGATCCCTGCCGCCGGGCTCAAGTCAGATGGCCCAAACAGCCTGATCACCAGCACGGGCACCACGATCAATGTGACGGGAGGCAACGGCGCGGCGGGCGTCAATACATCATTCAACGGCGCCGTCGACATGACGGCCAACACCATCACCACAACCGGCACGGATTCGTTCGGCATCAGGGTAGATAGCGGCACGGTGATCGGTCGCAATTCCAGCGTTACTACCTCCGGCGGCGGTGCCGCTCTGTTTTTCAATTTCGGTCCAGGCACGATCGACCTCACCAACACGCCGGTGCTGGCGACGGGAGCGGGTACGTTCGGGCTCTATTCGCTGAACCTCACGGCAAGCGGGATAGACAATGTGCGCCTGGCCGGCGGCAGCCTGGTCAGCACCGAGTCCATCGCCATCGGCGCCGAAGGTCCGCTTAACATGGTGGTGACCGACGGAGCGGTGGTGACCGGCGGCGGGGGCTACATGCTAGTGGCCTACGCCAACACATTCGCGCCGCAGGCAACCGCCGTGCAACTGGACGCGTCCAACGGCAGCGTGCTGAACGGCCACGCCCTGGCGGAGGCGCTCACCACGCTCAACATCGACCTCGCCACCGGCTCGCACTGGACCGGCGCGGCGTTCGACGTCACCAATGTTTCGGTCGACCCGACCAGCATCTGGACCATCCCGGCAAGCTCGAACGTCACGCAGCAGACGGCCAATGCCGGGCTGATCGAATTCGTCGCACCGGTCGGAGATCCGACGCAACTGGCAAGCTACAAGACGCTGACGACGCAGAATTATGTCGGCCAGGGCGGCACGATTGCGCTCAACACCTATCTTGGCGCCGACGGCTCGCCCTCTGATATGCTCGTCATCAATGGCGGGACGGCAACCGGCCTGACGTCCCTAGTCGTCAGGAACACCACTGGTCTGGGCGCCTTGACGCTTTCCGACGGCATCAAGGTTGTCGACGCCATCAATGGCGCGACGACGGCCAACGGATCGTTTGTCCTGCGTGGCGACTATGTCACCAAGGACGGCCAGCAGGCGGTGGTCGGCGGTGCCTTTGCCTACACTCTGTTCCACAATGGCGTCACCGATCCCTCCGACAGCGACTGGTATCTGCGTTCGGAAATTGTTCCGCCGCCCATTCCACCCATCCCACCGCAGCCGCGCTATCAGCCCGGCGTGCCCCTCTACGAAGCCTATCCGCAGCACCTTCTGGCGCTGAACGGCGTGCCGACGCTGCAGCAGCGTGTCGGCAACCGCTACTGGACCGAGCCCGCCCCAGCCCCCGAGACGGTGTTCTGCAAGGATGCCTCGCAGAACTTCCGCTGCGCGGTGTCCAACGAACAGGCGCAATATTATGCCGGCAATGCTGATGGCACCCGGGCGTTGATCGAAGACCAGCGGGCGATCTGGGGCCGCATCGAAGGCAGCCACAGCAAGATCGAGCCGGCCGTCACCACCTCGGGCACCGACTACGACACCAATGTGTGGAAGCTGCAGGCCGGTCTCGACGGGCTGCTGCACGAGGCCGAAGATGGCTCGAAGCTGATCGGCGGCATCACCGTGCATCTCGGCCAGGCCTCGAGCAACGTCACCTCGTTCTTCGGCGATGGCAGCATCGACACGACAGGTGGTGGCTTCGGCGGCACGCTGACCTGGTATGACCAGAACGGCTTTTATGTCGACGGCCAGGCCCAGCTGACCTGGTTCAACAGCGACCTGACCTCAAAGGCGCTTGGCCTTGCGACACCGACGCTGACCGATGGCAATGGCGGTTTTGGTTATGCGCTGTCGCTCGAAACCGGCAAGAAGATCGCCCTCAACGAAGCCTGGACGCTGACCCCGCAGGCCCAGCTTGTCTATTCGAATGTCCATTTCAGCCGCTTCACCGATGTCTTCGGCGCCAATGTCTCGCTCGACAGCGGCGACTCCTTGCGCGGCCGCCTCGGCATCTCGGCCGACCACGACCGCAACTGGAAGGACGAGGAAGGCAAGACCCGGCGCAGCCATCTCTACGGCATCGCCAATCTCTATTACGAGTTCCTCGACGCCACCCAGGTCGACGTCTCAGGCGTCAGCTTCGAAACGCGGCCCGACAGGCTGTGGGGCGGGCTCGGCCTTGGCGGTTCCTACAACTGGAACGACGACAAATATTCGATCTATGGCGAGGTTTCGGTCAACAGTTCGCTGGAAAACTTCGGCGACAGCTACGCCCTTGCCGGCACCGCCGGCTTCAGGGTGAAGTGGTGAGAAAAACAGGAGGGGCAACAACCAGAACCGGGATCGCGGCGGGCCTCTCCCGGAGAGAGGGTCTTGGCTACCTACTAGAGGGCGCAGAAAAATGGCAAACGTACGTACGGCCAATTGCCCAATAGGACTGTCATCCCCACCGAGGGCGGACGGTACTTGTGCTATGCTAAGGCCGGATTATGTCACGCCAAAAAAAACAACAGCTGCACATTGTATAGTCGCTCGCGCTTGGCCTTGGCGAAAAGCTGTGCGCCGACCAGCGAAAATGGCCTCGAAGCGCTCTTGGCTTACCTGCAGCTCAAGAATTTCGCGACCACACTCGGTGGCGACCGATAGCCCTTAGGCAGCCACACAATGTCATAGGTCGCGTCAGCGACGGGCCAACGTTCCACACGTGGCGTGCAATAGGAGCGCCTCTCCTATTGGCCAGTTTGCGAGCGCTCGACCAATGAGACATCTGAACTCTGCATCGAGGTCAATCTCCCTGGCATTCAGCCCGTTGCTGGGGGGCAGTCATCTTGCGCATGAGCCGGCTGCTCCAAGACCACCTAGTCCGGCGCATCAAGGTTTGGTCCGGCCGGACTGGAGTTGAAAAGCTCGAGACGCATATCGCCCACGTCCCCATTGTGACAGCGAAGAACTGTCAGACTGGCAGATCCAACGGGGATTATACGCGATGGTGTAAGAGCGAGGAAGCTTTCAAGAAGTGCCCGCACCACGCCTCCGTGAGCGACGATGAGCAAAGTGGAGGTGGTTCGGCTGGCCAGCCTCAACACAGCATTGTGGGTCCGCGTCCGAAAATCGGTCCAGCTCTCGCCTCCCGGCGGGGTATAGGTACCCGCACGCCAGCCGGCATAGGCTTCGCCATTCGTCGTCTTGAGATTCATGATCGCCTGCCCCGTCCACAGACCTACATCGTGTTCGCGCAGATCCTCAAGTCGCTCGGCATCCGCGAATCCGAGCAGTTTGGCTGTAACAAGAGTACGCTTTAGGTCCGACGTCGCCACCAGGTCAGGCGCCAACGCCTTAATCGTAGCGCGTAGCGCCTTAGCTTGGTTACGGCCTTCCGCGGAAAGCCCGATATCAGCGTGGCCTCGAAGTCGGCGAGTGGCGTTCCACTCGGATTCGCCGTGGCGGACGATAAGTAGACGATTCATGATGCCAACCTCCCTTGCGCATCGAAACAGGCCGCAGGGATGGGTGGGAGCAGGAAGTGAACCGTCTCGCCCATAGAGAAGCGGAGGCTTCATCAGTAACCGCCGTAAGACGCAATCCGTTCCTCATGCACGTCGGGCACGGACTTCAATTGACAAAGATCACATATCGTGATCACGTATTGTTGTCACAGTTTGGGGGAGCGTGAATGCTTAGGGTCGTCGCTATCGTAAGGGTTCCATCGGAACGATCGGATCACAGCCAGTCAGGTCGGTTCGACTTTTCATGAGCAAGGCGCCCGGTATTTCGATCAAGAATCTCGCGGTTTCATTCAGGACGAAGACCAGCACCGTTACGGCTCTTGATGATGTTTCATTCGACATTGCGCCAGGATCGTTCCTGAGCATCGTCGGGCCGTCTGGCTGCGGCAAGACCACGCTTCTGAAGATCCTCTCAGGTGTTCTTCAGCCCACGAGTGGTACGGTGTTGTTTGACGGCGAGCCGCTCAGCCGGCTCAAGACTCAGGGCCAGGTCGGTTACGTCTTTCAGCGTCCGCTGCTGCTTCCGTGGCGAACCACCCTCGACAACGTCATGCTGACGATGGAAGTGGCGCGCCGCAACATGAGCCGCGCCGAGCGTGAGGCTGAAGCACGGCGCTGGCTCAAGATCGCTGGCCTTCAGGGCTTCGAGGAGCGCTTTCCGCACGAATTGTCGGGTGGCATGCAGCAGCGTGTCTCTATCTGCCGCGCCTTGGCGTTTCAGCCTCGGATCCTGTTGATGGACGAGCCTTTCGCCGCTCTCGATGAGATCACACGGGAGACGTTGCAGGAGGAACTGCTGCTGCTGTGGGCGCAGACAGAAACCACTGTGGTTTTCATCACGCATTCGATTCCAGAAGCCGTGCTGCTGTCGGAACAGGTCGTCGTCATGTCCGCCCGTCCTGGTCGGGTTCTTGAACGCATCCCGGTGCCGTTCGAGCGGCCGCGTACCGAAGAGACGCGCGAGCGACCCGAGTTCCTGGCGCTCGCCAGCCATATCCGCAGCCTCCTGCGTCACCGCGATCCAGTGACGGCTTGAAAAGGGACCATACATGTACCGCCTCAGCGTCGTCGCCGGCCAAGCTATGGTCTTCATCGTATTCTTCGCTGCATGGGAGGTGCTCGTGCATCTTCTCCAGATCAAGCCGGTGATCTTGCCACCCCCCAGCCGCATCGCGGTATCTGCATGGCAGAACCGCGAGTTGCTGCTCGCCAACACATGGCCGACCTTCGTCGCCATCTCGCTTGGCTTCCTCTACGCGGTCGCGGCGGGTTTCGTCATTGCGATTGGCATCGCCTATTCGAGGATCATCCGTGAACTGACCTATCCCTTCCTCGTCGCTGCACAAATTCTGCCGAAGATCGCGTTTGCGCCGCTGTTTCTCATTTGGTTCGGCTTCGGTTTGACACCGAAGATCGTCATTGCTGCGCTGATCGCCTTCTTTCCAGTCGTGATCAACACGGCCAAGGGTCTGACTTCGGTCGACAAGGAGCTGCTGCAATACATGGATTCGCTCGGCGCCAGCGGCTGGGAGAAATTCACCAAGATCAGCCTGCCATGGGCGATGCCCTACTTCTTCGCCGCGCTCAAGATATCCATCACCCTGGCCATCGTTGGTGCCGTGGTCGGAGAGTTTGTCGCTGCAGGTGAAGGCCTCGGCTACATCATCAATTCCTCGAACATATCGCTCGATACCGAACTCATGTTCGCGGCCATCGTATGCATGAGCGTGCTCGGGATCCTGCTTTTTCTCGTCATCGTTGCCGCCGAGCGGATGGTCGTGGTCAACGCCCAGGATGACGCGTCAGGGGCATCAGCGACCATGTGAGGAGACGGGTGAGTGATGACTGCTTTTCGAATGGGTTACGCAAAAGGGAGATGAAGATGTCAAACAGTTTTGGGTCGTGGATTAGTCGTACTGCGATCGCGGCGTTGGGCTTCGTGGCATTCGGCACCTCGGCCGATGCGGCGGATTCGGTCAAGCTGCGCCTCGACTGGGTGTTCGGATCCGAACATGCGCCTATTTTCCTGGCGCTTGAAAAAGGGTTCTTCAAGGAGGAGGGCATCGAGGTCGAACTCCTTCCGGGCGAGGGTTCGTCGGTTACGACGAAACTGGTGGGCAACCGGGATGCAGACTTCGGCTACGCGTCGGCCGATCAGGTGCTGCTTGGCGCCTCACGCGACCTGCCCGTAGTTGCGACGGCGGTGCTGCTTCAGCAGAATCCGACGGCCTTCATTTTCAAGACGTCGCAGAACATCAAGAATGTCGAGACCGATCTTTACGGCAAGACGCTCGGCATCCAGCTCAAAAGCAGCACCGGCCGTCAGTGGGAGGCGATCAAGAAGACGCTGAAACTCGATCCTGCCAAGCTGACCGAGGTACCGGCGGATGGCGCGCTGGTGTCGCTTATCGCTGCGGATCGCATCGATGTCGGCGTCGGGTTTTATTTCAACGACGCACTGAAGCTGAAGGCGACCGGCGAGAATGTCAGCTGGATTCTACTCGAAGATCTCGGCATGAAGATGTATTCCACGACGCTTATGACCAATGCCGAGCTGATCGCGGAGAATCCCGATCTGGTAGCGCGTTTTACCAAAGCATTCGTGCGCGGCTGGGACTACTCGATCGCGCACCCCGACGAGGCCTACGAAGCCTTCGTGAAAGCCAATCCCAGCACGGACAAGGTCTATGCCAAGCTGAAACTCCCGGAGGTTCTGAAGCTCACCCAGTCGCCGGACGTGAAGGCAAACGGATTGGGCTCGTCGACGCTCGCAGGGTGGAACGAACTCCAGAGCCAGCTCGTCGAGATGGGTCTTCTGAAGAACAGTATCGACGTTTCCAAGGCGTTTACAAATCAGTTTCTTAAATAGTCGCCTTGCGGGCCACTGAAGTGGGGTCATACATGACTACAGCCGACATCTTCATCATTGGCACCGGTTACTACGCCGAAGTCATGATCGGCGACCTGGCTTCCACCGCAACAGGACGGCTTCGTGTCGCGATCGGGGGCCGCAACGAAGAGCGGCTCCAGTGGCTGGCCGAGGCTGGCCGTGCCAGGGCGGCCATTTTCGGGAGGCCCGTGACGTTCGAGATCGGGAAAGTCGATTTCACCTCGTCGTCGGGCGTCGCCGCAAGTCTCGATGCGATACGTCCGCGGGTCGTCGTCCATTCCGCGTCATTGCAGTCGCCCTGGAAGGTCGACCGCAATGACACACGATGGTCGCGTCTCGTCGCGGAGGGCGGGTTCGGCCTGACACTGGCGCTTCATTCCGTCCTCCCGACGCGAACAGCCACTGCAATCTTGCAGATGGACAGCAACATTTCCTTCGTCAACACCTGCTACCCCGACGGCGTGAACCAGGTCCTCCATGCGGCCGGGTTGCCCATCACGACAGGCGTAGGCAACGTCGGCATCTTCTCTGCGGTGATTGCCGGCATGCTGGAGCCCGAGCAGCGCGCGTCGGTGCGCGTTCTGGCGCATCATCAGCATCTCGTGCAATGGCGAAAAATCGGCAGCGAGCGTGCAGGCCCTCCGGTTCGTGCCTGGATCGGGGATGCCGAAATCTCGAATGTCGATGAGCGGACGCGTCACATCGTGCTTCCGTATAGAGACCTCAATGTCATCTCGGGTGCATCCGCCGTGCCGGTGCTCCTCGCCTTGGCGGGATTTGGCGATATCCGGACGCATGCGCCGGGGCCGGGCGGACTGCCGGGCGGATACCCGGTGCATGTGTCTGAAGGCCAGGTATCCCTCGACCTTCCCAAAAGCCTGTCCCGTGATGGCGCAATCCTTTGGAACCGAGGCTTCGAAAACGCAGACGGCGTCAGCATTTCGGCGACGGGGCGCGTGACCTATTCCGAACGTGCCCGCAACGCGCTTGCCGCCTACAGCCCTACGCTATCGGAAGGCTTTGAGGTCACCGAGGTCGAGGGTGCCGCAACGGCCCTTGGCCAGCTCCGCGACAAACTCGGAGGCTAAAGCTTGCGATGAACCCGATCACACTCCCTTCGACGCCGTCATTTCGTCTCGACGGACGCCGCGCCCTTGTCACCGGTGCCGGACGCGGCATCGGTCTCGCCGCTGCCGCTTGCTTGGCTGAGGTTGGCGCCAGCGTTACCTTGTGCGCACGAACGGCATCCGAGGTTGAGGCAGCGGCAGAAGCCATCCGGGCAGCGGGTGGGATCGCCGACGCACTGGCGTTGGATGTCACCGATCTTGACACTGTACGTCAGGCGCTGGATGGCAGGGAGCCATACGACATCCTGGTCAGCAATGCCGGGGCCAATCGTCCCGCTGCGTTCGCCGATGTCAGTGCCGACGATTTTGATGCCGTTTTCGGCATCAATGTCAGGGCCGCCTTCTTCCTTGCACAGACTGTCACAAAGGCCCTCGTCTCTGCAGGTCGCAAGGGTTCAATCATACATATTTCTTCGCAGCTAGGCCACGTTGGTGCACCGAGCCGATCGGTCTATGTCGCATCGAAATTTGCGATCGAAGGTTTGACCAAGGCTCTTGCCACCGAATTCGGCCCGAAGGGTATTCGCTTCAATACGATTGCGCCAACTTTCACCGACACTCCCATGACGCGCTCATACGGTCTCGATGCTGACGCGCTGGCGGCCGTCTCGGCAAAGATCAAGCTTGGCAGGATCGGCCAGGTGGAAGACCTCATGGGAGCGATACTGTTCCTGGCCTCGGACGCGTCGTCGCTGATGACCGGCTCGTCGCTTCTGGTCGACGGCGGCTGGACCGCCGACTGACCTAAGTCGCGCCACCTCTATGGTCAGAACTTACCAGCAACGTCGAAGAAGACCCCATCGCCCTTCATGCGGTTTTCGACGGACACCTCATGCACCCATTTCGGTGTTGTCACGTTATCTGAAAATGCTCGTGCTGATCCTGGTGGTGCTCAAGTCGTGCGGGTTTCCCAACCGCAACTTTCCATTCCGCCATCGCTTGCAGGCGGTGATTGTGGATGGCGAGAGCAGAGCGTTTTGAGCGGGGCGGGACGCACAGATCGCGATCCACCGAGAAGATCGAGTTGAAGCGTTGGAGGCTTCCTGGCGATCGGAAACCCTGCAACGTCCTTTCGCGTTTTCGCAGTGGCAGATGCGAATTCTCGGCTCGATTGTTCAGCCCCTTCTGCGAGCGGTGTTCGACAGCCGGCATCTCGTGTCGCCTAGCTGCTCCATAGGATCGCAGGCGATGAGAGGAGCAACCCCGACCGTGTTGAACCGCTTGCAGGGCAGAAACAAAGCAGACTAGGTTGCTGAGCGTGTCGGTGAGCGCAGGATCTTGGTAATCATGCCGCCATTGCTGCGGCCTATGGCAGGCTTTGAGCCACCCTTTGCGCCCTGGCTGTGGCGTGGACCTTGACGATGGTGGTGTCGACCAAGTCCGGCCCGTCCGAACAGGCGTCAAAAGCCTAACGAAAACATCGCCCTTGATGCAGACGCGTTATCGCTTGAAGAGCTTGAAGATTATGTACAGTTGGAAGGTCGCACTACGGTCTTCACATCCGCAGACTCCACAGCACCGCTTCAATGAAGCCGCGGTTGTCATTTCCACTTCGTCCAAGGGCCGCCGGCTTGCCAACGGCCCTGTAGCCGTAGCAAACTTCGAACTGGGAGAGGATTCCGATCGAGACACTCGCATTCTGCGTCAGCGAGACGTCGCGGACCTCATCATGCGGTTGCTGAAGGAGATCGGCTAGCCATGGAACGTTCCTCTCGTTGAAGGGAACTCCATGGTCAGATCACAGGCTTTATCTGCTCAAGCACTATGAATACGCGTCATCTCAGAACCAGGCGACCCTCCCGCGAAACGGGCTCGTGCGTGGGGCGCAAAGCAGTCCGATGCGGTGCCGGAGGCGCCCCTTCGGCCAACAATGAAGTTTGTTGACCGCCGACCAGAACCGCCTGAATTGCTAGCGCGGTTGATGGACGTCAACTCCGAGTTCGGGGGGGCTGTCGAGGCAGAAACCTTCATCCCAATCATCCCAGCAGGTTGAGGAGTACTGTCACTGCAGTACCGGCAGGCACTACTGTGCCGGCCGGAGGGTTGATCGAGATCACTTGCTCATGGTCGAAGCCCGGCTCCTGCCGCGCCGTGTCATAAACGACGATCAGTCCTAGCTCATGGGCGGGGAACACGGCCATACCCATGTCATCGCCCCGCTCCACCTCCACCTTGCTCGCCCAGGCCGGAACGGTCACGAAACGCTGCGCCGTTTCCAAAGGCGGCACATCGAGAAGTTCGACCCCCATGCGGCTCACCGGATCGATCATCTTTACGCAGAGTCGAAACCCTTCATTGCCGGCTCGGGGTACCCAAGCGACGTAGTGGCTCATATCGCCCAACTGCCGTACGAAGATACCTTCATTGAGGTCAGCCACATCCGTATCGAATTCGATCTGAGGAATTTCGTCGAGCGCTAGCGTAAACCGGTACCAAGGCAAGCCATCACCAGCCTCTGTGCTTGCTTCGACGACGGCCCAGTGCGATCCCGCCGGCGTACGCGCCCGCGGCGCGGGACTGCTCCACCCCACGAGGCATTTGGTGTCGGTCGAAAATGGCCGATTGCCGACGACATTGCGGATCTCCGGGGGCGCCAGGGGCGGCACGAGAATCGAAACCGCAGGCGAAGGAGCCGAACGTGCCTCGATCAGGCCCTCCAGATTATTGGGCACTGACCATGCAACGGCCCGATAGAAATGCGGAAGCCAGCCGGGCGCCACCGTAGCGTCTACGAACTGCGCCGTGGGACTATCGGCGGTGATCTCGCCCAGGCGTGGTCCCATCGAGCCGACATCCAGGGCGGCGTTGGCCACATTGGTGCGATAGAGCTCGATCGGGCCGCCGGTCGCGGCATTGCGGTCGACCCTGACGATGATCCGGTGCGGGTCATCCGGATCGGCGTCGACAGCAATGCCCGGCGGCGGCGGCGGCGGATCGAGGCGAGGAGCCGCGACGGCGATGAACTTGCCACTGTCCATGGGCCAGTCGGACTCCATGTTGTTCCCGGTTACCGTCGTGATGGCGAAGAAATGGATAACCTTGCTGCCACGCGGCAGGCTCACCTCGTATCGCACCTGGCCGGCCGCCTGGGGCACCGGCTCTCTGGTCAGACGCCGGAAGCTCTTCTGGGCCGAACTGATGTTCGCGGCGCGCAGGTCGTACAGGCGTTTCGTATGCGCAACAGCGGTATCGACGGCAATCGCCGGTGCCAGGGTGCTGAGCAGCGCCGTCTCCGTGGCTTCGTAGGCGATGTAGCCGCCCGCCCCCGGAACGCTGTTCCACTCCAGCGTGAAGCGGCTGATGCCATTCGCATCGGGCAAGCTCGCCCAATAAGGGGCTTCCAGCGGGGGCACGTTCGGAGAATCTAGCCTCTGCTTGCTCCACACCCGCGTCACCGTCGGCTGGCCAAACGGACTTATGCCGAAGCCATCGTCGGCCTGTTGGTGGAGATGGCGTTGACCGCGCGCGCTTACTCCGAATTCCCGCCATGCCGCGCCATTGAGGTCTGGCGGGACCTGTGCCTTCCAGCGGTAGAAGCGCGATCCCGTCTCATAAAGTGGCGCATCTTGGACAGCGCCCCAGTCCGATGGATGTTTGTCAGGTGATAACGGCACAATATCTGCCAGGCCCGGATCGCCCTGGTCCCCGCCTCCAAAATCGATCCGTGCCGAGACTTGGACGACGCCCGGCTCGTCGGTCCAGGCGCCGACAAGTTCGATGAATTCCGGGCTGCGATCGGACCAATCCCAGCCGAAATCAACGGTAAGGTGCCTATCGCTATCAAGCTCGACGGAGAAAACGATCGGCGCTTGCGGCTCTTCGATCGGGCTGGTGAATTCGACCGCCTCCCAATCGCTCCAGCGCCCGAACAAATCCTGTCCGGCCACCGCATAGGTCAGGTTCATCGGCAGCGGATACGGCGTGCCGAAGCGTGTGCCGTCATCAGTTCGGATCACATGGTCCTGGAACGAAATCGACGGGTCGTCGGGCGAAGAGCCTGGCACATAGGAGAGCCAACCGCCTACGCCATCGGGGCGCCGTGTCAGCAAGATCTCTTCGGGTGGCCAGCCGAAGCGAGCGAGGGCATAGCTGACGGCCACCGGTAATTCGGGCGCCAGTGGCGGCGATGGCGGGAGCACCGGGCGCGTCCATCTGACGGCCACTGTTTCGAGCGTCGGACCGTCGATCGCCTGAGCCCTTGTAATCTTCGATCGGCTGGCAGACAAGCCTTGCGACTTGAGCACTCGCGTCGTCGCGGCATTGGCGCGGGCGATATCGGCGATATCGATCCAGAGACCCGGCTCGAGTTCGTGCTCCACCGTGACCATGTAGAGGATTTCGCCATCGGTGGGCGCCTCCAGCGCCGTGCCGAAGCCGAGCGCCAGGGCTGCCAGCGGGTCCGATCCGGCGCTCATTGCCATCAGACTCAGCGGTTGCCACGTGCCCCGCGGGTTCTCGCCACCGCCGAGGCTCCCGATGGTCTGGTCCAGTACCAGGTGCGGCAGGAGGGTCGATACTTCGGCCTGTGGAACTTCGCGGACGAAGTTGTGATGCTGGCGCGGGGCCGGGGTGGCGAGGAGCATGTCGCGGAGCCCATCCAGGATTGGCCCTTTGCAGAGCCGTTCCAAAAAAGCATCGTTGTCAGGCCGTTCCCATTGGGGCAACGGGCGACCGTTGATGTGCTGTGGTCGCCATCCCGTCGGCGGGGCTCCCCTCTTCAGTCTCTGGCGCGCCGCTTCGACCGGCGACAGCTGCGGCGGGAGCGGCCCCTGAGCCTCAAGGGAATAGCCAGTGCCATCCCAGTCGTCCCCTATCGGCAATCCCACTGTTTCGAGCAGGTTCCAGCCATCCATATTGGCCAATTGCTGCTTGCTGTTGCCGTCAGGCGAACCGGGGCGATACCAGACCTTGAATTGGGAAAGCGGCAGGCCGATGGAGGGATGGATCATCCACCGCAGTTGGGTGGAGGCGAAGTCGGCAATCACCAGGCCACCACCCTCCTCGCCCCAGAATATGCTCATGGTGCGCAAGTTGAGCCAACCGTTCTGTCCGTCGACGACGATACGCTGGCTCATGGATTTGCCTCCCATGGCGCAAAAAGGTTGATCTCGACCATCTTGCGGAATTCGAGGTCGTAATTTCCTTCGTAGAGCAGGTGGTTACTGCGTTGCAGGCTCACATTGAGCGTCTTGCCCCGTCCGCCGGGTAGCAACATGGCGAGGGTCCGGCTGCCGTCGGTGCTGTGCACGAAGTGCGAGAAGACACCGGCGCCACCCTGGCTGGCCAACCCCAACCATCGCTGCTTGACCAGGCCATAAAAGGTAATGCCGTCGCGCGTCTGCTTTTCGGGAACGCTGCGCTCGCGCCAATGTTGTTCCGGCGTCTCGATCAGCACGGCAAAGGGTTGCGAAGGCGCCGCCCCCTGCCATATTACCGTCACTCGTGGTTCGCTCGCCTTGCCGAACTCGCCCCAACGGGCGCCGCGCAGCGCCGCCTCGAACGCCAGATCGGGCACACTGCCGGCCGGGAGCGCCGCCAGAGCCGCCAGGTCAGGCAAGTGACGGTGCCGGACGCCACTATTCAGCACATCGCGGGCGAACGCGTCGGCGCTGGCATAGCGAGAGGTTCTGAAGGAGCGCCGCAACAGGGGATAGAGTAGCTTGGCCGCAGGCGGCTCCCCGCGCTTGTGGGCTTCGATATCCAGCACGTAACCCGTCACCGGCTCAAGCGGCAACGGAATGGTCACTATCTCATGGCAGTTGTTGACGAACTCCATGTCGATGCAAGGCAGGTGACTAAGAGTCTCGCGAGCAGAATTCTCGAACGGCGTCATCGCCAGCGCGGAGATCGCGGTTACTGCCGCCAGGTCCAGCGCTACGAGGCCGGGGGCGGCGCCCGGTGCGGTGCGCGGATGCTTGCCGGTGGCGGCCCTGACCACGGCGAAAAGCTCGCGGTCATAAGCCTTGAACAGCCTGCGCGTCTCGCCGGTCGAAAACACCACGCGGATCGGGTCGGCGTAAAAGAAGGCTTCCTCGTTCTGGCCGGGCGCAGCTCCCATTACCAGATGTTCGAGGCTATCCGGGGGCGCATTGTCTGTCTTGAACCGGAAACTCTTCGCAGGCCCGGGCACCGGTCCACTAACGCTTTGGACGTCGGGATTGCCATGGTCGTCAGCCAGGGCGGTCGTCACCTCATAGTCAACTGCGACCGAATAGACGGTGTCAGGTCGCAACAGCGCCCGTTTGCTCTGATCGGCGCCCAATGCGCCGTTGATCGTGCTGGTCCGGTCTGTCTTGCGCTGTTCATCAAAGCTCTGCCGGGCGTGTTCGGCTTCGGTCTCAACCTCGACCGCAAACAGGAACCAGTATCGCCGCTGCACTTCCTCGTGCGGAGCCAAATCTATGCCGATCTCGACCGACGCCGTGCCGGCGGGCAGGTCGATATCGAAGAAGCAGAACGGGGTCTCAGCGGGGAAGGCATTGTAGAAGTCGGAGACCATCTGGGCCCAGGGACCGTCGAGATTATTCCAGTGGTCGGGAAGCTCGGCAAAGCTTACCGCCCTCGACTCGACACCGATTATGAACCCCGTTTCCTCACCCTGGTGGTCGATCCCGCGGATTACCAACCGCCTCCCCCCAAGGCCGACTGCGAAGTGAAGTACCTCCTGGATGAAGTAGAGCCCCCGGATCTTGCGCATGCCGTGCGTATCGAGGCGGATGGCATCGGCTAGGCCGCGCAGGTCAGCCGGCGGACTCATCGCCAGTAACTTCCCGATCGCCTCGTCGCCCGCCACCCGCGACAACAGTTCCTGCCCTGTGCTGGGCGGAGCGAGGAAGGCGACGCGGATGCTGGGCGGGCCGACAACGATAGCGGGACCAACGCGCACCAGCGCATCGGCAAGCGTGCCGGTACGCCAAGGTTCGGTGACCTGCAAGATTTCAGCCGGCGGCGCCGAACGTATGGCTCCCGGCTTGTCCGGCCACGGCGTGCCCACCAGCTTCCAGCCTGTGGCCGAAGGCCCAGGCGCCTTGCCCCGAAAGGTCCAGAAAACACCGGCTGCCTCGGCGATATCGCTGCATACCGTCCCCCATTTTTCTAGCGTGGCGGTGTCGCGTGTCTGGGTTCGCAATGCCGCCGCCGGTGTCGGATCGGGTATCCAATCGAGGAGCGCCAGTTGCACGTCGCTATCGTCATAGGCTGCCGGGCTGCCTTGCCGGTCCCACCAGACGATCGGTGTGTCGCCCTCTTCCACCGGTTCCGCGGCGCCAGCTGCGGCGAGCCTGATCGACTTGACCTCATAGCGATAGAAGCGCTCACCCCGCTGCACCCAGCCTGTCGGCCCGAGCATCGAGGGGATCTCCCGACCGAGGAAGGTCACGCCGTCCCTCACATGGGGGCGCATCTCGAATTGCAACACCGGGATGGCGTCGATCGGAACTATCAGGGTCGGCTCGCCGCCGTCGGTGGAAGCCTCGCCGAGGCTGCCATCGATCTGCTGCCCGGCGCCCGATCCCGGCAGTAACGCATGGGTTCTGCTGTGGAGCGATACCGCGCGCAATAGCGGCTCGGGATCGGGCAAGGTCAGGCCGGGATCACCCAGTTCGAAGGTGACGCCCCCACTGACCTCGAAGAAGAAGAAATCGACATGCCCTTCGATCCGCGCCCGCACGTAGAAGGAATCGTCGGTGATCTTGAGGAGTGTCGAGGCGCGCACGCCGATGCTGACGATAAACAGATGCAACTCGCCTTCAAGGGTGATACGCCCGATCATCACCGCCGGCTTGAAGCTGATGGCCACGTCGGCGCCGACACCGACCTTGACGTAGAGCCCGATATCGACCGGTCCCCAGGTGATCGCCGCCTGGATGCCGGCAGCGACCGAAAAGCCGTTGAGTTGATGCAAAGGCGAGGCGATGCCGTTGCCGTGAATCATGAAATAGCCATTGGCCCGGATCGAGGACATGAACCGCACCGAGACAAGCCGCGGCACTTCGATGGAACCGAGGTCGAATTGCCAGTTGGACGGGTTTTGCAGATCGAACCTCACATCGACCGGCACGCGCAGCTCGATCAGGAACTTCATCGTATATTCTGCGATGATGCCGATTGAGATGGCATCGGAGCCGATCTCGATTACCGCCAGCAGCGTGCCTGTGCCTGCCCCTTCCTTGGGTGGCCGAGCCTTCATGATGCTGGCCTTCATCATGATCAGCAGCCGTGGGCCTGGCAGCTCGATCATCACCATGCCCTTGGCGTTGATGAGGAAACCGCCCTCGACCGTACCGAGGACGGCGCCGAGGCCGAGCGCAAAATCGCCGCGGGCAAGCTCCCAGGCGCCTCTCCGGGGATTGCCTTCAGCTTGGGCATACCAATCAAGCGCGGTCTCGCCCGCTTGCAGATCGCGCCGGCGATTGGTGGCCAACAGGCCGAGAAAGCCGAACAGACCGATACCCGAATTGGCGAGAGGAATGGGGATCGGCCATTCGGCATCGATGCCGATGAGCAGCGAAATGAGCTTTTCGTGGGTTGTCGGGTGTTCGGTCTCGATCTGCAGGTCGGCCCCTACCCGCACGCCGAGCGAAGCCAGGGATGCGTCGAACCCGGCTGCCAGCCCGCCCTTCAGAATGCGGATATAGCCATCGCCCGCAACCACGCCCATGTCGATATGAGCACCCAGCCCGGTCAATGTCGGTTCGTGATCATCGAGGGGCACGCGGATACTGGCCCGATCGATGGTGACGATACCAAGATCAACCTTGGTGATGAGGTCAACTTCAAAGACGAGCGGATTGTCCCGCGCCATCCGCGCTGAATCCGGCTGCAGGAATTCGCCCAGTGGCCCCGGAATGTCGAACGTACCTGGATCAGAGAGATCTAGGCTGAACCCTTGGAGTGGATCAAAAACCGGAGAAACCTGCGGCGCGTTTCCGTCCGGCCCGAAATCGAGCTTGAGGCCCACGGCCTTCTGCCGAACCTTCAGAGGCTTCAGTGTCCTTATGAGCGTGCTGCCTCCCACATGGGCATCGAGGCTAAGTTCCGTCTCGACGTCGAAAAACAGAACGCCCTGGGGGGCGACGCCGCCGGGTGAAGCCACGGTCAGTTCTGCACCGATGACAGTCACCAATTGGGCGGTGATCCAGCGGCTTTCCGCCACGCCTTCGGCCGCGACGGCGCTCAGCCCGAGGTCAACATAGCCGCTCGATCCAGCGCCCGGCAGCTCCGGCGCCAGCAAAGGCGCAAAGACGCTGTAAGCGCCTAGCGTATCACGGATCCGCTCACGTTCATGGGGTATGCCGCGCTTCGTACGCCAGAGATAATTGTGGCCGCCGCTGCCCGAGAGCTTCAGCGACGTGGTCCAGCCGCTGTCCAGGGCCAGCGCCAACCGATAGTCGACGTCTCCAGGCGCTTCCTCGATGGCTGCGCCCAGCCTGCGGCTGATCTCCGCCGAGAGCTCGATACGCCCGGTCAGCTCGAGCAGCTGCACGCTGTTGCGCAGTAGGCGTAAGCGCGCCGCCAGATCACGGATGAAGCGCGGGCGGCGTTGGGCGAATTCGCCACCGGCAGCCACCACCTGCAAATCGCCGGTAAAACCGCCGCCGCCCAGTTCGATGATTAGCCCCTGTCCGCCGCCGCGCATGGTGAGCGCCGGCACGCCGGGTGGTTCCACAAACAGCGTCAACTCGGGAAACCGCAGTTCTCCGCCACCGGGAGCATCGAGGTTTAGCGTCGCGCGCGGCAGCCCGAAGCCGAGCACCTCGCCCGCCCCAAACGCCGCATGGGGTGGCTCGAACGAGACTTCGAGCGCTCCGGCGGCATCATGCGATGGCGCCAGCTTTGCGCTGGCAGCGGGCGTGCCCGGAGTTGCCACGACCACCAGGAGCAATTTTGGAAACACCGCCAGAACATCCCCAGCAGGTAGCCTGTCCAGCGTCCCATCGGGGGCGATTGCCGCCGGATGCAGAAAGGGCAGCTTCAATTTTGGCGCGATTAGCTCAATTTCGACGAAGAGTGAAGCATGGTCAGGCGCTGGGGGCACGATGGTGAAATCCCAGTCGCCGCCTGGCAGGTTGAACACCATGGCGTCGTTCGCCTGCGCGGCGCGCGCGCTGACCCCACTCGCGGTCGGGCTGAGCGTGAGCGCGCCGACCTGGGCCTTGCCGCGTAATTGAGGATTGAGCGCGCCGTCCAACGTCATGCTGCTGAGTATCTGTCCGCCATCGGAGTCGGCGTCGATCGGGACAGCAAAATCACGGCCAACAATATCAAGCAAAGTACGAGGCACTTGCTCCTCCTGGTCGTCGCGACCCCCTGCAATGAATTTAGAAACTCAGCCATCGAAGTGGCCAAAGAATTTCGCCTTTTGACATTGTTTGTCGTTGGCGCAGCAGATTGGCGACGTCGTTTGCTTTTGAATGCCCGGTCAGAGCGGTCGAGGAACTAGACGCGGCAAGGTTTCGAGAGCGACACCCAAGCCCGCAAGCAATTCACGCAAGGCAGCTAGCGCAGCCGCTACCTCCGCCGCTTCCGCCGCTATGGGGGCGAATTCAACCATTGCGGCGAGAAGTGCAGCAACACCGACTGCAATTCGGACTCTATTGAAGTAAGCGACGTAGTTGCCCTTCACGCACAGAGCGTAGAAAACCAGTCCGCGAGTGGGCCTATCGAGTTGCAGGATGAGGTCCAACTCCTCGCCTTCAGGCGTTTTGAATTTGGCCAACACCAAGTCGACGGGATTGTAGCTCGTACCTGGGAGATAAGAGAGGCCACGTGCGGCATAGAGCGGCGGAATGACGTTGAGCTTTATCCGGCCGGAGATCGCTCCAGAGATGCTGTGCGGCTTGATCTCGTACCATTGTTTGGGATCGCGGTGAGAAATGATGTCCGGCCGTCGCTCGCCTGCCAATTCGTCGATGCGTCCCGGCGGTACTGCTGGATTGTGCGCTTTGAGGAACACGGTGTAGTTGGTTGCGCCGGCCTCATCGAGAAAGTCTTCGCTGGTGCAAGGTCCGTTGCGGACGCAAAAGCTCTCATCGAAGATGCGGCGTTCGATATATTGTCCAAACGTCCTTGCGATGAAGAGGTCAAAGAGAAACGACGGGCGGAAGCAAATGCGATCACCCAGCTCGAACGTGTCTAGTACCCTCTGACCGAGAGAGAAGTCGCCAAGCTGGTTCTCGACAAAGCCGACCTGAATGGGGTCCAACACCAACGTTTTGGTGTCGAGCGCGGTCGCATCCAGTACGCCCGACAGGCCGCCACCTTCAAGCCAGGCGATCTCGAGGTCCAAGCGCTTAATGGTGCCCGGCCCTACCACCGGGTCGTTTGGGAAAAGCCCCCTGTCTGTCTTGAACTGGACCACCGCGTCGCCGGTTTCCTGGCCGAAACCGTCATCAATGCCAGCCGTCTTCAGAGGAAAACCGATGGCTACAAGAGCAATTTGAACAAGAGCCACACTGTCAGACTGCTCGGGTGCCAACATCCGGCGCCCGCCCGCCGCGATTAATTCCAGATCTGCATTGCCTGCGAACAGTTGGGATATGAGCATGCCCATTCTCCTTGTGGCGTTCGGTTCGGCGTAGGCGTATTCTTTTCAGGTGTTGTACGTTATCGGTCTTGCCTCTAAACGGACTGACACGATTTTCCGCCCGAGGCACTCCGGCGTGTCGACAATAACGCCAAAACATATCAAAGAAGAAATCTCGGTTTACGCTAGTTCCAGCGCAACAACCTTGCCCGATGAGAGCATACTTCGCCACGGGGCGATGGTCGAAGAATCGCCAGAGCGCCATTCAAAACCGCAACGCCGGCGGAGAGCGATTCCCTTCAGGCAAAGACCTCATAAAAGACGTAATAGGCCGACCCTTCCACGTCGTTTTTAGCGAGTTTCGCCTTCTGTCCATATCCGGCTTCTTCTGCGTAAATCGTCACCGATCCCAAGTGATCGTGATCGCCAATGAAGTGCTCGGCATCCCAATCCCACAGCGATACGTTTTGCGAGTAGTCGACGTTGAAATCGAGAAGAATCTCGCGGGACATACTCGCGTGAATATCGGTATGTTGGCCCGCCGCCGGCCAGAAGGCTTCGTCCACTTCAGCGCTTCCAAAGGTCATGAATAACTGGTCGGGATCGTCTCGAGCGGTGGCGACCGCCGCGATCACGGCCGGCAATGTGGCCACGGCATCCCTCAGAGGAACACCGAAGTCGCCGGCGAGCAACTCGCCGGCGAGATTAGTGAGCGCTTGCGTCACGCCGAAATCCGTACTCGAAGCATGCCGCACGCAGTAGATCATGTAAATCCTAGCCGTAGCCATTCTTATGGTCGCCTCATTCCGAGTTGATAAGCTCGTTGCGTATCACGCCTATTTGCCGACCCATCGGAGGCCGATTGGACGAATATTGAACTGCACTTCAAACGCTTGATTGTCAGTGACGATGGCCTGGACATGTGATCCCCATGGCAACGCATCAGTTACGAACGAATTCATCTCATAGGTTGTGCGGTGGCGCATCGGACGTTCGTCCTATACCGTTTAGCAGTTCCAGCAGTTTAAGGGTTTCTGAGAGAACTCAGGCGCGGGGCGCTGATGGCACGTGCAAATGCGATTCTTGCGGTACTGCGGCGCATCCACGAGGTGCAACTCGCGCCTGACAGTGGAATGGCCTGGGCAGAAGGTGCGCCCCCGCTCATCGACTCGTTTTTGTTTTTCGCGGGCGCTCCCGAGCGCTCAATAGACGGAGCGGATGGTGATGCATAACCTTCGCGGTATCGGCAAGAACCAGTCTGGAGTACCCGCTCAGGGTCCTAAAATGTCGCCCCGCATCCTTTCGGATTTGATCGGATCTATCTACGACTGCACGCTCGATCCATCGCGGTGGGAGCGGACGCTGGCAGAGATCAAGGACGCCATGTCCTGCGAATCTATAATTCTTTCTCTGAACGATCTACGGAAAGATCGCCTCCTGATCGACAAGAGTGCGGGCTGGGGACAGTTCGGGCTCGAAGAGAGGCAGAAGCATATTCCGGAAATCCATGCACGGCTGACCGAATGGTTCGCGAAGGGCCCCTCTCTAGACGAACCGTTTATCGCCTCGCGTCAGCTCTCACCCGATTATTTGGTGGACTCGGCCTACCTTCAGCACTGTCTGAAACCGCTCGGTATCGTCGACATCATGCACGTTTTTCTTATGTCCACGCCGACACATTTCTCCGAGATTGTGGTGGGGCGCCACCAGCGGCACGGCGCCATCACCGACCGGGAGATCGAGATCGCGGCACTTTTGCTCCCGCATCTTCGTCGCGCGGTCACAATCAGTAATGTGTTAGACACTCGCGCCATCGAGCGCGCGCGCTTTGCCGAAGCGCTTGATGCGCTCCGCTGCGCCGTCGTATTAACCACTAGCGAGGGCAACATCGTGCATGCGAACCGTTCGGCGGAGCACATGCTGCGGCACGGTGCTGCCGTGCACGGCACAAGCGGCATCCTCAGTGCAAAAGCGCCGGCGGCGGCGCAGGAGCTGCGCAAGGCGATCCGCCTTGCGGCCACGGACGAGGCGATGCTCGGCAAGACTGGCCTTGCCATCCGCCTTACCCAACCGCAGGTCCCGCCCATCCTCGCGCATGTTCTGCCGTTGAACGGCAGCGAACTGCGTACGCGGCTACAGTTCGAGGCAATGGCCGCCGTATTCATCGGCCCCCCAATGGTAGCAAACTTCGACCTGACGCCTGCAGAAACGAAAGAGTACTTGCACCGCCGGTTCGGGCTGACGAAGGCCGAGGCCGACGTCACTCTTGAAATACTCAAAGGCGACGGACGCCACGCAGCAGCTGCCCGGCTTGGCATTGCGGCCACAACCGTCAGGGCACACCTCAGCCACATCTTCGAGAAGACCGGCGTCCGCAGGCAGGCTGAACTTGTCTGGCTACTTATGCACGGCGAGCATGAGCTGACGAGCGCTGATGGCCGAAAACGAAAGCCAGATGGTAATTTCGAAAGGATATAGGGGACAGTCTTATCTGACAGTTTGAACACAGACGAGGCGAGCTCATGGAGATCGTGCGAGCGTCTGCGCAGCGCACGCGCGACGGGATTCCCTCTAGGTGGATTCTAGGCTGCCGGGCCAATGCCATGTTCCAACGAGGCGAACGTTGTTCGCGGCGCTGGATGCGGATAGCGATGTGACACCGCCAGCGCGCCTTCAGGCAGGGCCTGCGCCATAGCGACCGACAGCACGGCCTGATGCTTGAGGCAGGTGGTCGCGTCCAGAAAGCGGGTCGCCTCTTCGCAGCTCAGAACGACCGGCAGCTTGCGGGGATGGCTCACGCGCACCACCTGCCTGCGTGGTCCGGCCGGTCCAGCGTGTGGGCAAAGAAGAACCGTAGCGCCGAGATGATGCTGTTCATGGTCGGCACGGGCACTCCGGCCTCACGCTGTTTGACCTGGAACCGACACACGTCGTCCGAGGTCGCCGTATCAGGTGAACGCCTCAGGAATGTCGCGAAGCGCCCGAACTAGCGGATGTAGTTGCGTTGCGTCTCGCGAGAAGCGCCGAATGTTCACGTCGTCGATCAGCCGCTGACACAGCGGGCTGCGTGGGATTCTCAGTCTCTCCGCCCATGCCTCCTCCATGCCGGCATAGAAGCCAGAGAGCGTGTATCCCTTAATGTTGCGCATCACCTGGACCGTCAGCATTTCGGTCCACCCATCGAGAGATTCTCCTTGCGGGATCATCTCCAACATCGTGCCTGTATTGGTCTTGGTTTGATAGGCGACCTTATAGCCCAGTGGTGTCATGGAAAGCATATCCGCACGATGTGATCGCGCGCATCGTTGGCACTCCGCTTCTTGCCTTCGAATTCGAAATTGCAGAGAAAACCGCCATTCGCATTCCGCGACGATAGCCCGTATCAACCAAGGACGCCGTTTCCAATTCGAGGGCAAGAATCGGAGTTTGAGGCACGCGACAGGCAAATATCCCTTTCATCAGGTCATCGAGCGATTTCGATGGTCGCCCGAAGTTGAAGAAAGGACTCTTTCCATGAGCAAAGAAGAAGACAACAAGGCCGTCGTCGTCCGCTGGTTCACCGAATTCTGGGGTAGGGACGTCAATCTTGCGGTCATCGATGAGATCGCGGCGCCCGATATGCTCCTGCAATATTCTCTGCACGAGCCGCGCCGTGGCCGCGAAGACATCAAGGCCTTCATGACCGACTTCCGCGCCGCGTTCCCTGATCTCAATTTCTGGGGCACCGCCGACCTGATCGCCGAGGGCGACTATGTCGTTGGCCAGTGGGAAGGCGGCGGCACGCATACCGGCGCGGCCTGGGACGATCTCCTGCCCGGCTACGAAGGCCTTCCCGCTGCGACCGGCCGCAAGATGCACTTCACCGGCAAGACCGTGCTGAAGGTGGTCGACGGCATGATCGTCGAGGAACACGGCCTCGACGACGGCCTGACAGCGATGATGCAGCTTGGGCTGATCAAGAAGGCCTGATCGAAGCCGCACATAGCTTGCCGAGGGGTAGGCACTCTCCGAATGGAGAACTGAGGCTCGCGCGAACCCTGGTGCGAGCCTCATGTATTTTTCACAGCCAAGTAATTCCGCAGAAATTCTTGATTTCAAAACAGGATTCGGAGCGTCGAAGGTTGAGCGCGGCGGTAACTTCCTCTCATTGAATTCCACAAGGAACAACCGCCATGGTCCGCATCGGTTACGCCCCTGGAGCCTACGATCTCTTCCACATCGGCCATCTGAATCTGCTGCGCCGCGCCAAGGAGCATTGCGACTATCTGATCGCGGGCGTGGTGTCGGACGAGGTGCTGGTCGAGCACAAGGGCGTATCCCCCGTGATCCCGCTCGCCGAACGACTGGAGATCGTCCGCAGCGTCCGCTTTGTCGACGCCGCTCACGCCGCCACGACGAACGACAAGCTCGAGATTTGGCAAGACCTCCACTTCAACGTCTTCTTCAAGGGTGACGATTGGCGCGGGACCGAGAAGGGCGACAAGCTCGAACGCGATTTCGGAGCGGTCGGCGTCGAGGTCGCCTACTTCCCCTACACGCGCTCCACATCGAGCAGCGCGTTGCGTAAGACGCTCTACAACATCGATGTGCTGGCAGGCCGGGTCCATGTCGACATGGACGTCATGAAAGTCGCGCGCGCGGCCTGACACCCATGGCTTTACAGCCCAACAATTGCGACCATCTTCGTTCTCGCTGTCGCCCTTTATGCCTGTGGCAGTCGTGAAATCTTCAGCCTCGGCCGCAAAAATTCGCCGCGACCAGACTGATCCCATCATATCAGATTTGGCACGGTAACGGCGGGCTCAAGGCCCCTTTTCTCACTCAGCCCCCCGCAATTGCCTTTGCGGCACGCGCATCATGCCGTCCGCCCTGCAGCGGTGGACGCCCCTCTCAGCCTTCGCGCGGGAATCGGGTGGGCATTAATCTGATTTGAGAGCAAGGATCGGAGTGTGACCAGCGTTGATCAGAGGCACGGTGGAGGCAGGACAAATCCGAGTAGAAGACAATGGCAAAGAGCGCCCAGTTTTCATCAGCACTTTTCACCTCACCTGCTTCCGTAGCGGACGATCCGCGCTGGGGGCGTATCATTGCCCGGGACAAGTCTGCCGACGGTCAGCTTTGGTATTCGGTCTCGACGACGGGCATCTATTGCCGGACCTCGTGCCCGTCACGCACGGCAAATCCGAAGAATGTCGCCTTGCACGATACGATCGAGAGCGCCCGAGCGACCGGCTTCCGTCCCTGCAAGCGCTGCAATCCCGATGGTCCATCGCTTGACACCGAGAACGCGACCCTGGTGGCCAAGGCCTGCCGCATCATCGAGGAGAGCGAGGAAGAACCGTCGCTGGAAGATCTGGCGGCTGCCGTTGATCGCAGTCCGAGCTATTTCCACCGGGTGTTCAAAGCCTCAACTGGCCTTACGCCGAAGGCCTATGCCGCCGGCCGCCGTGCAACGAAGGTACGTGAGGGTCTTGAAACCGGCACGAGCATCACAGAGGCGATGTACGACGCAGGCTTCAATTCTAGCGGTCGGTTCTATGAGAAGTCGACCGGGATACTCGGCATGACACCGACACAGTACCGCGCGGGCGGTGCCAACGAAGAAATCAAATTTGCGGTCGGCCAGTCCTATCTCGGCGCTATCCTCGTGGCGTCCAGCACGAAGGGCGTGGCCTCGATCCTGCTCGGCGACGATCCGGACGAACTGGTTCGCGATCTTCAGGATCGTTTCCCGAAGGCGCGTCTGATCGGCATGGACCGCGAGTACGAGGCCCTCATTGCTCGTGTCTGCGGCTTTGTTGAAAACCCCAGTATCGGACTCGATCTGCCGCTCGATGTCCGCGGCACGGCATTCCAGCGCCGGGTATGGCAGGTTCTGCAGCAGATTCCTGTCGGCGAGCGCGTGTCCTATTCGGAAATCGCCCGCCGCATCGGCTCGCCAAGTGCCACGCGAGCGGTCGCCGGAGCTTGCGCCGCAAACAATATCGCGGTCGCAATTCCTTGCCATCGCGTGGTGCGCAACGACGGCGCGCTCTCAGGTTACGCCTGGGGTGTCGATCGCAAGCGCGCGCTCCTCGATCGGGAGGCTTCTCAGACCGCGTGAGTTCGGTGCCGAGCGCTCCCCCGGAAACCGGAACCGACGACGATTACCCTGAGCTTCGACACATCAGTGCGGCCTCCAGGCCGCAAGTCGCATAGCTTCCGAATCTTCTTTCAGTTTGATGACAACAACCGGAGTGCCGCCAGCACTGCCCTGTGGCGAGATGAGTTATCGATCCGAAAGTCGACATGCGATTGTCGGGTTCTCACGGTCTGCCCGCCGCAACGGCTAAAGCAAGGAAACCCGCAACTATGTTTTCGCGCGGCGGATTCGACGCTAAGGCGAGCCGGCGCAATCTGCCTGGAGCTGAGGAAGTCATCGACGCGCTCGTTGCGCTTGCCCAAGGCAACCCGGATAAGGCGCTCGTGATGAAATACATCGGTCAGCTTGTGGTCGCTGGCTACGCTGATCTGAAAATGCTCGACAACGGAGAAGCCGAAGTCCGCTTCACCTCCGGTGAGACCTATCTTCTCGCAGAAACAACAATCCTCAGACTTGCTTGATCGACCGATCGAAAAGAGCGTTGTGTGAGCGCATTCTGCGTCTTTCCACCAGCGTTCGCTTCAACGATCTGCGCTCTGAGGCCATCAGTGCATGCGCCCATGTGCCAATCAGCGGCCGCACCAGCGCCCGTCATTTTTCGTTTTTCTCCGGCCCTGAGAGCAAAACGTCGATTTGAAAACAAGGATCGGAGTTTGGCTACGCATCGAAGGACGTAATTTCGAACGCGAAGACAGAGCAAGGAGATACGATAATGAACCGCATGATCAAGCCTGACACTCTGTGGTCCGATCCGTCGGTGAATTTCACTCCGACGGCTGCAGACGTTCTTTCCTATGCGGTGGTCGACTGCGAACTCGGCAAGGTGCTGGTCGCGCGCAGCGCGAAGGGCGTCTGCTCGATCTTGCTCGGCGACTACGGCAAGGAGCTGACGGCTGACCTCGCCGATCGCTTCCCACAGTCCACGCTCATCGCGAGCGAAGCTGTCGTGAAGGACGACGTCGCGAAAGTTCTGCGCTACATCGCCAAGCCTTCCCACGGGCTTCATCTGACGCTCGACATGCGCGGCACGCCATTCCAGCGCCGCGTCTGGGAAAAGCTGAAGGCGATCTCGGTGGGCCGGACGGCGAGCTACATGGAACTCGCCAAGTGGATCAGCCCGCTGGCGAACCCGCGCGCCGTCGCCGGCGCCTGCGCCGCCAACCCGATCGCACTGGCCATCCCTTGTCACCGCGTCGTCCGCTCCAATGGCGACCTGGCCGGCTATCGCTGGGGTATTGAGCGCAAGCGCACTCTCATCCAGAAGGAAGCCATGGCATGAACAAGCCAATTGCCAGCTTTTCACGTGCGTCCGCGGACATGTCCGCTGACGCACGGATCGCCGTCTACGATTGGAAGGCGCTCGCCGGCGAACTCGACAGCTTCGGCTGTGCCGTTCTGCCGAAGCTGCTCACCTCTGAGGAGTGTAGCGCCATCGCGGCGCTCTACGCCGACGAAAGCCATTTCCGCAGTCACATCATCATGGCGCGGCACGGCTTCGGGAAGGGTGAATATCGTTACTTCAAATATCCGCTACCCAACCTGATCGGCGGCATCCGCACGGCGCTCTATCCACGTTTGGCAGGCGTTGCCAACGGGTGGAGCGAGCGGATGGGAATGGATCAGCGGTTCCCCGGCGACCATGACGCGTTCCTGCAGCAGTGCCACGATGCCGGCCAGACTCGGCCGACGCCACTCCTGCTGCAATATGTTCCCGGTGACTTCAATTGCCTTCACCAGGACCTCTACGGCGACCTTGCATTCCCGATACAGGTGGCGATCCTGCTTTCCGAGCCGGGCCGTGACTTCACAGGTGGCGAATTCGCACTGACTGAACAGCGGCCGCGTATGCAGAGCCGGGTTGAGGTGGTACCGCTCCGACAGGGCGATGCCGTTGCCTTCGCTGTCCACAATCGTCCGGTCCAGGGAACGAAGGGCAACTATCGCGTCAATCTGCGTCATGGCGTCAGCCGCGTCCGCTCAGGGACGCGTCACACCGTCGGAATCATATTCCACGACGCTCGATGAGCGAGCGACGGCCCGTGGCAAACGAAATCCTGCCATTCAGCGCCGTGTGGTCGTCGAGCAACGACAATCCAGCCTGCCGCCGAAGGGAAAGAGATAGCCCGAGCGGCCCGAGCCGCTGGGGCCTGCTGGCCGGTCTTCCATCATTCTGCCACCGATCCATTCAGCCGGCGTCTTTGCGGCAGGGTCGCAACCGGCCGCCTCAGTTGGGGGAGATCCCCCCACTTCAGGTCTGCGCGATATCGACCGCTCAGTTCGGGCGCAGGGATGGCGGTGTTTCAAGAAGCGCCTGGCCCGCAGCCAGGTCGCGCGTCAGCATCGGAATCATGCTGACGTCGAGACCGAACACCACGTCGAAACCACCTCCGCAGGACAGCGTCAGCAGGACGTGTCGCCGATCGGAAGCGCATTCGACTGTGTAATCTCGAACCGGATATACGTGTCGCAGCGCCGCGTCGGAGAACCGGCGGCTCATCGCCATCGTCAACAGACGAGGCAACGTCATGGCCAGCGCGCTCGCCTCGTCGAACGAGAGCGTGACTTCTTGCGGCTCGCCCCCTTTGCCATGCAACGCGATGATGATCTTGTCGCCCTCGGGAGACACAGCGCAGGATTTGTCTTCCATGACGCGACACCCTTCTGTTGATCTCCTCGACCGACAATGCGGTTACGCGCAAGTCGTCAGTACCGAAATCTGTACCGGCCGTTGGCTGCTCGAACGCTCCGGTTCTTGCTTTCACATTGAAGATTGATCGATCGCGAAAGCCTGCGGGCACAGATGCGCCGCGCCTACCAGCCCGGATAGAGCGCGTAGAGCCGTGCCCAATCTCCAAGGGCGCCAGCGGCGCTCAGGCACGCGATCGCGTCGGCGGCATGCCAGGCGCAAGGAACTCGCCGCAGCCAGACATTGTCTTTCCCCGCCCGATAGAGCCAGATGATCGAGGCGGCGATCATCTGCCGTTCGTCCGACATATGGCGATAGTCGCTACGCCATTGCTCCATGCCGGTCGGGATGACCTCGTCACGATAGAAATCGTAACCGGTCGGCCGGATCGCATGATGGTAGGGCGCATGCCTCTCATCACGGAACAGCGTGTCCAGATCGTATCGCGCGATCACGTCTCGCAAATGGAAATCGAAAGGCCGCAGCACCCCGGGGTCCGGCTGCAAAAGATCAACGCCGAGAACGCCCGAAAGTCGACCGATATCGACTTCATCCAGCTCGAGACGCGCGCCGACCAACCGCGTCAGGCGATAGCCGGGAAAGCGATCGTGTGCGGCCTCGGCGGACGCGAGTGACAGCCGGATAACCTCCAGCGGCTCGGAAAGGCCCTCGTGAAGACCAGGCCGCGAGATAGCGGTGCGCTGGCCGCCCAGCGCGCCGTTCCGAAGGAAACGCACGTCCCACACATCAGTGCTCCGTGGCCCTCTGCTCACGCGCAAGAAGCACGCGCTTGCGGCGCACGCCCCACCGATAGCCGGAGATCGAACCGTCCTTCTTGATGACCCGATGGCACGGCACGATCACAGCAATCGGATTGTTGGCGATCGCCGCCGTGACATCGCGCGGGTCGCGCGAGCCCAGCTTGGCCGCCAATGCCCCATAGTTGGTCGTCTGTCCCGCCGGGATCTCCCGCAACATCATCCAGACCTGCACCTCGCAGGGGGTTCCACGCAGATCGAGCGGGAGTTCGCAGCCGGCCGCCGGATCGTCTATGACGCCGGCCACCACCTCCATCACGTTCGCCAGATCTTGCTGGCTGCGCTCAAGCTCTGCTTCCGGACAACGAATGCGCAGTGCGTCTTCCATCGCCGTGTGCATGGAGCTGAATTCGAGGGCCACGATACCCTTCTCCGACATGGCGACCACGAAACCGCCAAGGGAGCTGATCCCCCATGCAAAGCGAATAATCTCACGCATCGTCTCTACCTTCTCAACTCGTTGTTGGTCGAACATAGAAGCCGGCGCGATGCGTCTCTCTCCGGTCCTTGCTTTCAAATCGAAATACAGGCCGTCAGCTTTGACCGCTCAACTGTATTCAATTTGAAAGCAATATTCGGAGCGCGCGCGTGCCCAAGCAGCAGCTGTATCGTCGGTGGCAAAAAAGCCATCGGAGCTGCAAATGGACGATCCTGACATCTACGATCCGCAGGAACGCGGTCGCCGGCAGCAGTTGCCCCCGCCAGCGTGAAAGCAAGCGCTTGGCGCTACGCATCCTCAGTCCGGAGCGGATTTCCGAGACATTGAGGAGCGGGAACTGTTTCCGGAAGTCGCCCCCTCAACGATCCGAGGGGCGAACCACCGCGCCATCGCATCTGGCGCACGTCACGGCGCTGAGGAACATCAACGCGGTCTGAAGAGGCCGCTGTCAAATCGCAACGGAGGCACGAGCCATGATGACATTACTGCGCTCACTGCATTCAATCGCCGCCGCGCGCGGTGACGGTCTGCGCCAAGAGCTTCTTGAAATGATCACCTCGTCCGCGACCTGGTCGGATATCGAGCGCGCAAGCGACGCCGGTGTCGATGACAAGGCATCAGAATTCCCAATTGGGAAAGAGGGTGCCCGGCTGCGCCCGACAAACGTCGTGGCTCTGTCGCCGCGCAAATCTTGACTGGCCTACGTTCAACCGAACTTGACGAGATTCAGATTCGGAAAGGGGCCGCCAGGAAATTGAGCGAGCTTGCCGCCGATCGCCGGCGAGCCAAGATCGATCCCCGCGAATCCGATCCGCTCGATCAGGGATGCGACCTCTGCCTTGGCAGCGGTGTCGTTGCCGGAATAAAACAGCACGCGGCTTCCGCCATCCGAGCGCGGATCAGTGGCCAGCAGCTCTGCGCGGAGGTGGTTGAACGCCTTCACGACACGAGCTCCGGGCACGAGATCCGCAAACACATCGCTCGATGCGCGCTCGCCAAGGTCCACGGGCTTGAACAGCGGTGCTTCGATCGCGTTGTTGGCATCGATGACAATGCGCCCCTCCCAGTCTGGAAGGCCTGTCATCGCCGCCGGGAGCTTTGACCAGTTCACGGCCACGAAGACGATGTCGGCGCGTGCCGCTTCCTCGCGCGTGCCCGCCTTGATGGATGGCCCGAGCTTGGGGACCAGATCCTTGAGTGAATCCGGGCCACGGCTGTTCGAGATGGTGGCCTCGACACCCGCCCGGCTCAGCGTCTGGGCGAAGGCGGTGCCAATCGCGCCCGCGCCAATGATGCCAATGGTCATTTGCTTATCCTTTCAGAGTTGGAACTGGATGTGATGGAACGCCCGGGGCATGCTCCTGCGTTCTGTCAGTTACGACGGCCGCTCACGCGCCGCCGCCCGCATTCTGGCCGAGCAGCTGCAGCTCCCAGGCAAGCGCGATACCCGTACCACCGCCATGTTCAAGCCATGTCCCAGCCCCCATCCTGGCTGTCTCTTCGCGGGCCCAGTCGCGCTGCAACTCACCGGCCACCGCCATCCAGGTGATTGGAACGACGCCAGCCATCCCCATGCGGCGCACCGCCATGTCGTGCGCTTCCGCGCTCACGCCGCCTGACGCGTCGGTGACTGCGTAGACCTCATAGCCTTCGCCCGCAGCCTGGATGGCCGGCATGGCAAGACAGATTTCCGACCAGAGCGCCGCCATGATGATCTTCTTGCGGCCAGTCTTCCTCACCGCGTCGACGACGCGCGCATCTTCCCAGGTGTTGATGAAGGTGCGGTCGATCGGCTTCTGGTCTGGGAAGACATCCTGCAGGCCTTTGATCAGCTTGCCGCCACGGTCCTCGAGGACGGTGGTCAGGATCGTAGGCACGCCGAAGACCTTGGCCGTCTTAGCCAGCGCGATGACGTTGTTCATGATCATCGTGGGTTCGTGGCTGTGCAGATTGGCGAATTGAAACGGCTGGTGATCAATCAGCACCAGCACCGACTCTTCAGGGGTCAGCAGGGCATTGAGACCGTTCTTTGGGGCGTTGGACTGAGTGGCCATGGGCGTCATCTCCGGTTGGCGCTTCATCGTCTGCCACGTAGCTATCGCCCTTTTATTGGCCTATAATTAGCCTGTAATAACCGGCAAATCTTACAAGCATCACTTGAAGAAAGACGCATGGAGACTTTGGCCAACCTCGAATCCTTCGCCCGTAGCGCGGAAGCGCGCAGCTTCTCTGTTGCGGCGCGAAGGCTTTCCCTGACACCTGCCGCGGTCAGCCGCAATGTCGCGATGCTGGAGCACAATCTCGGCGTCCGACTGTTTCAGCGAACGACGCGCAAGTTGACCCTGACCGAGGCTGGCGAGCGCTTCCTGCTCGCAATGCAGGATCATTTGGAGGGACTTCAGGCGGCCATTTCGGACACTGCCACTGATCGCGGCGAGCCCGCCGGAGTTCTCAAGGTCTCCATGGGGCTGACGTTTGGCGCAGACTACATCCTGCCGATGCTGCCCACCTTCCTTGCGCGCTATCCCAACATCCGCCCTGACTGGCGCTTCGAGAGCAGACAAGTCGATCTGATCGCCGAGGGATACGACGCTGCGATTGGTGGCGGCATCGACTTAGCACCAGGCTTGGTGACACGCACACTTGCACCTTTGCACATCATCGCCGTCGCATCGCCGGCCTATCTGAAAGGCCAGAAGCAGGCCGTCGATCCCTCAGAGCTCACCGTCTTCGACGGCATTGTCATGCGCTCCTTACGGACAGGACGAATTCGGGAACGTACAATGCGCAACGCTGCTGGTACAGAACTCCAAGCGACGCTGAAGGAGACGATCGTATTCGACGATCCCGAGGCGATGTGCCGGGCGGCACTGCTCGGTCTCGGGGTGACGCTGATCGCGGTCCCCCACGCCCTGCCCCATCTCGAGCGCGGCACGCTCGTGCGCGTCGTGCCACAATGGTATGCTGACAGCGGACCGATCTCGATCTACTATGCAAGCCGCACGCTGCTGCCCGCCAAGACACGAGTCTTCGTCGACTTCATTGCCGAGGAATTTCGCCGTCATCGCCTGGCGGAACGTTTCGCAGGCAGCCTAGGTGTTTGATCCCAGGCTTTGATGGGGCATCCTTATCGTTCGAATCAAGGGATGCGCTATGGGCCAGGTTCTTCATGGG
>NZ_JBXARL010000004.1:408039-475020 GCF_058808215.1 Aminobacter sp. GW821-FHT11F06 | reverse complement strand
CCTTCCAACTGTCAACGACCTTTTCCAACTTTTGCGAATTTTTTGCGACAAACAACCAACCCAATCCCACACCCCTTGCAAACCCTGCGGAAGCAAAAATTAAACAAAACAAAACCCGCCCAAAACCAGCCGCCGCCACAGCCAATCCAACCCAACCCATTCAATCTCAACGCGAAAACCAAAGCCACAACAGCGCGCCAAACGCGAACCATCACCAAAACAACAGGAATCGGACGAACAACAAGCAGGCTCGGCCCTGTTTCAGGGCCGATTCACGTGAAACCGCTGTCGCCCGGCGTCGGTGTTGTAACGGTCGCCAGTTAGCCGGTGTCAGGAACTGCCAGATCGGAGGCTTCACGAGCCTCGATCGCGCCGACATTGCAGGACACCTTGATTGCGCTTTTCGCGCGTTAGCGGACCCGCGCGGCGAGACCACAGAAGGGAGCCGATCCATCTTCTCGCGGAAGGGAGTATTGGGCCGGCATGCATGCGGCCACCGAGCCGGAGAAAAACGTCTCACACTATAGGTTGATGGCGTTGCCAAAGGTCAGGCTGTCATCGTGCCTTGCACAGTGGCCAGCGCGCCGAAGATGGCTTCAGCACCGGATCTGTCGAGGACGAGGATATTGACCGCCTTATTGATACGGTGAGTCAGCACGTGGCGCCTGATGCTGATCTCGGCCACCAGCCGGGGCGCCGCCACCGCCTGGTGGCTCTCTATAATAAGAGCGGGAGCAGACACTCTATATACCGGCTTCGTGTCGGCACAGTGGATGATGCCTTCGTCATGCCAGGCGCTTCTATATAGATACGCGGGCATTCGGTAGCGGGGCGATCATATGGGATCGTTTTTTCGCTCAAAGTCCGCGTGGCCCCATCGCGGACATTGCCGGGGCGAAGCCAGGCCCACCGCTCCCTCCACGAGCCGCAAGCCTATGCCTGGCAGATCAGCTCACACGTCCTGTTCGTAAAACACCACCATCAGCGCCTTGGCCAATTTCTCGCCCGAATTGGTGATCTCGTGGCCGACATCGGCGCGATATCGCGCGGTCTCTCCGGTCTTGAGCGCCTGGCGCCCATGCTCGGTTTCCACCCAGAGGCCGTCGGTATGGGCGGTCAGGTGCTCGAAGGTGCCAGGCGCGTGCGGGGCGCTCTGCAGCTTGCAGCCGGGCGCGATCTCGAGCTCATACCACTCGACCCTGCCAGCCAGCGCCGGCGGGCTCAAGATGCGCAGGCGCCAGGCACCTTCCGGGCTCTTGATCTCAGGCGTCAGCGCCAGGCTTACCAGGTCGATCGCGTCGGTCTTCTTCTGATGGGTCACGCCGGCGATCAGGTCGGCAAACTCGATGCCAAGCGCCTGGGTCAGCGACCACAGCACGGCGAAAGTCGGATTGGCCTCGCCGCGTTCGATCTGCGACAGCATCGAGCGCGAAACGCCTGAAATCGCCGCAAGCCGGTCGAGCGTCAAATGGCGCTCCTTGCGTTCCTTCTGGATCACCGGGCCGATCTTCGGCGCGTCATTCAATTCCATGTCGCCTCCCCCAAAGCCGGCTCACTGATAGCACCGCGCCGGCCGTACTGCGAGGCATTTGCGGCTAGGCCCGCTGGCACAAGTGAATTCCACTAGACTTGACGCAATATCCGATATACCGGAATTTCCACCTTAACGGAATGGCGAGACCATGAGCCAAGATTTCCTTTCCCACATATCAAGCGTTCTCCAGGGCATCGAGGCCGACGGCCTGTACAAGCGCGAGCGCGAAATCACCGGCCCGCAGTCAGGCCGCATCAAGGTGAAGGGTCCGGCCGGCGAACGCCAGATGGTCAATCTCTGCGCCAACAACTATCTCGGCCTCGCCGACAATGCTGCGATCCGCGATGCCGCCAAGCAAGCGCTAGACGACTACGGCTTCGGCATGGCTTCGGTGCGCTTCATCTGCGGCACCCAGGACCTGCACCGCGAGCTTGAGCACGCCATCGCAGACTATCTCGGCAAGGACGACGCGATCCTGTTTGCCGCCTGCTTCGACGCCAATGGCGGCTTGTTCGAAACCCTGCTCGGCCCTGATGACGCGATCATCTCCGACAGCCTGAACCATGCGTCGATCATCGACGGCGTCCGTCTCAGCAAGGCCCGGCGCTATCGCTACGCCCAGGGCGACATGAACGAACTTGAAGCCCAGCTCAAGAAGGCGGATGCCGAGGGCAAGGGTTTCAAGCTGATCATCACCGACGGCGTGTTCTCGATGGACGGCCATGTCGCCAAGCTCAAGGACATCTGCGAACTCGCCGACCGTTTCGGCGCCATCGTTGCCGTCGACGATTGCCACGCCACCGGCCATCTCGGCGACAAGGGTCGCGGCACCCCGGCGCTGACCGGCGTCGGCGACCGCGTCGACATCGTCACCGGCACCTTCGGCAAGACACTCGGCGGCGCCATGGGCGGTTTCATCGCCGCGGCACAGCCGATCATCGATCTCTTGCGCCAGCGCGCGCGGCCGTATCTGTTTTCCAACTCGTTGGCGCCGGCGATTGCCGCAGGCTCGCTGAAAGCCATCGAGATCGCATGCGAGGCCGATGACCTGCGCGCCAAGCTTGGCCGCCACACCACGCGGTTCCGCGAAGGCATGTCGGCTGCCGGTTTCACGCTGCTGCCCGGCGAGACACCAATCATCCCGGTGATGCTGGGCGATGCGGTGCTGGCACAGCGCATGTCCAAGGCGCTCGACGAGCGCGGCATCTATGTCGCCGGCTTTTTCTATCCGGTCGTCCCGCAGGGCAAGGCGCGCATCCGCACCCAGATGTCGGCAGCGCTGGACGACGCCGACATCACCTTTGCCATCGACGCCTTTACTGATGCCGGCAAAACGCTCGGCATCATCTGACAGTCAGGAGTTTCCCATGCGCGCACTCGTCAAGGCCAAGGCCGAGCCAGGCATCTGGATGGAAGAACGCCCCATACCCGAGGTCGGCCCGGATGACGTGCTGATCAAGGTCAACAAGACCGGCATCTGCGGCACCGACATCCACATCTATAAGTGGGACGAATGGGCGGCGAAGACCGTGCCCGTGCCGATGATCACCGGTCATGAATATGCCGGCGAGATCGTCGAACTGGGCTCGCATGTACGTGGCTTCAAGGTCGGCCAGCGCGTTTCGGGCGAAGGCCACGTCATCGGCATGCGCAGCCGCGCCAGCCGTGCCGGCAAATACCACCTCGATCCAGAAACCCAGGGCATTGGCGTCAACCTGCCCGGCGCCTTTGCCGAATATGTCCGCATCCCAGCCTTCAACGTCGTGCCGCTGCCCGATTCGATCGACGACGAGCTCGGTGCGATCCTCGATCCGCTTGGGAACGCCGTGCACACGGCGCTGTCCTTCGACGTCGCCGGCGAAGATGTCCTGATCACCGGCGCCGGCCCCATCGGCATCATGGGCGCGGCCGTCGCGCGCCATTGCGGCGCCCGCCATGTCGTCATCACCGACGTCAACCCCAAGCGGCTGGAACTCGCCACCCAGGTGGCCGACGTGACGCCCGTCAACGTGGCCCAGGAAGAGCTGCGCGACGCCATGGCCCGGCTTCGCATGCGCGAAGGCTTCGACGTCGGCTTCGAGATGAGCGGCTCACCTGCCGCCTTCGACCAGCTGATCGAGCATACGCTGATGGGCGGGCGCATCGCGCTGCTCGGCGTGCCGGCCAAGCCCTTCCCCATCGATCTTGCAAAGATCGTGTTCAAGATGATCACGCTCAAGGGCATCTATGGCCGCGAGATGTTCGAGACCTGGCACAAGATGCTGGCGATGCTCGAAAGCGGCCTCGACATCCGCAAGGTCATCACAAGCCGGATGAAGGCCGACGACTACCAGGCCGCCTTCGCCAATGCGGCGAACGGCGAGGCCGGCAAGATCGTGCTCGAGTGGTAGGTTTTTAGCCTGGAATGTTTGAACGAAGAGGCCGTGCTAAGCGCGGCCTTTTTGTTGATGGCATGCCCGGAGTGGACGGTGAGCCCCCTCACCGTCTCGGGCTCCGCCCGAGCCACCTCTCCCCCACTTCGTGGGGGCGAGGAACCCAAGCTTTGTGAGGTCGTCTGCCGATGTCGCGGCTTCGGCAATTGGCGAAGCCGTGACGGTGAGGGGATCTGATGCGTGGTAGAAACGAAAAACCCGCGGAAGCCGCCTTCCGCGGGTTTGCGGTTCGCAACCGACAGGCCGGCTACGCAGCCTTGCCGAGCGGCAGGCCGAGTTCCGCGCAGATGCCGCGGACATGAGCGGCGCTGTCTTTGATGTAGGCGACAGTCTCGTCATAGTGGTAGTTCTTCACCGCCCATTCGGCGAAGCTGTTGCGGTCCATGACCTCGCCGCGGGCGATGCGGCCGGCATATTCCTGCACCATCTTCATGTAGGCGGCGTATTCCTCGACGCTCAGGTCGGGATGGCCTTCGAGCCATTTCGGGTCGGCGATCTCGATGATCATCTTGGGCGGATTGCGCGGCCTGTCGGAGAAGGATTCGTAGTTTTCGATCGACAGATTGAGGTCCGGGTTGGCTTCCGCCAATATCGGCATGATGGCGCGGAAATCGACAACCCCGCCACCGCATGGGCGCATCTGAAAATCGAGCACATCGCCGTCATAGGCGATCAGCGCATCCTTGATATGGGTCTGGCGCACATAGGGCGCCACGCGTTTTGCCGCCCACACCGGGTGCTCGGCGCGTTGCAGGACGTTGGCGGTATCAAAGACGATGCCGGTCGTATCAGGCCCGACTTCCTCGACGAGGCGCACCAGCTCGAAGGAGGTGATCTCCTCATGCGTCTCGAGGTTCATGTGGATGCCGAGGTCGCGGGCGATCGGCGCGAGTTTCTTGAGGAAGCGCGCGGTCGCGTCGAGCTGCTCGCGCCAGGTCACGTCGGTGCGGAAGCGGTCATAGGCGAAGCGGCCGGTATAGGCCGGTTTGTAGTTGGCGGTCGCCACCCAGAGTTCGCGGCAGTCGATGGCAGCACACGCCTCCATCATGCGGCGGAAACCAAGCACGATGTCGCCATCGCCGATCAGGCGCAGTTCGGGCGCTTCGGGCGTGGCGTAAGGATTGACCTTGCCGAGGCCGGTTTCGAGATACATGCCAAGCTCATTGGCACGCTGCTTGATCTCACTGAGGTAGCCGGCGTCGAGCGTCGGGCTCATGTCGAGCACGGTGCGGAAGAACAGGCCCTCCATGCCCAGTTCCTTGGCATGATCGAAGCTGGCCACCGGACCGCGCTTGGCGGCTTCGGGAATCTTGCGGCCGTCGACACCGATGCGCATTGGCACGTCTCCTTATATATAATGTCAGTTGGAAGGCTGGAGGCGCAGCGCGGCACGGCGGGCGCGGCCGACCACCGGGTCAGGCACCGGCACTGCGGCAAGCAGCGACTGGGTGTAGGGGTTTTGGGGCCGGTCGAAGATCTCTTCGCGCGTGCCTTGTTCGACAACCTTGCCTTTGTGCAGCACGACGATCTTTTCGCAGAGGTGACGTACGACAGCGAGGTCGTGGGCAACAAAGACGATGGCGAGGTTCAGCTTCTTTTGCATGTCCTGCAAAAGGTTGATGACCTGGGCCTGGACCGAGACGTCGAGGGCTGCCACCGGTTCGTCGCAGACCAGGATGCGCGGGCGGATGACCAGCGCACGGGCAATGGCGATGCGCTGGCGTTGGCCGCCGGAGAAGGAGCGTGTGTAGCGGTCCATGTCGTTGGGGTTGAGCCCGACCATTTCCATCATCTCGGCGACGCGGGCACGACGTGCGGCGGCGGTCGGCTCGAGCTTGTGGATCAGGATGCCTTCGCCGATCAGTTCTTCCACCGTCATGCGCGGATTGAGGCTTCCATAAGGGTCCTGGAAGACCATCTGCACCTCGCGGCGGAAGCGCCTGAGATCTTCGCCCTTGGCATGCACCACGTCGATGCCGTCATAGGTGATCGCGCCTTCTTCCGGCTTGATCAAAGCCAGCATGCATTTGGCGATCGTCGACTTGCCGGAACCGGACTCGCCGACAAGACCGATGGCTTCGCCGTTGTCGACATTGATCGACACGTCGTGCAGCACCTTGGCGGGTGGATTGGGAAAGGCGTGGTAGGACTTGCTGATGCGGTCGATGGACATAAGCATGTCAGACACCCTTTCCATCATGCAGGTGGCAGGCAACGCGCGTCATGCCGATCGGCAGCAGCGCCGGCAGATCCTTGTCGCAGCGATCAAAACGTTTGTCGCAGCGCGGGTGGAACGGACAGCCGCTCGGCCGGGCCAAGGGCGGCGGCGGCGCGCCGGGAATGGCGTAGAGCTGGTGCAGGTCCTGGTCGATACGCGGCACGGCTTTGATGAGCCCTTGCGTATAGGGGTGGCTCGGCTTGGCAAAGACGCTGCCGACCTCGCCATCCTCGACGATGCGACCGGAATACATGACCATCACACGCTCGGCGAAACCGGCGACGACGCCGAGATCGTGGGTGATGAACAGCACCGCAAGTCCGCGCCGGGTCGAGACATCATCGAGCAGGTCGAGCACCTGATCCTGAACGCGGACGTCGAGCGCTGTCGTCGGCTCGTCGGCAATGAGCAGGCGCGGTTCGCCGATCAGCGCCATGGCCAAGACGACGCGCTGGCGCATGCCGCCGGAGAATTCGTGCGGATAAGAGTCCAAACGCTCGGCGGCGCGGTCGACACCCAGTTCGTCGAGCACGGCCAGTGCGCGCTTGCGTGCCTCGGCCTTGCCGACGCCACGGATGCGCAGCGTTTCGGCGACCTGGTCGCCGATGGTCATCAGCGGATCGAGGAAACTCATCGGGTCCTGGAAGACCATGGCGATGGAGTTGCCGCGATGCTTGTTCATCTCGCGATCCGACAGCTTGAGCAGGTCGGTGCCGTCGAAATCGACGCTACCCGACAGCTTCGCCAGGCGATCGAGGCGCATCAGCGCGCGGGCCGTCAGCGACTTGCCGGAGCCTGACTCGCCCACGAGCGCGACACGTTCGCCGACGCCGATGGTGAAATCGATGCCGTCGACGATGCGGACGCTTGCGCCGCTGCGGCCGAGCGGCATGTCGACGGTCAGCTTGTCGACGGTAATCAGGGGAGCGCGGACCGGGATCACGGAAGCCTCGTCAGGCAAGGGATGCACTGTCTTCATCTCAGTTCCCCCTCAAGGACGGATCGCGGCGGATCTGGATGATGTCGCCCAGAAGGCCAAAGGCGATCGAGGTGATGGCAACAGCTGCTCCGGGAGCAACGACCGTCCACCAGGCGGTCGAGACATAGCCACGCGCGCTGGCGATGGTGGCACCCCATTCGGCACTTGGCGGCTGGGCGCCGACGCCGATGAAGGACAGGCTCGCCAACACCAGCACGGTGGTGCCGATGTCGCCAGCCCATTTGACGATCAGAACGTCGAGCGAATTGGGCAATACATGCTTGGTCATCAGCCGCCATTTGGACACGCCGAGCACCTGTGCGCCGGCGACGAAGGGCGATTCCATCGTCTGGCGCATGATGCCGCGCAACATGCGGGCGGTGATCGGCCAGCCGGTGATGGCCATGGCGATGACGGCCGAACGCAGGCTGGCGCCCATGGCGGCAGCGAAGCCGAGCGCCACGATCATGCCGGGCAGCGCCAGGCCGATGTCGGTAATGCGCATCAGCGTTTCATCGAGCCAGCGCGGACCAGCGGCAGCGACGGTTGCGATGGTGACGCCGATCAGCGAATAGAGCGTCACCACCAGGAAAGCCGAGAGCAGCGTTGTCTGGGCGCCGACGATCAGGCGCCAGAACACGTCGCGGCCCTGGTCATCGGTGCCAAACCAGTTGGTGGCACTTGGCGGCATCAACGAGTTGGCGATGTCGGAACTGTAGATGCTGTCGGGCGCGAAAAGCGGACCGAACAAGGCGATGGCGAGCAGCGCGATGACCAGCGAGAAGACGAAGATCTCGAACGCCGAGAAGCCATCCTTGGGCCGGGCTGCCGGCTGGGCGATTGCAGGGGCGGTCATTGGCTTTGGCTCCCCAATTGTGCGGCGCGGATGCGCGGGTCGACCAACAGCTGCAGGATGTCGACGACGAGATTGACCAGGCAGACCACGGTGCCGATGAACATCACCGAACCGAGGACGGCAAAGGCATCCTTCTGGGCAACCGCATTGAACATGTAGGCGCCGATGCCCTGGCGGGCGAAGACGGTCTCGACTAGCACGGCCGAGCCGATCATCGCGCCGGCCTGCGTGCCCGAAAGGGTCAGCACCGGATTGAGGCTGTTGGGCAAAGCGTGGCGCACCAGCATATGACGGGCCGTGGCGCCCTTGGCGCGGACAGCCATGATGAAATCCGAGCGCAAGACACCGAGCAGCGACGCGCGCAAGGTACGGAAGATCTGCGTGGCAAACAGTGCTGCAAGCACCGCCGCCGGCAGGATGATGTGATGAAGCGCGTCGACGAAGCCACCGAAGTTCAGCGCCATCAGCGCGTCGAGCGTCGGCGCGCCAGTGACGACCGGTGACGCCATGCCGTAGCTCTGCTGGCCAGAAATCGGCACCACGCGCCAGACACTGCCGAGCACATATTGCAGCACCAGCGCCAGCCAGAAGGCGGGCATGCCGCCGAGCATGACGGCGGTGATGCGGCTGACATTGTCGAAGACGCTGCCCTGGCGATAGGCCGCGACAATGCCGGCCGGGATGGCGACCGCCAGATTGAGCAGCATGGCAAGGAAGACCAGCTCGAGCGTGCTGGGCAGCACCTTTTCGAGGTCGGCCAGCACCGGCTGGAGCGTGACGATGGAGGTGCCCAGGTCGCCGCGCAGGAGGCGACCCAGGAAGCTGAAATACTGCATGATGACAGGGGCATCGAGCCCCAGCCTTTCACGCACCGCCTCGATCTGGGCGGCGGAAGCGTCCGCGCCAGCGGCCATCTGAGCCTCGTCGCCGGGCATCAGCTTGATCATCAGGAAGACCAGCGACGCCAGCCCCCAAAGGGTCAAAAGTGTCAGGCCCAGGCGTCGGGACAGAAACCAGGAATAGGCGCGGAACGCGAGCATATTGGACCTCGCTTACGGCTTGGCGAGACGGAAGTCCGCCGGCTCGGCGGGCGTGGCGAGCATGCTGGCCTTGAGGTCCGCAAGCGTGCCGACACGGTAGGCGGCCGGCTTGTAGACACCGTACATGTCGACCATGACCGAGTCATTGTCTAGGATGGTCTGGACCTGCTTGTAGATGTCGCAACGCTTGGCATCGTCGGCGGTGGCAAGTGCCGTGTCGAGCAGCTTGTCGACCTCCGGGTTCGAATAGCCGGTGCGGTTGGTGCCGATGGCATCCGACTTGTAGCCCTTGACCAGCATGATGCCGGCCTCGGGGAACTGGGCGAAGTCTTCCAGCAGCATCATCTGCGGGATCGAGTTGGGATCCTTCAGGCTCGCCAGATAGTTCGGATAGGCGATCGGCTCGAGTTCGAGGTCGATGCCGATCTCGCGCAGGTTGGACTGGAACAGCGTCGCCTCCTGCTTCTGCAGCTCGAACACCGGCTGGAAGTTCATCTTGAGCTTCAGGCTGGATGCACCCGCCTCGGCGAGCATCGCCTTTGCCGCTTCGAGGTCGCGCTTGACCTCCGGCAGTTCCGGGCGGCAGTCGAGACGTGCCGGCAGCGGGCCATTGGCCAGCTTGCCGTTGGTGCCGCGGATGCCGCGCAGGCCACCGGCATAGTCGTAGACCATGCGCAGCGCCTTGCGCACCTTGGGATCGGCGGTCGGGCCGACCTTGGTGTTGAAGACGACTTCGGTCTGGTAGCTGGTATTGATCGGCACGACCTTCAGCGACGGGTCGGTTGCCATGGCGGCCGCATCGCGGTCGGCAAAGCCGAAGGCGACGTCGATGTTGCCGGCACGCAGTTCGTCGCGGCGCGTCGAGCTTTCGTCGATGCGGCGGAAGACGATCGATTCGGGGCGGCCTGTTTCTGCGGCCCAGTAGCCGGCGAACAGGTCGATGACCACGGCCTGCGACTGGTCGCCCAGCACGTACGGACCGCTGCCGGCATCATGCGCCTGGAGCCAGCCCTGACCGTCATCGGCACCTGCATTGGCGGTGACGAGCGCGGAATTGAGGATGTAGATCTTGCTCAACGAGGGCAGGAAAAGCGTGTTGGGCTTGGACAGGTTGATGGTGAGGTGGGTGTCGTCCGTCACCGTGGTCGAATCGTAGCCGTCGATCAGCGAGGCAACGCCGGCGCCAAGGCGCTTCAGACGGTCGAGCGTGTAGGAAACGTCCTTTGCCGTCAGCGTCGTGCCGTCATGGAACTTCACGTCGGGGCGGAGTGTGAAGGTGATCGACTTGGCGTCATCCGAATAGGCATATTCGGTGGCGAGCGAGCCAACCAGCTTGGTTTCGTCATAGGTCACCAGCGTGTCGTAGACGGCACTGATGATCGTGTTGGTCTGGTTGTAGTCGGCGCGCAGCGGATCGAGCGTGTTGATCTGGCCGCCGAGGCCAACAATGATGGTGTGCTCACGGTCCGCGGCAAAGGCCACCGAGCCCCCAAAACCGACCGCCATGGCAAGGGCTGCGCCACCGACAGTCGCCAGAAATTGCCGCCGGCTGCGTGACAGCGCGGACGAGAAGAAAGCATGCATGATTGTCGCTCCCGTATACTGAATGACTCTGCCTTTTCACAAAGGCGCTCCCGTCATTTTTGTATCCGATTTTTCATCCAGTGGATACATAAAATATTACGCTGCGGATGCGTGCAAACAACCCTGTCTGCGACACCAAAAAATGTTTTTAAATCAATAAACTAGACGGGCTAATCCGGACGATGGCCGTCAGCCCAACGAAAAATTTCTTTCGAGAAGGCATATGCATACGACGGCGAAACGGTATCAAAGCTGCCTTTTTCGAGGCACAGAATGGCTATTTCGAAAGCAATCTGCTGCTCACACAGGCAAAAATGCATCCGGCATATGGATACAAACTTTACATTCGATATGATACAATGCTATCGCATCGAACTGCAGGCTGGCCGCGCCCAACACATGAGCGCGGGCGTCATCAAGCCCAAAGCCGCTATTCGGTTGTCATCAAATGCAAGCGAGGGGCGGCAGCAAAGTCCGTTGTACCCTGAGGAAATCGATGCGCCGCCTGCCTCGCCTGCTCGTCATCAATCCGAACATTTCGACCGGCGTCAGCCAATTGGTCGACGCATTGGTACGCGAGGAAACCAAGGGTGCGGCGGACGTGCAAACTGTGACTGCAAGCTTTGGCTTCAGCTACATCTCGACCCGCGTCGCCGTGTCGATCGCCGCACACGCCGTGCTCGACGCCGCAGCCAAGGCGCTTGCCGAAGGTGCCGAGCCCGACGCGATCGTGCTCGCCTGTTTTGGCGACCCTGGCCGTGAGGCACTTGCCGAAATGACCGGCCTGCCGGTCATTGGCTTTGCCGAGGCAGGCCTGTTGGCAGCAGCTGCCTTGCCAGGGACTTCACTTGTCTCCACCAACGGCACGGTCTGGTGCGATATGCTTGGCGAACTGGTGCTGAAACTCGGCATCAGCGACAAGATCGCCGGCATCCGCTCCATCGAGACCGTCGCCGATGACACGCAGGCCATCGCCGAATTCCTGGCGGAAGAGGCCGCGACCCTGAAAGCCGACCGGGTGGTGTTGGGCGGAGCGGGCCTGATCCCTACCTTGCCTGAGATCATCAAGGTGGCCCGCGTGCCGATCCTCGACCCCCACCGCATCGCCATCGGCAAGGCGCTTGGCTTTGCCGCAAACCCGCAGCCGACGACGCGAAGAATTCCAGCCGACGCGACCGCGACCTTTGGCCTGTCGCCTTTCCTTTCGGATGCGCTCAGCGGGCCTGCGCCCCTGGTTCAGCGCCGAAGCAGCTGACGCTGACCAGACTGGTCTCACAGCTCCGGCCCAGCGACTGGCTGCGCTAAAATCGTATTCAAAAGACCACACAATTGCGCTCAATAGTTTTCGCTATTGTATTAGAAAACTTGTGCTAGAGTGACCGCAATGCAAACGAGCGACTGCGCCGGCTTGCAGTGGAGGAGACACGGCGGCTGTAGCGCGCCGGCTGCATCGTTCGACACCGGCTAATACACAACGAACAACGAAGCAAGGCTCGCATTCTTCTTGTCTTCCGCCCGGCGCCGATGCATCTGAGACGTAGCATTATTAAGCGCTGCCTGTGCAACACTGGCTGGTGAGAGAATGGCGAAAGCTGCGAATACTGATCTCGACGAGAAATCCGGATCAAAGATCGATGCGATCTACCAGGCTCTTTTCCGGGCCATTTTGGCGCGCGAGCTGACACCGGGCACAAAACTCAGCGAAGAATCGATCGGCTCGCTGTTTTCGGTCAGCCGTACCATCGTGCGCGCCGCACTCAACCGCCTGCACACTGAATCGCTTGTCGAGTTCCGGCAGAATCGCGGCGCCTTTGTCGCCAGCACCACGCCCGACGAGGCACGCCAGGTGTTCGAAGCGCGTAATGCGATCGAACGCGAGATTTTTTCCAAGCTCGCCACCGTCGTCACCGACAAGCAGGTTGCCATGCTGGAGCAGCACCTCGAAAAGGAGCACAGCATCCGCCACGCCGGCGACCATACCGCTGCCATCGTCGCGTCGGGCGAATTCCATCTGCTCGCCGCCCATATGGCCGGAAACGAGGTGCTCGCCGGCTTCCTCAAATCGCTGATTTCGCGCACATCGCTGATCCTTGCCCAGCACAGCACGCATCAGGAAACCGACTGCAGCATCGATGAGCATGCGGCGATCCTGCAGGCGCTCAGGGCGCGCGACCCGCAAGCAAGTGCGGCCGCGATCATCGAACACCTGCAGCAAGTGTTCGAGCAGGCCAATATCGGCCAGACCAAGCGCACCAAGCGCAATCTCAGCGAGATCCTGTCGCGCTACGCTTGAGTTTGGTGCGTCCTTCGAGGCCCGCTTCGCGGGCTCCTCAGGATGAGGACCGTAGCATAGCTGTCCTCATCATGAAGGCCATGGCAGGGAGGCCCTCTCCTGAGGAGCTCGCCCAACGGGCGAGCCTCGAAGGACGCACTCACTATCCAATGCAGGCCTATTCGGCGAAGCGCGCCTCGACCTGGAGCTCGGCCAGCCGCTCGACCTCGCCATAGGTCACGGCAAGCTCGGTCTCGCGGCCGGTTTCGATCCGAGCTTCCAGCGCAGCGAGCAGCGATGCGGTGGTGTAGTTGCGCACGACAAAGATGGCGTCGAAGCCGAATTTTTCGGCATAGGCGCCGAGCAGCGTCAGCATCCGCTTCTGCTGTTTGGCGGTCATGGCGTCGAGGCTATTTGCGTCCTTCTCATCGGCGATGATCTTCGCCGCCTGAATGCGCGGGTCGAGCGGCGTGTAGCCGCGCAGCACCTCGAGCTTTTCCGCATCGGAGGCCGCGCGGAACTCGGTGCGCAGCGCCAAATACAGGCCATTGGCGCTGTCATTGACCAGCCCGAGCTCGCTATCGAAGGCGCGTTCGGCAAGCAATTCACCGTTGCGGAAGCACTGGCCGAACTTTTCGACAAAGCGAGCCTTGTCCATCTTCGAGGGCATCAGCCCGTTGGCTTGTCGCATGAAGGTCTCCTGGGGATGCGCGGTCGCTTCTCGCGCCAATGACTGAGTGTTGACGTCCGACATCGGGGCAAAGCCTCGATGTCTAAATTCGGCTCACGTTAAGATCGTATCCAATAATTCGGCGAAAATGGCTATGCGAGGCATCTACGCAACGCCTGTGACAGCCGCGCGACAGGGGCGGCCTGATCCCAGGGCATTTCGCGCCCGCCAAACCTTGCCGCCATGGCCAGCACCGCGGCGAACTCGTTGAGCGCGATTTCGGGCTGGGCGCGCAGCCAATGAGGATCGAACACCGGCATTGCGAATTGGCCGCTATGCATCTCGATCCAGATTTTCGCATCGGGCATCAAGGGCATGATCGCGTCCCAGTCGACAAAACCATCGCCGAGAGGCGCCAGGAAGCGACGGATGCCGCCGTCCTGGAAACGCACAACCGCGTCGTCGACATAAAGCTGGGCGGCATAAGGTGCGACCCGCCTTGCCGCAGCGACCGGATCCTCAAGCCGGCACAGCACATTGACTGGATCAAAGGCAATGCCCAGCACATCCGGCCCGACCTTTTCGACCAAGGCGATGACCTCGGCGGTGGTGATCTCCTCGTGGGTCTTGAGCAGCAGCTTCGAGCCGTGCTGACGCAGCAGCGGCGCACAACGTGCGAGCAATTCGCCGACACCATCGACCTGGCTTTGCCAGCTGACCGCACCGTGGAAACGGTCCTCGATCATGCCGATGATGAAGAACATGTCGTGAATACCGATGCCGCTGCCGAGTTCGATCAGTCGTCTGACGCCGGCCTCCAGATCGCCTGATCCGGCGTCGACGATCAGCTGGCAACGCGCCGGCAAGGCTGGATTGACGATGCCGAGCATCGACGAGATTTCCAGTCCCAGCCGGTCGGCCTCATCGCGTACAGCGCCCAACTCCGCCGGGTCCAGCGTTGGGCTGATGTCGAACAGCGAATTGAACAGCAGCCCCTGAAGGCCCATTTGCGCTGCAGCTTGCAATGCCGCAACTGCGCTCAGGCCCCGGCCATCCGGCAATGAACTCTTGATGATGCCGATCATGCTGCCATCTCGCTGGAAAGAATGGGTACGCAGCGGCCACCTGACGCGTCAGACGCCCCTGGCATGCCAGCCACTTGGATACTATCTTGTATCAAAAAATGCTTGTCAATGGATACAATCGCTGTCATCAGCACCGTACGGAACTGCCGCGCCCTGCGCGTATCGAAGGAGCCTCCCATGACCAAGAATTATGAAAGCGTCGCCGGCCTTTCAGTCCACCCGGCGCTGCGCGCCTTCGTCGACACCGAGGTCCTGCCCTCGGCCCGTATCGAGCCGGCAGCGTTCTGGTCCGGCCTCTCCGAGATCATCCGCGACCTCGCCCCCAGGCATCATGAGCTGCTTGCCGTGCGCGACGAGCTTCAGGCCAAGATCGACGCCTATCACCGCGCCCGCAAGGGCCAGCCGCACGACGCAGCCGGCTATGAGCAGTTCCTGCGCGACATCGGCTATCTGGTAGCCGCACCAGCCGCCGACGCCTATCAGGTCGCAACCAAGAATGTCGACGCCGAGATCGGCACCATTGCCGGCCCGCAGCTGGTCGTGCCCCTGTCCAACGCGCGTTACGCGCTGAACGCCGCCAATGCGCGCTGGGGTTCGCTCTACGACGCGCTCTACGGCACCGACGCCATCGCCGAAACCGAAGGTGCCGAGCGCGGCAAGGCCTTCAATCCCGTGCGCGCCAGGCGCGTCATTGCCTATGTGCGTGAATTCCTCGACCAGGCCGCCCCGCTCGTTTCGGGCAGCCATGCGGATGCCGTGAGCTACATCGTCGAACGCGGCAAGCTGCAGGTCACGCTTGCCGACGGCAGCAAGACAGGGCTGAAATCAGCCGGCCAGCTTGCCGGCTTCACCGGCCCGCGGCACGAGCCGAAGAGCGTCCTGCTCGTCAACAACGGCCTGCATGTCGAGCTGGTGTTCGACCGCGAACACGTGGTCGGCGCGCTCGACGCCGCCGGAATCGCCGATGTCGTCATCGAGGCGGCGATCTCGATCATCATGGACCTCGAAGACGCGGTTGCCGCTGTCGACGCCGAAGACAAGATCGCCGTCTACCGCAACTGGCAGCGCCTGATGGACGGCAGCCTGAGTTCAGAGGTCACTAGGGACGGCAAGACCTTCACCCGCCGCCTCGTCGTGGACCGCGTCTTCACCGCGCCAGGCGGCGGAACGCTTACCCTCAATGGCCGCTCGACAATGCTGGTGCGCAATGTCGGCCACCACATGTTCACCGACGCCGTGCTCGACCAAGCCGGCAAGCCGGTGCCCGAGGCGATCCTCGACGCCGCGATCACCGTTGCGAGTGCCGCTCAGGACATTCGTGGCGAAAACGCCGTGCGCAACAGCCGGACCGGCTCGGTCTATGTCGTGAAGCCCAAGATGCACGGCCCCGACGAGGTCGGCCTGTCGGATCTTTTGTTCAAGCGCATCGAAGAACTTGTCGGCCTGCCCAAATACACCATGAAGATCGGCGTGATGGACGAGGAGCGCCGCACATCAGTCAATCTCGCCGCCTGCCTGTCCAAGGTGCGCGACCGCACGGCCTTCATCAACACTGGCTTCCTCGACCGCACCGGCGACGAGATCCACACCTCGATGGAAGCGGGCCCGATGCTGCGCAAGGCCGAGATGGGGTCGGCCCTCTGGCTCAAGGCCTATGAGGCGAACAATGTCGATGTCGGCATCGCCCGCAACCTGCCCGGCCGCGCCCAGATCGGCAAAGGCATGTGGGCGGCACCCGACCAGATGGCGGACCTGATCGAAAAGAAGATCGCCCATCCGCGCGCAGGCGCCAGCACCGCCTGGGTTCCGACGCCCACCGCTGCCGTGCTGCATGCGCTGCACTATCACGCGGTCGACGTGGCAAGCGTGCAGGACGATCTGCGCGGCACAGCACAGGCCTCGCTCACCGAGCTTTTGACCATTCCGCTGGCCACCGCCACCTATTCGGCCGACGAGATCAAGGCCGAGCTCGAAAACAACCTCCAGGGCCTGCTTGGCTATGTCGTGCGCTGGGTCGATCAGGGCGTCGGTGTTTCGACAGTTCCCGACATCAACGATGTCAGGCTGATGGAAGACCGCGCCACCTTGCGCATCTCGAGCCAGCATGTCGCCAACTGGCTGCATCACGGCATCGTCAGCGCAGAGCAGGTGCGCGAGACGATGCGGCGCATGGCCCTCGTGGTCGACAAGCAGAACGCGGCCACCGCAGGCTACAAGCCGATCGCGCCCGGCTTCGACGGCCCGGCCTTCAAGGCTGCCGAAGACCTTGTCTTCACCACGCAGCCCAACGGCTACACCGAGCATGTGCTGCATATCAGGCGCCGCGAGGCAAAGGCACTGCAGGCATAACGCTGCCAGCCATCCGAAATTGCGAAAGGCCCCGTTCATCGAGCGGGGCCTTTGTGCTTTGGCACGCGATCGTTGGTTGCGCGGCGCGGCGCCCTGGTGGAATGTCGCACGTATCAGATACCGACAGGAGTGCGTCATGGGCGCCGGAATCCACCACGTCACGCTCATCACCCGCAAGGTGCAGGCCAATGTCGATTTTTACGTCGGCTTCCTCGGCCTACGCCTGGTCAAGCAGACCGGCGGTTATGAAGACGCAACGCAGCTGCATCTGTTTTATGGCGACGGCGCTGCCAGCCCGGGCACGCTGATCACCTTCCTTGTCTGGGAAGACGGCGCCCAGGGGCGTGTCGGCCATGGCCAGCCAAGCGAGATTTCGCTCGCCATCGAACCATCGAGCATCGGTTTCTGGCTGACACGAGCCCTGTCCCACCATGTCGAGATATCGGGTCCTTCGGATGAGATGGGCGAGCCGACCTTGCGGCTCAAGGACCCCGATGGTGTCATCGTCAAGCTTGTCGGCGTCAGTGGCTTTCCAGCGCCCGCCGTCTGGGAAGGCAGCGACGTGCCGCCAAAACAGGCGATCCGTCGCATTCGCGGCGCGACCATCCTGAGTGAAGTGCCTGAACTCACCGAGAGCTTCCTGTCGCGGCATTTCGGCTACCGGCCGGCGCAAGGCAGCGAGTTCATCCGGCGCCTCGTCTCCGACTCAGGCGACATCATCGATATCAGGGACGCCAAGGGTTTCTGGACCAGCGCGCCAGGTACCGGCACCATCGACCACATCGCCTTCCGCGCCAAGGACACGGACGAGGTCGAGCGGGTCCATGGCGAACTCGCCTCCTCCAACTCGACCATCACCAATGTGCATGACCGCAAATATTTCTACTCGCTTTATGTCCGCGAGCCCGGCGGCACACTGTTTGAACTGGCAACCGATGGCCCTGGCATGGCGGTCGACGAACCCGCCGACGAGCTCGGAACGCATCTGTTCGTGCCGCCGGAACGTGCCGACAAGATCGACGAGTTGCGGACGATGCTGCCGCAATTCTCCTGGCCAGGCGAAGAGCGCGTGATCTATCGCGACCTGCCCTTCGTCCACCGCTTCTACACGCCTGAGAATGCCGACGGCAGCGTCATCGTCCTGCTGCATGGCTCGGGCGGCAACGAGACCTCCCTGCTGCCGTTCGCGGCGAAGGCCGCACCGCGCGCGACGCTGCTCGCCTTGCGCGGCCGCGCCACCGACGAAGGCACGCCGCGCTGGTTCCGCCGCCTTTCAGCAAACAAGTTCGACCAGGCCGACATCAGGTCCGAAGCCGCAGCACTCGCCGCCTTCATCGAAGGTGCCGTCGAAGCCTATCGCATCGATGCCGAAAAGCTGTTTTTTCTGGGCCATTCCAACGGCGCCAACATGCTGGCGGCGACGATGCTCTTGCATCCGCATCTGATCCGCCGCGCTGCACTGCTTCGAGCCGCGTTGGTGCTTGAACAGCCGCCCACAGCCGATCTGTCCGACGTCGATGCGCTGGTTGTCAAAGGCGACGTCGACGTGTTCAGCAGTTTTGGTCCCGACCTCGCCGGCCTGCTGCGCGACGCCGGTGCTCAAGTCGACGCCCGCACCATATCGTCCGGCCATGGCTTCGACGTAGGCGACGTCGAGCTCGTTGGCGCGTGGGTCGCGGCCCGCATCAGGCTCTCGGCTTAAGCGGGAAGGCTGGGCTCAATACTGCTCGCGCGGCAGATGCACCACCAACCCGTCGAGCGCCTCCGACATCTTGAGCTGGCAGCTCAAGCGGCTGCGCTCGGTCGGGTTCATCAGGCACTCGATCATGCCCTGCTCGGAATCATCAGGCGGCGCCAGGCGATCGGTCCAGGCGTCGTCGACATAACAATGGCAGGTGCCGCAGGCGCAGGCGCCGCCGCATTCGGCGAGGATCTGGTCGATGCCATTGGCGACCGCCACGGACATGACGCTCTGCCCCGGCTGGGCGGTGAGTTCGGTCGCTTGCCCGTCGGCGTCGATGAAGGTTACGCGGTACATGAAATCTCCTGGATCAGGCGGGCGTCAGCGCCAGGCGCAGCATCTTGGGGCCGCGCACGGACAGGCCGCGCTTGTATTGCGGTTCGGCATCGACCAGTGAAATGGACGACAGGCGCTTGAGCAGCGTGGTGAAGATCACCTCCATGTCGAGCCGCGCCAGATGGTTGCCGAGGCAGAAATGCGCACCGCCGCCGAAGGCGAGGTGCCGGTTCGGGTTGCGGCCGACGTCGAACATATCAGGGTTCTCGAATTGTGCCGGATCGCGATTGGCAGCGCCATAGAGCAGGCCGAACTTGGTGCCACGCGCAAAATTCTGGCCGCCGACCACCGCGTCCGTTGTGGCGTAGCGATGGAAGAAGGGCAGCGGCGACTCGAAGCGAAACATCTCCTGGATCGCGGTGTGGATCAGGCCGGGGTCGGCCTTCAGCCGCGCCATCTGGTCGGGAAAGCGCAGTAGCGCATGCATGCCTGAGCCGAGCACGTCGATTGTCGAGCCGTGGCCGGCCATCAGGATCAGCATGCAGGTAGAAACAAGCTCGTCCTCGCTGAGCGCGCCGGCATCCTGTGCCGCCATCAGCCGGGTGATCAGGTCCTCTTGTGGTGCCTTGCGGCGCTCGGCCATCAGCTTGAGCAGATAATGGTAGAATTCGGTGGTCGCCTGCTCGGCCAGCGCCTTGCGCTCGTCAGAGCGGTCGATGTCGAAGAATTGCACGACCCTTTCCGACCAGACGCGCAGCTGCGGGCAGTCCGCGTCAGGCACACCGAGCACGCGGCCGATGATGTGGCCAGGCACCTGGGCGGCAAGCTCCTCGACGAAATCGATCTCGCTTTTGTCGATCAAGCTGTCGACAACGCCATCGACGAAACTCTGGATCATGCCGCGCTGGCGGGCGATGAAGGCGGGGGTGAACTCGCGAAACACCTGCTTGCGCAGCCGGTCATGCACCTCGCCGTCGCTGTCGAGCATGGAGAACTGCACGAAGCGCTGGTGGTGCGGCATGTCGAGCCAGTTCTGCAGGCGCTTCTGCTCGGTGATCTCGGCTTCGGACATGAAGAACTCGGGCGAGCGCACCATCGAGATATCGCGGGCGATGGCCGCGACATCGTCGAAGCGTGTCACCAGCCACATGTCGAAATCGGCGAAGAACTGGGGCGTGCCCTTGTCGCGCAGCGCCGCATAGGCGGGGTATGGATTCTGGGCGAAGGTGGCGGACAGAGGCTCGAAAGCCTGCACGCTTGCCGACGGGTTAGCGGTCATCCAACGCTCCAATCAATGGATTGCCGCCGAAAAACGGCTGGCTGCGTTCAGCGTAGCGGCAAAAGCGGCAAATTGAATGCATGCCACTCGCAGACTGCTGGATAAAACTCGCATCGCAGTTTGCGACCGGATACAACAGAGCAAGCCGTTTGAAATCGATGCCTGCGCAAAAATGACCACGCTAACCGACAAAAGCAGCGAGATCTTCTTTCACACGCCGGGCCGGCATGCGGACGCTTATCCCTACAAGATCCTGGTCGCGGGCCGCACGCGCTTCTCCCATAGCGACGGTTTCGTCACCCGACGGTTCCACCACCATACGCTGATCTACACGCTGTCGGGCCTCGGCCTGATCGAGGTCGGCGGCAACAGGGTCGCGGCCGGCCCGCAGACCATCGCCTGGCTCGACACATCGCTGCAATATGCCCATGGCTGCCACCCCGATGCCGACCACTGGCACTATCTCTGGATGAGCATCGAGGGCCATGGGCTCGACGCGGTCTTCTCCTTCCTGCGCGTCGCCGGAAACCCGCTATTCGCCACATCAGGCGATGGCAATGTTGTCGCCTTCGAGCGGGCCATCGACAACCTCGCCCTGCGCGGGCAAACGACCGACGCCACTTCAAGCGCCGTCGTCGCCCAGCTTGTCGAATTGCTTGTCGCCGAACGCGGCGAGCAGGATAGCTCCGAGGACCGGGGCGAGCGTGTGTTACGCGTCATGCGCGAGGTACGCGCCGACATCGCCCGCAACTGGCAGATCGAGGAGCTGGCTGCAATTTCCAGCCTCAGCGCCTCGCAGTTGCACCGCCAGTTCAAGGAAAAGACCGGCACGACGCCGATGGACTGGATTCGCCATGAACGCATGAACCTCGCCAAGCGCCTGCTGACGGAGTCGACTGCCAAGATCGCTGCGGTAGCGCTCGCCTGCGGTTATGGCGACCCCTATCATTTCAGCCGCGATTTCCGCCGCATCGCAGGCCAGTCGCCGAGCGAATTTCGACGCGCGCAAGGACAATAGCTTCGCCCGTCGACAGGCCCCGCCAATTCGGGCAGTTTGAGGCATCTGCCCCCCAATACGAGCACCCCGACATGACATCCAAGCCAGCGGTCTACGAATTCAACGCCGCCATTGTGCGCGAACCCGCGCGGTCGGTGGTCAACGGCCTGCGCGCCGACGATCGCGGCAACCCGACCTTTGACGGCGTGAAGGCAGAGCACACAGCCTACATCGCGGCGTTGCGAGCGGCGGGCGTCGAGGTGACTGTGCTGCCGGCGCTGGAAAACTTCCCGGATTCGATCTTTGTCGAAGACCCGGCGCTGGTGTTTCCCGAGGGCGCCATCCTGCTGCGCCCGGGTGCCGAGACCCGCGTCAATGAAACGGCTGAGATCGCACCGACACTGAGAAGAATGTTCGAGACGGTGCTCGACCTGCCCGCGCCCGGCTTCGCCGATGGCGGCGACGTGCTGACGACACCGAAAAGCGTGATGATCGGCCTGTCGGCCCGCACCGACCGTGCTGGCGCCGAAGGGCTGATCGCAAGCCTCGCCAGGCTCGGCCGCAAGGGCGAGATCGTGCAGACGCCGGAAGGCGTGCTGCATTTCAAGAGCGACTGCTCGCTGCTCGACAGCGAAACGATGCTGTCGACAAAGCGGCTGGCGCGTTCGGGCGTGTTCAAGGGTTTTCGCGAAGTGCTCATCCCCCAAGGCGAAGAGCCCGCCGCCAACGCGCTGCGTGTCAACGACGTGGTGATGGTCGGAGCCGACTACCCCAGAACCATCGAGATGCTCGACAAGCTTGGCTACAAGGTGGTCGCGCTCAAGACCACGGAGATCGGCAAGATCGACGCCGGCCTGTCTTGCATGTCGTTGCGCTGGCATCGCGGCCAGCGCTAGCGATCAAAAGTTTGGGCGGCGGCGCGGGCCAGGAATGTCCGCCGCCCTCCTTCGACGTCACTTCATAAGCGACGTTCAATCCCTGAGGAGATCGAACATCAGCTTGAAGAAGCGATCGGCATCGACCTCATAGGCGATCTTGGCGTTGTCTTTTTCGCCGCGTTCGCCCCAGAAGTCGGCGACCGTGGCGCCGAAGGTAAAAGTGCCCGAGAGGTCGACACCGATATGGGCCGGACGGGTCTTGACCAACGTCGGGTCGATTGCCAGCGCCAGCGCCAGCGGGTCGTGCATGGCCCCGCCGACACCCATCGAATTGCGGTGCAGCTTCTCGTAATACAGCAACCAGTCGTTGACGAGCTTGCCGAGCGGCGTGTCGATCGTGGCAAGCTCCGCATATTGCGGCGCCTCGACCAGAACCTGCATCGTCACGTCGAGGCCGACCATGGTGATCGGCACGCCTGAATCGAGCACGATGCGCAGCGCTTCGGGATCGCAGAAGGCGTTGAATTCGGTCGGCGTGATGATCTCGCTCTTGCGGTAGAACACGCCGCCCATCCAGAGCAGTTCCTTGATCTTGGGCAGCACCTCGGGGTGCTTGAGGATCAACAGGCCAATATTGCTGAGCGGGCCGGTGGCGACGACCAGGATCGGCTCGGCTGAAGCAAGCAGCTTTTCGGCGAGAAAGTCGACGGCATGCTGGTCGACAGGCTTGATTGTCGCTTGCGGCAGGTAGGGCGAGCCTTCGAGGCCGCTCGGACCGTCGGCTGTGCCGAGCACAAGCGGACGCGCCAGCGGGCGATGGCAGCCGGCTGCGACCGGCACGTCGCCGGCGCCGATATATTCAAGGATGCGCAGCGCGTTGGTCGTCGTCTTTTCGAGTTCGGAGTTGCCGCAGGTTGTGGTCACGCCGAGCAGCTCGATATCAGGCGAACGATGCGCCATGACAAGCGCAATGGCGTCGTCGTGGCCGGGATCGCAGTCGAAGAGGATAGGTGTAGCTGTCATGATTTCGCCCCTCACGCTGCCCGCTCGTAGCGCGCGATGGTTTTCTTGAACATTTCGAGGAAGCGGCGACCTTCGAGATCGGTGCCGATGCGGGTGGTCCTGGGTCCGCCGCCAGGCAGGATCTGGAAGCCGCGATAGGCTACAGTCTGGCCGCGCGCCACGCGCCCGTCGAGCAGCACGTCGACGAACAGCGGCTCGGTTAGCGTCGCCAGTTCCGGATCGAAGGCGAGCGCAACGGTAATGACGTCGTCGAGCGGGAAGCCGACGAGGCCAAAGAACTCGCGCCAGATGTCGATATAGATCGGGAACACCTCGGCGATCATGTCGAGCACCGGGTTGTTCTTGGCGGTCGCCTGCATGTCGGCGATGTCGTCGCGCGTCAGCATCGAGGTAGCGACGCGGTTGTCCTCGCAGATATCGAGCGGCACGAGGATCTTGTCGACATCGGCATTGAGCACGATGCGCGAGGCCTCCGGGTCGGCCCAGATGTTGTACTCGGTCACCGGCGTGATGTTGCCGGGCGTGGTGAAGGTGCCACCGAGAACGATGAGACGCTTGAGCGCCGTGGTCAGCCTGGGTTCCTGCAGCAGCGCCATCGCGGCATTGGTCAGCGGGCCGGTGGTGACAAGCGTGATCTCGCCCGGATTGGACATCACCGTGTTGATGATGAAATCGACGGCGTGACCCGGCGTCGCCGCGCGCTTGGGCGTGGGGGCCGGCGGATTGAACTGCTTGAGGCGATCGCCGAACCGTGCGGTCAGGCGCTTTTCGAAATGCACCGGCGCTTCCATGTCGGCCTTGGAGTGGCCGACGATCGGGCGCCATGCGCCGGCATAGACCGGAATGTCGTCGCGGCCGGCGAGCGACAGCGTGTTGAGCACGACATTGGTGACCTGTTCGATGGGGCCAGCCGCACCGGTGCAGGCGGTCACGGCTTCCAGCTTGACGTTGGGATTGGCCGCGGCAAACAGCACGGCGAGAATGTCATCGCCAGCTGAATCCACGTCGAGAATTATACGTTCCATTCCTTGCTACAGCCCTTCAGCGTGAGAGGTTACTTGCCGGTCTCGGCCGGCTTGTTGTCGACCGAAAGCAGCTTGCGCATGCTCTCCAGGGTCTCGCGGATGATCTTGGGACGGCTGCGATAAGACAGCGCGAACAGTGCCGTCAGCGCGACGAGATAAGGCACCGCCAGGATCAGGTAGGACGGGAAGCCGAAGGTCTGCAGCCTGAGCGAGAACGCATCGGCGAAGCCAAACAGCAGACAACCCGCCAGCACCTTCAACGGGCTGCCATTGGAGAAGATCAAAATGGCGACCGCCATGAAGCCACGACCCGACGACATGTTTTCGGTGAACATGGTGATGTAACCCAGCGACAGGTGCGCACCGGCAAGGCCGGCCAGCAGGCCGCACAGCAGCGAGGCGATGTAGCGAACACGGGTGATCGAAATGCCGAGCGCTTCGGCGGCCTCAGGCTTTTCGCCGACGACGCGGATGTAGAGGCCAAGGCGGGTGCGCTTGTAAAACAGCACCAGAAGCGGCACGGCGATGAAGGCGACATAGACCATAGGCGTGAAGCCGTTGATCAGCGGCGCCCATGAGCCAAGGAGATCCCGCGCACCGGGGATCTGCACCTTGGGCAGGCCGACGATGCCCTTGCCGACGATCGACCCACGGGTGCCGAAGATTGCCTTCATCAGCGAAATTGTCATGCCGCCAGCCAGGATGTTGAGCGCCAGGCCCACCACCACTTCATTGGCGCGGAAGCTGACGACCAGCACCGCGAAGGCGAGCGCGAACACCAGGGCCGCCGCGACACCGCAGGCGACGCCGACCAGGGCCGAGCCGGACCAGATCGAGCCGAGCACCGCAAAGAAGGCGCCGACCAGCATCTGGCCTTCGAGGCCGATGTTGAAGATGCCGGCCTTGGTGGTGAACGAGCCGCCGAGCGCGACAAGCAGGATCGGTGCCGTCATCCGCAGCGTTGCGACGAGCAGGGCGACGTTGAAAAGGCTTAGAATTTCCATCGGCGCTCTCCTGCCGTGCTGTCACCACGACGCTTCATCAGAACCTGGGCCGAGACGCTGAGGATGATCAGGGCCTGGATCACGGTGATGATTTCGCGCGACGCGTTGGTGTCGGTCTCAAGCAGCAGCGACCCGTTGCGCAACGCGCCGAAGAACAGCGCAGTGACGATGGTGCCGATCGGCGAGCCGTTGGCGAGCAGGGCCGCGATCAGGCCGTCGAAGCCGAAACCAGGCGCGAAGCCTTCCATGAAGCGGTGATGCACGCCGAGCGTTTCGATGCCGCCGGCCAAGCCGCCGACCGCACCCGATGCCAGCAGCACCAGGAACCCCTGACGCTTGACATCGATGCCGCCATATTCGGCGAATTTCGGCGCCGAGCCGACCATCGAGATCGAGTAGCCCTTGGCCGTGGAGCGGAAGAACCAGGCAACGAAGAAGGCGAGCGCCAGACCGATGATCAGACCCCAGTTCAGCCGCGAGAAGGCAAACAGCTCGGGCAGATAGGCGGTCGCCAGGATCGGCGGTGTTTCCGACCAGCCGCCGGGACGCTTGAACAGGAAGATGGTCAAATAGGAGGTCAGCAGCACTGCGACGTAGTTGGACAAGATCGTCGAGACGACCTCGTTGGTGCCGTAGCGCGTGCGGAAGAAGGCGGGGATCGAAACCCAGGCAGCGCCAGCGATCACGGCAACCGTCATGGCGACCACGACATGCAGGCCAGGCGGCAGCGGCATGGCGAAGCCGACCCACGCAGCAGCAAAGCCGCCGAGGAAGAGTTGGCCCTCGATGCCGACATTGAACATGCCACCGCGCAAGCCGATGCAAGCAGCGATGCCGCAGATCAGGATAGGCGTGGTCTGCAACAAGGTGCCGGCGATCTTGGCCTGGTCGCCGAAGGCACCGCGCATCAAGGTCATGAACACCTTGATGGGGCTTTCGTCGATCAGCATGATGATCACAGCACCCATGGCGAGCGCGATCAGGACGGCGACGATCTGGCCGGAGAATGCACGCAATTTGTCGTTCACGACGCCACCTCGTCCGAAGCATTGCCGGGTTCGAGACCTGCCATCATCATGCCGATCCTTTCGCTGTCGGCGCTATCGCCGTCGACCTCGCCCATGATCCGGCCGTTGAACATCACCAGGATGCGGTCGGCCAAGGTGAGCAGTTCGTCGAGCTGCACCGAAATGACGAGCACAGCGCGACCGGTGGCACGCTGGCGCATGATCTCGTCGTGAATGGATTCCTGCGCACCGATGTCGACACCGCGCGTCGGCTGATCGATCAGCAGGAAGTCCGCCTCATTGGTGAATTCGCGCGCCAGAACGACCTTCTGGATGTTGCCGCCCGACAGCCGCTTGACGGTGTCTTCGGGACCACGGGCGCGAATGTCGAAACGCTTGATCATCTCGACGGCCTGGTTGGCCGCGGCGCGCCAGTCGAGGACGCCGTTGCGGCTCCACGGCGCCTTGTTTTGCCGCCCCATCAGGAGATTGGAGGAGATCGAGGCACTGCCGTCGACGCCACGCACAAGCCGGTCGCCCGGCACGTGGGCGAGACCGGCTTCGCGAATCTCAGACGTCGAAAGAGTAGTCAGATCGCGGCCTTTGAGCAGCGCCGAGCCGTGGCTTGCAGGACGCAGGCCAGACAGCACTTCGGCAAGCTCGGTCTGGCCGTTGCCGGCGACACCGGCGATGCCGACGATCTCGCCAGCGCGGACGGTAAAGCTCGCATCGCGCAAGGCCGGCAGGCGGCGGTCGTCGCGCGCCCACAAATTGTTGACGTCGAGCACCACCTGGCCGTCGGTCTTTTCGCGTGGGCGGCGATCGAAGCTGACATCGCGGCCAACCATCATGCGCACCATGTCGGCCTTGGTCAGCTCGGCGGTCGGCCGCGTCGCGACATGCTTGCCGTGGCGCAGCACGGTTACCGTATCTGAAACCTCGATCACCTCCTCGAGATGATGCGAGATGAAGATGACCGTCATGCCGCCGGCAACGAAACCGCGCAGCGTCTGGAACAGCTCGCGGCTTTCCTGCGGCGTCAGCACCGCGGTCGGCTCGTCGAGGATGATGGTGCGTGCGCCGCGCGCCAGCACCTTCAGGATTTCAATGCGCTGTTCAATGCCCACGGAGAGCAATGACACGCGCTCTTCCGGCTCGACCTTGAGGCCGAAACGCTCGGACAACTCGCGGGTCTTTTCAATCTGGGCTGTATGGTCGATCAAACCGTTGCGGCGGATTTCCATGCCAAGGAAGACATTGTCGGCGACCGACAGCGACGGCACCAGCTTGAAGTGCTGGTGCACCATGCCGAGGCCGGCTGAGATCGCGGTGGCGGGATCGCCGACCACTGTGTCCTCGCCATTCAGGCGGATCCTGCCTTCGTCGGGCTGCAGCAGCCCAAACAGGATGTTCATCAGCGTCGTCTTGCCGGCGCCGTTCTCGCCGATGATGGCGTGGATCTCGCCGCGCTTGACGGTGAGACTGACGTCCTCATTGGCAACGAAGGCGCCGAAACGCTTGGTGATACCGATCAATTCGACGGCGGTCTCGGCAAGTCCTGCCGTTGGTGCCGTCATGGCTGGCGACGTGGTCGACAAGAGAGCCTCGCAGCTTCAGACGTATCCGTTCCAAAACCCGGAACGGATACGTCTCTACCTAGTCTTGGGAGAGTGGCTCCGCGAGCCGTGGGGGCGGCTCGCGGAGAAGCCCGGCTTCTTATTTGTGCCGGGTGACCTTGATCGAGCCGTCGGCGATGCCCTTCTTGATCTCGTCAAGCTTGGCGGTCACGTCGGCTGGAATGGAAGGCGCGATGTCGTCGCAGATCTTCACTTCGACACCACCTGCGGCGAGGTCGAACGTGCGGGTGCCCGGCGTGATCTTGCGGCCTTCGACCTCGTCCTTGATCAGCGAGTAGACTGCAATGTCGCCGCGCTTCAGCATCGAGGCCAGCACGTTGCCCGGAGCCGAGCCGCACATGTCGATGTCGACGCCGATCGAGTATTTGTCGGCTGCAGCGCTCGCCTGCATGACGCCTTCGCCCGTCGGGCCGGCGACGTTGTAGACGATGTCAGCGCCCTGGCCGTAGAGCGCCAGTGCCAGCTCGCTGCCCTTTGCCGGATCATCGAAGGTGCCGGCGAAAACCGGGTTCACCTTGACGTCGGGGGCTGCGTATTTCGAGCCCTCCTCATAACCGCCGAGGAAGTTGCGGATGACGGGAATGTCGCGGCCGCCGACAAAGCCGATAGCCTTGCCGTCGCCGATCTTGTCGAAGCTGCTACCCTGGTTTTCGATCATGCCGGCAAGCGCGCCGGCAACGAAGGAGCCCTGCTCTTCAGCAAAGTTGGCATAGGTCAGCTTGTCGGAGTCGAGCACGCCATCGATGAAGATGAATCGCTGGTTCGGATAGGCTTCGCTCGCCTTGGTCAGCGCGTCGACAAGCTCCCAGCCCATGACGAAGATCAGGTCGTACTGGCCGCCCTTGGCGAGATTGGCGAACTGCTCTTCATAGTCGAGCGCGCGGTTGCCGGTGTCCACCAGCTTGAGATCGATGCCGAATTCGCTCTTGGCCTTGTTGAGGCCGTCAACGATCGTGATGCCGAAGCCTTGCGCGAAATAGCCGGAGATCGCCGCAACGGACACCTTGTCCTGGGCTGCCGCGGAGCCGATCGAGGCCGCAAGAGCCGCGCCGGCGATAATGCATTTACGGAATACGCTTTTCATCTCAACTCCCCAATTGACACCTTGGCATCAAGCGCCGGGCTCTTCCTCGATGCCCGCAAAACTTGTTGGTGGTCATATGACTTTATGGGTGGTCCAACAAACTGTCAATCGCTCAGCGAGCGGCCAAAATCGATGTGAGCAATCGACGCGGCGGCGGTTTCACGCATCCGGCTTGACAAAAATGCAGGAAGGATAATTGTTGCTACTCTAACAAGTTTTTCAGCCCGCCAGAATGTGGAGCCATCGATGCCGGACGTGGTCGTCAGAAAGTTTGTCGTACAGGTCGAAGAGATCTTTCATGAAGGCGGGCCGGTGCGCGCCGAGCCGATCAAGCGCGGCACGGTGCTTGCCGTCGTCGCCAACCCCTATGCCGGGCGTTATGTCGAAGACATCGCCCCGTTCATGGAAGATCTGAAGCCGCTCGGCCTCGAAATGGCGACCCGCCTGCTCGAAGCACTCGGCGGCGATGCTTCGCTGATCGAGAGCTACGGCAAGGGTTCCATCGTCGGCGGTGGCGGCGAACTCGAGCACGGTGCGCTGTGGCACAACCCCGGCGGCTACGCGATGCGCGAGCTTCTGGGCGGCGCCAAGGCCATCGTTCCGTCGAGCAAGAAGGTCGGCGGCCCAGGCGTTCGCATCGACATTCCGGTCACCCACGTCAACGCCTCTTATGTGCGCAGCCATTTCGACGCGATCGAGGTCGGCATCAACGACGCGCCGCGCAACAACGAGCTGGTGCTCATCCTGGCAATGACCACCGGTTCGCGCGTGCATGCCCGCGTCGGCGGCCTCGATGCCAAGGACATCAAGGGCGAGGACGGCCTGCGATGAGCGTCGAAATCCGGCGAATCATCACCATCGTCGAAGAGACGCGCAGCGAGGGCGGCAAGGCGGTTAATCCGCCGACGCGCCGTGCCGCGGCGGTCGCGGTCATCCGCAATCCCTATGTCGGCACCTTCGTCGACGACCTCGAAGCACTCAGCGACATCGGCGCCGAACTCGGCGACATTCTGCCGCGCCGGGCAGTCGCTGCGCTCGGTATTGCGGGTGACCAAGTCGAGAGCTTCGGCAAGGCAGCAGCGGTCGGCGCCGATGGCGAACTGGAACACGCAGCCGCCATCCTGCACCCCAAGCTCGGCGCCCCTTTCCGCGACATTCTCGGCAAGGGCGCGGCGCTGATCCCGTCATCCAAGAAGCGTGGCGGACTTGGCATCCCGCTCGACATTCCATTGGGACACAAGGATGCAGCGAAGGTGCGCAGTCACTTCGACGGCATGGAAGTGCGCGTGTCCGACGCCCCCCGCGACGACGAGATCATGGTGGCGATCGCCGTCACCGATTCAGGCCGGCCACATCCGCGTGTCGGCGGGCTGACCAAAGACCAGATCGTCGGCAAGGACGGCGTGAGCTGAAAAAGGCGGCCCTTCGGGGCGGCCCCAACCCAAATATGGGATGCCTATCGTCACAAAAGCCGGCCGCAAAGATCGGACATCTGTGACCGACTTTTATGACAAAAATCCGCTGCGTTTTCAGCCGGCTGATTTTGTCGTGAATGCTCGGCCGGTTTCAACAGTTTCATCATTGCAACATGCCTAACTGTTGAAACCGATCCGTCTTTCGTTCATATTTCGTTTCAACATTATGACTGCCAAAGCGCAATAATTGTTGAAACAATGGATTTTCAAGAGCTTAACAGCGACCAGCGTCGCGAAAAAGTGAACTCGGATCAGCGTTTCGCTGCGTGGCGCAATGCTAAGGCAAAAGCGGACCGCTATCGGGGCTCAATGGTCTGGCAAGAGGTGAAAGGCGAGGAGTATCTCGCTCGCAGTCACTACGACGCATCCGGCGTGCGCAAGCAAAAGTCGCTTGGTCGCCGAAGTGTCGAAACGGAGCGCATGAAGGACGAATGGGAGCGCGGAAGGCAGGAGGCTAAGGCCGGACTGCAGTCGATGCGCGAAATACTTGCCCGCCAGACGGCGGTAAACAGAGCGCTACGCTTGGGCCGTGTTCCGATGGCAGCAGCCAAGATCATCAGGGCCCTCGATGACGCTGGCCTGCTCGGCCATGGTATCCGGATTGTCGGTACGAACGCGATCTACGCCTACGAAGCGGTTGCCGGCGTCATCGTCGATCCCGGCATTACGTCGACACAGGACATCGACCTCCTGATGGATGCCCGTCAAACGCTGCGCATCGCGGCATCGGAAGACGTCGAAGACCGCACGCTCCTCGGCCTGCTCAAGAAGGTCGACAAGAGCTTTGAACGTGCCCCGCAGGGTTTCAGGGCAGTCAACCGGGACGGCTATCTGGTCGACCTCATCCGTCCCCAGCGAAACCCGCCTTGGACAAATGAACGCGAGCGCATCAGCGACGACGCCGGAGATTTGATATCCATCCCGATAGAAGGCCTGTCCTGGCACGAGAACGCTCCAGGTTTCGAAGCTGTGGCCATCGACGAAAGGGGCGGTCCTCTCAAGATCGTTGCCACCGATCCACGCGTCTTCGCGGCCCACAAGCTTTGGGTTTCAAAACAACCCGGGCGCGAGCCGGTCAAGCGGCTGCGTGACGCCGCCCAGGCGCGAGCCGTAGGCAAGATCGTCGCGACCTATCTTGCACACCTGCCTTATGAACGGGACGAGCTGAAAATGATCCCGCATGAGATCTTCAGCGACGCTGCACATCTCTTCAATCGGCAGTTCCTCGACCACCCATTTTCGAGCTGAATGCTTCTTGCCTCCTGCCGTCGACGATCATTGTCGCCGACGGTCAGATACCGGCAGGACCGCATTTGCGTGCTTCGGTTTCAGCCTACGATTTCCGGCACGCGGATCGCCGGCGGCGTGTTGCGGCTGCGGGCCGTGCGCACCACACCGTCGACCATGATCATGCCGATGCCCGGCAAATTGCCGAGCGCCAGGCTTTCCAGGAAATCCTTGCCGATGCCGCCTGCTGCCTGGTCCATGAACACCAGGTCGGCGGCACGGCCGGCCTCGATCACGCCACGGTCGTCGAGCTTGCGGACCCGTGCGGTATTGCCGGTGGCAAAGCAGAAGGCGACCTCGGTCGGCACGTCGCCGAGCGAGGCGAGGTGGCAGATGGTGCGCAGGATGCCGAGCGGCTGAACGCCCGAGCCGGCCGGACCGTCGGTGCCCAGGATGACGCGGTCGAGTTCGTTGCGCTCCTTGGCGATGCCAAGCACGAACAGGCCGGTGCGCAGATTGCCGTTGTGCACGATCTCAAGTGCCCGGGTGCCTTCCTCGCAGATGCGGCGGATCTCTTCATCGGGCAATGCGGTCGGGCCGCCATTCACATGCGCCACAACGTCGGCATCGACTTCGAGCACGACATCGGCGCCGATGCGGCCCGAGCCGGGGATCGATGGCCCGCCGGTGTGGGTCATCGAGGTCATGCCATATTTGCGCGCCCAGGCGATCATCTGCTTGCCGGTCGGACCGTCCTTGACGCCACCGAGGCCGACTTCGCCGATCAGCGTCACGCCGGCTTCAGCCAATTCGCGGAAATCGTTTTCGGTCATGCCGTGTTCGAGCACCGGCGCGCCAGCGATGATCTTCATGCCGCTGGGACGGAAGTTGGCGAATGTCCGCTGAGCCGCGATTCCCAACGCCTTGACGCCGACGATGTCGCGCGGACGGCCCGGATAATGCGCCTCGCCGGCCGAGATGATGGTGGTGACGCCGCCATGCAGCGTCGAATCGATCCAGCCGATCTGGTTCTGGCGCGGGGTCCAGTCGCCGGCAACGGGATGCACATGGTTGTCGATCAGGCCAGGGGTGACGACGCAACCCTGCGCGTCGATGGTGCTCGTCGCACCGTCGAGATCGAGATCGGTTGCCTTGCCGACAGCGAAGATGCGGCCATCGACGACAATGATGGTGTCGGCATCGAGGATCGGCTGGGCGAGGTCGCCGCTGAGCATCTGGCCGATATTGCGGATGACGAGCTTGTCTGCGGCAGCCTTGGTTTGCGGATCAGGCGACATCGATGGCGTTCCTTGTTTGGGGCATGAGGCGGTCGATCCGGCCCAAGGCCGGTATCGGTCGCTTCGGAGAATGGTGTGATTGAAGGTTGCTAGCCTGTCATTTGCCTTCGGCGCCGCCCGGCTCGTCGCCGCTGATGCGCTGGAGCAGCCTGAGCAGTGTTGCCTGCTCAGCCGCCGTCAATGGCGAAAGCAGCTTTTGGCCAACCTCGATGCTGCGTTCGAGCCTGTCGAGCGTGTAGCGCGTGCCTTCGTCGGTCAGCGTGATGATCGTCAGGCGCTGGTCGGTGTCGGAGGCGCTGCGTTTGATCAGCCCCTGCTTCAAAAGCTTGCGCACCACAAGGCTGATGGTGGAAGGGTCCATCGCCGTCATGCGGCCGAGATGGTTCTGTGAAACCTCGCCATGCTTGAGCACCGTGGCAAGGGCAGCGAACTGCGTCGGCGACAGGTCCTCGCCCGCCATCACCTGCTGGAAGCACAGGGTGGCACGCTGATGGGCGCGCCGCACGACGTGGGCGGGATGGAGGTCTAGGTCGTAACCGGTCTTGGTGTATTTCGTCATTGTCTCTTCGCGGCTCAGCGGCTCATTCGCCGCACTTGCCGTCTTGCGCTTGAATTTCCGGGCTTCGTCGAGGGTTGTCACGGCGCTTCCAACTCCTGGCTTGAGACCTGAGATCCGCCAACCCCTGAGGTTATGCGGCGATGTTGACGTTTTCGACGAAAGCGCCGTCGCGCAGCGCTTTGACCACGCTTTCGGCATCGCTGACGACGCCGAAATGGGTCGAGATGTCGTAGAGCGTGCTTTCCTGCTCGCGCGGCCCGGTGGCCGCACAGCAATCGGCGGGCACCACGACTTCGTAGCCGTTGAAGAACGCGTCATGCACTGTCGAGCGCACGCAGATATTGGTGACCACGCCGAAGACGATGATCTGGTCGACCATCATGTCCTTCAGCGTCATGTCGAGATCGGTCTGGAAGAACGACGAATAGCGTCGCTTGATGATGTGGATCTCATCGTCGCGGGCGCCGAGATCGTCGATGATCTCAGTGCCCCAGGTGCCTTCGACGCAATGCGGCGCACGCTTCAGCCACTCGCGGTCGCGACGCATGTTGCGGCGATGCGCATCATGCACCCAGATCACAGGTGCGCCGGCTGCACGCGCCGCCTCGATCACGCTCAACTGCGGACCGACAAGCGCTTCATAGCCCGGCAGCACCATGGCGCCGCCCGGCTTGCAGAAGTCGTTGATCATGTCGACGACGATAACCGCCACGCGCGCCGGATCGATCTTGATCCCAGCGTCCTGGCGATGTGACGAAAAGCTGTCCAGTGGCATGATCCTACCTCTTCAGCGAACTGCCGATTGTTGGTGGTCGTACAAAAAACTGTGACGACTTCCAAGTCAATCCTTGAGCTTGCTGGTTGTCACAATATGGCGGACCGGTGCGCCTCGCCATGCGACTTGCGGCTATCTCAGGAGCTTATCCCCCGGCAAGAAATGCATTGACAAGCGGGGCCATTTGCGATGTCCGATTGTTTGACCATCAACGATATTTGCCATGGCGCGCATGACCGACAAGAGGAGCACGAGATGAAAATCGTCATTACCGGATCGAGCGGACTGCTTGGCCGCCATGTCGCTTCAGCCTTTGTGAACGCCGGCCATGACGTGCTTGGCATCGACGCCGTCGCGCCCACTGAGGGCAATTGGCCCCATGTCAGCGCCGACCTCACCGATCTCGGCCTGACGCTGCAGCTGATCCGCGACTGCGACGCCGTCGTCCATATAGCGGCGATCCCGCGCCCGCTCGGCAAGGCGCCGGCCGAAGTGTTCAAGACCAACATGGCGATCGCCTACAACGTCATCGAAGCGGCGGCTCTTTCTAAAGCCAAGCGCTTCATCTACGCCTCGTCCTTCTCCGTGCTCGGTTATCCCTTTGCCGAAAACTTCGTCGACCCGGCCTATCTGCCGATCGACCAGAACCACCCGATCGGCGCGCAGGACGCTTATGGCCTGTCTAAATGGCTCGGCGAAGAAATCGTCGAGGCCGCCGTCCGCCGTGGCGCGTTTTCGGCCGTGAGCTTGCGCATGCCGTGGATCCAGACGCCGGAAAGCTTCTTCGACAGCGTCGGCCCGCGCCGCAACCTAGCCGAGGCAGCGCACGACCTGTGGGGCTATCTCGATTCGCGCGACGCCGCCGACGCCTTCATCAAAGCGTTGGCCTGGCAAGGCGAAGGCCATCTGCGCACCTTCCTCAGTGCCGCCGACACCTATTCGGAAGAGCTTACGGAAGCGCTGGTCAAGCGCGCCTTTCCGGCAACGCCGCTGAAGCGGCCGCTTTCGGGCCATGACGCGGTCATCGACAATACGCATGCGCTGGAAACGCTCGGCTTTTCGCCGCGTCATTCCTGGCGCGCTTACGGCAAATAAAGACAGGAGACGAAGATGATGCGTTTCGAAGGCAAGGTCGTTCTGGTCACCGGCGGTGGCGGCGCTATCGGCAGTGCTGCGGTGCGCCGTTTCATCGATGAGGGCGCCCGCGTATCGGTGGTCGACCTCGACGGCGATCGCGCGACACAGGTCGCTTCGGCATTTGGCGACAAGGCCATTGCCATCACCGCTGACGTTTCCGACGAGACGGCGGCACAACAAGCCGTCGCCAAAACCGTCGAACAGTTCGGCCGCCTCGATGCGGTGTTCAACAATGCCGGCATTTCCGGCAAGGTAGCACCCGTCCACGAACTGCCCGTCGAGGACTGGGACCGCATCGTGCGGATCAATCTGCGCAGCATGTTCCTGGTGCTCCAGGCCTCGCTCAAGGCGATGATTGCCGCCGGCATCGAAGGTTCGATCGTCAATATGGGCTCGTCGATGGCCGGCTGGGACGTGCTGTCGGGTGGGGCTGGCTACGCCTCGACGAAGCATGGCGTCGTTGGCCTTACCCGGGTTGCCGCGCTCGACGCCGCCGCCTACGGCATCCGCGTCAACGCCATCTGCCCCGGTGTCATCGAAACGACGCTCGGCGTGCCGGCCAACGACCGCGAGGCCTATGCGTCAGGCATCCAGCGCTTTGCCGATCGCATCCCGCTGCGCCGCATCGGCCAGCCGGAGGACGTCGCCGCCGCAGTCGCCTTCCTCGCCTCCGACGAAGCGCGCCACATCACCGGCGTCGACTGGCTGATCGATGGCGGACAGACCCTGCAGAGCTTTGCCAATGCGCCCGACACAGGCAGCTATCCGCGTCACCGCAAGCCGAACTGAGCCGAACAAGTGCGCTTCAGGCCGACCGCATGGCTTGTCCGGCGGTCGGTCTTTTTATGGGCGTCATCATGTCCGCACAGTGGCTTTTGACCTACCAATTCGTAATGCGCAGGCGATATGGCGGCAATATCCGCCTGCCACTGTCGCTCCTGTCTCAGCCAGCCTGACGAAACGAAACAGGAGTGAACCATGAAGAAGTTTGTCATTGCCGCAGCGATCCTGACGGTCGCATCCACCGGTGCCTTCGCCAAGGACATGAGCGCCACCATCAAGAGCGTCGACAAGGCAAAGGACGCAGTTGTCCTGGACAGCGGCCAGACGCTGACACTGCCTGAAGGCATCGAAGCCGAGACGCTCAAGGCCGGCGAGAAGGTCCTGATCAGCCTTTCGACCGATGCGGCTGGCAAGACCGTCGTGAAGAGCATCAAGCCGGCGAAATAGCCGCCGCGCATACGGCCGGACGGCCCCTGCTTCACCGCAAAGCAGGGGCCGTTTGTTTTTTTGGCTTCTATCAAGGCGCATTCACTTGCGCGTGACCCCGCTTATTCCCCGTAACAAAACCGCCTCGGCCTTCGTATCTTGTGCAATTGCCGGCATAGGGAGAAGACCGATGACCAGGGCACTTTCATCAGCAACCGCGTTCGTTCCCAGGTACCGCCTGGCATTCTGGCTAACAGCTGCAGCCGTGGCCGTCGGCGCCTGGGCTTTTGCGGCAGCGCCAAGCGTCGCCCAGGAAGGGATAAGGATCCCGGCCCCGGCACTCGACGAGCCAGCGCAAGGCAGCTCGGAGGTGGCGGTGCTGGCAGGCGGCTGCTTCTGGGGCGTGCAGGGCGTGTTCCAGCACGTCGCGGGCGTCAAGGACGCGGTCTCGGGCTATGCCGGCGGCGACGGCAAGACGGCGCAATACAACACGGTCAGCACCGGCTCGACCGGCCATGCCGAGTCGGTGAAGATCACCTTCGACCCGCACAAGATCAGCTATGGCCGGATCCTGCAGATCTATTTCTCGGTCGCCCACGATCCGACCGAATTGAACCGCCAGGGTCCTGATACCGGCACGCAATATCGCTCGGCGATCTTCCCGGCCAATGCCGAGCAGGCGAGGATAGCCAAGGCCTACATCGCCCAGCTCGAACAGGCGAAAATCTACGATGCGGCCATCGCCACCAGCATCGAACCCGGCCGCGCCTTTTATCCGGCCGAGGCCTATCATCAGGACTTCCTCGCCCTGAACCCGAGCTACCCCTACATCGTCTACAACGACCTGCCGAAGATCGAAAATCTCAGGCGCCTGTTCCCCGGGAGCTACCGCAGCGACCCGGTGCTGGTGTCGGAAGCCAAGGCTTCCAACTGACCAGCCACCGGACAGCCCGGTCCGGCCTGCCTAGACGATGAAGCGGATCGCGCGCTGGATCTCGAAGAAGTCGCTCGCCGTGAAGCGCAGCGTGCGCGCCGCGACGTGCTCGACGCCGGGATACCAGCTGCCGCGATAGGCCTCGGTCGGGTTGGTGTATTCGACAACCAGCTCGAAACGGTCGGCGAGCCTGGGCAGGCAGCCCTTCAGGTCGCCCGACAGCGCCTTTTCCACGCCTTCGCGAATGGCGGCCACCGAAGCCTTCGGCGTCAGCGACCGGGTGGCCGGGCCAAAGCCTTCGCTTGTGGCAACGGTGCCGATGCCCGAGACGATCGCCTTGGCTTCGGCACACATGCCGGCGTCGCCCGAAAGAAACGCCGACGGCACGCCGTAGCGCGCGGCGCACAGCGCGTTCAGCGTGAATTCCGACGCCACCTCGCCATTGATCAGCAGGCGCGACACCGTGCCGGTCAGCGTATGCGCCAGCGGGTTGGTGTCGGTGCCGGCCTTGTTGTGGTAGCCGGTGTAGAGTGCCGCCGAAAAGCTCTTGTCGATGCCGAACATCATGATGTCGGGGTGACCGCTCCAGTCCCTGATGATGCTAACATAGGCCGGCAGCTTCGACAGGATGAGGTTGCGCCCGGTGGAGTGCGCGTCCTTGACCACCACTTCCTTGGCGCCGGCAGCCTTGGCGCCTTCACAGGCCGCCACCAGCTCGTCGGTCATGTATTCGCGGAATTCGTCATAGGCGGCATGCCCCTTACGGGCCTCGTCCCAGACGGTGATGCCGGCGGTGCCTTCGATGTCGGCGCTGATGAAAACTTTCATGATCGTTCCCTACGGTTTTTACAGAAGCTCGGACATCGACGACAAAAGCCTGTCGATCTGGATTGGGGAATGCTCGGAAAACACCGCGAGCCGCATGCTCGGCACGTCGGACGCGTCGGAATAGCCGCCCGGCTGCTGGACCCTGACGATGATGTCGCGCTCGGCAAGGCGATCGCGCATCCGCTCCAGATCGGTGACGCCCTTGATGGTGACGATCGGCACCGGCGTGTCGGCAACCTCGAAGCCCAGGCCCCGCAACCCGCCGCGCATGTGTTTGACGTTGCGGGCCAGATTGGCGCGCTTGTCCGTGGTCTGCAAAACCTTCAGCGACGCGGTGGCTGCGGCGGCGAGGCCTGGCGGCGCTGGCGATGCACCGCGCATGATCATGGCGTTGCGCGTGATCTTTTCGGCCAGTGTCGCGTCGCCGGGCACAATGCCGCCGAGCGCTCCGAACGCCTTGCTCATCGTGCCGGCCAAGAAATTGCCCTCGCCTTCGAGCCCGGCATGCTGCAACGACCCGCGCCCGGTTTCGCCCAGCACGCCGACGCCATGGGAGTCGTCGATGCACAACAGCGCGCCGTCGTATGGCGCCATCGCCTGCCTGTAGTCGTTCAGCGGCGCGAGCTTGCCGGAAGACGGAAACACCCCGTCGGTCAGCACCGCCGGCCGTTGTTTCGGCTGGACATGGCGCGACAACTGTTCGGCCAAATCGCCGGCATCGGCATGACGAAACTCATGAACCGGCTTGCCCAGCGTCGGGATCGCATCGCGGGTACTGTAGTGGGTCGCGGCGTCGACGAAGATGATATCGAAATCCTCACGCAATCCCTGCAGCAGCACCAAGGGGCTGGTGTAGCCGGAGATCATGTAGACGACCTCCTCGGTGCCGAACCACTGGCGCAGCCTCTCCTGCAGGTCGGCATAGACCTGCATGTGGGCCAGAGTGCCCGGCCCCATGCCGTACTGCCTGGTCGCAGTGCAGGCCGCCTCGATCACTTCGGGGTGGCCGTGCAGGCAGAAGTAGGAGGTGCCGCAGTAATAATCGACCTCACGCCCGCCAATGACCATGCGGGCGCCGATGGGCGATTCCATTTTGAACGGAGCGCTCATGCTGCTGCTCAGGCCGCCGCGGCTTGGGAGGATGCGCGGCGCTCCAGGAACATCGGCCCGACGCGAATGCCGCGCTTGCCATTGTCGTCGACAGCATCGAGTTCCAAAATCTCGTCCTCATAGAGTTTGCCATGCATGCGGAACCGCCCTTCCTCGACCGGCTCGCAAGCATGGGTGCAGAAATACTCGATCAGGCACTTCAGCCCGCCATGGCTGTAGGTCAGGTAGGTGATGTTGAAGTCGGGCCCGTATTCGCCGAGATGCGGCTTGATCTCGTCGGGCACCGTCTCGTCGGCCGGGGCTTCGATGCGCGCCCAGCTCGCATCCTTCCAGACGAGTTTTCCCGCTTCGGGAAAGGACAGGTTCATGTGGGCATAACCGGCACCGCGCCCGTAGATGCGACCGTCAATGACAAAGTCATTGCCCGACACCGGCCGGATCTGCAGCGGCACGCCGTCGCCCATCAGGTAGAGCTTGCCGGCCTTTGCCTTGACCTCGACGACTTCACCCGAGACGTCGTCGCGGTAGTGGCCCGGCAAGGTCCTGAACAACTCGTCGGCGATTGCGGGCGGGCGCTGATGTCGCTCCAGCGCCTTGCCCATCTTGCGCTCTGAAAGCGCGATGCGCAGGCCGTCGATGCCAAGCCGCGAGGCGATCTGGTTGGCGAAATCGAGCGTCGCGAAGACCAGCACGCCGATGCCGGCGCCCGGCAGGAGCAACATGTGCGAGGCATAGCCATAGACCGCGCCGCCATGGCCAACCGACTCCCAGCCATCAACCTCGCCGGCGCCGAAGCACAGGCCGTAGCCGGCCATCGACTTGTCCAGGCTGTCGGGGCGCTTGCCGAAGGGCGTCCACATCTCGCGCAGCGAAGCGGGCGAGATGATCGAATTGCCCTTGGCGTCGAAGCCGCCGCGCAGCAGGCACTCGACATAACGCGCCATGTCGCTGGTGGTCGAAAAGATGTTGCCCGCAGGCGAGCCGCCGAGGCTGAACACCGGTGCCGGCGTGTCGCCGTCGAGCGTCCACATGTCTGCGGGCGCAAGCCGCTCGCGGATACCCGGCGCCATGCCGCATGAAGAGTTGTTCATGCCGAGCGGCTTCAGGATGTGCTGGGCGACGTAGTCGGAATAGCTCTGGCCGGTCACCACCTCGATGACCCGCCCGGCAACGGCGATGCCGGCATTGGAATAGTGCATGATGCCGATGCTCGGATCCTGCTTCAGCGTCGAGCTTGCCAGCTCGTTGACCGTATCTTCGAGCGGCGGCCGGGTCGCATCGAGATAATGGCCGCTCTTGGGCTCGCGCACGAGACCGGCCGTATGCGTCAACAGCTTGCGCAGGCTAATGACCGAACCGTTGGGGCCGCCCTCGGCCCCGGCGAACGGATTGATCGGGTGGAAACCGGGCAGATAGGTCGAGACGTCGGCGTCGAGGTCGACCAGGCCCTTTTCGGCCAGTTGCATCAACGCCAGAGAGGTGAAGGTCTTGGTGATGGAGCCGATGCGGAAGCAGGTGTCCTCGCGCATGTCGAAATGGCGATCGTTGCGCTGCATGTGGCCCTGGGCCAGCACGCCGTCGCGATCGACTAGCGCATAGGAGATCGACGGGATCGCCTTGTCCTCGACTTCGTAGCGGATCAGGTCCTCGAACAGCTCAATTCCGGCGGCAGACAGAGAGGGCATGGAAAACGCTCCTTGAATCGTAAAGGGGATCTCAATGGGAATGACGGGGGTCCAGCATGTCGCGCAGCGCATCGCCGACGAGGTTCCACGACAAAACGAACAGGAAGACCGCAGCACCCGGGAAGGCCAGCGTGTACCAGAACTGGAACGGATTTCCGGGCTGGCCGACGATCCAGTTGCGCGAATAGGCGATGAACTGGCCCCAGTCGGCGTAACCTTCTTCGGTGCCGACACCGAGGAAGCTAAGTGCCGAGGCCGACAGCACCATCGAGCCGGTGGCCATGGTCGCCAGCACCAGAACCGGGAACATCGCATTGGGCAGGATATGCAGCACGATCAGCCGGAGGTCGCTCGCGCCGTAGCTCCTGGCCGCGTGGATGTAATCCATCTCGCGGATTCTCAGGATTTCGCTTCGCACGATGCGGGCGTAGCTCATCCAGCCGAATGTCGTCAGTGCAATCGTGATCGGCCAGATGCCCTTGCCGAGCAGCGCCGTCAGCACCATCGCGGCGATCAGGAACGGCACCGCCATGAACACGTCGACGATGCGCATCAGGATTTCTTCGGCGAGCCCGCCATAATAGGCGGCAACAGCGCCGACCACAGTGCCGATCAGCACCGAGATCGCAACGACGCCGAGCCCGATCTTGAACGCCGTGCGGGTGCCCCAGACAACGCCGTAGAAGATGTCGTACTGGCCTTGCGTGGTGCCGAAGATCGCGTCGCGCGACGGCGGCATGGGCGTTGCCAAAAAGCCGGCGCGCGGGGTGTCGTAGGGCGACAGCTGGAAGCTCTGCGGCGGCGCCAGAAGTGGTGCGAAGATGGCGATCAGCACGAAGGCCAAAAGGATCACAACGCCCAGCAGCGAGACCGGATTGCGCGCGAGGTAACGAAGGGCCTTCATTGCGTCTTCACCCTCGGATCGAGCAGCGGGTAGATCAGGTCGACGATCAGGTTCATCACCACAAGGACGACCGCGAAATAGAGGCCGAAGCCCAGAACCGCCGGGAAGTCGAGATTGGCCGCGGTCTTGGCGGCGAACTGGCCGAGACCGGCATAGTCGAAAATAGTTTCGGTGATGACGACACCACCCATCATGACGGCCAGTTCCATGCCGGCGATGGTCGCCACTGGCAAAAGCGCGTTGCGCCGTGCGTGCTTGAGTTCCACGACGCGGCGCGGCAGACCCTTGGCGCGGGCGGTGCGGACATAATCCTGGCGCAGCGTCTCCAGCATCGAGGTGCGCATCACCCGCGTCATGCTGGCGACGTTGACATAGGTCAGCGTGATGACGGGTGCGGCGAGATGGCGAAGCGAGTCACCGAAGATCGCCCAATTGCCGTTGAGCAAGGCATCGATCGTGTTGGCGCCGGTGTAACGCACGAACTCGTCCGAACTCACGACCGTCTGCGCCCACTGGCTGAGCCGACCGGGCGGGAACCAGTCGAGGGCCGAATAAAAGATCAGCAGCATCAAGAGGCCGAAGACGTAGACGGGGAACGACCAGCCGAGAATGGTGAAGATGCGGATGACGTGGTCCGGCCAGCGGTTGAGATAGATGCCGGCGCGCGAGCCCAAGAAAACGGCGAGCAGCAGACAGGGAATGAAGGCGAGGACGACAAGTTCCAGAGTCGCCGGAAACAGCGACATCAGCGCCGTCGACACCGGCTGCCGGGCTGTTTCCGACCAGCCGAGATTGCCGGTCAAAATGCCGCCGATCCAGCGGCCGTACTGGATGTAGAAAGGATCGTTCAGCCCGTACTGCTCGATCATTCGACGGATGCTTTCCTGGCCCCCTTTAAGGTAGTCAGGCGACGGCGCGTAAGCCGCCAGACGCTGTGTCGGCGAGAGCGACATCTGCAGCGCAAAGATCATCAATGACAGAGCGAATAAGACGATGGGCAACATCATCAGTCGTCTGAGCGCGTAATTCAGCACAGGTCCACACGTTCCGATTTCAGGGGAAATGAAGCAGTGGGCACGTCGGACAAGCGTCCGACGTCCCTGAAGCCAATCAGTCGTTGGCCTTGGTCACCGGGTAGAAGTCCCAGGCGCCGTAGAGGATCATGTTGTCGACATAGCCATCGATGTTGTTGCGGACGACGACATAGCCGAAGTCCTCCCACAGGAACTGGGTGGTGGCGTAGTCGTACGACATCTCCTGCAGCTTGGCGTAGATCGGCTCACGCACCGCCGGATCGCTCGAGGCCCAGGCTTCGTCCAAAAGCGGCTTGAACTTCTCCGCCATCAGGTCGCGGTAGCCCTGGCCGGCCATGCCGCCAACCAGACCTGTCGGCGAGAGATAGTAGCTTGCCGCACCCAGCGGGCCACCCGGATCGGAATAGTCAGGACCCCAGCCCATGACGGTCAGCGGAGCCGCCGGCTTTTCGCGGTTGTTGAGCTTGTCCGAAACAGAAGCCCATGGCAGCGCCTGGATCTGCATCTTGAACTTCGGGTTGATGCGCGACAGGCCCTGCTGCAGCGCCGACAGGGAGGCTGTCAGTTGCGGGTAGCCTTCCGTCACATAGGCCGTGAAGGTGAAGCCCACGTCCCAAAGCTTGCCGCCGAACGCCTTTTTGAAGTGTTCCTCGGCCTTGGCCGGATCGTAGCTGTAGATAGGCGAATCCGGGCGATAACCCATGATGCCGCGCACAGTCGGACCGCGCGATTGGACGGTCTTGCCGAGCAGCACCTGGGTCAGCAGCGCATCGTAGTTTTGCGCATAGTTGAACCCTTTGCGCACGTCGATGTCGCCGAAGAACTCCGGCGGGATGCCGGCGCCGTCCAGCTTGCCGCTGCCGATGGCCGGGTTGTCGTTGTCGTCGAGCGGCCAGGCGAAGAAGATGCCGCGCGAGAACACTTTCTGCAGCCCATCGATGACCTTGACGCCCTCGGTCTTGCTCAGTTCGTCGATGAACTCGACTGGTGTCGTAACGAAGTCAGCGTCACCGGACAGAAGCTGCAGGCGCCGTGTCGTCCATTCGGGAACTGTGCGCATGACCACCCGCTCGAGCTTGGCCGGGCCCATGAAATAGTTGTCGAAGCGCTTCAGCGTGATGCGTCGGTCGGTACGGTCCCATTCCTCGAGCATGAACGGGCCGGTGCCGTTTTCCTCGGCAAACAGCGGATTGGCACCGAGCTCCGGGCGATAATGTTTCTTCCAGTCGTCGCCCGAACCATCCCAGCCACCGACCGAGGCGACCCATTCCTTGTCGAGGATCGAGGTGCCGAACGGCAGCGCGATCACGCCAAGGGTGGCCGGAAACGACTTGGGCAGCTTGAGCGTGACATTGTCGCCTTCGACGACGATCTGCGAGGCGAGCTGGTCATAGATCTTGCGCAGCGTCTCGGGGCTGGCGTCATTGATGGATTTGACGTTGCCTTCTGTTTCCACCCACTTGGCGATGTTGGTGTATTTGCCGGCGGTGATCACCTCGGTGATCGCATTCGACATCCACGACTGCCCCTGGAGAATGGCGCGCAGCAGCGAATAGCGCACGTCTTCCGGCGTGATCTCGCCGTAACCCGGCTCGATCGCGGCCTTCTGGGCATCCGTCAGCTTGTCGTAATATTCCCAGGTGATCTTGCCATCAGTGCCCTTGACGCCAACCTTGTGGGCGTGGACGCCCTTGCGGATCGGGAAGGTGTAGCTCACCGAGCCGTCCGTGCCCTGCTTGATCAGGCCGTTTTCGAGCGACGGCACCTCGGTCGACAGCGACGGCACGAACTCGGAGATCTTCGAGCCGTTGAAGTTCAGCAACCGGCTGTAGATGTTGAGCGAGCCATAAGAGCTCGGCGTGTTGGCGATGTAGGCGGGATCGAACGACTGGATATCGTCGGTCCACATGAAGACAAATGTTCCGGGGTTCTTGGTCTCGGCCATGGCGGGGGCAACCGTCATGCCGAGCCCCAGACAAAGGGCTAGGGCTAAGGCTCGTTTCATCATCGTTCCCTTGTGGTGGAGGCGGAAGTTTCTCTTCTCGTTAGGGAAAGGCTAGAAGAGCGCTTGCCGGTCTGTCCAATGTGTAGATAGGATGGACTATGCAAAAGACGCATGAGGTCCGCCATGGAACTGCAATGGCTTGAAGATTTTCTGGAAATTGCCGCGACGCGGAATTTCTCAACGGCAGCGACGGCGCGCAATATTTCGCAGCCGGCCTTCAGTCGCCGCATCAAATCGCTGGAGAGCTGGATCGGGGCGGACCTGATCGACCGCAGCACCTATCCGGTGCAGCTGACCCGGGCTGGCAACATGTTCTTGCCTGGCTGCCAGCGGCTGGTGCGGGAAGCTTATCGCCTGCGCACTGATTGCCGAAATGTCGCCGGCGAAAGCTCAGCGATGCTGACCTTCACCTCGCTGCACACGCTGGCGATGTACTTCTTTCCGAAGTGGATCAGCTCGCCGCTGATCTCGCGCATGCCCTTGCGCACCAGCATGCATGCGGCGGATTTCCTCGAAAGCGTCGACCATCTGTGCTCGGGCCAGTGCGATTTCGCCATCACCTATGTCCATCCAGACGGTCCGCCGGTTTTGGAGGGTGGACCGTTCGAATCGCTGCAGATCGGCAAGGATCGGCTGATTTTGGTGTCCGGAACCGATGAGAACGGCAGGGCGCTGTTCGACATCGATGTGCCAGAGAGCACTGAAATCCCTTACCTCGCCTATTCCTGGAGCGACGGCTATATCGGCAAGCTGACCACGCTGATCCAGTCGCGCTGGCGCCGCCCCCTCAACCTCAGCACGGTCTACCAGTCGGCACTTGCCGACGGATTGAAGCACATGGCCGTTGCCGGACGCGGCGTGGCCTGGCTGCCACAGATCTGCGTCGCCGAGGCGATGAAGCACGGCCAACTCGTCCAGATCGGCGGCCCGCAAATGTCGCTGGAGGTCGAGATCCGCATCTTCAGGCGTGTCGGCGGTAGCAGCCACGATGGCGACGCGTTGTGGAGACACCTCAAGGAATGCGCCGAACTACCCCAATACAAGAGCGGTTTTGAGTCCACCTTGGACGCGGCCTGACCGTTCAGGCATCTCGAATGGCCTGTCCGGCACGATATGCGAAGACAGGTGGCGCAATGCGTGACACGCATAGTTTTAGCCACAGCCATCGCCGCGCGTTGATTTCGCTGGCTTTTGCCCCAACGGCACGATGCATCGTCCGTGCCGAACGGTGCCGACCGCCCTCGTAGGCGCATCGGCAGCCCCTTCCCGGCCTATTGACAGAACGCAGCACCCTTGCGTTCGATGCCCGTCAACGCAACGTCCATCGTTGAAACGGGTCCATGTGCCGATGATCCCTGCCAAAGCCGCAACACTTGCCCTGCCCGAGAATGTGATCCTTTCGGTGGAGGACCTCGAAGTCTCCTTCGCTGTCCGCTCCAGGGCGAACGTGCGCGCCGTGCGCGGCATCTCCTTTACCATCTCGCGCGGCGAGACGGTGGCGCTTGTCGGCGAGTCCGGTTCGGGCAAGTCGGTCACCGCAATGACGATCATGCGGCTGACCGAATATGACGGTGCGGCCATCACCGGCGGCCGGGTTCTGATGCGGTTCAAGGACGGCAAGGTCGCCGACCTCGCCAAGCTCTCCGAAAAAAGCGTCGAGACCCTCAGGGGGGCAGAGATTTCGATCGTGTTCCAGGACCCCATGTCCAGCCTGAACCCGGTCTTCACCATCGGCGACCAGATCGCCGAGGCAGTGATCCATCACCAGAACAAAACGCCGAAGCAAGCGCGCCAGATCGCGCTGAACACGCTCAAGCTTGTACGTGTTCCCGACGCAGAACGCCGCCTCGACCAGTATCCGCACCAGCTTTCCGGCGGCATGCGCCAGCGCGTGATGATCGCCATAGCGCTTGCCTGCCGTCCCTCGCTGATGATCCTCGACGAGCCGACCACGGCACTCGACGTGACCATCCAGGCGCAGATCCTCGATCTGGTGCGCGCCCTGCAACACGAGATCGGCATGTCGGTGCTGTTCATCACCCACGACATGGGTGTCGTCGCCGAAGTCGCCGACCGGGTCTGCGTCATGCTCAAGGGCGAAATCGTCGAGACCGGCTCTGTCTATGACGTCTTCGCCAACCCCAAGCACACCTACACGCGCGCCCTGATTTCAGCCGTGCCTCGGCTTGGCAGCATGGCCGACAAGGATGCGCCGGAAAAATTCCCGCTGCTGGTGTTCGAGCCCGAGCGCCAGCCCGCAGAGGTCAGCAAATGAACGCGTCCGCCCCGCACAAGGACACCCGCCAGCCGCTCGTCGAAGTCCGCAATCTGGTGACGCGGTTCGATCTCAAGGCAGGCCTGTTCGGTCACGTTTCCGGCCGCGTGCACGCCGTTGAAAACGTCTCCTTCGACATCTTCCCCGGCGAAACACTGGCGCTTGTCGGCGAGTCGGGTTGCGGCAAGTCCACCGTCGCCCGTTCGCTCATGCAACTGGACAAGCCGCGCTCCGGCTCGATCCGCTTTGACGGCACCGAACTGATCGGCGCGCCGCGCCAGGTCGTGGCGCGGTTTCGCCGCCAGGCGCAGATGGTCTTCCAGGACCCGTTCTCCTCGCTCAATCCGCGCATGACCATCGAGCAGTCGCTGATGGATCCGATGCGGGTCCACAAGCTTGGCTCGACCGAAACCATGCGCGCCCGCGCCGCCGAACTGATGGCAAAGGTCGAGCTCGCGCCCGAACTCCTCGAACGTTATCCGCATGCGTTTTCAGGCGGCCAGCGCCAGCGCATCTGCATCGCCCGCGCCCTGGCGCTCAACCCCCGGCTCATCGTCGCCGACGAGGCTGTCGCCTCGCTCGACGTGACGATCCAGGCGCAGGTCATCAACCTTCTGATGGACCTGCAGCGCGACATGCAGATTGCGCTTTTGTTCATCAGTCACGACATGGCCGTGGTCGAGCGCATCGCGCATCGGGTGGCTGTGATGTATCTCGGCGAAATCGTCGAGATCGGCGATCGCCGTTCGGTCTTCAACAATCCCCAGCATCCCTACACGCGCAAGCTGCTGTCGACGGTTCCCATCGCCGACCCAACACGCCGCCCGGAAGGACGGCAGCCGATGTCCGACGAAATCCCGAGTGCCATGCGCGCGCCAGATTTCGTGCCTGTCGAGCTGCCGATGCATCAAATCTCATCGACCCATTTCGTCCGCCAGGTCGCGACAGTCTGACGGCGGCCCCATCAAGAGTTCTTCGTTTCCAGATCAGAGCATTCGTAAATGACCACTTCAAATGTGTCGCTGGCCGCCGTAACGGCGGGCGGCGTGACGGCGGATATTGGCAATTCCTCCAGGCTGAGGATCGAGGGTTTGCGACGACCAGCGGCTGCTGAGCGGCCAACGCCTTATATCGAGGTCGACGAGACGCGGCTGAGGCGCAACATGCAGGCCATGCAGCACCGCGCCGACACGGCCGGCCTGGTGATGTTTCCGCACGTCAAGACGCACAAGAGCATCTATCTGGCACAGCAGCAGCTGGCTTTGGGCGCGCGCGGCATCACCGCGTCCAAGCCGAGCGAAGCGCTTGTTTTCGTCGAGGCAGGCATCCCCTCGATCATTCTCGCCTACCCCATCGTCAGCCCCGAATCGCTCGACCGCCTGCTGCCGGCGGTGAAGGCGCACGGCACCGAGTTGCGCGCTATTGCAGCGAGCGAAACCGGCGTCGACGCGCTGTCCGCAGCCGCAACGCGCCACGGTGTCGAACTAGGCGTCTTCCTCAAGGTCGATGTCGGCCTCGGCCGCGTCGGCCTGAAGCCGAATGATCCGGCGGCACTCGCCGTTTGCGCAAGGATCGTCGCCGCCGAAGGCCTCCGCTTCGCCGGCCTGCTGTCGCATGCCGGGCACTCCTATGCCGCCGCCGACGCTAGCAGCATCGCTGCCGTCGCGCGCGACGAGGCAGCTTCCATGGCAGGCCTCGCCGCCGAGCTGAAAGGCCGTGGCATCACAGTCCCCTGCATCTCGGTCGGGGCCACGCCGACATGCGTCGGCGCACCGCTTCAGGCGGTCGACTGCATCCGGCCGGGCAACTACGTCTTTCTCGACGGCACAGCACTCAGGCTTGGCATCTGCACCGCCGACGACCTGGCGCTATCGGTCGTCGCCCGGGTCGTTGCCTCAAACGACAAACATTTCATCATCGATGCGGGCTCGAAGAGCATGAGTTCCGACCGCGGTGCCCATGGCATGGGCGGTGCCGGCTTCGGCATCGTGGTTTCAGCGGACGGCGACGCCGATGCTGGTGTGTGGACGCTCGAACGAATGTCCGAAGAACATGGCTTCGTGCCCTTGTCGGGCCGCAGCTTGCCACTTGGCAGCCGGGTGCGCGTTTTCCCCAATCATTCCTGTGCCTCGATCGCCAATTTCGACCGCTTCACGCTGCGCCGCGAACACGGCGAGGCGCTGACGCTTCCGGTCGACGCCCGCAGCTGCCAGACCTGACAGCTTGCCGCCCCAAAGACCGATGAATGCCTGCATGCGAACCATGCCGGACAGCATCGGCATGGGCCGGCTGAACTGCAAAAGGCACGTCGAGGCGAATTGCGCCCCAAATCATCTAGGCATCGCCGCAAAGCCCGGTCATGGACCGTTGCAACAGTCGATGTAGCCCACAGAGGTGCGTCTCTGGGCGTGTTTTCTGGACATTGTCTGTTTTTAAGAAGACTGATTTGGTGGAGCCAAGCGGGATCGAACCGCTGACCTCCTGCATGCCATGCAGGCGCTCTCCCAGCTGAGCTATGGCCCCACACCCGGCAGTCAGCCGGCGCCGTTTCCGGCGAAGAGGACGGCGCGAATTTGGGGTCCGCGCCGTATTTGTTGGCGGCTTCTAGCGCCGCATTCGACCATTGGCAAGCCTTGATCGAAACCTTTTTTCGGTTTGCCGAAAAGGCGGGTCAGATCTCGTCGTCGTCGTCGCCGACGCCGATCATGTCGGAGACGTCGTCGTCGTCCTCTTCCTCTTCGGCAAGGAAGGTGTCGTCGTCATCGTCGCCCAGATCGACGTCTTCATCGTCGAGATCCGGCAGGTCGTCGGCGGCCTTGGCCTCTTCGTCGGCGTCCTCCAGGGAAACGACCTCAGCGGTTTCCTCTTCGGGGTCGAGCTCCTTGGTCTCGACTTCCTCTTCTTCCTCGAGGATGGCGGCAATCTTGCCGTCGTCGAAGTAGGAACGCGCATAAGTCTTGCCCGTATAGGGCGAAACAATCGGGTCCTTGTTCAGGTCATAGAATTTTCGGCCCGTCTCCGGGTCGATACGTTTTGTGCCAAGCTCGGATTTTGCCACGTCAGGCCTCATTTTCTAGATTTTTGTCCCCTTAGCCGCAGTTTGTGGCGCTGTCAAAGCCAAATCCCCGGCAAGGGCAATGGGGGATGACCCTTATCGCAATCGATGCTACGACACCGCCGCAATCATTGGGAAAGCCCGGTTTTCTTGGGCGATCCGCACGAGGAACCACCATGTCGCATCAAGCTGTGCCACAGCCGGCCGTCGCCCGGAAGTCGAAATCTCTGTCTGGAACCGCTCGCGTGCCCGGCGACAAGTCGATTTCGCATCGCTCCTTCATGTTCGGCGGCCTTGCGTCGGGCGAAACTCGCATCACGGGCCTGCTTGAAGGCGAAGACGTGATGCGCACCGGCGACGCGATGAAGGCCATGGGCGCGCATATCGAAAAGCGCAATGGCGAATGGATCATCCAGGGCACCGGCAACGGCGCCCTGTTGCAGGCCGAAGCACCGCTCGACTTCGGCAATGCCGGCACCGGCTCGCGCCTGACCATGGGTCTTGTCGGCACCTATGACATGGAAACCACCTTCATCGGCGACGATTCGCTGTCGGGCAGGCCGATGGGTCGCGTGCTCGATCCGCTGCGCCAGATGGGCGTTCAGGTCATCAATGCCGCTCCCGGCGACCGTATGCCGCTGACGTTGCGCGGCCCACGCCAGGCAACGCCCATCACCTATCGCGTGCCCATGGCATCCGCCCAGGTCAAGTCGGCGGTCCTGCTCGCCGGCCTCAACACGCCTGGCATCACCACCGTCATCGAACCTGTGATGACGCGCGACCACACCGAAAAGATGCTCAAGGGGTTTGGCGCCAACATCGAGGTCCAGACCGACGAACAGGGCGTGCGCCACATCTTCATCGAAGGCCAGGGCAAGCTCGCCGGCCAGATCATCGCCGTGCCGGGCGATCCATCCTCGGCCGGCTTCCCGCTGGTCGCGGCCCTGATCGTGCCGGGCTCTGACATCACCATCGAAAACGTGCTGATGAACCCGACCCGCACCGGCCTGATCACCACGCTGATCGAAATGGGTGGCAAGATCGACATCCTCAACCCGCGCAATGCCGGCGGCGAGGATGTCGCGGACCTGCGCGTGCGCGGCTCCGAGCTCAAGGGTGTTGTGGTCCCGGCCGAACGCGCGCCCTCGATGATCGACGAATATCCCGTGCTCGCGGTCGCCGCCTGTTTTGCCGAAGGCGAAACGCTGATGCAGGGGCTGGAGGAGCTGCGCGTCAAGGAATCCGACCGTCTCGCGGCCGTGGCACGCGGGCTCGAAGCCAATGGCGCCGATTGCACCGAAGGCGAGACCACGCTTTCCGTCCGCGGCGTTCCTGGCGGCAAGGGCCTTGGTGGTGGCACAGTCAAAACCCATCTCGACCACCGCATCGCCATGAGCTTCCTTGTCATGGGGCTGGCTTCGGAAAAAGCTGTTACCGTCGACGACCAGGCGATGATCGCGACGAGCTTTCCGGAATTCATGGGCCTGATGGGCAATCTGGGGGCGGAGATCGAATAGGGCGGGCCTCTGTCAGCGCTTGAGCTCGCAGCCGATCTGTCATAGCAATGTTGCCATTATGTTCTTTTCCCTAGAAGCTAGGTGGGGCTATGGGCAACGACATTGAGGGACCTGTTCGTCTGGTCGAGGACGCGGAATCTGGCGACCGCTTTCTCGTCTACGACTCAGACAAAGGCCTTCGCCTCGACATTCGCTACGAAGGCGAAACGCTCTGGATGACTCAAGCGCAGATCGCGCAGCTTTTTGGCGTCGATCGTTCGGTTGTTACCAAACATTTGTCGAATGTATTTGCCGAGGGCGAGCTGGAGCCTGAGGCAACGAGTGCAAAAATTGCACAAGTTCGCCAGGAGGGCGGGCGAAAGGTCGAGCGACAAATCGAGCACTATAACTTGGACGCGGTAATATCCGTCGGCTACCGCGTCTCGTCTGCTCAAGCCACCCTTTTCCGGCGCTGGGCAACCGGGATTCTCGTCCAGTTTGCGAAAAAAGGGTTTGTCGTCGACGCCCCTCGCCTCAAGCAACCCGAAGCCAGGGGCCGGGTCGCTGAACTTCGGGAAATCATCCGCGACATCCGGTCCGACGAGACCAATGTCTATCGGGAACTGCGCGCGATTTGCGCCATGTGCCAGGATTATGATGGCAACACGGACGCAGCCCGGGAGTTTTATCAAAGAACCCAAGCCAAGCTTGTGTTTGCTGTGACGTCCCACACGCCGGCGGAAATCGTCGCGACGAGAGCCGATCACAATGCCGTCAATATGGGCCTCACGGCATGGCAGGGCGACAACATCCGGAAGTCTGACGTAACCGTTTCCAAGAACTATCTCGCCGAGGCCGAAATCAGGGAGCTGAACCGGCTGACAACGATACTCCTCGACATTTTTGAGGATCAGCTCGATCTCGGGCGGCTTGTCGTCATGCTGGACGCGCAGAATCTGCTGGACAGGCAGCTTGCCAATCTGGGTCGAAACGTGCTGCGAACGGGTGGGTCGGTAAAAACCTCGGCAGCCAGGCAAATCGCCGAAACCGAGTACGAGAAATTCGATCAGTCGCGGAAAGTAACGCGCCAGGAAGAAGCGGACGAGACAATCGCCGCCCTGGTCAAACAAGCAAAAGGCTTGCCAAAGACACCGAAGCGCTAGCACCTGAGGCCGGCAACAAAAAATCGAAGGAACGCACCATGACCAGCAAAGTAGCGATGATCGTCGGCGGGGGCAGCGGCATGGGTGCTGCGGCGGCACGCAAGCTGGCAGCCGACGGCTATGCCGTGGCCGTCATGTCCTCATCCGGCAAGGGCGAAGCGCTGGGCAAGGAGCTCGGCGGCCTCGGCTTTACCGGCTCCAACCAGTCGAACGAGGAGTTGAAGCGTTTCGTCGACCTCACCTTGGAAAAGTGGGGCCGCATCGATGTGCTGGTCAATGGTGCAGGTCACGGCCCGCGCGCGCCGCTGCTGGAGATCACCGACGAGCAGTGGCACACCGGCTTCGACGTCTATTTCATGAATGTCGCACGCGCGGTGCGGCTCGTCGCACCGGTCATGGTCGCCCAGAAGGGCGGCGCCATCGTCAACATCTCGACAGCCTGGGTCAGCGAACCGGCGGCGATGTTCCCGACGTCGGCGGTCGCGCGCGCCGGCCTTGCCGCCTATGTCAAGCTTTTCGCCGATCAGTACGCTCCGCATAATGTCCGCATGAACAATGTGCTGCCGGGCTGGATCGACAGCTTGCCGCAGACCGACGAGCGCCGCGCCGGCGTGCCGATGCAGCGTTACGGCACGTCGGAAGAGATCGCCGCGACGATCGCCTTCCTGGCCTCGGAGGGTGCTGCCTACATCACGGGCCAGAACCTGCGGGTCGACGGCGGCTTGATGCGCAGCATCTGACGAGGAACCCGCGCGAAAAATGCCTACCTCCATCACTATAGCCATCGACGGCCCCGCGGGTGCGGGCAAAGGCACTCTGGCCCGTCGGCTCGCCGATTATTACCACCTCGCTTTGCTCGACACCGGGCTCACCTACCGCGCGGTGGCCCAGATGCTGATCGAAAAGGGCTGGCCGCTCGACGACGTTGCGCACGCCATCGAGGCGGCCAAGCTCGTCGACCTTAGCCATCTCGACCGCAAGGTGCTTTCGGCGCATGCCGTCGGCGAAGCAGCATCCAAGGTTGCCGTCATTCCCGAGGTACGAAAAATCCTTGTCGAAAAGCAGCGCCAGTTCGCGCGTTCGCCGCAAGGGGCGGTGCTCGACGGCCGCGACATCGGCACTGTTGTCTGCCCCGACGCGGACGTGAAGCTTTATGTCACGGCCAGTGCCGAGGTCCGCGCCCAGCGTCGTTTGGCCGAAATCGAGGCCAATGGCGGAACCGCCGATTTCGCCGGCATCCTGGCCGATATCGTGCGTCGCGACGAGCGTGACAGCGGCCGCGCCGACTCGCCACTCAGGCCCGCTAACAACGCGCACTTGCTCGACACGTCAGAAATGGATATAGAAGCCGCGTTTTCCGCAGCCAAAGACATCGTCGATCGGGTCCTTGGAAGTTGAAGATACGGCTGAAGTCGCAAGGTTTCGCCACTTAACCGACCTGCCAGCATTCTTCTTGCGCCGATTTGCCGCTTTGGGCGGCCAAGGGCTTCCAGCCCGGGGTGTCGGCAGGCCAACGCAACACCAACCCACGGCGCCGCTCCCGCTAGCCGGGACGCACCAGGAGATCTAATGTCACAAGCTAATCCCTCCCGCGACGATTTCGCGAGCCTGCTCGAAGAGTCCTTCTCGGACGGTCATTCGGGCGAAGGCCAGGTCGTCAAGGGTATCGTTACGGCCATCGAAAAAGACATGGCCATCATCGACGTCGGCCTGAAGGTCGAAGGTCGCGTGCCGCTGAAGGAATTCGGCGCCAAGGCCAAGGACGGCCAGCTCAAGGTCGGCGACACCGTCGAAGTCTATGTCGAGCGCATCGAAAACGCGCTTGGCGAAGCCATGCTGTCGCGCGACAAGGCTCGCCGCGAAGAGAGCTGGGTCAAGCTCGAAGAGAAGTTCACCAAGGGTGAGCGCGTCGAAGGCGTCATCTTCAACCAGGTCAAGGGCGGCTTCACCGTCGATCTCGACGGCGCTGTTGCCTTCCTGCCGCGTTCGCAGGTCGACATCCGTCCGATCCGCGACGTCACCCCGCTCATGCACAACCCGCAGCCCTTCGAGATCCTCAAGATGGATCGCCGTCGTGGCAACATCGTTGTGTCGCGCCGCACCGTGCTTGAAGAGAGCCGTGCCGAGCAGCGTTCGGAAATCGTGCAGAACCTCGAAGAGGGCCAGGTTGTCGAAGGCGTGGTCAAGAACATCACCGACTACGGTGCGTTCGTCGACCTCGGCGGCATCGACGGCCTGCTGCACGTCACCGACATGGCCTGGCGCCGCGTCAACCATCCGACCGAAATCCTCAACATCGGTCAGACGGTCAAGGTGCAGATCATCCGCATCAACCAGGAAACCCACCGTATCTCGCTCGGCATGAAGCAGCTCGAGAGCGATCCGTGGTCGGACATCGGCACCAAGTTCCCGATCGGCAAGAAGATCACCGGCACCGTCACGAACATCACCGACTACGGTGCGTTCGTCGAACTCGAGCCGGGCATCGAAGGCCTCATCCACGTTTCGGAAATGTCGTGGACCAAGAAGAACGTGCACCCCGGCAAGATCCTGTCGACCACCCAGCAGGTCGACGTGGTTGTGCTCGAGGTCGATCCGGCCAAGCGCCGCATCTCGCTCGGCCTCAAGCAGACGCTCGAGAATCCTTGGGAAGCTTTCGCCCGTAACCACCCGGCCGGCAGCGAAGTCGAAGGCGAAGTCAAGAACAAGACCGAATTCGGCCTGTTCATCGGCCTCGACGGCGACGTCGACGGCATGGTGCACCTGTCCGACCTCGACTGGAACCGTCCGGGCGAGCAGGTCATCGAAGAGTACAACCGTGGCGACATGGTCAAGGCTCAGGTGCTCGACGTCGACATCGACAAGGAACGCATCTCGCTCGGCATCAAGCAGCTCGGCCGCGACACCGTCGTCGAAGCCGCGACCTCTGGCGAACTGCGCAAGAACGCCGTCGTCACCTGCGAAGTCACCGGCATCAAGGATGGTGGCCTCGAAGTCCGTCTCGTCGAGAGCGGCATCGAGACCTTCATCAAGCGTTCGGACCTGTCGCGTGACCGTGACGAGCAGCGCCCAGAGCGCTTCGTCGTCGGCCAGAAGGTAGACGCCCGCATCATCGCCTTCGACAAGAAGACCCGCAAGCTGCAGGTCTCGATCAAGGCGCTGGAAATCGCTGAAGAGAAGGAAGCAGTCGCTCAGTACGGCTCGACCGACTCCGGCGCTTCGCTCGGCGACATCCTGGGCGCAGCCCTGAAGAACCGCAACAACTGAGCCAACCGCTCATTGTCGTGAACTGAAAACCCCGCCGGAGCGATCCGGCGGGGTTTTTTCTTGGGCGCAGCGCGATCAGAACCACAGCCCTGCCGATGATAATTGGCACGGGGGGAAGTCGACCGGTTCTCGGCATCCCCCATCAGCGCTATAATCCTTTGTCGGGCGGGCCGTCAGCCTCCAAAGGAGGGCCACGTTATGAACGGATCTGACACTTCGCGTCCAAGCTTAGTCACGCTCGACCGCCGGCGCTTTCTCGCGGTCGCAGCCGCCCTTGTCGCTGCTGGCGTCCTGCCTGCCCGGGCACTTGCGCTCGCCGGGCCTTACAGCTTCAAGCAGGGCGCGCTCGACATCACGGTGGTCAGCGACGGCCACCTGGTGTTTCCGACCAGCATCCTCGCGCCCGACGCCCCACCTGACGCGCTCAAGCAGCTTTTGGACGCCGCAGGCATCACCGGCACCGATATCAAGCCCGACACCAACGTCACTCTGATCCGCTCGGGAGCCGACACGATCCTGTTCGACACGGGCTCCGGCGCGAACTTCCAGCCCACGGCAGGCAAGCTGGTTGAAAATCTCGCTTTGGCGGGCGTCAAACCCGACGCCATCACCAAGGTCGTGTTTACCCACGCGCATCCCGACCACATCTGGGGAACGCTCGGCACGGGCGGGAACCTTACCTTCCCGAAGGCCGCCTACTATGCCGCCGCCGCGGAGTGGAATTTCTGGATGGACAAGGACCTTGTCACGAAGGTGCCCGAGGGGATGCAGCCCTTCGTTACCGGCGCGCAGAAGAATCTCACGGCCGTGAAGGACAAGGTGACGATGTTCAAGCCTGGTGACGAGGTCCACGCCGGCATCAAGGTGCTCGACACGCCCGGCCATACACCTGGCCACGTCTCGTTCGAGGTGCCTGGCGATGAAATGCTCATCATCGTCGGCGACGCCGTCGTTGCGGTACCGATCGCATTCCCGCATCCCGAATGGCGCTTCGGCTTCGACACCATTCCCGACCTTGCCATCCAGACCCGCAAGACGTTCCTCGACCGGGCCGCCACCGACAAGATCAAGATGCTCGGTTTCCACTGGCCTTATCCGGGCATCGGCTATGCCGAGAAGAAAGGCACGGGCTATGCGTATGTAGCCGCAAGCTAAAGCGTCGCCTCATGGCCTGCGCGGTGCTACCGACAGGCCATGAGTGATGCCGGAAAGCTACAGCACCGCCACCGAATAGACACAAGCCTGCCCCGTTGGGCTCTTCCGCGATTGCCGTCGCGGAAATTTGCTGATCATTAGTCTTGGACCCTGCCCGCGTTCAGAGCCAGATCATGCCCAAGTTGCGTTTCCTGACGGTTGTTATGGTGTTTCTGGTTCTTTCAGGCTGCGCCGGCCGAGCTGTGCTCGGCCTCGGCGACGGCAAGGAAGGCGAATCAGCTGCAGTCGTGCCGATCTTCGTGTCGACGATGCGCGAACGGTCGAACGACCTGGCGCTGCCATATTCTTCGGCGCGGGCGAAAACGCTCAATTTTGCCAAGTTCGAGATCGGCATCCCCAAGACCCACGTCGCGGGCCAGGTCGAAAAGAGCGACCGCGCGCCAGATCCGGCGCGCCATTTCCTCGCCCGCAGCTTCCAGCCACTCGACGGCAAGCAGCAGTTCATCGACGCGCTTGACGCGGCACTGGCGAAGCGGCCTGAAAACGAGCGCGAAATCGCCATTTTCGTCCACGGCTACAACAACAATTTCGCCGACAGCGTCTTCCGCAACGCACAAATCATGAACGACTACCACGTCAAGGCGGTGGCACTGCATTACGCCTGGCCGTCGGGCGGTTCGCTGCCGCTCTACGTCTATGATCGCGACAGTGCCGCCTACAGCCGCGACGGGCTTGCCGAAACCATCGAGATCGCCACCCGCACCAAGGCCAAGCGAATCATCCTGCTGGGTCATTCGATGGGAACCTATGTCGTCATGGAGGCGCTGCGCAGCCTGGCACTCAGTGGCCGTGGCCAATACATCAAGCGACTCGATGGTGTCATCCTGGCCGCACCCGACATCGACATCGATGTGTTCCAGAGCCAGGTGCGCGACATCCGCAAGCTTCCCAAGCCCTTCACCATTCTGGTGTCGCGCAAGGACAAGGCGCTCGGCGTCTCGGGCACGTTGACCGGCGGTCACCCGCGTGTCGGCAGCGGCGCTGACATCAAGGCGCTGCAGGAAGAGAACATCACGGTCCTGGATACGTCCGACCTCGACGGTGGCGCCCATGACGTCTTCGCCAGTTCGCCGACGCTGATGGCGCTGGCTGCCAGCGGCGCCCTGAACCGCGATATCGGCGTCCGCGGCGAAGGCGCCCAGGCCGAAACCCTTCTCGCCGACAGCACCAACATCCTCACCGGCGCCGCCTCGCTGGTGATCTACCTGCCGGCGAAGCTGCTTGGCGTGCCGAATGGCGGGCTGGCGCGCTAAGCGCGTCCGTAAATTGCCGCCACCGTGCCGCTGGTGACCAGGTTGGCGGGCGACGCAAGATGCGCGATGGCCTCCGCCGCCGCTTCCAGGCTAACCCATTTGGAGAAATCCGCCTTGGGCATGTCGTTGCGGTTCGCTTGCGTGTCGAGCGTCGACGGCGCAACCGCATTGACCAGAATGTCGGCGCCCTTCAGTTCCTCGGCCAGGGCCAAAGTCAGCGCCGCAACGGCGGCCTTGCTCGCCGCATAAGCGACCATGCCGCCGCCCTTGCGCGGTTCGATGCCGGCGCGCGCCGAGACGTTGACGATGCGGCCGCCGCCCTTGCCGGCAAGCATCGAGCGGGCCGCGGCACGGCAGCAGAGAAAGGCGGTCTTTGCGTTGATGTCCATCATCTTGCCGAACTGGTCAGGATCGACAGTCCCGATCGGCGCCATGTCGAAGCCGCCGGCCGAATGGATCGAGGCCCACAGGCCGGGAATGGCGTCGTAAAAGGCGTCGACGGCGCTCGCGTCCGTCAGGTCCACGCCGGCGGCGATATGGACGCGGTCGTGACCGGCAAATTCGAAACCGTCAGGCGCTTTCGGCCGGCTGACAGGCAAGTGGCAGACAGCACCTTCGCCAAGCAAAAGCCTGGTGACCGCAGCCCCCAGCGAACCGGTTGCGCCAGTGACAACCACATGCCGGCCTTCGAAACTTTTCGTCATGCTCGCCTCCCGCGACTGGCCGCGAAGCGCGGCCTATTCGACGGTAATTTCTATCAGACAGGGCTTTCCCGTCGAGCGTGCTTTCTTCAATGCGTCGCCGAGTGCGCCAATATCCTGCAACCGCTCAGCCCGGAGCCCGTAGGCCTGGGCGATGAGTGAAAAGTCCGGCGGCACAGGCGACACGCCGACCGGCTCGACGCCGGCGTCGAGCATCGAGGTCTCGATCTCGCGATAGCCGCGATTGTTCCACACGACGAAGATCACGGGCGCATCTGCATCGAGTGCTGCCCCCAGTTCCGGCAGCGTGAACTGGAAACCGCCATCGCCGCTCAGGCAAACGACAGGCGCGTTGGGCACAGCAAGCGCGGCTCCGATCGCCGCCGGCGGGCCGTAGCCAAGCGCGCCATAGCCGGTCGCGGCGTTGAACCAGCCACCTGGACGGTCATGGTCGTAATAGAGATTGGCGGCATAGACCGGCTGGGTGGAATCGCCGACGATGATCGCGCCGGGTAGCGCATCCCGGATCGCCTCGACAGCCCTGACCTGGTCGCGCATGACTGGGCCGATTTCTTCCCATGCAGCCTCCCGTACTGCCTTGGCGCGGGATGCGCCTTCGGCCGAGCGCCTCTCGTTGCCAAAGTCAGCGTTGAGCCTCTCAAGAGCAGCGCCGGCATTGGCCATGATCGAAACGGCGGCAGGCCGCCGGCCAAGCTGCAAAGCGTCGATATCGATGCGGATCAGATTCTTCGGCAGCACGAAGCCGCCATCGCCATACATGTCGTAGTCGGTCGGGCCGAACTCGGTGCCTGCGGCGACCACCAGATCGGCCTCGGCGATCAGCGACCGCACCGCTTTCAGGCTGGGGCTCGCCGGCACGTTCAACGGGTGAGCGTGCATCAGCCCACGGCCGTTGGCCGTGGTCACGACAGGCGCGTCGAGCTTTTCGGCCAGCGCGAGAAGTGCGGCCCCGGCGCGTTTCGCGCCACCACCGGCCAGGATCAACGGCCGCCTCGCCGCACGGATCAAGCCTAGCGCTTCGGCAATCGCCGCTTCATCGGGAATCTGCGCGATCGCGCGCCTTGGCAATGGTTTCAGCCCACCCGCCGGTCTGCCCATCACATCGAGCGGGATTTCGATATGCACCGGGCCGGGCCGCCGCGTCGCGAAAATCTCGAAGGCGTCGGCAATCGCACCGGGCAGCTCCGCTGCCTCAGTCACGCGTCGCGACGACAGCGCCACCTTTGCCATCATGCCCAGTTGATCAGGCAGTTCGTGCAGATAGCCGAGCCCCTTGCCCAGCGTCGGCATCGCGTTGACGCCTGAAATCACCAGCATCGGCACGGAGTCTGCCCGTGCCTGGGCCATCGCCGTGATCGTGTTGGTCAGCCCCGGCCCGGTGATGACGAAAGCGACGCCAGGCTTGCCCGAGGCGCGGGCATAACCGTCGGCCATGAAGCCGGCACCCTGCTCGTGGCGCGGCGTGATGTGGCGGATCTTCGACCGCGCCAGCCCGCGATAGAGCTCGATTGTGTGCACGCCCGGTATGCCGAAGACGGTATCAACGCCATGCGCCTCGAGCAATGCGATGAGAGCTTCGCCGATCGTCGTCATGCCATTTCCTCTTGCCGCAATCTCAAGCCGAGTATGGCTTCGACCGAGCTTATGCCGATCTCGGCCAGTTCGCCGTTCTCGAACATGTCGCCGGCCAGGCAGCCCTCGACCCATAGCCCGTCAATGATGGCATTGATGGCGATGGCGTGCCTGCGCAACTCGCCTTGGCTCGCCAGCCGCCCCACACCTGAGAACACCTCGGCGACCAGCCCCTCGACCTCATCGCGGAAACCGAGATAACCGGCGCGGTGGGCCGCCCCCAACGCGGGGTCCGAACCCGCCCGGCCGATAAAGCTCGCCCAGATCGAGAAGGTCCTGACATCGATGACTGGCGGCACCAGGCTTGCCTCGACGAAGGCCGCAAGCCGCCGGCGCGGATCCTGCTCGACAGTTGCCAGTGACGTCTTCGCAAGCTCGGTCATGCGTCCCATGATCGTTGCATAAGCCGCCTGCAGTAGCTCTTCCTTGCCGGGAAAATAGTGCCGGATCAGCCCGGCGGTCACGCCGGCGCGCAAGGCGATCGCCCTGACTGTGGCACCTTGCAGCCCGTGCTCGGCGACGCAGTCGAGCGTCGCTTCGATCAGGTCCTGCCGCCGGCGCTCCTCGCCTTCGCGGCGGAATTTTCGCCGGCCGGCGATCGTCACCGCCACGGGTTCGGGCATGGGGCCACGCCTTCCGGAAAAATCGTCAAAGTCGGATCGTGGCAATATTTATACACTTGCATAACAACGTCGCAAGTGCCGTAATGGGCACATAAGAAGCGGGAATGGTGCCGTTGACGCCGCAAGGCTTGAGGGTCCATCTTCACCGCCAGGGGACATCGCGACGCGACCATGAGCAGCCGATTGCACGCTGACGGGAAAACGTTCACGCACTGGGGCCATCGCTGATGGCTGCGGTTGATGCAGCCCAGCGCCCTGCCTCAACCGACGGCGTCGCCGCCGAAGCCATCCATGTCGAGAACCTGCACAAGAAGTTCGGCCAGCTGCATGTGCTGAAAGGCGTGTCGCTGTCGGCGCGTGACGGCGAGGTGGTGGCGATCATCGGCGGCTCGGGCTCGGGCAAGTCGACGCTGCTGCGCTGCATCAACTGCCTGGAAAACCCCACCAGCGGCATCATCCGCGTCAATGGCGAGCAGATAAGGCTCAAGCCGAACGGCCTGGGCGACAGCGTGCCGGCCGACCGGCGCCAGATCGAGCGCATCCGCTCTCGCCTTGGCATGGTGTTTCAGAGCTTCAATCTGTGGAGCCATATGACGCTGATCGAAAACGTCATCGAGGTGCCGGTTCACGTGCTGGGCATCAAGCGCGCTGATGCCATTGTCGAAGCGGAAAAACTTCTGGAGCGCGTCGGCCTCGCCGAAAAGCGCGATGTCTATCCCGCCTATCTCTCAGGTGGCCAGCAGCAGCGCGCCGCGATCGCGCGTGCGCTCGCGGTCCAACCGCGCGTCATGCTGTTCGACGAGCCGACCTCGGCACTCGATCCCGAACTTGTCGGCGAGGTGCTCAAGGTGATCGGCGACCTCGCGCGCGAGGGCCGCACCATGGTGCTGGTGACGCATGAGATGAAGTTCGCCCGCGAGGTGGCAACGCATGTGATCTATCTCTGGAACGGTGTGGTCGAAGAAGAAGGCCCACCCGACCAGATTTTCGGCGCTCCCAAATCGGAGCGCCTCAAGCAATTCATCCGCAGCATCGGATAGCGCGGACGAAATCAGGGGAACATCCGAAACAACGAAAACGGGAGTGACAGCATGAAAGCACTGCTTGCAACAGCGGCCCTGGCCTTGGTCCTTGGCTTGAGCGCGGGAAACGCCAGCGCCGAGGCGATCAAGGTCGGCATGGCGCCCGAGCCCTATCCGCCTTTCGAGTCGCCCGATGCCTCCGGCAAATGGGGCGGTTGGGAGATCGACATCATCGACGCGCTCTGCGCCGAAGCCAAGCTTGAGTGCACCGTCACCATGACCGCCTGGGATGGGCTCATTCCGGCGCTCAATTCCAAGAAGATCGACGCCATCATCAACTCGATGTCGATCACCGACGAGCGCAAGAAGTCGATCGACTTCTCCGACAAGTATTACAACACGCCCACCGGCATCATCGGCGCCAAGGACGCCAAGTTCGATGCCACGCCCGAAGGGCTGAAAGGCAAGATCATCGGCGTGCAGGTTTCGACCGTGCACGAGGCCTATGCCAAGAAGCACTTCGGCGAAGGTGCTGCCGAGATCAAGATCTACCAGACGCAAGACGAGGCGCAGGCGGACCTTGCTGCCGGCCGCGTCGACGCGGTGCAGGCGGATTCGCTGTCGCTCAAGACCTACCTTGCTAGCGATGCGGGCAAGGCCTGCTGCGACATGAAAGGCGACGTCGCCGAAGACCTCGAAGTGCTCGGACCGGGCGTCGGCGTGGGCCTGCGCAAGGGCGACGACGCGCTGAAGGAAAAGTTCAACGCCGCCATCAAGGCCATCCGCGCCAACGGCAAATATGCCGAGATCACCAAGAAGTATTTCGACTTCGATATCTACGGCAAGTGAGCGGGGCGCTCCGATCCGGCCCTGCGCCAGCGCCGGGTCGGGTGCGACGCCGACGCCCTCCCTCCCCCTTGTGGGGAGGGATACAGGGTGGGGGTCCATGGCCGCTCGCCAGCTACAAATCTCAGTTCCTCAAGGCAGCAAGCCACCCCCACCCCTAGCCCCTCCCCACAAGGGGGAGGGGAATATCCGCAGCTCTCATAAGGAACAGGCCGATCGAGAACCTCCTGAACCCGCTGCTGCAATCGGGCACGGTCGAGCTGCTATCGATCTCGCCGCCAGGCTGGGGCGCCAATCTGCTGCGCGGGCTCGCCAATTCCGTCCAGATCGCCCTTGGCGCTTTTGGCCTTGGTCTGGCGATTGGAATCGCCGGTGCCTGGGGCAAGCTCTATGGCAGCCCGGTGGTGCGCGACCTGATGGAGATCTACACCACGGTCGTGCGTGCCGTGCCCGAGCTGGTGCTGATCCTTTTGCTCTATTACGCAGGCACCGACCTCATCAACCGCGCGCTCGACAGCTTCGGCTACGCGCCGATCGACATATCAGGCCTTGTCGCCGGCATTTGCGTGCTCGGCGTCGTCCAGGGTGCCTATGCCACCGAGGTCATCCGCGGCGCCATCCTTGCCATCCCGCAAGGCCAGATCGAGGCTGCCCGCGCCTATGGCATGGCGCCCGGCAAGATGCTGCGCCGCATCACCTTGCCGGCGATGCTGCCCTTCGCCATTCCCGGCCTCGCCAATCTCTGGCTGATCGCCACCAAGGACACGGCACTTCTGGCCGTCGTCGGCTTCAACGAACTGACCCAGGAAACCCGCCAGGCGGGTGCGACGACCAAAGCCTATTTCACCTTCTTCGTCGCCGCCGGCGTGCTCTATCTGCTGCTCACACTGTTCTCCAACGTCATCATCGGCCGCGTCGAGCGCTGGGCCAGGCGTGGCATGCCGCCAGTGACGGAGACCGGCCAATGAGTGCTGCCGCTCCCGCCGAAGTAATACCCGCCGTACGCTCCGAATGGCTGCAGCCGCACCGCATCGTGCTGATCGCCATCGCCGCCGCCCTCGTGCTCTCGGCCATCTTGTTCATGCGCTGGGACTGGCTGCCCAACTATTACGACCTGGCGCTGCTCGGTCTCTGGCGCACCATCTGGATCCTGGCCGTCACCTGCACGCTCGGCTTCATGCTCGCCATTCCGCTCGGGCTTGCCCAGGCCGCCGGCCCGTTCTGGCTCGCCTGGCCGGCCAAGGCGTTCTGCACCGTCATCCGCGGCACCCCGCTGCTGCTCCAGCTGTGGCTGCTCTACTACGGGCTCGGTTCGCTGTTTCCGCAATTTCCCTGGATCAGGCAGTCCGAACTGTGGCCGATCCTGAGGCAGGCATGGCCTTATGCCGTCGTGGCGCTGACCCTGTCTTATGCCGCCTATGAGGGCGAGGTGATGCGCGGTGCGTTTGCCGGCGTGCCGAGAGGCCAATTGGAGGCCGCCCGCGCCTTCGGCATGAGCCCCTGGAAACGTTTCGGCCGCATCTGGCTGCCGCAGGCGGTCAGCCGCGCTCTGCCGACATTGGCCGGCGAAACCGTGCTCCAGCTCAAGGCGACGCCGCTTGTCGCCACCATCACCGTCATCGACATCTATGCCGTCGCTTCGCGTGTCCGTCAGGACACGTTCATCGTCTACGAGCCGCTCTTGCTGCTCGCGCTTATCTATCTGATCATCACCGGCATTCTCGTCTTCGCCTTCCGAAAACTGGAGGCGCGGATTCCGGCCAGACTGGGATAACGCCCATGCCGCATACCAAGACTGCCACGCTCAGCCTCGACGAGGCGCGCTCGTTGTGCATCTCCGCCGCCATCGGTGCCGGCGCCAGCGAAGAAACGGCGCGTTCCATCGCCCTTGCCGCCGTCGCCGCCGAGGCCGACGGCCAGCCGAGCGTCGGGCTTTCGCACTATATCGATTATCTCGAAGCCCTCGAAGCCGGCCGCATCGACGGCAAGGCAGAACCCGTCATCCACCGGCCGGCATTGGCGATCTACCTGTCGGACGGGCAAGGCGGGGCCGCCCATACCGGTTTCGACCGCAGCTTCGACGACATCGCCAAGGCGGCACGATTGTTCGGTGTCACCGTCTTCTCTCAGAAAAATGCCTATACCTGCGGCGCGCTCGGCTATTTCACCGGCCGCCTAGCCGAAGCCGGCTTGGTGGCGCTGGCCGCGACCAATGGGCCGGCATTGGTCGCCGGCTCCGGTTCGACCAAGCCAGTGTTTTGCACCAACCCGATATCGCTGGCGGCTCCTGTTATCGACGGCCCGCCGCTGATCATCGACCAGTCGTCGAGTGCTACGGCCTTCGTCAATGTCCGCAAGGCAGCACATGCCGGCGAGGCCATCCCCGAGGGATGGGCGCTCGATGCCAAAGGCAACCCCACCACCGACGCCAAGAAGGCGATGAAAGGCGTACTGCTGGCCTTCGGCGGCGCGCGCGGCGCCAACATCGCCCTGATGGTCGAGGTGCTTGCCGCCGGTGTCTCGGGCGCCAACTGGTCGCTCGACGCCCCGTCGATCACAGAAGGCCATCAGTCGCCCGGCACCGGCCTGTTCGTGGTGGCGCTCGACCCAAAGCTGTTCGATCCCGGCTTCGATATCCGCATGCGCGTCCAGCTCGACCGGCTGTCAGGCCGCTACGGCGTCCACATCCCCGGCCCGGCAAAAGCCGCGGCGCGCGCCCGATCGGAGATGGAGGGCATCACGGTTCCGGCCTCGGTACACGCGCGTATCGCCGAGTTTTCGGGGCGGAACGAGGGTTGACGGCGGAATGCGGTCTCCTTTTCGAGACCATCATGTCCGTGACCGTCGCGGCAGTTCCAGCCTCACGGCATGGATCCCCGTGACCCTCCGCGGCCTGCGCCGCTACGGGCACGAGGATGACGGTTGAAAGGGCGGCCCCGCCAACCTCCCCACGCCGCAACCAACCAATCAGTGGTCCTGCCAAATCTCCAGCGTTTGCGATTGGGTACGGCATCAACTCATCCGTCATCCTCGGGTCGAAGCGCGAGCGCAGCGAGCGGCGTAGACCCCGGGGATCCATGCCGTGACGTTTGTGAGATAAACGGCGGCTCAGAACAGCCCAGCCAAGTTTTTCTCACTCCCATCCCCCGCGCCGCAACCAAGTCATCGGTAGTCCAGCCAATCTCCTGTGTTTGCGATTGGGTACGGCATCAACTCATCCGTCATCCTCGGGTCGAAGCGCGAGCGCAGCGAGCGGCGCAGA
>NZ_JBXARL010000004.1:0-407941 GCF_058808215.1 Aminobacter sp. GW821-FHT11F06 | reverse complement strand
GATCCCGGGGATCCATGCCCGTGACGTTTGTGAGATAAACGGCGGCTCAGAATAGCCCAGCCAAGTTTTTCTCACTCCAATCCCCCGCGCCGCAACCAAGCCATCGGTAGTCCCGCCAATCTCCGGCGTCTGCCATTGGCCACGGCACCAACTCATCCGTCATCCTCGGGTCGAAGCGCGAGCGCAGCGAGCGGCGCAGATCCCGGGGATCCATGCCCGTGACGTTTGTGAGATAAACGGCGGCTCAGAATAGCCCAGCCAAGTTTTTCTCACTCCCAATGAAGCCTTTCCCGCCGCGACCAAGCCAATCAACCGCCGGAACGCATTCGGACGGGGTCAGGCTACAAACCTGACCTTGTCAATCATCTTTTTATCAAACCTTGTTGACTTGACCGTGACGCAACCTTTGCAGCGTTGGTGCATTGCAACATTTTTATCATGCATAGCCCCGCAAACGGAGACATGTCCTTGACCCTGACGACCGAAAATTCCGGCCGCCGCCTTTTCATTCCCGCGCTTCGCGGCCTTTATTCGAACCTGCATGATTCCGCCGAAACGATCCTGCGCGTCGTTGCCGGCGCAGCCCTGGTCACGCATGGCCTCGGCAAGATCTCCGACCCGTTCGGTGCTGCCGGAATGGTCGAAGGCATGGGCTTTTATCCCGGCGCCTTCTGGTCGCTGCTGTTGTCCTGCACCGAGTTCTTCGGCGGCATCCTGATCGTCATCGGCCTGTTCACGCGTCCGGCCGCATTCGCTGCCATGTTCGTTCTGCTGGTCACTGTCTGGTTCCACTGGGTCACCATGAGCCAGGGCTACCAGGGCGCTGAGAAGTCGATCATCTGGGCCGCGATCTTCCTGTTTTTCGCCATTCGCGGCGGCAACCGCCACTCGGTCGACGCGCGTCTCGGCCGCGAATTCTAGAACCAGCCTCCCAAGGCAAACCACAAGCCCGCGCCACTTCGGCGCGGGCCGCTCCGCTGGTAGCGTCGATGATTGCCTTTTTCGCGAAACGGGCTAAGAAACGCTACATCCCATGCCCCTTTGGCGACCGGAGCCAGTGATGACCGAAATTCTGCAGACCCCTGAACTCGTGACCGTATTTGGCGGCTCCGGCTTCCTTGGCCGCCATGTCGTACGGGCGCTGGCTCAGCGCGGGTATCTGGTACGGGTCGCCTGCCGCCGCCCCGATCTCGCCTTCCACCTGCAACCGCTGGGCAATGTCGGCCAGATCCAGCCGGTCCAGGCCAATCTGCGCGTACGCTGGTCGGTCGACCGCGCCGTCCAGGGCGCATCGCATGTCATCAATCTCGTCGGCATCCTGCATGAAGGTGGCCGCCAGCGGTTCTCCACGGTGCATGAGTTCGGCGCCCGCGCCGTTGCCGAAGCCGCACGCGCTGTCGGTGCTTCACTGACCCATGTCTCGGCGCTCGGTGCCAATGCCCACTCCGGTTCCCTCTACGCCCAGACCAAGGCGCGCGGCGAAAAGGCCGTTTTGGACACTATGCCGGACGCCGTCATCTATCGCCCGTCGATCGTCTTCGGACCTGAGGATGGCTTCTTCAACCGCTTCGCCAACATGGCGCGTTTCTCGCCGGTCCTGCCGCTGATTGGCGGTGGCGAAACCCTGTTTCAGCCGATCTATGTCGGCGACGTCGCCGAAGCCGTTGCGCGTGCCGTCGACGGCAAGGTCGAGCGCGGCTCGATCTATGAACTCGGCGGGCCGCAGGTGCTGAGCTTCAAGCAGTGCATGGAAGAGATGCTCGAGGTCATCGACCGCAAGCGCATCCTGATGCCCATGCCATGGTGGGCGGCAAACCTGCAGGCCTCCGTGCTCGGCCTGTTGCCCAATCCCCTTCTGACCAAGGACCAGGTCATGCTGCTGCGCTCCGACAATGTCGTGTCGAAGGCAGCACAAGACGAGGGCCGCACCATCGCCGCCACAGGCATCGCGCCCAAATCCACCGCCTCGATCCTGCCGAGCTATCTCTGGCGCTACCGCTACGCCGGCCAGTTCACCCGCCGGGAAGCCTGAGCGCGATCCGAGGGCGGTAGGGACGTCCTCGCCGCCCTCCTGCCGCAGGGACTCGCGGGGCGAAGGGGTAGGCAGCCCTCATCCGGCTTTTTGGATTGATCCTCGCCTGCCGGCGTGAGCCCTACGTTGCCCCCCTCTGGCCTGCCGGCCATCTCCCCCACAAGGAGGGAGATTAGTCGCGTCCACGGCGGCGCTCATCCTGCGAGTTCGCAACGAGCAAGCGTTGTAACGTTGGTGATTGGCCGAAACGCCGATGAAGGCCTGATCTCCCTCCTTGTGGGGGAGATGGCCGGCAGGCCAGAGGGGGGCGCGAAAGCGCCCAAAGCTTCAGAAGGCCAGCAGCAGCGTTCCAAACAAAAACCTCGCGGCCCGTGGAAAACCTCTCCACGCCCGCCAAAAAAATCACCACCACACCCCGCCACGTGTGACGCGGATGCGGGGGGCGGAGTTGGGCGGGTTGATCGGTGTGTCGCAGGCCGGTCGGGTGTCGTCGGCGAAATCGGTGTTGGCGGCATTGATGAAGCCGCGCGCGCCATGCGGCAGATAGGTGCCGGGGTGGGCGCGGATCTTGGGGATCATCGAGGCTCGCGGGACGTGCTGAAGCCCGGCCGGGTCGCCGGCGACACGCTCGTCGGCAATGTCGGTGCGCCTCAGTTCCCTAAGCCGGGCGATACGCGTGGCGGTCAGCGGATGGCTACGCAGCACCGAGGGGTGAGGACTGCGGCCGCCCGGCAGAAGGATATTTTCCCACAGCCTGCCTTGGGCGCGCTCGAGCCTGGTCAGGGCCGAGGCGAGCCCGTCGGGGTCGCCGGTGAGCGCGGCAGCCCCCAGATCGGCATCGAATTCGCGGGTGCGGGACAGCGCCATCTGCAACAGCCCGCCGACCGTGGGCGCGGCAAGCAGCACCAAAATAGCCAGCCAGGGCACCTGGGGGCGGAAACCGCCGGCCACGCCGAAGATATTGAAAAACAGCGAAAACAGGCCGACCGTCGACATGAACGAGGTGAAGCGCGACACCATGTCGGCGAAAGCCATGACCTTCACGTCCTCATGGGCGATGTGGCTGATCTCATGCGCCAGAACACCCGCCAGCTCGCGCGGCGTGAGTGTGCGGGCGAGCGCGTCGGTGACGGCGATGGCGGCATCGCTACGGCGGCCCACGGCAAAGGCGTTCATCGTCTTGGAGGGGATGACATAGAGTTTTGGTGTCGCCGGCAATTCGGCGCGGCGGGCAAGCTCCTCGACGATGCGGAAGCCGGTGGGGAAATCGGCAGGCGTCACCTGCTGTGCCTTGTACATGGACAGGACCATTTGCGGGCTGATGCGCCGCACCGCCCACATCGACACCACGCCGAAAACCAGCGCATAAAGAATGCCGGTGCCGCCGGCGAAGGCCCAGGCGGTCACGGCGAGCAAAAGCAGGCTGCCGGCACCGAGCAGCCACGTCTGCAGCGCATTGACAGCGTGATTGCGGCGGTGTTCGAGGAGATTGATGGAATGCGGCTCGCCCATACATGGAATATGAGGTTGCCACAGGCTTTTGCCGAGTCCCCTGCACGGAAAGTTGCAGAACGCTTGCGCTGCCAGAAGCCTGTTCTTATATACGCCGCAACACCGCTTCGGCCCGGAAAACCGGTGTCCGGAGCGGAATTTCTTGTGAACAGGGGCTTTCGTTGGAACGCCTTTATGGGTCCAGACAGCCTGCTTAGCGGAGAGAAGATATAAAAATGGCAAAAGTTATCGGTATCGACCTGGGAACGACCAATTCCTGCGTCGCCGTCATGGACGGCAAGGACGCGAAAGTCATCGAGAACGCGGAAGGTGCGCGCACGACCCCTTCCATCGTCGCCTTCAGCGGCGACGGCGAGCGTCTCGTCGGCCAGCCGGCCAAGCGCCAGGCGGTCACCAATCCTGAAAACACTGTTTTTGCGGTCAAGCGCCTGATCGGCCGCCGCTATGACGATCCGGTCACCGCAAAGGACAAGAAGCTTGTCCCCTACGAGATCGTCAATGGCGACAATGGCGACGCCTGGGTCGAGGCCGGCGGCAAGAAGCAGTCGCCCAGCCAGATCTCGGCGATGATCCTGCAGAAGATGAAGGAAACGGCGGAAGCCTATCTCGGCGAGAAGGTCGAAAAGGCCGTCATCACCGTTCCGGCCTATTTCAACGACGCCCAGCGCCAGGCAACCAAGGACGCCGGCCGCATCGCCGGCCTCGAAGTGCTGCGCATCATCAACGAGCCGACTGCGGCAGCGCTTGCCTATGGCCTCGACAAGACCGAAGGCAAGACCATTGCCGTCTATGACCTTGGCGGCGGTACCTTCGATATTTCCGTGCTCGAGATCGGCGACGGCGTGTTCGAGGTCAAGTCGACCAACGGCGACACCTTCCTGGGCGGCGAAGACTTCGACATGCGCCTGGTCGAGTACCTGGCGGCCGAGTTCAAGAAGGAACAAGGCATCGACCTGAAGAACGACAAGCTTGCCCTGCAGCGCCTCAAGGAAGCTGCCGAAAAGGCCAAGATCGAGCTGTCGTCGACGACCCAGACCGAGATCAACCTGCCCTTCATCACGGCAGACGCCACCGGCCCCAAGCACCTGACGCTGAAGCTTTCGCGCGCCAAGTTCGAGCAGCTTGTCGACGACCTGGTGCAGCGCACGATCGAGCCGTGCAAGGCAGCGCTCAAGGATGCCGGCCTCAAGGCTGGCGAGATCGACGAAGTGGTTCTTGTCGGCGGCATGACCCGCATGCCCAAGATCCAGGAGATCGTGAAGCAGTTCTTCGGCAAGGAGCCGCACAAGGGCGTCAACCCCGATGAGGTGGTTGCACTTGGTGCCGCGATCCAGGCCGGCGTGCTGCAGGGCGACGTCAAGGACGTGCTGCTGCTCGACGTGACCCCGCTGTCGCTGGGCATCGAGACGCTGGGCGGCGTGTTCACCCGCCTGATCGAGCGCAACACCACGATCCCGACCAAGAAGAGCCAGGTCTTCTCGACGGCTGAGGATTCCCAGTCGGCGGTGACCATCCGCGTCTTCCAGGGCGAGCGCGAAATGGCGCAAGACAACAAGATGCTCGGCCAGTTCGATCTTGTCGGCATTCCGCCGGCACCGCGCGGCGTGCCGCAGATCGAAGTGACCTTCGACATCGACGCCAACGGCATCGTCAACGTCTCGGCCAAGGACAAGGGCACCGGCAAGGAGCACCAGATCCGGATCCAGGCATCTGGCGGCCTGTCGGACGCCGACATCGACAAGATGGTCAAGGACGCCGAGGTCAATGCTGACGCCGACAAGAAGCGTCGCGCGCTTGTCGAGGCACGCAACCAGGCCGAGAGCCTGCTGAACAGCAGCGAAAAGTCGCTCAAGGAGTATGGCGACAAGGTCACCGAGGCCGACCGCACCGCGATTTCGGATGCGATCGCAGCCCTCAGGACCGCCACCGAGAACGACGACGTCGAGGCGATCAACGCGAAGTCGCAGACGCTTGCCGAAGCTTCGATGAAGCTCGGCCAGGCCATGTATGAGGCTTCGCAGCAGGAAGCGGCTGAATCCGACGCCGCTGCCGATGCGGCCAAGGACAGCGATGTGGTCGACGCCGATTTCGAAGAAATCGACGACAACGACGACAAGACCAAGAAGAAGTCGGCTTAAGTGCCCATTTCGAGGCTCTGACAAGAAAGCCCGGCGGTTTGGCCGGGCTTTTTTGCAACCCGAATCGAAAAAATGCGGCGAAGGCCGCGCCAACTCTGGCATCGGGGCTTCCGGCTCACTAAATCGGAAGCCTGTCGTCAGACAAGAACCGGCCAAGCAATGCCACACAAGACATTGAGCATCCGGGCAGCGGGAAGACATGAAAGCTGATTTCTACGAAACGCTGGGCGTTCAAAAGGGCGCTGACGAGAAGGAGCTGAAGTCGGCCTTCCGCAAGCTCGCCATGCAGTTCCATCCCGACCGCAATCCGGGCGACGATGCGTGCGAGCACAAGTTCAAGGAAATCAACGAAGCCTACGAGACGCTGAAGGACCCCCAGAAGCGCGCCGCCTATGACCGCTTCGGCCATGCCGCCTTCGAAAATGGCGGCATGGGCAATGGCGGCGGCCAGGGCTTTGGCGCCGGCGGTTTCGCCGACATCTTCGAGGATATCTTCGGCGACATGATGGGAGGTGGCCGTCGCCGCTCGTCGGGCGGGCGGGAGCGCGGGGCCGACCTGCGCTACAACATGGAAATCACGCTCGAAGAGGCCTTTGCCGGCAAGACCGCGCAAATTCGTGTGCCGAGCTCGATCCTGTGCACCGAATGCGCGGGTTCCGGCGCCAAGGCCGGCACCCAGCCGGTGACCTGCTCGATGTGCCAGGGCCACGGCAAGGTACGCGCGAGCCAGGGCTTCTTTTCGATCGAACGCACCTGCCCGCAGTGCCAGGGCCGCGGCCAGACCATCAAGGATCCGTGCGGCAAGTGCGCCGGCCAGGGCCGCGTCACCGAAGAGCGTTCGCTGTCGGTCAACATTCCCTCGGGCATCGAAGACGGCACCCGCATCCGCCTTGCCAATGAAGGCGAAGCGGGCCTGCGCGGCGGCCCGTCGGGCGACCTCTACATCTTCTTGTCGGTCAAGCCGCACGAATTTTTCCAGCGCGACGGCGCCGACCTCTATTGCAAGGTGCCGATCTCGATGACCACGGCAGCCCTTGGCGGCTCGTTCGAGGTGGCGACGCTCGACGGTACCCAGACGCGCGTCAAGGTGCCTGAAGGCACCCAGAACGGGCGCCAGTTCCGGCTCAAGGGCAAGGGCATGCCGATCCTGCGCCAGCCGCAGGTCGGCGACCTCTATATCCAGACAGCGGTCGAGACGCCGCAAAGCCTGACGCGACGCCAGCGTGAACTGCTCGAAGAATTCGAAAAACTGTCCTCGACCGAGAATTCGCCGCAATCGAGCGGCTTCTTCTCGCGCATGAAGGACTTTTTTGAGTCGTTCGGGGACAAGTGAAAATTGTTTCTGCCGTAGCGGAAATTGAGCCAGCTTTCCGCTTGCGCTGGGCCACTTTGCTGTTATTTCTCGCGCAGCAGCGGTGAGGAGATCGAAGCGATGTCACGCGGTTCCGGATTGCGCAAAACCCTTGCGGCCAAGTTCGACGACGAGCTGAAGTTCTTCAAGGGCTGGATCGACAAGCCCAAGGCTGTCGGTTCGATCGTGCCGACAAGTTCGGTCACCGCCAAGCGCATGGCTTCGGTCGTCAACCCTCATTCGGGGCTGCCGGTTCTGGAAGTCGGCCCCGGCACAGGCGTCATCACCAAGGCCATCCTGGCCCATGGCGTGAAACCCGAGGACCTCTACACGGTTGAATATTCAGCCGATTTCGTCCAGCACCTGCGGCGCCTGTATCCGCGCGTCAATGTCATCGAGGGCGACGCCTTCGACCTCGACAGGACGCTCGGCGACAAGAGCGAGCTGATCTTCGATTCCGTGGTTTCAGGCGTGCCGCTGCTCAACTTCCCGGTCACCAGCCGCGTCGCCTATCTCGAAGGCCTGCTCAAGCGCATCCCAGCCGGCCGGCCTGTGATCCAGCTTACCTACGGGCCGAAATCGCCGATCCCGCCGGGGCTTGGCAACTACACAGTCGAGCATTTCGATTTCATCATCCGCAACATCCCGCCGACGCAGCTTTGGGTCTACCGCCGCGCCAAGCACTGAGCGGCCTGCTTGATTTGACGGGCTGATCGCTCCTATACCCGTCGCCATGATGTTGAACGCGCCCCGGTCGGGCGTGCAACAGGATGGATGATGCCTATAATTCCCAGAATTCTTGTCTTTGCCGGCTCGACCAGGACCGGAGCCTATAGCGGCCGCACGGCCGATATCGCGCAGAAAGAACTGGCATTGCAGGGCGCGGACGTGACGCGCATCTCACTGGCCGACTATCCGCTGCCGCTGATGAACGAGGACCTCGAAGAGCTCGAAGGCGTGCCGGAAAACGCCGTCAAGCTCGCGCGCCTGATCGATGCGCATGATGCGGTGCTGATCGCGACGCCCGAATATAACGGTTCGATGCCGCCGCTTTTGAAGAACACCATCGACTGGGTCAGCCGCGTCCACAGCGACGGCGGCAGGCGGCTTCTTCCCTACCCCGGCAAGCTGGTCGCCATCTGCTCGTCTTCCGACGACCATTTCGCCGGCATACGCAGCGCCAACCATCTGCGCGCGGTGCTTTCGCATATCCAGATGGACGTGATTTCGCCGCAGGTTTCAGTGCCGCTTGGCGCCGAAGCCTTCGACGATAGTGGCGATTTCCGCGAGGAACGCCTGCAAAAGGGCATGGAACAGCTGTGCCAAACCCTGATCGAACGGGCGGCATTGCTGTCGCGGAGGCACGAAGCATGACAATCGAAGCGATGCGCGACCGACTGATCGTCGGGCTCGACCTGCCGACCGTCAAGGAAGCGGAAAAGGCAGTGCGCGACCTCGAAGGCACGGCCAATTTCTACAAGATCGGCTACCAGCTCGCCTTTGCCGGCGGGCTCGATTTCGCCCGGGAACTGGCGAGCGGGGGCACCAAGGTGTTCCTCGACATGAAGCTTCTCGACATCGACAACACGGTGGCCAAGGGCGTCGAAAACATCGTCAAGATGGGCATGACCATGCTGACGCTGCATGCCTATCCCAAGGCGATGAAGGCGGCGGTCAAGGCGGCCGAGGGCAGCGAGCTGTGCCTTTTGGCGGTCACCGTTCTGACCTCGATGGACGAGCAGGACATGATCGATGCGGGCTATGAGTTCGACCCGCATACGCTGGTGCTGCACCGCGCCGAACAGGCGCTCAATGCCGGCATGGGCGGCATCGTCTGTTCGGCCAGCGAAGCCTCCGCCGTGCGCCGCATCGTTGGGCCCAACATGGCCGTGGTGACGCCGGGCATCCGCCCCGCGGGCTCCGACCATGGCGACCAGAAGCGCGTCGTCACGCCTGCGGACGCCATCCGCAACGGCTCAAGCCATCTCGTCGTCGCCCGCCCGATCGTCGGCGCTGTTGACAGGCGGGCTGCCGCACAGGCTATCCTCGAAGAAATGGCTTCGGCCTGAAGCACGGCGTCGGGGAGAAAACAATGACCAAGGGATATTGGATCGCACGCGTCGATGTACGCGACCCCGAGGGCTACAAGGGTTATGTCGCCGCCGCAAAGCCGGCCTTTGAACGTTTCGGCGCCAAGTTCATCGCCCGTGGCGGCACCCATGAGGCGGTCGAGGGACCGGGCCGCGCCCGCAACGTCATCATCGAGTTCGCCTCGATGGAGGATGCGCGCAACTGCTACTTCTCGCCGGAGTATCAGCACGCCAAGTCGATCCGCCAGCAATTCGCCGACGGCGAGATCATGCTGGTCGAGGGCATCTAGCACTACTGCATCGCCAAGGATTGCCGCCTTCCTTTGGGCTATCAGGCCCAGAGGGAAGTCTTCGCGCGGCCAAAAGACTGATTCGCTGATTTACCGCAGCGCACAACGTCAAGACCGGCCGATGCTAAGCCGGCGGCGCCAGTGGAAACGGTTTTTCAACAGCTTGGACTAAAGAATGCCCCTGTTTCACACCAAGTGAGATATTGCATCGCAGCAGATGTTTGTTACCTTCGCTGCATTGCATGACGGGCCTCCGGCCGGCTCGCCTCCCCGAATGGCCGTATGAGGACATCATGTTTTACCAGTTTTATGAATCGACACACGCTGCGTTGCAGCCGGCGCGCGCCTATGCCGACGCCGTCAAGCTGTTTTATTCCAACCCGCTGAACCCGTTTTCGCACATGCCGCTGGGCCGCTCGGTGGCGGCGATGGCCGAGCTGTTCGAGCGCACCACGCGCCGCTATGGCAAGCCGCAATTCGGCCTCGACAAGACGGTGGTCAACTTCCAGCCGGTGGCGGTGACCGAGAAGGTCGCCTGGTCGCGGCCATTCTGCAACCTGATCCGCTTCGAACGCGCGCTGCCGGAGGGACGCCGTCCCGATCCCAAGCTTTTGATCGTGGCACCGATGTCGGGCCACTATGCGACGCTGCTACGCGGCACTGTCGAGGCGATGCTGCCGCATGCCGACGTCTACATCACCGACTGGGCCGATGCGCGCATGGTGCCGGTGACCGAAGGCAAGTTCGATCTCGACGACTATATCGACTATGTCATCGACATGTTCCATGCGCTGGGACCGGACACCCATGTGATGGCGGTGTGCCAGCCTTCGGTGCCGGTGCTGGCGGCGATCGCGGTGATGGAAGCGCGCGGCGACCGTTTTGCGCCCTCGACAATGACGCTGATGGGCGGGCCTATCGACACGCGCCGCAACCCGACCGCGGTCAACGAGCTGGCCGAAAAGAAGAGCATCGAGTGGTTCCGCGACAACGTCATTATGCAGGTGCCCTGGCCGGCGCCCGGCTTCGCCCGCGATGTCTATCCGGGCTTCCTGCAGCTGTCGGGTTTCATGAGCATGAACCTCGACCGCCACATCATCGCCCACAAGGACTTCTTCATGCAGCTGGTGAAGAATGACGGCGATGGCGCGGACAAGCACCGCGAGTTCTATGACGAATATCTGGCGGTGATGGACCTGACCGCCGAATTCTACCTGCAGACGGTCGATACTGTGTTCGTGCGCCACTCCCTGCCCAAGGGCGAGATGACCCATCGCGGCCAGCTTGTCGACACATCGGCGATCCGCAACGTGGCGCTGTTCACCGTCGAGGGCGAAAACGACGACATTTCAGGCCTTGGCCAGACCCAGGCCGCACACGATCTGTGCATCAACATCCCCGACGACATGAAGGCGCACTATATGCAGCCGGCGGTGGGCCATTACGGCGTGTTCAATGGCTCGCGCTTCCGCGCCGAGATCGTGCCGCGCATCGTCGACTTCATCACCAGCTATGGTGCCACCGCGCGCAAGGCGACCAAGCCGCGGCTTGTGCGCGGGGCCTGACCGCTTCCAGCCATATTGATCTTGTCCACAGGAGGCCCGGCGCAAAACGCCGGGCCTTTGTCGTTTTGTTGCAGAATTATCGCTTGGCGACAGCGGCGGTAACCATGTCTGCAATCTCCCGCGAGCTTTGATTGACTCAGCACGCCCCTCGACCTTAACGTTTTGTTAACGATGTAATGGGGCGAGCGGGGCAGATGATTTCCGCAACAGGCGTACGGTGCGCGGCGGGGCGTACTGGTTTGTTTTTCGGGCTGATGGCGGGCGTTGTATTGTCTGCTGGGGCAGCGTTGGCGTCCGAGCCGATGGTCACCGGCGGGCTGACCTCGCAGCCGATCGGCCATTATGATTTCTGCCGCCTCAATCCGGCCGAATGCTCGATCAAGTCGCGCGACACAGGGCCGGAACAGCTGACCGGCGCGCTGTGGCGCAAGATCGTCGCCGTCAATGTCGCGGTCAACGCGGCGATCAAGCCGATGAACGATATCGACATCTATGGCCGCGAAGAGGTCTGGGCCTATCCGGACAATGGCGTCGGCGACTGCGAGGACTATGTGCTCGAAAAGCGCCGCACGCTGAACCGCGAAGGCGTGCCGTTGTCCGATCTGCTGATCACCGTGGTGCGCAAGCCCGACGGCGAGGGCCACGCGGTGCTCACCGTGCGCACCACCAAGGGCGACTTCATTCTCGACAATCTGACCGACACCGTGCGCCAGTGGGACGAGACCGGCTATAGCTACCTCAAGCGCCAGTCGACGGAAAACACCGGCCGCTGGGTGTCCATCCGCGAAGGCCAGCCGACGCTGGTCGGCTCGGTCAAGTAAGGTTTCCCGACCCGGCCACAGCTGCCACCGCCGCTCGCCCTGTGGCGGGCGGCGGCAAGCAGGCCCAGTGACATGGCGCGGATTTTTTTTCGCGCGCGCCATGTCCCCAGAGCCAACTGGTTGCCGCGCGACCGCAGCCACACAAAGCGCCCAGGCCGCGCCTGGTTGCACGGAAGTGGCAGGGCAACCTTCAGCGTCTCACCCCTGCCCTTGACCTTTCACCTGCCACCCTCCCCTGCGCGGCGATATGCGTGCATAGGCTGCGGCGCCATTGGTGCCCTCGCTTATGCCGCCTGGGCCATGCGCTCCGAGGCGATGCGGTAGGAAATCGCTTCGGCAAGATGGATGCGGCCGACGGTCTCGCTGCCGTCGAGATCGGCAAGCGTGCGCGCGACCTTGAGCACCCGGTGATAGGCGCGGGCGGAAAAGCCGAGCTTTTCGCTGGCGTCCCTGAGTAGCGATAGCCCCGCCGCATCGGGCGTCGCGATGTCTTCGATCAGGCCGGCGGCGCATTGCGCGTTGGTGGTGGCGTTGGTCACGCCATGGCGCTCCAGCCGCTCGCGCTGGAGCGTGCGCGCCCGGGCGACACGCGCGGCGACATCGGCACTTGCCTCGGACTTGCCGCCGCGGATCAGGTCGGAAGCGGAAACCGCAGGCACCTCGATGCGCAGGTCGATGCGGTCGAGCAGCGGGCCGGAGATGCGCGCCTGGTAGTCGCTCTGGCAGCGCGTGCCGCGCAGGCAGCGATAGCCGGGCTCGCCGGCCATGCCACAGCGGCACGGGTTCATCGCGGCGATCAGCTGGATTCGTGCCGGATAGGTGATGCGGTGATTGACGCGCGCGATCATGCATTCGCCGGTTTCGAGCGGCTGGCGCAGGGAATCGAGCACCTGCGGGGTAAATTCCGGCAGTTCGTCGAGAAACAGCACGCCGTGATGGGCGAGCGACACCTCGCCGGGCCGGGCTCTCAAGCCGCCGCCGACCATCGCAGCCATCGAGGCCGAGTGATGCGGCGCACGGAATGGCCGCCGGTCGGTGAGCTTGCCCTCGGCGAGCTCGCCGGCGACCGAAGCGACCATCGAGACTTCGAGCAGTTCCTTGGGCGACAGTGGCGGCAGGATCGATGGCAGGCGCGCCGCCAGCATCGACTTACCCGCACCTGGGGGCCCGACCATAAGGAGATTGTGGCCGCCGGCGGCAGCCACCTCAAGCGCGCGCTTGGCGCTCTCCTGGCCCTTGATGTCGGCGAGGTCTGGCAGGTCGCGCGCCGCCGCGCGGATACCAGGCTCCGGCCGCGACAGGACCTGCGTGCCGCGAAAATGGTTGGCGATGGCGATCAGGCTGCGCGGCGCGAGAATATCGATGTCAGCACCCGCCCAGGCGGCCTCGGGCCCGCTGGCCGCCGGGCAGATCAGCCCCTTGCCTTCGGCATTCGCCCCGATTGCCGCCGGCAGAGCGCCAGCCACCGCCGATATGGTGCCGTCAAGCGAAAGTTCGCCGAGCACGACATAGGCGGCGAGCGCATCGCCGGGCAGCGCACCAAGTGCTGCCATCAGGCAAAGCGCGATGGGCAGGTCGTAATGACTGCCCTCCTTGGGCAGGTCGGCGGGCGCGAGATTGACGGTGACCTTCTTGGCCGGCATCGACAGGCCCGAGGCATGCAGCGCCGCCTGCACCCGCTCGCGGCTTTCGGCCACCGCCTTGTCGGGCAGGCCGACGATATGCATGCCGACCTTACCAGGCGCTATCATCACCTGCACGTCGACAGGAACCGCCTCGATGCCCTGGAACGCGACCGTGCGCACGCGCGAAACCATGCTACCCCCTCCGCGAGACGCTACCCCTCGCCCGCGCGATCAGGTCGTCGATGACCTAACTCAAGACAAGCATAGATTGCAGAGCGACACAAGAACAATTCAAGAACATATCAGGCATTGCCTCAGTCTGCAGAACCGGGACATTTCGGCATGGAAGCTTTTGCGTCCCAGGCCCGTGAATGCCCCGGCTGCACCGGATAGAAAATTTTAAGTGCTTGTGCGCTAATGTAGGGCGCATCATCAAAGAAGGCGACTGAGCTTCATCATGCAGCGGGGGCTGTCCAAGCAATCGATCGGGCGGCTGGGTGTTCGCCGGCGGCGTGACGCGGCCATGATCGCCGGGCTCAAGGCGGAGCTGGCGGCGCAGGCCGCACTCATCCGCACGCAAACGGCTTCGCTTGCGCACAGCCAGAAAATCTTCGACAGGTCTTCGGCTGCCGCCAGGATCGGCGTATGGCAATGCAACCTTGCCGATCAGTCCCTTCACTGGACCGATGTCGTCTACGACATCTTCGATCTTCCACGCGGCTCGGCCCTCGACCGAGGCGAGACCCTGAAATGCTATACGCCGCAATCGGTCGCAGAGCTGCACGCGCGGCGCAGCAAAGCGATCGAGGAGCGCAGCGGTTTTGGCCTGGATGCCGAGATCGTGACGGCGAAGGGAAATCGCCGCTGGATACGGATCACCGCCACCGTGGAGTGCGAAGACGGCGTCGCCGTTCGCATCTTTGGCATGAAGCAGGACATCACCGAAGAGAAGATCCTGGCCGACCAGACGCGCTATCTGGCCGAGTTCGACGTCATGACCGGGTTGGCCAACCGCAGCCAGTTCCAGCAGAAGCTATCGGAATTGACCGCGTGCACCCTTGAGCTGCCGGCGCTCGGCGCGCTGCTTTTGGTCGATCTCGACGGGTTCAAGCAGATCAACGACACCTTCGGCCACGTCGTGGGCGACGAGTGCCTCAAGGAAGTGGCACGACGACTTCAGGATGCGTGTGTCGATGCGGAACTTGTTTCGCGGATCGGCGGAGACGAGTTTGCTGTGCTGGCCGGACCCCATTTCGACCTGGCGGCGATCTCGGAACTCGCGCGCAACATCATCGAAAAGCTCGGCAGGCCCGTCGATCATTGCGGCAGGCCGCTCAGGCTCGGCGCCTCGGTCGGCATCGCGCTGTCTGTCGAGGGCACGCCGTCCGAGCTGCTCGTCCAGGCCGACACCGCGCTCTATGCCGCCAAGGCCGGAGGGCGAAACACGTTCAGGATTTTCAAGGCAAGCGACGCGGTGAGCATGCAAAACCATCGCGCCGCCTGAGCTGGGCCGGCGACAGCATGCGGCTTCCATCCCGACCAGGGGTTGTTCCGGGCCAATCAGGCTGGTAATGGAACCACTGATTTCCCAAGGCGCACGCGCCATCCGCGAGACGAACATGGGCACTGCCAAGTCCGCAGACAAATAGGCCGCAGCAACTTTTCAAGACGTTGTTGCGGCTGTCTGTCCGGTCATTTCCATAGGTACCTGAGTGGCAGATCGCCGCCAAATGAATCTCATTTGAGCGGATGCCTAGTCATGCCCAATCATAACTCTCCAACGTGGAATTATTCCTTGCCAGCGGCACTGCTGCTGATGGCTCCCTTCGACATCCTGGCTTCGCTGGCCATGGATATCTATCTCCCGGTCGTCCCTGCGATGCCTGGTATCCTCGACACCACGCCAGCGGTCATCCAGCTGACGCTGAGCCTGTACATGATCGTTCTTGGGCTCGGGCAGATCGTGTTCGGTCCGATCTCGGACCGGATCGGCCGGCGCCCGGTGCTGATATCAGGCGCGCTGCTGTTTGGGGTGGCGTCGTTCCTGCTCGCCGGCACGTCCGATGCCGCCGCTTTTGTCGCGCTGCGCGTGCTGCAGGCATTGGGAGCGTCGGCAGCGCTCGTGGCGACGTTTGCCACGGTTCGCGACGTCTATGCCGAGCGGCCGGAAAGTGCCGTCATTTATGGCCTGTTCAGCGCCATGCTGGCCTGCGTGCCGGCACTCGGCCCGATCGCCGGCGCGTTGATCGCGGATGGCTTGGGCTGGCGGGCGATCTTCTTGATGCTCGGCGTCCTGGCGTTGGCGGCGACGGCGAATGCGCTGGCAAGATGGGATGAAACGCTCCCGGCAACGCTGACCGCGTCGCGTCCGGCCTTCCGGCCTATCCTGGGAAACCTTGCATTCTGGGTCTATACGCTTGGTTTCAGTGCCGCGATGGGGGCGTTCTTCGTCTTCTTTTCGACGGCGCCGCGCGTACTGATCGACCGGGCCGGCTTTTCCCAGATCGGCTTCAGCCTTGCCTTCGCCACGGCAGCGGTTGCGATGATCGTGACGACGCGTTTTGCCAAGCGGTTCGTCGCGAAATGGGGCATATCAGGCAGCCTTGTCAGGGGCATGGCGATGCTGCTGCTCGGTGCCACCCTGCTGGCCGTGGGACAGCTGTTCGCCCCGCCGTCGTTCTGGAGCTTCGTTGTGCCGATGTGGGTGATTTCGGCCGGCATCGTCTTCACCGGGTCGGTGACGGCGAACGGCGCGCTCCAGGCATTCGGCGATGTCGCCGGCACCGCCGTCGCACTTTATTTCTGCGTCCAGAGCCTTGTCGTCGGCATCGTCGGCACGCTTGCGGTGGTTGTGCTGGGCGGCGACACGGCGTGGCCGCTCGTCGCCTACTGCGCGGTCATGGCTCTGGTGACGCTGAGCGCCCTTAGGCTGCTGCAAATGCGGCAGCCTGTGCTTGAGGTCGAGGCGGGCTGATCAGGCCCGCTTCGCCTCCACCGCGTCCCAAAACAGGGCGGCGATGTCGGCGCCGCCGAACTTCTTGACCTCGCGGATGCCGGTCGGCGAGGTCACGTTGATCTCGGTCATGTAGTCGCCGATGACGTCGATGCCGACAAGGATGAAGCCGCGTTCGCGCAAAGACGGGCCGATGCGGGCGCAGATTTCGCGCTCGCGTTCGGTCAACTCGGTCTTTTCGGCGCGGCCGCCGGCATGCATGTTGGAGCGGGCGTCGTGCTCGGCGGGCACGCGGTTGATGGCGCCGACAGGCTCGCCGTCGATCAGGATGATGCGCTTGTCGCCCTTGCGCACGTCCTTGAGATAGCGCTGGACGATGTAGGGCTCGCGGAACATCTGGCCGAACATTTCGAGCAGCGAGGAGAGATTGCGGTCGGCTTCGTGCAGATGGAAGATGCCGGCACCGCCATTGCCATAGAGCGGCTTGACGATGATGTCGCCGAACTCCTTGCGGAAGGCCGCGACCTCTTGCGGGTCCTTGGTGATCAGCGTTTCGGGCATCAGGTCGCCGAACTCGGTGACGAAGATCTTTTCGGGGCTGTTGCGCACCCAGGCCGGGTCGTTGACCACCAGCGTCTTGGGGTGGATGCGTTCGAGGATGTGGGTGGTGGTGATGTAGTTCATGTCGAAGGGCGGGTCCTGGCGCAGCAGGATCACGTCCATCTCGGAGAGATCAGTGCGTACCGGCTCGCCGAGCGTGAAGTGGTCGCCCTTGATGTCGCGCACTTCGAGCTTTTCAATGCGGGCGCAAACCTTGCCGTCGCGCAGCGACAGCCGGTCGGGCGTGTAGTGGTAGAGCTCGTGGCCGCGCCGCTGGGCCTCAAGCGACAGCGCAAACGACGTGTCGCCGGCGATGGAGACGGTTGAGATGTGGTCCATCTGGACGGCGATCTTGAGCGGCATGGAGGTCTCCGGCGCGGCTGGTCGATGGTGTTGACGCGGCGACCGACGACCGGTCGCGTGCTTGGTGACGAGGATGTAGCAATTTGGCGGGCTTATGCAATGGCGGGAGACGTTGTGGCGCCGCGATCTGGCCCAATGCGACACCGAAAGCACTGGCGGGCGAGGCGAAACCAGCATGCGTGAAACCAGTTTCGACGCGGTGTCGAAATCCGGACAGGCAGGCAAATTGAATACAATTCCTAAACGCTTTGCTGGCAGTGTCCTGCAACGATTCAAACTTGAGCAGAACAGAGACCAAGCATGTCATTCGGCGTCAGCCATTCGGACAGGGACACGTCGGATCTGGCCTTCACCGACGGCTTGACCGGGCTCGGCAACCAGCGCCGCTTCTTCGACAAGGTCGAGCGCCTGATCGGCGACCGCGCCGAGGACCCTGCCCCGTTCACCGTCGGCATACTCGATCTCGACGGCTTCAAGCCGATCAACGACCTGTTCGGCCACCGTGCCGGCGACGACATCCTGATCCAGGTGGCGATGCGCCTGCAGGCTGCTTGCGAGGGCAATTCGGCCGTGGCGCGCATCGGCGCCGACGAATTCGCCTTCCTCTACCCGCTGGTGTTTTCCGAGGACGCGGCCGCCGAAAAGGCACGCATGCTGATCGAAATCCTGTCGGCACCCTACGATGTCGGCGAGCGCACGGCGCGCCTGTCGGCCTCGGTCGGCTGCTCGCTATTTCATTCCGCCGATGACACCACCGAAACCCTGGTGCGCAAGGCCGAGACCGCGCTTTACCATGCCAAGCGCTCGGGCCGTGGCCGTGTTGTCGTTTACACCCGCGAGATGGAAGAGGCGGCCAAGCGCGTCACCCGCATCGAGCAGGCGCTGCGCCGCGCCGTTGCAGCTGGCGAGGTGACGCCGTATTTCCAGCCGATCGTCGATCTCAACAGCCGCCGCACCATCGGTTTCGAAGCACTCGCGCGCTGGACCGACCGCGATCTCGGATCCGTTTCGCCAGCCGTTTTCATCCCCATCGCCGAAGAGCGCGGCATCATCGGCCCCCTGTCGCAGCTGGTGCTGCGGAAGGCTGCGGAAGCGGCACGCAGCTGGCCAAAGGACATGTTCTTGTCCTTCAATCTTTCGCCATCGCAGCTCGTCGACCAGAACACCGGGTTGCATATATTGTCGATCCTCGAACGTACCGGTTTCGATCCGCGCCGGCTTGAGATCGAGATCACCGAAACCGGCCTGATGACCGACCCGGTCTCGGCGGCAAAGATCGTCGAGGATCTGCGTCGTGTCGGCATTCGCGTGTCGCTCGACGATTTCGGCACCGGCCAGTCGTCGCTCGGACGCCTGCGCGAGTTCCGCTTCGACAAGCTCAAGATCGACCGCGCCTTTGTCGCTTCGATCCTCGAAGACCGCCCGTCCGAACATATCATCCGTGCTATCCTGGCGATGTGCGAGGGCCTCGGCATGGATGTCGTTGCCGAAGGCATCGAGCTCGAAGCACAGGCCGAACGCCTGGTGCAGTTCGGCTGTGCTGGCGGGCAAGGCTATCTGTTTGGCCGCCCAGCCGACGCCGATGCGACGCTCGGCTACCTCCGCGAATCCCATCGCGGCGCGGTCTACGCCCGGGCGATCTGAGCCGGTTCGCATCCGCGCAAGATCGAACGCCCAACGCACACAAAATCCGGTTCCCCTTTTGCCCTGCCCGCTCTAATACGGAGGCGTGCTCCGCCGTGTCGAAGGCGGGCACGATGCGGGGAGCGATCATGATGCCATCGGCGCGATTTCCTGACCTCGAAGGCCGCTCGGTGCTCATCACCGGGGGCGGCACAGGCATCGGTGCGGCGCTGACCGAAGGTTTTGTCCTTCAGGGCGCCAAGGTTGCCTTCATCGACATCGCGGAGAAACCGAGCCGGGCACTTTGCGACCGCGTTGAACTGGCGACCGGAAACAGGCCGCTTTTCCTGCACGCCGACCTCAGCGATATCGACGAGTTGCGCAGCGCGGTGGCTGCCGCGGTCGAAGCACACGGGCCGGTGACGGTGCTGGTCAACAACGCCGCCAACGACGCCCGCCATGAAGTCGCCGACGTCACACCCGAAAGCTGGGACGCCAACCAGGCGGTGAACATCAGGCCGCATTTTTTCACCATCCAGGCGACAGCACCCGGCATGGCGGCCGCCGGCGGCGGCTCGATCATCAATTTCACCTCGACCTCCTACATGCTGAACATCGGCACCATGCCGGCCTATACGGCGGCAAAGGCCGCGATCGTCGGGCTGACCAAGGGGCTTGCCGGCCGCTATGGCCCTGACAGGATCAGGGTCAATGCGGTAGCGCCGGGCTGGGTGATCACCGAACGCCAGCGCGCGCTGTGGGTGACCGAGACCTCGCTTAACGAACACATTGCCCGGCAGTGCATCCCCGACATGATGCTGCCCGAAGACATGGTCGGCACCGTGCTTTTCCTGGCATCGGACGCTTCGAAAATGCTGACGGCGCAAACGCTGATCGTCGATGGAGGAATTTTGTGAGCGCGACATCCAAGGCAGCGATTGCCGCCGTCGACTGGGGCACGACGCGGCTGCGCGTGTGGTTGCTCGATGCCTCCGGCACCGTGGTTGACGAGCGACGCAGCGACGAAGGCTTGCTGGTGGCCCAGCACAAGGGTTTTGCCGTCGTGCTCGACCGCCATCTCCAGGAGATGGGGGCACCAGCCGGATTGCCGGCGATCGTCTGCGGCATGGCCGGTGCGCGCCAGGGTTGGATCGAAGCGCCTTATGTCGATGTGCCGGCCTCGCTGGCCGACATTCTCGGCGCCGCCGTGCCTGTGCCCGGCGTCGGCCGCGATATCCGCATCGTGCCGGGGCTTGCCCAGCGCAGCGCGCGCACGCCCGACGTGATGCGCGGTGAAGAAACCCAGCTTGCCGGCGTGGCCAGCCTGATCGGCTCGGGCAGCCATGTCGTGTGCATGCCCGGCACGCATTCGAAATGGGTCATTGCCGAAGGTGGCGCTATCCAGGGCTTCGGCACCTGGCCCACCGGCGAGATGTTTTCGGTGCTGTCTCAGCATTCGATCCTGCGCCATTCGATCGGCGACAAGCCGGCCGCAATTGCCCCTGACAATCAGGTGTTTCGCGACTGGTGCCAGGAGGCGCTGTTCGACGGTGATATCGGCGCCCGGCTGTTTGGCATCCGTGCCGCCGGTCTGTTGAACGGGCTGAGCCAGGACGATGCGGCGGCGGCACTTTCGGGCCTGTTGATCGGTGCCGAGATCGCCTCGGCTGTCAGGCGTTTTGGCCGGCGCGGCGCACCCGTCATCCTGGTGGTGTCGGGATCGCTGGGCGCGCTTTATGCCGAAGCCATGGCACTTGACGGCATCGCGGTGAAGATCGCCGATGCCGATCAGGCGGTGCTGGCGGGCCTGGTGGCGGCAGCGCGCCGCAACAAGATGTTGCCTGACGGAGCAGCCCAATGACCATGACAGCGCCCTTCCCGAGACTTGGCCGTGGACTGGTCGCCATCCTGCGCGGCCTGAAGCCTGAGGAAGCGCTCGATGTCGGCCGCGCGGTCTTCGACGCCGGCATCGAGGCGATCGAGGTGCCGCTCAATTCGCCCGATCCGTTTCGCTCGATCGAGCTGCTGGCCAAGGCGCTGCCGGCAGCACTCGTCGGTGGCGGCACGGTGGTGTGGGCCAAGGATGTCGACCGGCTCAACGACGCCGGCGGCCGGCTGCTAGTCAGTCCCAATATCGATGCCGAGGTGATGGGCCGCGCCGCCGTGCACAAGATGGTGACGATGCCCGGCGTGTTCACGCCGACCGACGCATTTCTGGCGCTGCGGCTTGGCGCATCGGCGCTGAAGTTTTTCCCCGCAAGCGTGCTTGGCACCGGCGGCATTGCGGCGATCCGCGCGGTGTTGCCCAAGGAGACGCAGGTCGGCGTCGTCGGCGGCGTGTCGGAGGCCGACTTCGCGGCCTATGCCAAGGTCGGCGTGCAGCTGTTTGGCCTCGGCTCGAGCCTCTACAAGCCCGGCATGGCTGCTGCCGATGTCGGTGCGCGTGCGCGGGCCGCTGTGGCCGGCTGGGACGCCATAGGCAAGGGAGCGTGAGATGACTGCTGTGATCCTGTCCGAAGAGGCCTGCGAGCTCGGCGAAGGGCCGACCTACGACCCCGCGACCGACACGCTCTACTGGTTCGACATCCTGGCCAACCGCATGCTGGAAAAGAAGCTGTCGGGTGGCGCGACCAAGGTGCACCAGTTTAGCGAAAGGGCGAGCGCGCTTGCCACGATCGACGGCGAACGCCAGCTGCTTTTGACCGAGACCGGCCTGCATATCCGCGATGCCGCGACCGGCAAGCTGAGCCCGCATATGTCAGTCGAGGCATCCAACACGGCAACGCGTTCCAACGATGCGCGGGTTCATCCGTGCGGTGCCCTGTGGTTCAGCACCATGGGCAAGAAGGCCGAGGCGGGAGCGGGCGCCATCTACTGGTATTTCCGTGGCGAGCTCAGGCTGCTCTTCCCGGCGATCAGCATCCCCAATTCGATCTGCTTCAGCGCCGACGGCAAGACCGCCTATTACAGCGATACCGCAACCAACCTGCTCTATCGCCTGGACTGCGACCCCGACACCGGCCTGCCGTTGGGCGAGCCAAAACTGTTTGTCGACCGCCGTGGTGAAAAGGGCGGCATCGACGGCTCGGTGGTCGACCGCGACGGCGTGCTGTGGAACGCCTGCTGGGGCGGTAGCCGCTTGGACGCCTATGCGCCCGACGGAAGCCTGCTGCGCTCGGTGCCGGTGCCGGCGTCGCAGGCGTCATGCCCGGCCTTCGTGGGTGCTGGCGCCGACCGGCTGGCGGTGACCTCGGCCTGGGAAGGGATGGATGACGCCGCGCGCGGTGCTGATCCGCATGCCGGCAAGACGTTCCTGCTTGATATCAAGGTCAATGGGCGGCACGAGCCCAATGTTCTGATCTGAGGCTTGGCTGTCGCCCAGGCGATGGCAACAGGTCGGTTTTCCGGCAAGCCTGGCGCTGGCTGGATGCGATTGTTAGGCGATGGCGATGCGACTCGCGTGTCGGCTCGCATGACAGCAGGACAATCGCCCGATGACCGGACAGAGATCGACGCTTATCCTTGTCCATGAACCGGAGCGCGCCTGCCTCGACCGGCTCTTGGCCGATGGTTTTTCGCACAAGGCGGCGACCGAGATATCATCCTATCTGGCGCAGTCGACCGACCTGGCGCCCGAGTTCGGTGCCCTCGCCGAGGCCTGCGTGCGACGCGGCTTCGATTTTCGGGCCGTCGAACTCGACGATGCGGCGGAGGCGCTAGCGTCCTGTGACCGCCAGACAAGCCTTGTCTGGACGCTGACCGACGGCATCGCCTATTTTCGCGGCGGTGCAGCACCTGCCCTCGCCCGGCTCAACGGGCTCGCCACCATCGGCGCCGACGATTCCCTGTTTGCTTTGTGCCAGGACAAGTTCCGCGCCGGTGCTGTGCTCGCTGCCCTCGGCCTGCCCGTGCCACAGGCCGGCTTGGCACGCGGCGGCAAGTGGCTGGTCGAGCCACCGGCCTCGTCGTCAGGCTATTTCGTCAAGCCGAACCGGCTCGGCGCCAAGATCGGCATCTGGGAGGATTCGCGCTGCCGCGTGGCGGAGGAAGCGCTTGTGCTCGGTCGCCGGGTATTTGGCGCCTATCGCGACGACGTCATCGTGCAGCCCTATGTGGCGGGCCGCAATGTGCGGGCGAGCTTTTTGGCGGTCGATCCCGATGCCGGGACCGAAACGCTGGGCATCGTCTTTGTCGATTCAGGCGGCGATTTCCAGACCATGGCCGACAGCATGGCGCTTTACGGCGACACGGGTACGGCCGCCAAGGACGCGGGCCACTATGCCGAGCCCGAACTGGTGACTGTCGCCTCGATCCAACCGCGCGCGGCAGAAACAATCAGGCAGATCGCGGCGAAGCTGATGGCGGTGCTTGGCCTGCGCGACGTCTTCTCGCTCGACTTCCGCGTCGAGGCCGACGACACCGTCCACCTCATCGAATTCGAGGTCTGCCCGGGCCTGCCGTGCTTCGATTTCCGGGCCTATTGCCAGACCGAGTGGCAGCTCGGCCTCGCTGAGGCGATGGCCGAGACGGCGGCGCGCCGTCTGCTCCGGTAATTCAAAGTACTTCTACATCCTTTGCGCATCTCAAAAGATGCGCGGCGCGTCAGCTCTGGCGTTCCATGCACACGGAGGTGTGCCCGGACTGGACAAAGCCGATCTGCTGGGCGGCACCCTTGGACAGGTCGAGCACGCGTCCCTTGATGAAGGGGCCACGGTCGTTGACGCGCACGATAACGCTCTTGCCGTTCTTCTGGTTGGTCACCCTGAGCTTGGTGCCGAAGGGAAGCGAACGATGCGCTGCGGTCATGGCCGATGGATTCATGCGTTCGCCCGACGCTGTCTTCGAGGTCAGGGCGTACCAGGATGCGCCGCCGCATTGGGCCGAGGCGGTGCCGGTGGAGGCTAAAAACATCATGCTGGCGGCAATAGTGGCCGCCGCGATCGCGGGCTTGGCGCTCTTCATCTTCTGGTTAACACTCCGTTGATTGCACACGCGGAGCGGTTTCAACCTAAATGTGGCAGCGAATGGGGCAACCGTCGGGCGGTTCCATGGCAGGCGCACACGTTTGGAGTCTCAGGGTAACAGTCTGTCAGATCACGGAGCTCTGAATCGAAGGAATATTTTCATACTTTTCGATTCGGCATTCAGGTGATCCCGAGATCAGGCGAATCGCCATCCCAGATAAGCTTGCAAGAAATACTCCGTGGTGCTGTGGAAATATACCTGGCCAAACGACGTTATGAACATAATCAGCGAAGGTGAGGAGCGCATGACAAGAATTGCCAATATCGTCGCCGTGCTCGCGATCATCGTCGGTGCTGTCTGGACCATGCAGGGTGCTGGCTGGCTCGGCGGCAGCTTCATGACCGGGCGCAGCGAGTGGTTCTGGATCGGGATCATAACCGCGCTTGGCGGTTGTGCCGGCCTGTGGTGGCTGCGGTACATCAGTCGCGGGTAGGGGCGAAGCAGGCCTGTCCCGGCCTTGCTGCTGCGCCAGCGTGTCGCCGTTCGGCGTCATTGAACTTATTGCGTTTTTTTGAGATAATGCTGCCAGTGCGAAGAACGCCCGACTGAGGAGTTCGACAGGCACGCACACATAGTCCTCACGGGCGCTCGAGCTTAACTCGAACGTATCCGAAGAGGATTTTTATCATGGCAACCCTTGAGAAAATGGCCCCCGCGGGCCTCTTGCAACACCGGCGCTGGGAGGACATCGCCTCGATGATCCTCGGCGTCGCGATCATTGCCTCGCCGATGCTGCTCGGCAATTCCGGCATGCCCAAAATGGTGGCGGTCACAGCGCTTGTGGGTGCCGCCGTCGTGGTGCTTGCCGGTCTCGAGCAGGTCTTCCTGCGGCGCTGGGAGGAATTCCTGTCGCTGCTGTGCGGCGCCTGGATGATCATCTCGCCATTCTTCTTCCAGTATGGCGGCGCGCTGCGCAGCTGGCACATCGGCCTCGGCATCGCCGTGGCGGCGCTGGCCGTGCTGGAACTCTGGCAGGATCGCAACCGCAACCTTGAGGCATGATGCCCCACCGAGAATGAGGCCGGCTCCCGGAGTTTGGGAGCCGAGCCTTTCATGTTGTAAGATCGGATATCCGGCCTAACAGTTCCGTGTCGGCCGGCGTCACGAGCGCGCGTCCTGGGTGCAGGAGGCGAATGACCTTGCCGCGCAGCCGGCGCAGGCGGTTCTTCATTCGACGCGCTTGGGCTTTTGCGTGAAGGCGCGCTATCTCCGTATGCAACGCAGCCGTCTCGGCAAAGCGCGCGGAGTTGATCGCAGCAAGCTCGAGGTCGCGAGCGGCAAGCTCAACGTCGCGAGCAGCAGAAAGTCGCGCGTTTTCAGTTCGCAGGGTGCGGCTTTCTTCTTCGTGCGCCGCAAGCAGCTCAGCTTGCTTTTGCTCCAGATGCCGCACACGGGCAGCGACGGGCATCAGGCTGACATTGGTGTTGCGCGCTCCGCGCTGTCGATCACGGCCCACCGCCTGCGGCCAGACGTGCAGATCGGAAACGATGTTGTCCACGCGCAGCGCCGTCGGGCGAAGATTGGCAGCTTTAAATGCCATGTTGATCGAAAGCTGGTCGCGACGCGAGTAGCGCATCACGTGGGAGGCCCAGATCTCCAGCATCGAGCGAACACGCGCCGAACGATGGTCCCGGACGAGCATCGCGCCCCACCATGGGCGCTCCTGCAGCACACTTGGGCAGCTGAGCGTGTAGTGATTGAGTTGCTCGAAAATACGCGTGGAATCGTCAAAGCCCAGCCGCGCAACCTCCAGGAACTCGTCCAGGACAGTTTCCCGGAAAGAGTGGGGCGCAATGAGGAAGCCGGTCTCCGGCTCAAACAGCTCCAGCAGGCGTTCGGGCGGTTCCTTCAAGATCACCGCATTGTCGATGTAGATCGAGCAGTCATAGTCCGCCAGATACAGATGCGGACGGATTTTCAGATCGCGCTGGCTCCGTATCGGGTCCTGCGGAAACAAGGGCTCCACCAGACGGCAATCCCAGCTCGCGCTTTGCAGCGACGGATCGTCAGTCAGGCAGATGAACGGCAGTTGAGAACGAGAGGCGACGGGCTGTTCGTTGAGTTCCTCATATTCGCCGAGCAGCACAGTGTAGACGCAGCATTTCATTCAAACGCCTCATCACTTCAACAGAACTCGGATGGCCCCAACGCGGAGCGGGCGCGCCGCCTGCGCAGCCGAGATGGCCGTTTTCTTGGTGCAGTGTGCTAGCAGTTTGGCGAGGCCGCAAGGCGTTGCGCGCAAAAGTTGTTGGCGCGATCAATCAGCGCTCAAGGAATGCGAGCTTCCAAGCAGAATGATACGTCTATCGGGGAGACAAGGTCAGTCGATGCCACTCGTCCGAGTGGCTCATCCGGTTGGTAGTCCGGATGAATGGTGCCCAGAAGAGGACTCGAACCTCCACGCCTTGCGGCACACGGACCTGAACCGTGCGCGTCTACCAATTCCGCCATCTGGGCTGGTGCGGGCTGATGTAAGCGGGCGAAGCGACTGTGTCAACGCGCTTTTTCAGCTTTTGCCGACGAATGCGGCGACGGGTTGGAATTGCCGCATTCCAGCTTGCCGCATGACGTTGGGGCAGGCAGCAAATCGAAGCCGGCGAAGGGTTGGGAGCCGCGAATCCACGGCTCCCGTATTGGCTTACGCCAGCACGTCCTTGGAAGCGACTGTCGAATCAGCGTTGAGCTTGTAGACTATCGGCACGCCGGTCCCGAGTTCGAGCTTGACGATGTCAGGGCCTGAAATGCCTTCAAGCGCCATGATCAGCGCACGCAGCGAATTGCCGTGCGCTGCAACCAGCACCGTGCCACCGCGCAGCACATGCGGCTGCATGTCGTGCATGTAGTAGGGCCACACGCGCGCGCCGGTGTCCTTGAGGCTTTCGCCGCCGGGGGGCGGGGTGTCGTAGGAGCGGCGCCAGATATGGACCTGCTCCTCGCCCCACTTGGCGCGGGCATCGTCCTTGTTGAGGCCGTTGAGGTCGCCATAGTCGCGCTCGTTGAGCGCCTGGTTGCGGATGGTCTTGAGATCGCTCTGGCCGGTGGCGTCGAGGATGTGCTGGCAGGTTTTTTGCGCGCGCATCAGGGCCGAGGTGAAGGCGATGTCAAACTTCAGGCCGCGCGCGGCAAGCTTCTGGCCGGCGGCCTTGGCTTCGGCGGTGCCCTGCTCGGTCAGGTCGACGTCGCGCCAGCCGGTGAACAGGTTCTTCAGGTTCCATTCGCTCTGGCCGTGACGGACGAGCACGAGAGTTCCGGACATTTTTGCTCCCTTGAGATTGAGATGATGAGGCTGGATTGGGTGGATTAGAGCCCGAGCACGTCGCGCATCGAATAGAGGCCCGGCTTGCGGCCATGCGCCCACAAGGCCGCCTTGACGGCGCCACGGGCGAAGATGGTGCGGTCCTCGGCCTGATGCGACAGGGTGATGCGTTCGCCGGTGCCGGCGAGGATGACGGAATGGTCGCCGACCACCGAGCCGCCACGCAGCGCGGCAAAGCCGATCGTACCCGTCTCGCGCACGCCGGTATGGCCGTCACGCACGCGCACGCTGTTTTCAGCAAGTGCTACCTTGCGGCCTTCGGCCGCCGCCTCGCCGAGAAGCAGGGCCGTGCCCGAGGGTGCGTCGACCTTGTGGCGGTGGTGCATTTCGAGGATTTCGATGTCGAAGTCGTTGGGACCGAGCGCCTGGGCGGCCTTTTCGACCAGCACGGCGAGCAGATTGACACCGAGGCTCATATTGCCCGACTTGACGATGGTGGCGTGGCGCGCGGCAGCGGCGATCCTGGCGTCGTCTTCCGGCGAGCAGCCCGTAGTGCCAATGACATGGGCGATACGCGCCTGGGCGGCGTAGCCGGCGAATTCGACGGTCGCAGCCGGGACGGTGAAATCGAGCACGCCGTCGGCCTTGGCGAAGGCGGCCAGCGGATCGTCGGTGATTTCGACGTTGATGATGCCGATGCCGGTGAGTTCGCCGGCGTCCTTGCCGAGATGCGGCGAGCCCGTGCGCTCGATGGCGCCGACGACCCGCACGCCCTCCATGGCGTGGATGGTGCGCAACAGCACCTGCCCCATCCGCCCGGCGGCACCCACCACCACAAGACCCATGTCGCTCATTGTCAGCTCCTTGCGGCGTGGTCAAACAGGCAGCCCTGCCGCTGCGCGAAAACTGCGCCCCTCTTAAAGCATGATGTGCGAAGGGGAAACCGCCTTTTGCCGCGCGGCAGGCAGGCCTAGAGGCGCCAGCGCCGGTCGCCGGTCTCCACGCCGAACAGTTCCGGTTTTCGCGCATAGGCGGCAAGCCCGGCAAGAGCCGCCAGCGGGTGCGTGATGACATAGACCGGCATTGAGGCCATCAGCTCGCGATGCGGTGCCTTGTCTTCGAAGGCCTCGCGGAAATTGCCCTGTTTCAATGCCGACACGATCTTCTGGGCGATGCCGCCGGTGAGGTAGACGCCACCCTTGCTCTTGAACACCAGTGCCAGGTCGCCAGCGGTGCGGCCAAGGCAGGTGACGAAGATCGAAAGCGCCTCTTCGGCAATCACGTCGCTGCCGGCGAGCGCCGCAGCGGTGACTTCGGCCGGCTGGGTGAGGACAGGTGTCTTGCCGTCGGCCGTGGCCACGGCGCGGTAGGTGTTGACCAGCCCCCGGCCACACAGGATCTGCTCACCCGAGATGCGGCCTTCGAGCTTTTCGAGATGCGGAAACACCTCGAAATCGCGCTCGCTGCGCGGGCCGAGGTCCATGTGACCGCCTTCGCCAGGCACCGGAATCCAGCGGCCGAGCGCGTGGATCAGCCCTGCGACGCCCAGGCCGGTGCCGGGGCCGAGCACGACGCGGCCGGCACCTTCTTCAGGCTCGCCGTCGCCGATCTTTTCCATATGCTCGTCGCCGAGCGCCACGACCGCGAGCGCCTGGGCTTCGAAATCGTTGAGCACGAGGATGTCGACGAGACCAAGCGTCGAAAACATCTGCCGGGGGCGCACCACCCAGGGACAGTTGGTGAGCGCAATCGCCTCGCCCTCGACAGGACCGGCAACGGCCAGCACCGCCGAGCGCGGACGCACCGGCGCGCCGTCGAGGACAGCGAGAATGGCGTCGTCGATGGTGGCATAGTTGGCGGTCTGGACGATGCGCGGTTCGCCGGCGTCCTTGTCGGCGCTCTCGACGATGGCGAAGCGCGCATTGGTGCCGCCGATGTCGCCGATCAGGATCGGAAAGGGGAGAGCCTGCGCTTGCTCGCTTAGATGTGACATGCCCGGTTTCGTCCCCGCGTCGGCGTTCAGCCGTTCTCTTGGTTTTCCAGCATGATCTCGGCCGTCGCCCGATTCAACGCCATGGGAATGTCGTAGACGATGGCGAGCCGCGTCAATGCCTTCACATCGACGTCATGCGGCATCGGCGTCAGCGGATCAACGAAGAAAATCAACAGGTCGATCTGGCCCTCGCTGATCAGCGCGCCGATCTGCTGGTCGCCACCGAGCGGACCGCTTTTCAACGGTGTCAGATTGAGATCGGGGCACGCCGCCAGCACACGCTGGCCAGTGGTGCCGGTGGCGACGATATGACAGGTCATCAGGAACTCGGCATGAGCGCCTGCGAAGGCAACCATGTCGTCCTTCTTCTCGTCATGGGCGATCAGCGCGAGACGCAATGCTGGTGTCACTCTCGGTTCATCCGGACGAACTAAATCGGTTGAAATCCATAGACCGATTTCCATGGCATGGGAAGCGTCGCGGCATGCTTGCCTTGCCCGGATCAGTTGTTCGTCGGCCGTGGACGCGGCAACGGAATGTCCACGGAAGGCCTGGGCGCGAAGGCGTTTGCCGCAGCCGGTGTGCCGGCATCGGTGATGACAGGCGTGTTCGCGACCTCGGGCTGGGGTGCCGGCGCGGCAACCACAGCCGTCGGCGCGCCCTTGCCACGGAAAGTGACGGCGGCTTCGGAGGCCGGCGAGGGTGCATCGAGCACGGCGCGGCATTCCTTGGGCAGGCTGGCCATGGTCATGATGTCGCGCGCCTTGGGCTTCTGCGGACCGGTGGCCGGGCGCCAGGGTTCTTCGGTGAACCACCAGGCGAGCGACTTGTCACAGCCGTCGCCGGGCGGCGTCGGGTCCTGTTCCTTGCAGCCCACAGAGCCCGCCTGGCAGCCGATGCGGACGTGGAAATGGTAATCGTGCCCCCAGAAGGGGCGAACCTTGCGCAGCCACGAGCGGTCGCCGGTGACAGTGTCGCAGAGTTTCTTCTTGATGCCCGGGTTGACGAGAATGCGCTCGACCTCCGGATAGCTCGCGGCGCGCTTCAAAAGCTTCGCATGCGCCGGCGTCCACAATCTGTCGATTACGCGATGGGTCTTCTCATTGACCATCGACACCGCGCTCATGTTTTCGCGCTCGCTCGGCGAAAGCTTGTGGTCAGGCATAGGCGTGAACCAGATGTCGGCATCGAGGCCGATCTGGTGGGAGGCGTGGCCGGTCAGCATCGGGCCGCCGCGCGGCTGCGAGATGTCGCCGATCAAAAGGCCCGGCCAGCCATCGGCGGTCGCGTCGCGCGACAGCTTCTCGATCAGCGAGATCATCTTGGGATGACCCCAGCGCCGGTTGCGCGACAGGCGCATGGCTTGCCAGGTCGGCCCGTCGGTGGCAATCGCCACACCGCCGGAGAAGCAGCCCTTGGAATAAAAGCCGTAGGAATGGGCAGCGATCGCCGCCGGCAGCTTCTTTGAACCGAACAGGTCCTTTGCCAGGTCGGACGCGCTGGCCGCCTTCATGTCGAGGCCGACAAGGCCAAATGTGGCGGCAACCATGAGAAGCCGCGCTGCCTTGCCCAGAAATCTGCCGAATAATGTCGTCATTGGAGTCCGATCCTCTCCACGAGCTTGGCCCGCCACGGTTACCGAATGGTAAATTTTGGCACCTCGCCCCCTCATTTCGCCGCATCGAACAGCCGGTTCAGGTCTGCCTTATCGGGCTGCGCTTGTCGCCTTCGCCTTCACCGCGCCAGCTGCCATCGGCCCACATGCTGTCCAGCGCCACGCGATAGTTCGGCAACCGGAATTTGTAGCCCAGCGCCTTGATCGCGGTGTTGGCGACGCGCTTGTTCTCGCCATAGAAGGACCGCGCCATGGGCGAAAGTTGGGCAGTCTCGAAAGGAATTTCCGGCGGAGGTGCTACGCCCATCTTTTCGGCGGCATATGCGACGACGTCCTGCGGCGGCGCGGGCTCATCATCGGTGACGTTGAAGACACCGCCATAGTCGCCATCGGCGAGGAACCACAGCGCGTCAGCAATGTCGTCGACATGGATGCGGTTGAACACCTGGCCCTGCTTGACCAGGCGTTTGGCGGTGCCGTTTTCGAGATTGACGAAGGCGTTGCGCCCCGGGCCATAGATGCCCGACAGGCGCAGGATCGCCACGGGACGTGCGACCTGCTCGCCGAGTTCATGCCAGGCTTGCTCGGCCTCAAGCCGCATCTGCGAGCGGCGGGGTTTCGGGTGGCAGGTGGCGGTCTCGTCGATCCAGGCGCCACCATGATCGCCATAGACGCCGACTGTCGAGAGATAGCCGATCCAGCGAAGGGCCGGCATGGCATGCGCAATGGCTTCATGCGCGGCGTTCAGCACCGGGTCGCCGTCCTCGCCGGGCGCGGCGGAGACCATCAGATGTGTTGTTACGGCCAGCTGCGCCCGAACTTCAGGGGTGAGCTGTCCGTCGAAGACAAAGGGCTCGATGCCGGCGGCTTCGAGACCAGCGAACTTGTCAGCCGAGCGGGTGGTGCCGGCGACGCGCACGCCTTGTGGGCGCATGCGGGCGAATGCCTTGCCGGAGTAACCGGCGCCGAAGATGAAGAATTTCTGCTCGGTCATGCCTGCTTCCGCTAGGGTTCGACTTGCGTGAGCTGCCATTCGGCAATCACGTCCTCTTCGGTTTCGACCTTCAGGGCCTGTTGCGCAAGACCCGAAAACATCTCGCCCGGCACAAGTCGCGACAGCGCCCAGATGGCGGCGCCGCGCACCAAGGGAGACGCATCGGCGAGCAGAGCCCGGCAAGGCTCGATCAACGCAGCGTCAGCCGAATTGCCCGATGCGATCAGCACATTGCGGACAAAACGGTCGCGGCCGATGCGCTTGACCGGAGAGCCCGAGAAGAAGGTGCGGAAGGTCGCATCGTCGAGTGCCAGCAGTTCAGCGAGGCGCGGCTCGCGCAGGTCGTCGCGCGCGGCGAGTTTTGCCTCGGATGCTGCCTGGGCGAACTTGTTCCACGGGCAGGCGGCGAGGCAGTCGTCGCAGCCATAGATGCGGTTGCCGATCTTTTGGCGGAATTCGTGCGGGATCGGCCCCTTGTTTTCGATGGTCAGGTAGGAAATGCAGCGCCGGGCGTCGAGCCTGTAGGGCGCAGGGAAGGCGTCGGTGGGGCAGGCGTCGAGGCAGGCGCGGCAGGAGCCGCAATGGTCGACCTCTGCTTCGTCCGGCTCAAGCTCGGCTGTGGTGAAGATGGTGCCCAGAAACAGCCAGGAGCCGAATTCGCGGCTGACAAGATTGGTGTGCTTGCCCTGCCAGCCGAGGCCGGCGGCTTCGGCCAGCGGCTTTTCCATCACAGGGGCCGTGTCGACAAACACCTTCACGTCGCCACCGGCGCGGGCGACGATCTTGCCGGCGATCTCCTTCAGCCGGCCCTTCATGACGTCGTGATAGTCGCGGTTGCGGGCATAGACCGAGATCGCGGCGCGATCGCTGTGCGATTGAAGGTCGCGCGGGTCGCTGTCAGGCCCGTAATTCATTGCCAGAACGATGATCGAGCGCACTTCGGGCCACAAAACGGAGGGCTCGCTGCGGCGTGCCAGCGTTTCGGCGATCCAGCCCATCGAGCCGTGCAGGCCTTCGTGGACGAACTGGGCGAGGCGGGCAGGGGCGAGCGGAATGGCGTTGGGGCGCGTGACGGCGACGGCGGCGAAGCCGGCGCGTTTGGCTTCGCGCTCGATCAGCTGGCGCAGGGCCGTATCAGAAATCGAGGTCCGCATAATGCGATGCCGGTGTCAGGCCTCGTACCCGGTCAGTGAGCAAGGGCCGGAAGGACGGTCGCGACTTGACCCTAGTGTACCATTCGCGCGCCGAGGAATATTCGCGCCATTCGATCTCGCCGAGATAGTCGAGCACGGAAAGCGAGGCTGCGGCGGCGAGGTCGGCATAGGTGATGCGCGGTCCTGCGAGCCAGTGACGCGTGCCGGCGAGCCAGTTGGTGTATTTCATGTGCTGGCGGATGTTGGCACGGGCCGCACGGATGGCGCCTGAATCGGGCGAGCCGCCGCCGGCCGATTCGGGCATGTGCGGCTTCAGCACCCGCTCACGCACCAGATGCCGGGTGACTTCGCTTTCGGTCTTGGTGAGATACCAGTCGGTGAGGCGGCGGATTTCGGCGCGCTCCATCGGGTCCTCGGCGAACAGCCGGCGCTCGCGCTTGAGCACGCCGCGCGTCTCGTCGATATATTCGGAGATAATCATGGCGCCGACGATCGGCACATCGCCCTCGGCGAGCAGCACCGGCAGCGTGCCAGCCGGGTTCAGCGCCAGGAATTCCTTGCGCCGCGTCCACGGCTTCTCCTCGATCAGCGCCAGCTCCTCGCCATACTCGCCGAACGCAAGGCGGACGAAACGGCATGTCGCGAACATTGGGTGATGGAAAAGCGTCAGCATGGTCCTGCGAAATTTCGTGATCGATGGCGCTCTGGCGAATCGGTTGCCGCGCCGCTAGAGCTTCTGGGCCCGGCGCACCGGGCTCTCGGGCGAACCGACCTATAGGGTGAGTTCCGTCCCATGACAAGCAATCGCGAATGAACCACCTCGCGGGGACGGAATGGATAGCCAGACAATCATCGACGCGCTGCTGCTCGGCCTGATCGAGGGGCTTACAGAGTTCATCCCGGTCTCCTCGACCGGCCATATCCTGCTCGCCGGGCATTTCCTCGGCTTCAACTCGACCGGCAAGACCTTCGAAATCCTGATCCAGCTCGGCGCCATCCTGGCGATCCTGTCGGTCTATTCGGCGCGGCTGTGGCAGATGCTGATCACCTTGCCGCGCGATCCCAACACCCAGCGTTTCGTCGCAGGCATCCTGATCGCCTTCCTGCCAGCGGCGATCATCGGCGCTTTGGCGCATGATTTCATCAAGACGGTGCTGTTTGAGTCGCCGAAGCTGATCTGCACAATGCTGATCCTCGGCGGCCTCGTGCTGCTGTTTCTCGACAAGCTCGACCTCAAGCCGCGTTACGGTGACGTCACCAAGTTTCCGCTGTCGGTCTATCTCAGGATCGGCCTGTTCCAGTGCCTGGCGATGATCCCCGGCACCTCGCGCTCGGGTGCGACGATCGTCGGTTCGCTTTTGATGGGCGTGGAAAAGCGGGCGGCGGCGGAGTTCTCGTTCTTCCTCGCCATGCCGACCATGGTCGGGGCATTCGCCTACGACCTCTACAAGAACCGCGACGTCTTGTCGGCGGCCGACCTGCCGGTGATCGGCATCGGCTTCATCGTCGCCTTCGTCACGGCGCTGTTTGTCGTCCGCCACCTGCTCGATTACGTCTCGCGCAATGGTTACGCGCTGTTTGGCTGGTGGCGTCTGCTGGTTGGCGGCGTCGGGATGATCGCGCTTTTGGTGTGGGGCTAACGCCCCACCACCTTTGCCCCGCCATTGGTCGCGAGCCAGATGACATGGCGGGCGCCGCTCTTGCCGTTGGCGCGGACCTTGACCTCCTCGACGGCAAAACCGCAGACCTCAAGACGCCTGGTGAAGCTGCGGTCGGGACCTTGCGACCACACAGCCAGCACGCCGCCCGGACGCAACGCCGCGCGCGCCGCATCAAGCCCGGCATGGCTGTACAGGCTGTCATTGGCCTTGCGCGACAGCCCTTCCGGGCCATTGTCGACATCGAGCAGGATGGCATCATAGGTCACCTTGGCGGCACCAATGACGCGGCCGACGTCGTCCTCCACGATTTCGACGCGCGGGTCGTCGAGGCTACCGGCAAAGATTTCCGCCATCGGCCCACGCGCCCAGGCAACCACCGCAGGCACCAGCTCGGCAACGACGATGCGGGCATTGGCGCCAAGCTCGGCCAAGGCTGCGCGTAGCGTAAAGCCCATGCCGAGCCCGCCGATCAGCATCTGCGGCCGGTTGCGGTCGCGGATGCGCTCCGAGGTCAGCGTCGCCAGCGCCTTTTCCGAGCCGCTGAGGCGGCTGTTCATCAGCTCGTTGGTGCCGAGCATGATCGAGAACTCGTGGCCGCGCTGCTTGAGGCGCAGTTCCTCACCGCCACCGGGGATCTTTGCGGTGTCGAGAACGGACCAGGGAATCATTGGCAACTCATGAATTGGGAGATCATTTCGCGCTCCCTAGCATAAAAAATGCGCGGCGGCAGAAGGCCCCGCTTAGACCTTCTCCCAGCCGTCATGCTCGCCGGCACGGAAGATGGCGTCGATGACCTTCTGGTTGAGCACCGATTCCTCGAGCGAAAAGACGTGGTCCTTGCCGCCTTGTGCTGCGCGCACAAACGTCTCGACCTCAAGCCGGTACTGCTGCGCACCGGGAAAGCGGAACACGATCGCCTCGTTGTGGCCGGCATTGTGCAACTCGACGCGGTGATGGTCGTAGAGCCCGGCATTGAAGGGCGAGTGGATCTCGATGAACCCCTTGTCGCCGTGGAAGACCATCAGCTGGCGGTTGGCGAGCTGGGTCGAGAGATAGAAAGACAGTTCGAAATCACCGAAATCGGCGCGGACGCTGGAATAGATGTCGGTGCCGAATTTCTTGTCGCGCTCGATGCTTGCCTGCACGCGCACCGGCTCCTTGCCGGTCGAAAACCGCGTCGTCACCGTCGGGTAGACGCCGATGTCGGGCAGGGCGCCGCCGCCGAGGTCGAGCTGGTTGCGCATGTTGTTGGGATCGACATTGAAATAGGAAAACGCACCCTGGACATGCTTGAGCTTGCCGATGGCGCCCGACGCAATCAGGTCGCGCACCTTGAGCCATTGCGGGTGGTAGGTGACCATGAAGGCTTCGGAGACGACGACCTTCTTGCGGTCGCGGATGGCGATCAGCGGGGCGATGTCGTCCGCCTTGAGCGCCAGCGGCTTTTCGACCAGCACGTGCTTGCCGGCTTCGGCGGCCTTGGCCGCCCATTCCAAATGCTGCGAGGTCGGCAGCGGGATATAGACCCCGTCGACAGCATCGGAAGCGAGCAGCTCGTCATAGGAGCCGAAGGCGTGGCGCGCGCCGAAACGCTCGGCCAGCGCCTTGGCCTTGGCGATGTCGCGGCTGGCGATGGCCGCAACCACGCCATTGTCGGAATCGGCGATTGCCGGCAGCAGCTGCTCACGGCCGATCTTGGCTGTCGAAAGTACGCCCCAACGAAACATCTCGCCTCCGGAACTTGAATTCGGCCGTGGCGGCCGCCAACCCGAACTGTGCGCAAAAGGGGCGTAAAATGCCAGCGGAGATTGGCACGGTCAGGCACGGCGGGCAGCGAAACTCATCTCGAAATCAACGATGTTGGAGTAGATCGGCGTGCCGACATCCATTCCGTAGCGCGAGCGCAGCACCTTGCCGGAGACGTGGAAGTGAAGCTGCCCGTTCTTCAGGCCCTGCAGCTGCGCCTGAAACTTCTCGGTGGAGGTCCGGCCGCGCGCGGTCAATTGTCCGGTGACAACTGCCGAACTGTCGCTGGTGCGCTGCACTGACGTCGAGCGGAAGGTGATCTGGCGCGAATTGGCGGCATCGAAGACGGCGTCCGACTTCAGGAACGCATCGACGCGGCCTTCGCCGGTGCCGACGCTGTCGGGATAGATGGTGATGTCGACCTTCGAACGGCCAATATCGCCGCCGTCGATGCTGATGCTGCCGGAGAAGCGGCCAAAGGCGCCGTTCAGCCCGCCGCCGCCGACCTTGCCGATGTTGAAGCGGATACTCGAACCATTGGCCGAGATGGCATAGCGCCCGGCAGCCTCTGAAAGCGCCACTGCCGAAGCGGTACCGCCGATCAACCCAAGCGCCAGGACGGTTGCAACGCCAAGAACACGCAAAGACATCTCATCATACTCCCTGATGGCGCGGCGCACTTGCCACGCACGCAACCAACGAATCAGCGGCGGCGGCTATTCCGGCTTTCGTGCGCGGTTTGCGACAAAGGGCGAAAGCATCCTGACCAACACCACGTCGCGCAGCCAGAAATGGTGGCGCAAGGCCGCCAAAATGTGCAGCACAACCAAGGCGATGGCGGCATAAGCCAGCCATTTGTGGCTGAAGATCCAGAAATTCTCCGCCTGCTCGGAAACCGAAAGCGGCAAATTGGGCATCAAAAACAGGTTGAACGGCATGGACGGGATTTCGAGCACCGAGACGGAAACCAGCGCCCAGCCCGACAGCGGCACCACGAGCTGCGCCGCATAGAGCGCGAAATGCACCGCAGGCGCCGCCGCGCGCTCGACCGATCCGACCTCGTCAGGCAGTTCGGGGCTCAGATTGGCGAGCCGCCAGCCGATACGGACAAGGACCAGCCCAAGCAGCAGGAAGCCGAAGGATTTGTGCAGCTGGATCAGCTCGAACGCGGTGCGCTGGCTGGCGATGCGAACCATCGCCCAGCCAAGCACGAACTGGCCGATAAAGATCAGCCCGATCAGCCAATGAAGGACGATCGCGGCCCAGCCGTAACGCGTGGTCGTGTTGCGCAGCATGGAAGACATCTCCAATGCACAACGAATTCTAGGCGCGATTCATCCAGGTGGATAACGGAATCAAATGACCGTCTCTCACCAATCCGCGACCGAGACCTCCGGCCACATCTGTTTTACGCGCCGGCCCTTGGTTTCGTGGGTGAGGCGATTGTCGTGGCGGTGATTGGGCAACACACGGAAGGAAAAGATGTCGTCCAGGCCGAATGGGGCACAAAGCTCCGGCATCTTGTCCGGTGTCAGGCGCAGGCCGACGGCATGGGTGCGCGAGGCGAAATGTTCGAGGGATTCGGCGCTCGACACAAGCGGGGCGCGCGGATAGCCGAAATGCTGCTCGAACCAGAGATGAACGCGCGCCTGGTTGCGGATTTCGACCGGCAGCGGCAGGTTCGTGAACAGCTCGGCACCTTGCCGGATCGCAGCGTCCTCGGCTTCCCATGACAGGTCCGCAGCGTCGAAATAAAACAGGTCGACATCCCTAATGCCGTAGCCCGTGGGGCGGCCGGTCAGATGGTTCCAGATGCTGTTGTAGAGCGCGCCCGAGACGATCATCCATTGCGGCAGGGCCAGCCGCGCTGCCCCGTCGAGCGCTCCGCAAACCAGCGGATCAGCCAGAAGGATGTCGAAAAAGGCCTGCCGTTGCTCTTCGAACGGCAGGCCTGCGTAGCGAAGGTGGTCCATCGCCGCCTCGAACCTATCAGCTGCGCAGCACGCCGCCTGTCTGTTTCTTGACGTTTTCGACGATGCGGGCGGCGAGTGCTTCGAAATCCTGGTCGGTCAGGGTCTTTTCCTGCGGCTGGATCGAGACCTCGATGGCAATCGACTTCTTGCCTTCGCCAAGCGACGCGCCCTCGAAAATGTCGAACACCGAAACGGCAGTGATCAGCTTCTTGTCGGCGGCGAGCGCCGCGCGCGTCAGCGTGCCGGCCTCGACCGCCTTGTCGACGACGAAGGCGAAGTCGCGCTTGACCGCCTGGAAGGCCGACAGGTCGAGCCTTGGCTTGGTCTTGGTCGGCTTGGCCTTGGGCTCGGGGACGGCATCGACATAAACCTCGAAGCCGCAGAGCGGGCCCGACACGTCGAGACCTTCGAGCGTCCTTGGGTGGAACTCGCCGAAGGTGCCGAGCACGACCTTGGGGCCGAGCTTGATCACGCCGGAACGGCCGGGATGATACCACTCTGGCGCGCCGGTTTCGATCTGCAGCCGGTCGACAGGTGCACCGCACGCTTCGAGTGCGGCGATCGCATCGGCCTTGGCGTCGAAGACACCGACATTGCCGGCATTGCCGGCCCAGTTGCGGCCCGAGCCTTCGAGCTTGGCGGTGCCACGGCGGACACCAGATGCAACGCGGCGCTGGCCGTCTGCCGTGTCGCTCTCATAGATGCCGGAAACCTCGAACAAGGCGACATCGCCCAGGCCACGGTCGGCGTTGCGCTGGGCAGCGGCGATCAGGCCCGGCAGCAGCGAGGGCCGCATGTCGGACATGTCGGCTGCGATCGGGTTCGACAGCTTCAGCTCAGGCTTGCCGCCGCCGAACAGCTCGGCGTGCTTGGCCGGGATGAACGACCAGGTGACGGCCTCCATCATGCCGCGCACGGCAAGCGCGCGGCGCGCCGCACGGGTACGGATCTGCAGCGTGGTCAGGATCTTGCCATTGACCGCGTCATGGGCGCCAAGCGGCTGCGGCGCGATGTTGTCGACGCCGTGGATGCGCATCACCTCTTCGACCAGATCAGCCTTGCCGTCGACGTCGGGGCGCCAGGACGGAACCGTGACATCGACCACGTCGCCATCACCCTTCACGCCGAAACCGAGGCGGGCCAGGATGTCGAGGCTCTCGGCCTTCGGCACGTCGATGCCGGTCAGGCGCTTGACCTCGGACAGCGGCAGGGAAACGACCTTGGCCTTGTGGCCGGCATAACCTGTCACATCGGTCCTGGTCGGCTGACCGCCGCAGAGTTCGAGCACCAGTTTGGTGGCCAGCTCGACGCCGGGAACCATGAATTCGGGATCGACGCCACGCTCGAAGCGGTAGCGCGCATCGGTGATGATGCCGAGCGCGCGGCCGGTACGGGCCGTGGTGATCGGGTCCCAAAGTGCCGACTCGATCAGCACGTCAGTGGTGTTTTCGTCGCAGCCGGAATGCTCGCCGCCCATGATGCCGGCGATGGATTCGACGCCGTTGTCATCAGAGATGACGCACATCTCCGATGTCGGCGCATATTCGCGCCCGTCGAGTGCCAGCACCTTGTCGCCCTCGCGGCCACGGCGGACCACCAGATTGCCGGCGACCTTTTTGGCATCGAAGACGTGCAATGGGCGGCCACGGTCGAAGGTGACGTAGTTGGTGATGTCGACCAGCGCATTGATGGGGCGCAGGCCGATGGCGATCAGGCGCTGCTGCATCCACTTGGGCGAGGGGCCGTTGTTGACGCCGCGAACGAGCCTGAGCGCGAAGCCGGGGCACAGCTCGGGGGCCTCGATGGTCACCTTGACCGGGCAGTCGCCTTCACCATCGATCGGCGCAACCGCGCCGTCCTTGAGCGTGCCGAGGCCGGACGCGGCGAGATCGCGAGCGATGCCATAGACGCTGGTGGCGTCGGGACGGTTCGGCGTCAAATTGATCTCGATCATGGGATCGTCGAGATGGGCGTATGCGGCGAAGGACGTGCCCACAGGCGCATCGGCCGGCAGGTCGATGATGCCATTGTGCTCGTCCGACAGCTGCAATTCGCGCTCGGAGCACATCATGCCGTGGCTTTCGACGCCGCGGATCTTGCCGACGGAAAGCGTGACGTCGATGCCGGGCACATAGGCGCCGGGGGCGGCGAAAGCGCCGATGAGGCCCGCACGCGCGTTGGGCGCTCCGCAGACGACCTGCACAGGCTTGCCGTCGCCGGTGTCGACCGTCAGCACCTGCAGCTTGTCGGCGTCGGGGTGACGCTCAGCCGTCAGCACCTTGGCGATGACGAAGGGCTTCAGTGCCGCCTTGTCGTCGACGGATTCGACTTCGAGGCCGATCGAGGTCAGCCGCTCGACGATCTGTTCGAGCGAAGCGTCGGTGTCGAGATGGTCCTTGAGCCAGGAGAGGGTGAATTTCATGGGTTCACTCGTTTCGTGTCGTTGCGGTCGAGCACTTCCACCACCCGGAACCGCTCACAAACCAAAATCATGTCAGGCGAGAAGCCGCCATTGCGGGCGAAATAGGCCTCATGCGCTTGCCGCCAGTAGTCGTAGGACAGGTCGCCTTCGCCTTCCGCGGCAGCAAATTCGGCATCGACCTCGTCAAAGCGGCGATGGATCGCCTCGACGGTCTCGATGACGGCAGCGCGCCGGCCGGCCCCGTCGAGCACGACATCGCGGCGGCCGACTTCAGGCACCGGCTCGGACCCGCCAAAGTCGCGTAGCGCACCGCAGGTCGCGGTCTTGCGACCCGACAGCACCAGCGCCAGCAACGCGTCGGCCAGCTCGGGGCTGTCGCCAAAGGCGAAAGTCACGGCATCGGCATACGGGTCGGCGACAGAACTCATGCGCTCAACCCGCCAAACAGCGTCGGCATATCGAGCGAAGCCTCGGTCTCGAGATGATCCTTCAGCCAGGAGAAAGTAAATTTCATGGGCGTGCTCTTGACGGTACAGTACTTAAGAAACGTGCTTCGCAGGAAGCTGGGGCGATTCAAAGTGTCGACGAGACACTTCCGGATAGTATCGGCGATCTTGCGGAGACCAGCTCCACAAGACGCCTGTTTCGTGATGGGCTAAGTCCAACGCAACAATAGGTTCGTCCAACTCAAACTGGTATTTACCCAGCAACAGATCATCTTTTTGGTCGAAGACTTTCGCCCAGACCTCGATTTCATACTTTTTGCCTGAATAGGCAAAGCTGTGCTCCTCATTTAGGGGATTGAAATGGTGGTAGGCGACGTGCCCCGTGGGGCCGACAAATAGTCCGCTGCCACGAACCATACCTTTTCCATCGTCATATCCCCAGAAGGGGAACTCGTAGCGATCGTCCTCGGTCTTCACCAGAACGTGCATGCTTTCCACCACTCTCCCCCTATTGCCACTAGAGAATAGCGCCGAGCGGAACATTATCTTTGGAATGTCTTCACCGTTCCGACTGTCCCAACCGAAGAAAAATATCGTGGGCTGAGTCAGGAAAACACGTCCCCGCCGCATCTGAGTTAGCCACAGATTCCACGCAGACAGCGCGAGAGCGGCCAACGCAATAGTAAGCGTTATTAAATTGAAGAGTGTGATTGATCTATCCACCGCTCAGCCCGCCAAACAGCGTCGGCATGTCGAGCGGCCTAAAGCCGTAATGCTGGAGCCAGCGGACATCGGCGTCGAAGAAGGCGCGCAGGTCGGGCATGCCGTATTTCAGCATGGCGATGCGGTCGATGCCCATGCCCCAGGCGAAGCCCTGGTACTCGTCGGGATCGAGGCCGCCATGGCGCAGCACGTTCGGATGAACCATGCCGCAGCCCAGGATCTCCATCCAGTCGTTGCCTTCGCCGAAGCGCACTTCGCCCGGCCGCGAACGGTCGCACTGGATGTCGACCTCGAGGCTCGGCTCGGTGAACGGGAAGAAGGACGGGCGGAAGCGCATCTTGACGGACGGCACCTCGAAGAACGCCTTGCAGAACTCCTCCAGCACCCACTTCATGTTAGCGATGTTGGCGGTCTTGTCGATCACCAGGCCCTCGACCTGATGGAACATCGGGGAATGCGTGGCGTCGGAATCCTGGCGGTAGGTTTTGCCGGGAATGACGATGCGGATCGGCGGCTTCTGCGTCTCCATGGTGCGGATCTGCACCGGCGAGGTGTGGGTGCGCAAAAGCTTGCGCTCGCCATTGGCGTCAGGCGGGAAGAAGAAGGTGTCGTGCATCTCGCGCGCCGGATGCCCTTCGGGGAAGTTCAGCGCGGTGAAATTGTAATGGTCGGTCTCGACATCGGGACCTTCGGCGATGGCAAAGCCGAGATCGCCGAAGATCGCCGCGATCTCGTCGATGACCTGGCTGATCGGATGGATGCGGCCACGCTCGGCCGGCGACTGGCGCACCGGCAGCGTGATGTCGATCTTTTCGGCGATCAGGCGCGCGGTGATGGCAACGTCGCGCAGCTCGGTCTTGCGGGAGGCCAGCGCATCGGTGACGCGGTTCTTGAGGCCGTTGATCGCCGGGCCCTTGGTCTGGCGCTCTTCGGCGCTCATCGCGCCAAGCGTCTTCAGCATCTCCGAGACAGAGCCCTTCTTGCCGAGGGCGGCAACGCGCACGGCCTCGATCGCTTGCTCGTCGGAGGCCGAAGCGATGTCGCTCAGCAGCGATTGTTCGAGAGTTTCAAGATCGCTCATGGTCCAGTTCCGTTGCGGCCTTCAAGGCCCTTCGTTGCTGCAAAGAAAAACCCGCGCCAGCCGTGCCAGCGCGGGTTTCCCAAATCAAGTCTGTGATGCTTGGGAAGGCGCTGGTTAAGCAACAGCGCTTTCAAAAGCATTCGGGGTGGTGTTCTTGAGGTACTCAAGAGCAACCTTGGCCTTGGCAACGAGCAAGGCGAATGCCTGGGGCTCGTGGATGGCCATGTCGGAGAGGATCTTGCGATCGATCTCGATGTTGGCCTTGTTCAGACCGTCGATGAAGCGGCCATATGTCAGGCCGTGCTCGCGCACCGCTGCGTTGATACGCTGGACCCACAGGGCGCGGAAGTTGCGCTTGCGGTTCTTGCGGTCGCGGTAAGCGTACTGCTTCGACTTCTCAACCGCCTGCTTGGCAATGCGGATGGTGTTCTTGCGGCGGCCGTAGAAACCCTTGGCCTGCTCGAGAACCTTCTTGTGCTTGGCGTGGGACGTTACGCCCCTTTTTACACGTGCCATGTCATGATCTCCTTAAAACGCTGTCCAGACCGAGGGCTCAGAGGCCGTTCGGAAGAAAATTCTTGATGACCTTCTTGGCGTCCGGTTCAGCCAGAACCATCGTGCCACGGGCATCGCGAATGAACTTGTTGGAACGCTTGATCATGCCATGGCGCTTGCCAGCGGCAGCCGCCAGAACCTTGCCGGTCCCGGTGATCTTGAACCGCTTCTTGGCAGCGGATTTGGTCTTCATCTTGGGCATTTTGCTACTCCGTTCTTAGGATTCCTCGGCATCCGGAGATGCTTGCGAAATCCCTCATGTTGTTGTTTTCAGGCCGACCAAAGCCCGAAAAGCAAATGAAACCGCCACGGCATGCCCTGCCGGGCGGTTCTGGGACGCGGCTATATACGCGGAAGCGGCGCAATGCGCAACACCCTGCGCGCAGTGCAACCGCAATGAATCTCCGAGGGAATCTCAGGGGTTCAGGGTATGCGGAACAGCACCGGCAGCGCACCCGTCATCTGGGCATGATCGATCATCTCGAACACAGGAAGCGCGACCAGGAAAACCAAGCCGTCGAGCAAAGTGCTGAGCAGAATCCGCGGGTTGAAGCTGCCAGTGTTGCCCTCCTGGTAGAGGGAAATATTGGGAAAGAAGCGCGGCACCCTGGCGACATAGGCCTGATATTCCGGGCCGAAGAGCGAGTCGAGATGCCGCTCCTCGCGCAGGATGACGATATGGAACGCCGCGGCGCACAGCACGGCAAAGCCGATGGTCGCAACGATAGAGCCCATCTGCGCGCCGACGCCAGCTGCGGCCAGCGTCGAAAAGACGTAAAGCGGATTGCGGGACATCGAATAGGGCCCGCCGGTGACAATCTCGCCCGACTTGCGCCCGCCAATATAGAGCGTGCACCACAGGCGCCCGACGATGCCGAGGAAGATCATCAGCAGGCCGCCCATCTCGAGGGCCTCGTGAACCGGGCTGTCCGGCGGAAAGGTCGACTGGCCAAACAGCAGCGCCGCAAACAGGGCGACGATCAGCACGGCAAGCACCATGCGCCGCCGGTGCTGATAATTCCCCAGCCCTTCAACCTTCTGTTCGCTCATGACAGTCCACTCGCCTGCAGTACCCGCATGGCGAGTTCGACCGCTCGACGCCTTTCAAGAAAAATGAATGCGCCCCGGCTGTTGCCGGGGCAATAAGGCGTCAGCGTGGCGCGAGCACCATCATCATCTGCCGGCCTTCGAGCTTGGGCTCGGCTTCGACCTTGGCGATGGTGGCGGTTTCCTCACGAACCTTGTTGAGGAGCTGCATGCCAAGTTCCATATGCGCCATCTCGCGGCCACGGAAACGCAGCGTCAGCTTGACCTTGTCGCCTTCCTCGAAGAAGCGGCGAACCGCCTTCATCTTGGTCTCGTAGTCGTGGCTGTCGATGTTCGGGCGCATCTTGATCTCCTTGATCTCGATGACCTTCTGGTTCTTGCGCGCCTCGGCCGCCTTCTTCTGGTTGGCGTATTTCAGCTTGCCGAGGTCAAGTATCTTGACGACGGGCGGCGTGGCGTTGGGGGAAATTTCTACGAGATCGAGGCCTGCCTCTTCGGCGGCCAGGAGTGCGTCGTTGATGGAAACATCGCCACGGTTCGAACCGTCGACGTCGATCAGCTGGACACGGGGAACCCGGATGTCACGGTTGGAACGCGGGCCGTCCTTGGTAGGCGCGGCTGATTTAAAAGGTCTGCGAATGGTCGTGGTCTCCTCGAGCCATTGACGTTGGAAGGTTTGCGGACGCGCCAATGTGGGGAGCGCGCGGGCGAAGTCAATAACACAGCACTCACAACAAATCACCTGCTTCCGCGCATGCGAACTGCCCCAAAATAACGATTCTTGGGGCTCTTTCCGCGTCGGGCCGGCTGTGCCACAAGTCCGTGCCAAGGGGATTTGACATGAATGCAAGTGCGCCAGGCTTCATCGAGGTGGACAACACCCGCATCGCCGTCAGGCATATGGACGGGGCAACACCCGGTGTTGTGTGGCTCGGCGGCTACAATTCGGACATGCTTGGCACCAAGGCCGAGACACTGGCTGGCTGGGCAGCCGACGAAGGCCGGAGCTTCCTGCGCCACGACTATTCCGGTCACGGTGAGTCCGCTGGCCGCTTCGCCGACGGCACGATCTCGAAATGGCTCGGCGAAAGCCTGGCGGTGTTCCGCCAGTTCACGCGCGGACCGCAGATCCTTGTCGGCTCGTCGATGGGCGCGTGGATCGCGCTGCGCATGAATGCCGAGCTGAACCGAGCAGGCGAGGGTGATCGCATCGCGGGCCTTGTTCTTTTGGCGCCCGCACCCGACTTCACTGCCGAGCTGGTCGAACCGCAGCTGACCGAGGCGCAACGGCGCGATCTGGCCGAGAAAGGCTATTTCGAGGAGCCGTCGGAATATTCGCCCGAACCTTACATCTATACGCGCGCGCTGATCGAGGACGGACGGCAGAACCTGGTCATGGGGGCGCCGATCCATACGCACTGCCCGGTGCACATCATCCAGGGCCTGGTCGACCCCGATGTTCCGCACAGCCATGCGCTCAAGCTGATGAGCCTCTTGCCCGCCGACGACGCGACGTTGTCTCTGGTGCCCGATGGCGACCACCGGCTGTCGCGGCCACAGGACCTCGAGCTGATGACCCGCGCGGTCGGCGAAATGATCCAACGGGCGGGCTGAACTCATGCGCATATCGATCCCGATTTCGGCATTTGTCGCGGCCATCGTCGGGTTCGGCGGCACGCTTGCCATCATCATCGCCGCGGCAGAAGCCGTCGGCGCCTCGCAGGTCCAAACGGCAAGCTGGGTCACCGCCATCTGCCTTGCCATGGCGTTCGAAACCGCCTGGCTGTCGTGGCGGACCAGGATGCCCGTCATCTCCGCCTGGTCGACGCCGGGAGCCGCACTGATCGCTGCCAGCAGCGGCTTCACCATCGGCGAGGCGGTCGGCGCCTTCCTCGTCACCGGCGTGCTTTTGGTGCTCACAGGGCTGATCAAGCCGCTGACGCAACTGATTTCGCGCATCCCGGCTTCTGTCGCTTCGGGCATGCTCGCCGGCATCGTCGTCACCTTCGCCATCAATGCGGTGAAGACGATCCCTGGGGATCCCTGGCTGATCCTGCCGCTGATCGCGGCGTTCTTCCTGATACGGCTCTACAATCCGGCACTTTCGGTGCTGGTGGTGCTTGTCGGTGGCGGTGCGGCAGCATTTTTGACCGGCCGGGTCGGCGGGCTGCCTGTGCCGGAACTGTCGACGCTGACACTGATCGCGCCGGAATTTTCGGTCGCAGCGATCATCGGCCTGGCGCTGCCGCTCTATCTCGTCACCATGGCCTCGCAGAATCTTTCGGGCCTCGCGGTGCTGCGTGCCGCCGGCTACCACCCCGAACCGGGACCGCTGATCGGAGTCACCGGGCTGTTTTCAGTGCTGTCGGCACCGTTCGGTGCCTCGACCACCAACCTCGCCGCGATCTCGGCGGCGATCTGCACCGGCCCCGACGTGCACCCTGATATGAAAGAGCGCTGGAAGACCGGGCCGTTCTACGCGCTCGCCTATGTCGTTTTCGCCGCCTTCGGCGCTTCGCTGGTGGCGATCTTTGCCGTGCTGCCACAGAGCCTGATCGTGCTTGTGGCCGGTCTCGCGCTGCTGGCGCCGCTGGCCAATGCGCTCGCCATAGCGCTCAAGGACGACCACCACCGCATGGCCGCGACCATCGCCTTTGCCGTCACCGCATCGGGGCTTGTGCTGTTTGGCGTCGGTTCGGCGTTCTGGGGGCTGGTCGCGGGCCTGGTCGTGCTGGTGCTTGAGAGCATCAAAAAAGGCTAGTTTTTCCAAGCTATTGTCCGGTTTTGGCCGACATTGTCTTGAATCGCCATTTTTCCATTCCCATGTCGTTTGAAGCAGCTTTTTCCCCGGCTGCCTCGAAACGAAGGAACGGCAAACTAAAATGAACACGACTGCACTGATCCGTCCGGCCTGGACGCCGGCAACCATCGCATTGATGGTGATCGGCTTCATGGTGTTCTGGCCGCTCGGCCTCGCCATGCTTGCCTACATCATCTGGGGCGACCGGCTTGAAGGTTTCAAGCGCGACGTAAACCGGGCAACCGACGGCATCTTCGCCGGCTGCCGCAAGGCCTCGTACCGGACCAATGCCCGCACCGGCAACGTCGCTTTCGACGACTGGCGCGAGAAGGAACTCGAGCGCCTCGACGAAGAGCGCCGCAAGCTTGAAACGATGCGCGAAGAATTCGACGCCTATGCCCGCGAACTGCGCCGGGCCAAGGACCAGGACGATTTCGACCGCTTCATGGCCAATCGCCACAAGCCGACGGCACCGACAGTTACGCCCAAGAAGGGCGGCAAGTCAGGCCTGCTCGACGACTGAGGTCGCCTGATCGCTGAATGCCAACGGCGCCGTGTACGCGGCGCCGTTTTCTTTTGCTCCGATTTCCCTCGAATCATCTAGTCTCGCACCCCATGTCCTTTGGCTTCTTCCGCAAGCTGACAAAGCCAGCGCCTGCTCCCGTCCAGGAGCGGGATCACGTTGTCGCGGGCCGCACGCTGCCGCTCAGGATCGTCGAGAACGACCGGGCGCGGCGGCTGACGCTGCGCATCGATGCCGGTGGCCGCGGCCTGCGCATCACCGTGCCGCCCGGCCTGCGCCAGGGCGAGGTCGACCGTTTCCTCGACCGCCACCAGGGCTGGCTGGAACAGCGCTTGGCCAAGGTGCCTGATCGGCCGCAGGTACGCCCCGGCATCAAGATCCCCATTCGCGGCACCCCGCATCTCATCATTCATGAAGGCGGGACGCGCGGCACCGTGCGCCAGTCGCAGGACGAAAGCGGCCCGACGCTCCTGGTCTATGGCGACCGGACGCATCTGCCGCGTCGCATCGCCGATTTCCTCAAGCGCGAGGCCAAGCGCGACATCGAGGCGATGGTGGCAACGCACTGCCTGGCCGCCGGTCGCCGCGCCAAGGCGATCCGCTTTCGCGATACGTCGAGCCGCTGGGGCTCATGCACGTCGGACGGGGTTCTGTCGTTCTCCTGGCGCATCATGATGGCACCTGTGCCTGTCATCAATTACCTCGTCGCGCATGAAGTGGCACACCTACGAGAAATGAACCACGGCCCGAAATTCTGGAAGCTGTGCGAGGAACTGTGCCCCGACACCGAGCGCTGCAAGGCCTGGCTCAAGCGCAATGGCAGCGCGCTGCAGGCGATACAGTTTGAGTGAGCGAATAGGGAATAGCGAATAGTGAGTAGTGGGCCGGCGCGTGGCCGCTGCGTTCACGCCAAGCCGATCCTGTCTCTATTCGCTACTCTCTATTCGCTATTCGCTCCCTTCGCTTTTCCTCGACTTCGCCGCCTTTTCGTGCCACTCCCCACCCATGGCTTTCGACATCAAAATCTGTGGCCTCAAGACCGACGAAGCGCTGACGGCAGCGCTTTCCGGCGGCGCGAGCCATGTCGGCTTCATCTTCTTTGCCAAGAGCCCGCGCAACATTTCGCCCGAGGATGCCGGGCGGCTGCGTGAGGCGGCAAAGGGCAAAGCGAAAGCCGTTGCCGTGACCGTCGATGCCGACGACGCGTTCCTCGACAAGATCGTGGCTGCGATGAAGCCCGACATGATCCAGCTGCACGGCAAGGAAAGCCCGGCACGTGTGGCCGAGGTCAGAGCGCGCTACGGCCTGCCGGTGATGAAGGCTTTTTCCATTCGCGAGGCCGCCGATTTCGAGGCGATCACACCCTATATCGGCGTTGCCGACCGCCTGCTTTTCGACGCCAAGCCACCTGCAGGCTCCGAATTGCCCGGCGGCAATGGCGTGTCGTTCGACTGGCGGCTGCTCGCAGGCCTTGACGCCTCCGTCGATTACATGCTTTCCGGTGGCCTGAACGCCGCCAATATCGGCGACGCCCTCAAGCTCGCGAACCCGCCCGGCATCGACATTTCCTCGGGCGTGGAAAGCGCTCCGGGCGTCAAGGATGCGGCGCTGATCGAAAATTTCTTCAGGGCCGTCCGGGCAGCTCGCGACCGCAGCGCCGCCTGACCAGCCTCCAGCCGCAAGGAGATCGGCCGTGAACAAGCCGACTGAGCCCAATTCCTTCCGCACCGGGCCCGACGAACAGGGCATGTTCGGCATTTTCGGCGGTCGTTTCGTCGCCGAGACGCTGATGCCGCTGATCCTCGAACTCCAGCGTCACTGGGACGAGGCCAAGAACGACCCGGCCTTCAAAGCGGAACTGAGCGACCTGTCGACCCATTATGCCGGCCGGCCCTCCAAGCTCTATTATGCCGAAGGCCTGACCAGGCATCTGGGCGGCGCAAAAATCTACTTCAAGCGCGAAGACCTCAACCACACCGGTTCGCACAAGATCAATAACTGCCTGGGCCAGATCCTTTTGGCCAAGCGCATGGGCAAGACCCGCATCATCGCCGAGACGGGTGCTGGCCAGCACGGCGTGGCGTCGGCAACCGTTGCGGCGCGCTTCGGCTTTCCGTGCTTCGTCTATATGGGCGCCACCGACGTCGAGCGGCAGATGCCGAACGTCTTCCGCATGAAGCTGCTTGGTGCCGAAGTGCGCCCGGTCAGCGCCGGCCATGGCACGCTGAAGGACGCCATGAACGAGGCGCTGCGCGACTGGGTCACCAATGTGCACGACACCTATTACCTGATCGGCACGGCCGCCGGCCCGCACCCCTATCCGGAACTGGTACGCGACTTCCAGTCGGTGATCGGCACCGAGGCGCGCGCCCAGATCCTCGAACAGGAAGGCCGCCTGCCCGACATGATCGTGGCAGCCGTCGGTGGCGGCTCCAATGCGATTGGCCTGTTCCACCCCTTCCTCGACGACCGCAGCGTCAAGATCGTCGGCATCGAAGCCGGCGGGCGCGGCCTCGACGGCATCGAGCATTGCGCCTCGATGAATGCCGGCCGCCCGGGCGTGCTGCACGGCAACCGCACCTATCTGTTGCAGAACGACGACGGCCAGATCCTCGACGGCCATTCGATCTCGGCGGGCCTCGACTATCCCGGCGTCGGCCCGGAGCACTCCTGGCTGCGCGATACCGGGCGCGTCGAATATGTGCCGATCCTCGACGACGAGGCACTTGAGGCGTTCCAGCTGACGACGCGCGTCGAAGGCATCATCCCGGCACTCGAATCCGCCCACGCTATCGCGCATGCGGTCAAGGTCGCGCCAACCATGGGCAAGGACAAGGTGATGATCGTCAACCTGTCCGGCCGCGGCGACAAGGACGTGCATACGGTGGCCAAGATGCTGGGTATGGAGATCTGATCATGACCACCCGCATCGACCGCCGCATGGCCAAGCTCACGGCCGAGGGACGTCCAGCACTCGTCACCTACTTCATGGGCGGCGACCCCGATTACGACACGTCTTTGTCGATCATGAAGGCGCTGCCCAAGGCCGGCAGCGACATCATCGAGCTCGGCATGCCGTTCTCCGACCCTATGGCCGACGGCCCGGCGATCCAGGCCGCTGGCCTGCGCGCGCTGAAGGCTGGCCAGACGCTGAAAAAGACGCTGCAGATGGCGCGCGAGTTCCGAAAGGGCGACGACGAAACGCCGATCGTCATGATGGGCTACTACAACCCGATCTACATCTACGGCGTCGACCGCTTCCTGGAAGACGCGCTGGCGTCGGGCATCGACGGGCTGATCGTCGTCGACCTGCCGCCGGAAATGGATGCCGAGCTGTGCATCCCCGCGCTCAAGGCCGGCATCAATTTCATTCGCCTGGCGACGCCGACGACCGACGACAAGCGCCTGCCCAAGGTGCTCGAGAACACCTCCGGTTTCGTCTATTATGTCTCGATGACCGGCATCACCGGGTCGGCACTGGCCGATACGTCGAAGGTTGCCGAGGCCGTCCAACGCATCAAGGCCCATACCGACCTGCCAGTCTGCGTCGGCTTCGGCGTCAAGACCGCCGAGCAGGCCAGGACCATCGGCGCTTCCGCCGACGGCGTGGTGGTGGGCACCGCGATCGTCAACGCGGTTGCCAATGTCATCGGGCCGAAAGGCGAGAAAACCGCTGATCCGGCCGAGGCCGTGGCAACGCTGGTCACTGGCTTGTCCCAGGGCATTCGCGCCGCACGCCTTGCTACCGCCCAATAAATATCCCATGTCCTGGGCTCGAAGAGGACTTCTGCCATGAACTGGATTACCAACTACGTTCGCCCCAAGATCAACTCGATGCTGGGCCGTCGCGAAATGCCCGAAAATCTCTGGATCAAGGATCCCGAGAGCGGCGAGATGGTGTTCCACAAGGACCTCGAGGAAAACCAGTATGTGATCCCCTCGTCGGGCCATCACATGAAGATCTCGGCCAAGGAGCGTCTGCGTTTCTTCTTCGACGAAGGCCGCTACGAGCCGATCGAAAATCCCAAGGTGATGGTCGATCCGCTGAAGTTCCGCGACGAAAAGCGCTATGTCGACCGGCTGAAGGACGCCAAGGCCAAGACCGGCATGGAAGACGCGATCCTGTCGGGCACCGGCACGATCGAGGGTCTGCCTGTCGTCGTCACCGTGCAGGATTTCGCCTTCATGGGCGGCTCTCTCGGCATGGCTGCGGGCGATGCGATCATCCGCGCTTTCAGCGTTGCGCTTGAGAAGAAGCGTCCGCTGATCCTGTTTGCCGCCTCGGGTGGCGCGCGCATGCAGGAAGGCATCTTGTCGCTGATGCAGTTGCCGCGCACGACGGTTGCCGTCGACCGGCTCAAGGAAGCCGGCCTGCCTTACATCGTGGTGCTGACCAACCCGACGACCGGCGGCGTCACCGCCTCCTATGCGATGCTGGGCGACGTGCACATTGCCGAGCCGGGCGCGCTGATCGGCTTTGCCGGCCCGCGCGTCATCGAGCAGACGATCCGCGAAAAGCTGCCCGAGGGCTTCCAGCGCTCCGAATACCTGATGGATCACGGCATGGTCGACATGGTGGTGTCGCGGCTGGAGCTCAAGTCGACCATCGCCAACCTGGTGAAAATCCTGGTCAAGGCGCCGGCTGCCGCCAAGGCGGCCGAGGCCGAGATCCTGCCGCCGGTGGTGCCAGTGCCGGAAGGCCGCCCACAGGCCTAGCGCCTCACGGCCTGGACGACGTTGAAGCCGGGGGGATTGCCATGACCACGCTCGAAGCCGATCTCGAAATCGAGCGCCTTTTGGCGCTTCATCCGAAGGGTTTCGACCTTTCGCTCGACCGCATTACCAGGCTGCTCGAACGGCTGGGCAATCCGCAAGACCACATGCCGCCGGTGATCCACATCGCCGGCACCAACGGCAAGGGCTCGGCCGCGGCGTTTTCGCGGGCACTGCTCGAAGCCTCGGGCCTGCTGGTCCATGTGCACACCTCGCCGCATCTGGTGAACTGGCATGAGCGCTATCGCCTTGCGGCGCCTGCTGGCGGCAAGCTTGTCGCCGACGACGTGCTGGCCGATGCCGTCAGGCGCGTCGGCGAGGCCAATCGCGGTGAAAAGATCACCGTCTTCGAGATCCTGACCGCCGTCACCTTCGTCCTGTTTTCCGAACATCCAGCCGACGCCTGCATCATCGAGGTCGGGCTCGGCGGACGCTTCGACGCCACCAACGTCATCAAGCGGCCGGCGGTGTCGGTGATCATGCCGGTGTCGATGGACCACGAGGCCTATCTCGGCGACAAGGTCGAGCTGATCGCCGCCGAAAAGGCCGGCATCATCAAGCGCGGCTGCCCTGTCGTCATTGGCGCGCAGGAAACCGAGGCGGCACAGCAGGTGCTGATCGACACCGCCGAACGGCTCAACTGCCCGCTCGAGGTCTACGGCCAGGATTTCGTCGCCTTCGAGGAAAACGGCCGCATGGTCTACCAGGACCAGAACGGCCTGATGGACCTTTCGCCGCCAAGGCTGCCCGGCCGACACCAGTTCGCCAATGCGGCGGCAGCCATTGCTGCGGTCAGATCGGCCGGTTTCCCGATCAGCGAACGTGCCGCCGACAAGGCGATGACAACAGTTGCCTGGCCCGGCCGGATGCAGCGCATGCCGCAGGGCAAGCTGAGCGACCTCGGTCCAAAGGGTGCCGAAATCTGGATCGACGGCGGGCACAATCCTGGTGCCGGCACTGTCATTGCCGAAGCACTGACCGAGCAGGAAGAGAAGTTCCCAAGGCCGCTGTTCCTGATCTCCGGCATGATCAACACCAAGGACCAGACCGGCTATTTCCGGCCGTTCCACGGCATGGCGCGCCATGTCTACACTGTGCCGGTGACGATGAGCGAAAGCGGCGTGCCTCATGAGGAGCTGGCGGTGCGCGCAAGCGAAGCCGGCCTGTCGGCCGAGCCGGTCGCTTCGGTTGCCAATGCGCTGATGCTGTTGCGCGACACCTGGGACGAAGATGAGCCCGCGCCGCGCATCCTGATCGGCGGCTCGCTCTACCTCGTTGGCGCCGTGCTTGCCGAAAACGGCACGCCACCGACCTGAAGCAAGCCAAAATCTGGATGCAAAAAAGCCCGGTCGAAGCCGGGCTTTTTCACGTTCGGGAACTGCGCAGCAAGCGTCAGGCGACGTTGCCGTTGATCCAGCTGGACAGCGCGGTCTTGGGCAGGGCGCCGACCTTGATGTCGGCGACTTCGCCGTTCTTGAAGATCATCAGCGTCGGAATCGAGCGCACGCCGAACTGGGCGGCGATCTCGGGGTTCTCGTCGATGTTGACCTTGGTGATCTTGACCTTTCCAGCGAGCTCGTTGGAAATCTCTTCGAGCGACGGGCCGATCATCTTGCAGGGGCCGCACCATTCAGCCCAAAAATCGACGACGACGGGCTCCTTGGCCTCGAGCACGCCGGACTTGAAATTGCTGTTGTCGATCTTGACGGTGGCCATAATGCCGATCCTCTTGCGGTTAGCTGTCGCGCCATATGTGGTAGTGCGCGGACCCGTGGTCAAGCAGTTGTTGTGTCACGCCTCGGTGAGTCGAACAAGCGCAGCGTCCATCGACTCCACCGGAACGGCGATCAGCCGTGGCGCTTCGGTGAACAGCAAAGCTGCGGATACCACCTTGTCAGGATAGAGCGGCGCAAGCAGCGCGCGGTAGAGCGCAAGCTGCACGACATAGGCCTCGGGTACCTCGTCGAACGAGACGGGCGGCGCGTTGTTGGTCTTGTAGTCGACGATCAAAACCTCGTTATCGGTGACGGCCAGCCTGTCGATCTTGCCCGATACCGAGCGCGGCTTTCCACGCACATTGAGGCTGCCCATGATCGATACCTCGGCGCGCGATGTCGGCGAAAACAGCGGCTGGAAATGTGGATCGTCGAGGACAGCGAGCACCGAGGCTGCAGCGGCGGAGCGTTCATGCGGTTGCCAGTCCTGCCCGACGCGGGCGAGATAGCGCTCGGCGGCAGCAACGCGATCCTCCGGGGCAAAACGCGGTAACATCTGCAGCAGGCGATGCAGGGCCGAGCCGCGCGCGATGGCAAATCCGGGCTCAAGCTCAGTGTCGAGCACCGGCGAGCGTCCGGAAATCAGCGGTTCGCGTGTCTCGTCGATCAAGGCTGATGCACCCGACGGCGACAGCGGCCGTGGCAGGTCCTCGAAAGGCGGCGGCGCGGCGTAGAGGCTTTCCGGCAAAGCTTCGAGCGGGGTTCTTTCACCGGCCTCGGGTTCCGCAGCTGCGAGAGCGATCTTGGGCAAGGGCGTGACACGGAAGCGGTGGACCAGGCGGTCGGTGATGACGGGATGGCCGCGCTCCTCGCTCTCGGGCGCGGCCGACAGCGCGCGGCTGACGATCGAATGCCAGGTGTTCAGGCCCGGCTGGCGCTTGCCGTGATAGCCGCAGACGATCAGCCGGTCTTCGGCGCGCGTCATGCCGACATAGAGCAGCCGCCGGTACTCGTCGTCGGCCAAATCCTTGGCCAACGCGCTGGCGCCTTTCGAAAAGGCGTTGGCGACATCGCTGCCGGCACGCCAGAGATAACCCTTGCCCTGCCAGTGTTTTCCACGCGGCACAAATGGCATGAGACGCGGCAGATGCTGGTCGCTGAACGGGGCCGAGCCGCTGTCGACAAGGAACACCACCGGCGCCTCCAGGCCCTTGGCGGCGTGCACGGTCATGATGCGGACCTCGTCGCGCGTCTGGTCCATTTCGCGCTTGATCTCGGGGCCGGCGTTTTCCAGCGTCGACAGGAAGGATTCGAGACCGGGCAGGCCGGTGCGCTCTTCGGCCAGGCAGAAATTCAGGAATTCGTCGAGAATGTCGCCGGCCTCCTGGCCGAGACGCGAGATCATCTTCTTGCGCACGCCGTCGCGGTCGCGGCCGCCCGACAATACACCCGAATAAAACTCGAAGATCGGCCGGAACGCCGCTTCGGTTGCCCAGGCTTCAAGCTGGTCGGCAACTGCCTTGAACCCTGCATCGGTTTCGGCCTGGTCGCGCAGCGAGGCGATCAGCGAGCGCCCACTTCCACGTCCCGCAGCAAGCGCAAACAGCGCGTCCTCCGACAGGCCGAAGATCGGGCTGCGCAGCACTGCCGCCAGCGCCAGGTCGTCCTCCGGCTGGATCAGGAAACGACCAAGCGCGATCAGGTCCTTGACGGCTATGTGGCCGGGCAAGCTCAACCGGTCGGCACCGGCGACGGGAATGTCACGGCGCTTCAGCGCACGCGACAGCGCGTGCACGAAGCGATCGCGCTTGCGCACCAGCACCATGACGTCGCCGGCACGAAGGCGTTTTCCCGTGCCTTCGATGACCTCGCGCTCGTCGAGCCATTTGCGGATGGTGGCCGCGACCTGTTCGGCGACGACAACGGCGGGCGCATGGGCGTGGTCGATGGGCTTGCGCCAATCGTCGGGCTCGTCGACGGCATCGGCACCGACCGAGGGCCAGACCTCGGCATAACCTGCAGCACCGGCGCGGATCGCCTTGTGGCTCGGCGGCTCGGGCGCACGGGTGACACCGCGACGCACGCTGGTGTCCTCAAAGACGCGGTCGACTGCCGAGAGCACGTCGTCGGTCGAGCGGAACGACCAGGTCAGCGTGACGTCTTCGAAACGCGCATTGGCGTCGCGGATGCGGGCGGCGAACTCATGCTTGGAATTGTCGAAGGATTCAGGGGCCGCGCCCTGGAACGAATAGATCGACTGTTTTTCGTCGCCGACGGCAAAGACCGTGCGGTGAACATTGTCGCGGGCGCTGAAGCCGGAGAAGAATTCTTCCGCCAGCCGCTTCACCACTTCCCACTGGTCGGGGCTCGTGTCCTGGGCCTCGTCAAGCAGGATGTGGTCGATGCCTTTGTCGAGCTTGTATTGCACCCAAGGCCCGGCATCGGGCCGCGCCAGCAGGTTGACGGTGCGGGTGATGAGGTCGTTGAAATCGAGGAAGCCGCGCCCGGTCTTCAGCCGCTCGTAACGCGCGATCAGCCAGTCGGCGATTGTCAACGCTGCCTGCGTCGCTTCCAGCATGCGGAAATGGGCGAGCCGGTCGGCAGCGTCTGTGATGGCGGTTGCGGTTGCCGCATAACGCTCGGGCAAATCGGGCAGCCGGTCGAGCAACGCCTTCTTGAAGGCGCTGGATGGATTGTAGGGGTCGCCATCGGCCTTCAGGAAGGCGTCGGTCAGAAGCGACAGGCGGCGGATCGGATCGGCTTCGGCGTAAGCGAGGCGGGCGTAAGGCAGGATGTTGTTGAGCACGCTGCGCGCGTCGGTCGCCTCTGCCGCCGCAGCGAATGCGTTGAAAAATTCCAGATCGAAGCCGGGCAACGGCCAGATCGAAGCGGCGATGGCTTCAGCGCTATCGTCCGGCGAAAAGCCGAACTCTTCATAGAGCGCGCCGAACGGCCAGGTAAAATCCTGGATCTGGGCGATGAAGGCGCGCAGGCCGTCGCGCTTGCGCACGATCTCGGCAAGTAGCGCATCGAGCCCGGCCTCTCCGCCGCGCTCCAGCACCTTGGCGAAGGCCTCGGCGAGTTCCGGATTATGCTCGCCTGCGCCGGTGACCATGTCGCGCCGGGCAGTGGCGAATAAAGTCGCCTCCATCTGCGCGTCGAGCATCTCGAAATGGGCAGCGATGTTGGCTTCGAGCGGGAACTGATGCAGCACCGACTCGCAGAAGGCGTGGATGGTCTGGATCTTGAGCCCGCCCGGCGTTTCCAGCGCCTCGGCAAACAGCCGCCTGGCACGGCGCAATTTGGCAGCATCGGGACGCGCGCTGTCGAGGGCCGTTATGCGCTCGGCCAGCTCGGCGTCCGGCAGCATTGTCCATTCGGACAGATTGGCGAAGACGCGGTTCGACATGTTGGCGGCGGCAGCGCGCGTGTACGTCAGACAGAGTATCTTCGAGGGGTCAGTGCCACGCAGCAGAAGCCGCATCACGCGCTGCGACAGCACGTGCGTCTTGCCCGAGCCGGCATTGGCCGACACCCAGACCGAATTGGCGGGATCGGAGGCGCGGGCCTGGCGTTCGGCGGTTTCGGTGGGGACGAAGAATTTCTTTTTCATTCCTCGCCCTCCGCGCCGCCGTCGCCACCGGCCGACCATTCGAGCACGCGGGCGAGATGGTCATAGTCGCCGTCGGTCTCGCCTTCGCGGAAGGGCAAAGCGCGCGAGAGATAGCCGGTGGTCGGGTCGTTGTAGTGCAACAAGAGCTGCTCCAGCCGCTCCCAGGCCTCTTCGGAGAGTTCGATGGCCGATTTCGGCTTCCTGTTGTGTTCGAGGATCGATTCTTCGAACACCTCGCCATTGGGCTTCAGGCGCACGAAGGCAAGCTGCGAGGGCTCGCGCTTGCCAAGCTCGCGGAAGGCGCCGCGCCGGAGCAGCGCGCCTTCGAGCGCCAGCTGCGGCGAAATCAGCGTATGCGCCTGCGCCTTGGACGGCGAGGAGCCTGTCTTGTAATCGAGAATGTCGGCCATGCCGCCGGCGAGAACATCGATGCGGTCGGCGCGACCAGACAGGGTTATGCCGGTGAGGCCGACCTCGACCGCCGAGGCACCTTCTTCGGCGTGGCGGCTGGCAACGGCCTCGGCGCGGCTGCGTTCCCACACCAGGATGTTGACCGCCAGACGCTCGAAGCGCGGCCACCACACAGCCTCGACATCGGCGGGGAGGGCGGCTTCGGCAAAGCAGTGACGGCCGGCAGCAATCAGGGCTTCGAACGCATTGGGCGCACGCGGATCGACGATGGTCGAGGAAAACAGATGCAATATGTCGTGGAACAGCGTGCCGCGCTCGGCGGCACCGGGGTCGCGCACCAGCGGGTCGATCGCCGACAGGCCAAGGACGCGCCTGGCATAAACGGCGTAAGGGTCGCGGCGCAGTGTTTCGATCTCGGTGATGCTGAAGCGGCGCGGCCTGACGGCCAGCGGCGGCTTGGGGTCGGGCCGGGCGGCGAAATCGGACTTCTGGCCGGCATCGAGCACGCGGGCCCAATGCAGCAGCTTTTCACCACGTTTGCGCAAGGTCGCGGCATGGTCGGGGCCGGTGTAGGTCAACAGCCGCTGCAACCAGCGCGACGGCACCGCGGGCGCATCGCCCGAACGGGCCGAGCGCGACAACACGACGTTTTTCGCACCCATCGCCATCTGGAAATCATGGGCGGCAAGGCCGATGCGGCGCTCCGGCGGCTCGAGGTCGATGCCTGATTTCATGACGCGCGACATGAAGCGGTCGGCCTCGGCTTTGCGCGGCCAGCTGCCTTCGTTGAGCCCGCCGATGACCAGCGTGTCGACTGTCTGCAAGCGGGCTTCGAGCGCGCCCCAGATCGCGATGGCGCGGTCGGCACCTTGCGCGGGCTTGACCGCCTCGGGCGCCACCAGCGCGTCCATGACATCGGGCCATTCATCGGCGGCGAAGGTGAACGATGCTTGGGCTGCGACCAGCGAGCGAAGCGCTTCGGCGAGCTTGGCACCGGCGTCGCCGTCATAGAGCGTGCCCAGGCCGCCATGTTCGTCGCGGCCGAGATTTTCGAGCGCTTCGACGGTGGCGCGGACAATCGCTGCGAGTTCGACCGACGCATCGCCTCGGAAGGCAAACAGCGGTGCGAGCGCTGCGACGAGCCTCGTCGCGATATCACGCGCTTCTTCAATGCGGCGCACAGTGATGCGGTCGAACCAGAACGGTTTGCGCGAGCCGCCGGCGACATCGGTCATCCTGCCGTCGAAGGCTTCGGCGAGCCCGGCAATGTCGGGGCGGCCGACGCCGCCGCGCAGCACGACGAGTTCCAGTGTCTCGGCCACGCGCCTGACGGTGGCGCGGTCGGCACCGAGCCGAAGCAGCGGATGCTTGAGCAGCGACAGCACCGCGACCGGATCGCCGGGGCGGAAGGCGGCGTCGAGCATGGTGCGCAAAAGGGCGGCGGGCGGCGTGTTGGCAAGCGGCATGCCGCCGGAATCGTCGGCCTGGATGCCGAAGCGGCGAAGCTCTGAGGCAACGCGGCGCGCCAGATTGCGATCGCCGGTGACCAATGCGGCGCGATGGCCCGGCTCGGCAACGGCCTGGCGCAGGGCGATGGCGATGGCTGCCGCCTCGTCGCGCTCATGCGCGGCTTCGAGCAAGGTTATGCCGGCAAGGGCATCCGCGATCTCGGCATCGTCGACGTCGCCGCGCTTGTCGGCCCAGGCGTCGGTGGTCTCGGCCGGCCGCATCGCTTCACCGACAATCGCCGCACGCCGCGCCATGGCTTGGGTCGGTTCGCCGAGTTCGTCGACATCGCCGCGCAGGATGCCGATCTTGCCGATCAGCTTGGCGAGGCCATATTGCGGATGGCCGAGCACCGAGGCTTTCGCGCCGATAGCCGTGATCGTCTCATAGGCGCGCTCGTCGAGCGTGGCATCCAGCCCTGGCAACACCACGGCACCGCGCGGCAGGCGCGCGATCGCGGCCAAAAGGTCGGCGGTGGCGGGAATAGAGCCGGTCGAGCCGGCGGCGATGACCGGGCCGGCCGGCGGATTGTGCTTCAGGCGCTCCGCCTCAAGGCGGATCAACGCGCTGCGGTGGGCGGCCGGGTTGGACTGGCCGCGCTCCTTCAGCATCTCCGGCCAGGCGCCGGTGACGATGGAGAGGAAGTCGAGCGTCACTTGCCACCAGCCGGACAGTTCGCCAGTGACGAGCCCGGCCAGCCGCGACCAGTCGGAGCTCTCGGTTTCGATCTCGTCCATCAGCCCGGCAAGGTCGCGCGCCAGCCAGATGGCATCGGCGGCCGAGGCGGGAACGACGATCTCTTCTTCGAACATCGCGGCGACATGAGCCGGTAGGCGGCGCTTCCAGGCGCGGACCAGAGGCGCCAACAACAGCAGGCGGTCGGTGGACGAGACAGGCGGTGCAAGGTCGAGCGCGCCGCTGCCCTCGGCCTCGAACGCCGCCTCGTCCTCGTCGAACTCGCCCAGCGGCTTGATGACGGGCAGGATGGCCGAACCACCGCCGGCGGCATCGACAAAGACACCGCGCAGAGCACGCGCCGCGCGCCGTGTCGGCACATAGATGGTGACGTCGGCGAGCGACAGCGGATCCCCGGTGTAGCGGAAATCAGGGATCAGCCGGCCATCGAGCAGCGCCTGCGCCAATGTCGGCAGGAAAGGGGTGCCGGGCGGGATCGAATAGACGCGTGGCGACGCACGGCCGCTCATGACGCGTCCGCCAATGCCCTTTTCACCGCGGCCTCCGCCTGCGGGATGGCGTCGGGCGTGCCGACGGTGATCCAATGGCCATGCATATGCATGCCGAACAGCCGGCCTGTTGATATGGCCTCGTCGAAATAGCGGTTGAGCGAATGCGGCGCTTCAGAAGCATGGGCGAAAAGGCGCGGATGGATGATCGCAGCACCCGCGTAGATCAGGCCTTCGGGTGCACCCTTGGCACGGCTCAAGGCCCCGTCCGGCGCGACCAGAAAGTCGGTGCCGCCGCTGTGTCCTGTCGCCTGTCCGAGATCCGCCAGCATGATCAGAATATCCATGCGCGAGGCGTCCCAGGCAAGGGCGAGGCGGCCAAGGTTCGGCGTGCCGTGGTCGATCCAGAACGTATCGGCATTGACGATGTAGAAGGGGTCCGTGCCAAGCTCGGGCAGCGCCTTGACGATGCCGCCGGCGGAATCGAGCAGACCGTCGCTTTCGTCCGAAATGACGATCCTGGGTCCGTTGCGCGCAGCGACGTGGGCGACGATCTGATCGGGCAGATAGTGAACGTTGACGACGGCCTTAGCGACGCCGACCTCGGCGAGGCTGTCGAGCCCCCAGTCGAGCAGCGTCTTGCCTGATATCCGCACCAGCGGCTTTGGGATGGTGTCAGTGATCGGCCGCATGCGCTTGCCGAGACCGGCGGCAAGCACCATGGCAATGGATGGGATCTTCGCACCACTCACGTGTCAAATTCCTCGAGCAGGCGATTGTCGCGGTAGAAATCGTGCAGTTCGGCGAGTGCCGGATGCGCAATGGCGCGGCCGAGATAATCGCGGATGCGTGGCAGATGCTCCAGATATTGCGGCTTGCCGTCGCGCCGGTCGAGGCGGACGAAAATGCCGAGGATCTTGGAGTTCCGCTGTGCTGCCATGATGGCATAGGCCTCGCGGAACCCATCCTCGTCAAAGCTGCCGGCCGCATGGCGCGTGGCGACATAGGCGTCGACGGTGCTGCGTTCGATGTCCGGCGAAACCGTCACGCGCGCGTCCATGGCGAGCGAAGCGACGTCATAAGCGACGGGGCCGATCAGCGCGTCCTGGAAATCGATGATGCCGAGCCGGTCGTGCCCCTTGCTGTTGCCGCGCCAGATGATGTTGGGCGAATGGTAGTCGCGCAGGACCAGCCCGTATTGCTTGTCCGCAAGGCGGTCGAAGACAGCGTTCCACGCGGCGCGATAGCCGTCGCGCAAGGCATCGGATGCCGGCGCGCCTGTGACTTCAGGCACATACCAGTCGACCAGCAGATCGACCTCGATCATCAACGCGTCGCGGTCGAAGGGCGGCACATCGTGGAAGATGCCGGGGGCGGCCTCCATGTGCTCGGGCCAATGTTTCCCGTGAATCATTGCCAGCAGTTCGGCGGCGGCGGCGTAGCGCTCGGTGACGGGCTTGCCCTCGGCGTCGAGGAAGGCACCGCTGCCGAGATGTTCGAGCAGCAAAAAGCCCTGGTCGAGATCCTGGGCGACGATGCCGGGCACTGTCACGCCACCAGCGGCAAGCGCGCGGTCGATGGCGACGAAGGCTGCCACGGACTGCGCGGTATGGGCGATCTCGGCATAGGGCTTGCCATCGCGCACCGGCGGGCCAAGCACCAGACGCGGCGAGTTCATCAGCACCAGCGACTCGTCACCGTCGCGGGTCACGGTCTCGTAGGCGCGGGCCGAAGCGTCGCCCATGAAGCGGCGGCGGCGAGCCTCGCCCCAGCCGAAAGCAACAAGAAATGCGCGCATGGCAAGCGAGCGGGCAACGCGGTCAAAGGTGGCACCATCGCCCGAGATCGTCACACGACGGCCGTCGCCTTCATGATCGAGCGCGATGCGCAGGCTCGTCGCCGGCATGTCGTCCGCCGCGCGCTCGGGCCATTCGACCAGCGCCACGCCCGAACTTATCGCTTCATCGAAGCCAAGCTCTTCGAGCTCGTCGGGCGAAGACAGGCGATAGAGATCGAAATGATGCACAGGCAGCGGCGTGTCGTAGCTCTGCACCAGCGTGAAGGTCGGGCTCGGCACCTCGTGCATCGGGTCGTCGGCAAGAGCGCGGATCAGTCCACGCGCCAAGGTCGTCTTGCCTGCGCCGAGATCGCCATCGAGCAAAAGCACGTCGCCAGCCTTGAGCGCCAGTGCCAGATCCTCGCCCAGCCGCGTGGTTGCGACATCGTCGGGAAGGAACAACTCCAGCGACCTGGCCGTCATCAAAGGGTCTACTCCGCCGCGACCCGGACGCCGGCGGGCACGTCTGGGAACAGGCAGATGACGGTGGTGCCGAGGTCCTTGCCGCTGTCGATGCGGACCGAGCCGCCATGCAATTCGACGAAGCTCTTGACGATCGACAGGCCGAGACCAGCACCGCGCTTGCGGCCGCCATTGACGCGGGATTCGAAGCGCTGGAACATCGTGTCGAGCACTTCCGGCGGCATGCCTGGGCCGTCGTCATGGACGGAGAATTCGACGCCCTCGGCGCGCTGGCGGCAGGCGAGCGTGATGGTGCTCGCGGCGGGCGCGTAGTTCACCGCGTTGCTGAGCAGATTGTAGAGGATCTGGCGGACGCGCGTTTCGTCGCCATTGAAGCTCTTGGGCGCGCTCCTGGTTTCGATGGCGAGCCTGATCGAATGCTCTTCCAGCCGATCGGCGACGAGTTCGGCGGCCGCTTCGATGGCGCGGTCGATATGCACCTCGGCGATCTCGAGCTCCATGATGCCGGCATCGACGGTGGCAAGGTCGAGGATGTCGTTGACGATGGTCAAAAGCACACCCGACGACGAGCCGATATGCTCGACATATTCGCGCTGGCGCTGCGACAGCGGGCCGGTGCCAGGCAAAGACAGAAGCTCGGTGAAGCCGATGATATTGGTCAGCGGCGAACGCAACTCGTAGGAAACGTGCTGGACGAACTCGTTCTTGATCTGGTCGGCGCGCCGCAGCGCCTCGTTCTTGTCCTTCAGCGCGCGCTCGACATTGACGCTGTCGGTGACGTCGACAAAGGTCAGCATCACCTGGCCGTTGGGCAGGTGGATGACGGCATGCTGGAGCACCGAACCATTCCTGAGTTCGGTCTGGCCATGGCGATCGCTGCGCTCGTCGAAGCCGGTGACGGCGGCAACAAAATCGCCCCACGGGCTCTTCTCGGCACGCGTATCGCATTCGGCGCGGATCGCCGAAATGTGCGTGTTCTGCCGAAGCGCATCCGGCGAGACGCCCCAGAGCTGGCCAAAGGCCGGATTGAACAGGCGGATGCGGCCATCGGGTCCGAAGACGACGACGCCTTCGGCGAGATTGTCGAGGGTTTCGCCCTGCACGCGCACGGCGGTGGTGTAGCGGCTTTCGAGATCGATCTTCTCGGTCAGGTTCTCGAACACCCAGGTGACGCCGCCCTTGGGTTGCGGGTTGGCGACGACGCGGATGGTGCGGCCGTCGGGCAGGTGCCACAGATGCTCCTGCGGTTCGACGGCGCGATAGGCGGAAAGCAGGTTCTCTTTCCAGCGACGCCAGTCCGGCTGCTCGGGCAGCTTGCGTTCGCTGCGCAGGCGGTCGAGCAGCAGCGCATTGTCGGGCGCGCTCGAGATATAGCCGGCGTCGAGGTCCCAGAGCGCCCGGAAGGCGTTGTTGTAGAAGCGCAACTTCTGGTTGGCGTCGAAGGTGGCAACGGCGGTCGCGACCTGGTCGAGCGTGTCGGCGTGGCTGCGCACGACCAGGCTGTATTCCTCGCGGATGGCTTCGGCAGCGCTCATGTCGGCGGCGATGCCGGCCGAGCCTTCCTTGCCGACAACATCGGTGACGGCAAACATCTTGCGGTCGCCGTCGATGACGGTCGACAGCGTTTGCTGGAACACCGGCCGCGAAATGTGCTGCTGGGCGATGGCCTCGCGGGACTGGGTGCCCAAGAACTCCTTGCCGTCGCGGATGGCGGCGGAGGAATCCACCGCCTCAACGGCCTTGGCGAAAGCCTTGTTGACCCATTTCAGGCGGCCATCGCCGTCGCGCATCCAAGACGGCATGTCGATGGCGTCGATCAGGGCGACAAGCGTTTCGTATTCGGCGCTGAGGCGCTGGTTTTCAAGCTTCAGCCGCGCCTGACCGCGCTGCGCCTCGGAGATCGAGATGAAGCGGACGATGACATGCGCGCCGCTCTTGCGGCCCTGGACCTCAAGCGCCGCGCCAGCATGGGTTTCGGCCACCAGCTCGAAGGCAGTGCCCTTGTCGCGCAAGGCGGCGATGGCGTTTTCGAGCGCTGCGGCCGAACGCGGCATCAGCCAGCGGCCAAAGCCGAGAAAGGCAGAGCGCTCATCCGGCGCGCCGGTTTCCATCGGCAGCGAACCGATCAGCTCGGGCTTCTTGTTTTCGTTGGCCCAGACAATGACACGCTGGTCGCGCAGATTGAGCAGGGCTTCGGAACGCTGCAGCGAAGCGTTGAGATCGGCGACACGCCCGCGCAGCTCGGCATTGTCGGCACTTATGCGCGCTTTTTCGCGGATCAGCGCTATGGCCGAAATCAGGGCGGCGCCCATGACGCCGACGAACATGGCCAGCTGGATGACTTCGGCCGTGCTGACGGGCAAGCCGGCGACGGCTGCCTGCTGGGCATGCGCAAATCCGAAAGGCGTGCAAAGGGCGGTGGCGCCGAGCAGAATGGCGGCAGCACGGCTGCCGAGCCGGCGCGCGGTCTGCCATCTGGCGCTCGAAAGGGCCATCTGCGAATCCTGTTGGCCGCCGGAAACGGCCTGTCCCGCTAGAAGCGGGTATTCCCCCGGCATGTCTTGTTCCTCTCCGCCGCCTGAATGCAAGACCGCCCTGAAGCGCCCCAAAACTCCCGCCGAGAACGGGCGCGTGGCGAATCACGCCACAATAGCCGCTGGGCGAATCGCCGTGAAGAAGGCGTTTGCGCAAAAAGAGAAGCCGGGCGAAAGTCAATCGCCCGGCTTCAACATGTTGTAGGTTTAGATGCTATGGTTAATAGCGGTAGTGTTCCGGCTTGAACGGGCCCTTCGGCGTGACGCCGATATAAGAGGCCTGTTCATCGCTCAGCGTGGTCAGCTTGGCGCCGAGCTTGTCGAGATGCAGGCGCGCGACCTTCTCGTCGAGGTGCTTGGGCAGGACATAGACTTCGTTCTTGTAGTGGCCTGGCTTGGTCCAGAGCTCGATCTGGGCCAGCGTCTGGTTGGTGAAGGACGCCGACATGACGAAGCTCGGATGGCCGGTCGCGTTGCCGAGATTGAGCAGACGGCCTTCCGACAGCAGAAGCATGCGCTTGCCATCGGGGAAGGTGATCATGTCGACCTGCGGCTTGACGTTGGTCCACTTCAGGTTGCGCAAGGCCGCGACCTGGATCTCGTTGTCGAAGTGGCCGATGTTGCCGACGATGACCATGTCCTTCATGGCGCGCATATGGTCGAGGGTGATGACGTCCTTGTTGCCGGTCGTCGTGATGACGATGTCGGCAGCGGGGGCCGCATCTTCCAGCGTGACGACTTCAAAGCCGTCCATGGCTGCCTGAAGCGCGCAGATCGGATCGACTTCGGTGACCTTGACGCGGGCGCCGGCACCCTGCAGCGAGGCTGCCGAGCCCTTGCCGACGTCGCCATAACCGCAGACGACGGCGACCTTTCCGGCCATCATGACGTCGGTGCCGCGGCGGATGCCGTCGACAAGCGATTCCTTGCAGCCGTACTTGTTGTCGAACTTCGACTTGGTGACGCTATCGTTGACGTTGATTGCCGGGAAGGGCAGCAGGCCCTTCTTCTGCAGCTGGTAGAGACGGTTGACGCCGGTCGTGGTCTCTTCGGTGACGCCACGGATGGCGGCCTTGTGCTTGGCGAAGAAGCCCGGCGTTGCCGCCATGCGCTTCTTGATCTGGGCAAACAGGATCTCTTCTTCTTCGCTGCCCGGGTTGGACAGCACGTCCTCGCCTGCCTCGGCGCGGGCGCCGATCAGGATGTACATGGTGGCGTCGCCGCCATCATCGAGGATCATGTTGGTGGCGCCGCCGTCGGTCCACTGGAAGATCTTGTCGGTGTACTGCCAGTATTCCTCAAGCGTCTCGCCCTTGACGGCGAAAACCGGGATGCCGGATTCGGCGATCGCCGCAGCAGCGTGATCCTGGGTCGAGAAGATGTTGCACGAGGCCCAGCGGATGTCGGCGCCGAGTTCCTTCAGCGTCTCGATCAGCACCGCCGTCTGAATGGTCATGTGCAGCGAGCCGGAAATGCGCGCGCCCTTGAGCGGCTTTTTCTCGCCGAACTCCTCGCGACAGGCCATCAGGCCCGGCATTTCAGTTTCAGCGATCTCGATTTCCTTGCGACCCCAGCCGGCGAGCGAAATGTCGGCGACCAGATAATCCTTGCTACCCGTCATGGCTTGCTCCGATTCCTGTTTATTGCGCGCCGGCGCGGAAGGCCTTGTGAGGGCGCGCGAAAGAGCGGCCTGACTACCAGATCAGTCCGCAATCGTAAATGGGACATAAAGAAATCTTTATTCGTGCATGTCGCTAGGCGCGTGCCTGACGATCAGCACTCCTCGCCAAAGCGTGCGGCGACCAGTGTCGCCAGCGCTTCCATCGCCTCATGGGCTTCCGGACCGCTGGCGGTGACCCGAATGGTGCAGCCGGGGCTGGCGGCCAGCATCATCAGGCCCATGATCGAGGTGCCGCCGACGGAAATGCCGTCCTTTTCGACGCTGACCGAGGCCTGGAATTCGCCGGCGATCTGCACAAACTTGGCCGAAGCGCGGGCGTGCAGGCCGCGCTGGTTGACGATGGCGAGGTCGCGGACGACGTGGCCGTCTTCGGGTGAGAAGGGCATGCCGCTCATTTGCCGCTCAACACCTGGCTTGCCACATTGATGTATTTACGCCCCGCTGCCTGCGCCTCATCAAGCGCACCCGACATGTTGTCGGCCTTGCGCACGCTGGTCAGCTTGATCAGCATCGGCAGGTTCATGCCGGCGATGACCTCGACGCGCCCGGCTTCCATCACCGAAATGGCGAGGTTGGAGGGTGTTCCGCCAAACATGTCGGTCAAAACGACCACGCCCGTGCCGGTGTCGGCACGTGCTACGGCATTGATGATGTCGCTGCGACGCTGCGCCATGTCATCATCGGCACCGATTGAAACGGTCTCGAAATTCTCCTGCGGTCCGACGACGTGTTCCACCGCATGGCGGAACTCCTCAGCCAGTTGACCGTGCGTTACAAGCACGAGTCCGATCATTCTGTCATGGCTCCCGTCATGGCACTTTCACAACCGCGCAGTATTTTTGCCGCCTTCGCGGACGGCGGGAGCGCTATCTTGTCGACGGCGAGGGCGTTTACAAGCCCCAATTTACGGCATGACATGGCATTTTGACGCAATGCAGCAAAAATAATGGGCAACTTCAAGCCAAGAGCCCGATGCCGAGCAAGGCCAGTATGGCGGGCACCGCCGCACCTATTTCTCGCTCCGCGAGCATGACCTTGGGTACGGTGCAACCCATGAGAAGTTCGCTCGCTGCCTCGGGCAACCGCTCCATTTCGACCGCCGGAACCAGCCTGACCAAAAGGTCGACGGCTGCCGCCGCCTCATGTTCGACAGGAACGGGACCGATCCCGCGAACCTCCACAAGGCCGGCAATCGTTGGCGGCGCGTGGCACACAAGCCTGCCTTGATGCGCCGAAAGAAAGACCTGGTCGTCGGACACCAGCCGCGCGAAACGGCCGGAAGCGCTGAATTTTTCGACAAGCGCCAAAGCCAGCGCCGTCTTGCCGGAACCTGACGGTCCAGCGACCAGCACGCCGCGCTCGCCGAGCACAACCGCTGTCGCGTGCATGTTGATCGGCTGCACGGATCAGCTTTCCGCCGGGAAGGCGACGACGAAACGCGCGCCCTTGATCTCGCCCGGCTTGGTGCCGGTGATGTTTTCCGCCTTCAGCGTGCCGCCATGCGCTTCGACGATCTGGCGGCTGATCGACAGGCCGAGACCCGAATTCTGGCCAAAGGCTTCGCCCGCCGGCCGGTCGGTGTAGAAGCGCTCGAAGATGCGATCGATGTTTTCCGCGCGGATGCCGGGGCCGTTGTCCTCGACAGTGACGACATTGAATTTGCCGACCCGCGCCAGCGAAATGGCGATATGGCCATGGTCGTCGGGCACGAAGGAGCGGGCGTTTTCGATCAGGTTGGTGATGACCTGGCCGATGCGCAGATCGTGACCGGCGACGTTGTAGTTCTTCACCCCGGCCGGCAGCTTGGCGATATTGAACGCGATCTCGACCGGCTTCTTGTGGCGGCTGGTCTCGCGCGACACCGAAACCAGGTCGCCGATGAACCTCTTGAGATCGACCCGGCCAGCATCTTCCCGCGCAAGCTCGGCGTCGAGACGCGATGCGTCGGAGATGTCGGTGATCAGCCGGTCGAGGCGCCGGACGTCGTGCTGGATGATCTCCATCAAACGTGCGCGCGAACTCTCGTTTTTGGCCAGCGGCAGCGTCTCCACCGCGCTGCGCAGCGAGGTCAGTGGGTTCTTGAGCTCATGCGACACGTCGGCGGCGAAACTCTCGATCGACTCGATGCGCGCATAAAGCGCGTTGGTCATGTCGCGTATGGCGACCGACAGATTGCCGATCTCGTCCTGGCGGTCGGAGAAATCGGGGATCTCCTCGCGGCTCTTGCCGCCGCGGCGAACCCGATTGGCGGCAGCGGAGAGACGGCGCAGCGGGTTGGCGATTGTCGAGGCCAGCAGCATCGACAGGATGGCCGTGACGAGCGCCGCAACACCAAAGACGCGCAGAATGGCCTTCTGCTCGGCGGCGACGATCTTGTCGATGTCGCCACCTTCGGTCGACAGCATCAGCACGCCAAGCACGGCACGGAAGCGCTGGATCGGAACGGCGACGGAGACGATTTGCTCGCCCTGTTCGCTGACCCTGACGAACGTCGCCGGGCCACCAGTCAACGCCTGCACGACTTCGGGGAAGGCCACGCCGTTGCCGCCGGGCTGCTCCTTGTAGACCGGCAACGCGCTGTCACGGAAAAAGCCAAAGACGAACTTCTGCGCCCGTTCGAAGATGGTCGGCTGCTCTTCTTCGACCGGCGGCAGGTCGTAGCGAAGGATTTGGCCGTGCGAATAAAGACGTCGCGAATCGAGCAGCAGATTGGCATCGCGATCATAGATGCGGGCGCGGGTGCGGGTCGGCGAGATCAGTCGGCGAAGCAGCGGGGCGACGCGTTCAGGATTGATCGGAAAGTCGAGACTGTCGAGCTGATCGGAGCCGGGGCCGAGTGTTTCGCCGGCCTGCAGTTCGAGCAGCTTTTCGGGGTCGATGCTGATCGAGTCCGTTTCAACGGTCGCCGAGGCGGCAATCGAACCGGCGATGATCTCGCCCTGCGTCGTCAGGCTCTCGACACGGGCGCCGATAAGGCCGTCGCGGAAGGTGTTGAGATAGAGGATGCCTGCAACCAGAACCGCCAAACCGGCCAGATTGAGAAACAGGATGCGGCGGGTAAGGCTCGAAAAGAAGTAGTGGCCGAGGAAGCGGCTTAGCCGGATCCTCGCCCGATCGAGAAACAGCAGGCGTCCGCGCGGCCGTTTTGCAGCGGCCGCCGGCTTCCTGATTTCTGCTTCCATCGCCATATGATCTCAGCCCCCGCTGATATCACGCTTCGCGGAATCTGTAGCCGACACCATAGAGCGTTTCGATCATCTCGAAGTCGTCATCGACGGCTTTGAACTTCTTGCGCAGGCGCTTGATGTGGCTGTCGATGGTGCGGTCATCGACATAGACCTGCTCATCATAAGCCGAATCCATCAATGCGTCGCGGCTTTTGACGACGCCGGGGCGCTGCGCCAGCGAGTGCAGGATCAGGAATTCGGTGACGGTGAGCACGACAGGCTCGCCCTTCCAGGTGCAGGTGTGGCGCTCCTGGTCCATCACCAGCTGGCCGCGCTCGAGCGAGCGCGCCTGCTGGGTCGGCGCCTTGACTCCTGCTTCGCGGGTACTTGCCCGGCGCAGGACTGCGCGCACACGTTCAACCAGCAAACGCTGCGAGAACGGCTTGCGGATGAAATCGTCGGCCCCCATCTTGAGACCGAACAACTCGTCGATCTCATCGTCCTTGGAGGTCAGGAAGATCACCGGAAGGTCGGTCTTCTGGCGCAACCGCCGCAACAGCTCCATGCCGTCCATGCGCGGCATCTTGATGTCGAGGATGGCAAGGTTCGGCGGACGCGCGGCCAAGCCTTCAAGTGCCGAAGCACCGTCCGTGTAGGTCTCGACGCGGTAGCCCTCGGACTCGAGCGCGATCGAAACCGATGTCAGAATGTTGCGGTCGTCGTCGACAAGCGCGATCGTTGCCATTTCCAGCGGCTCCCTCATGAGCGGGGTGTCCCTTCCTGCTTCGAGCAGGGCTTTTGCAGGACAAATTAGGTACAAAATGTGGCATACCCTCCGATCGAGGGGAGCGCAACCGCCACGACCAGTGCCCACTCTATATGGGGCGCCTGTGCGAAACCTCGAACAAAAAACCTGACCGCTCGTTGGGCAAGGTGCGGCCATTCCCCATCATTTAAACGATTTAGATAAATTTCAATATTTTTAAATCGATTAAAGATTTGAAATCACTCGGCTTTTCTGTTTCTGGCTGGCTTCAGTCCCTCGGGACAGCGGCGTCCGGCCCGTAGACCGGACATTGGCGTCAAATCGAACGAGGGTTCCCGAATGTCGGAAATCGGTAAGCGCAATCCCGCCAGCGGGATCGAAACGGCAGGTCTCAAAACGTCGGGTACCGTCCGTTACAACTTTGGCCCGGCACTGCTCGTCGAAGAGTCGATCCGCCGCGGCGAGGCCCAGCTGACGGCGCATGGCGCGCTCGTCGCCGACACCGGCCAGTACACCGGCCGCTCGCCCAAGGACAAATTCGTGGTGCGCGACGAAAACACCGAGGCCCAGGTCTGGTGGGACAACAACAACGCGATGACCAGGGCCCAGTTCGACGCCCTGCACGCCGATTTCCTGGCGCATGCGGCCGACAAGGACCTCTTCGTGCAGGACCTGATCGGCGGTGCCGACCGTTCTTTGTGCCTGCCGACGCGCGTCGTCACCGAATATGCCTGGCACTCGATGTTCATCCGCAACCTGCTCATCCGCCCCGACGAGGCCGAGCTTGCGAGCTTCGTGCCCAAGATGACGATCATCGACCTGCCGTCGTTCCGCGCTGACCCGGCGCGGCATGGCGGCCGTAGCGAGACGCTGATCGCCGTCGACCTGACGCGCATGATCGTTTTGATCGGCGGCACCGAATATGCCGGCGAAATGAAGAAGTCGGTGTTCACCGCGCTCAATTACATCCTGCCGGCGGGCGGCGTGATGCCGATGCATTGCTCGGCCAATGAAGGCGACGATGGCGACGCCGCCATCTTCTTTGGCCTTTCGGGCACCGGCAAGACGACGCTGTCGGCCGATCCGACGCGCACGCTGATCGGCGACGACGAACATGGCTGGGGCCCAGACGGCATCTTCAACTTCGAAGGCGGCTGCTATGCCAAGACCATCCGCCTGTCGGCCGAAGCGGAGCCCGAGATCTTCGCAACGACCCAGCGTTTCGGCACCGTGCTCGAAAACGTCGTGCTGGACGAAAACCGCGTGCCGGATTTCAACGACGGCTCGCGCACCGAAAACACCCGCTGCGCCTATCCGCTGGACTTCATTCCGAATGCCAGCGCCAGCGGCCTCGCCAGCCACCCCAAGAACATCATCATGCTGACGGCCGATGCCTTCGGCGTGATGCCGCCCATCGCCAAGCTGACACCGGCGCAGGCGATGTACCACTTCCTGTCGGGCTACACCGCCAAGGTGGCCGGCACCGAGCGCGGCGTGACCGAGCCGGAAGCAACGTTCTCGACCTGCTTCGGCGCACCCTTCATGCCGCGCCACCCCAGCGAATATGGCAACCTGCTGCGCCAGCTGATCGCCGACCACGGCGTCGACTGCTGGCTGGTCAACACCGGCTGGACCGGTGGTGCCTATGGCGTGGGGTCGCGAATGCCGATCAAAGCGACGCGCGCACTCCTGGCGGCGGCCCTGGACGGCTCGCTCAATTCGGTCGAATTCCGCACCGACGCCAATTTCGGCTTCGCGGTGCCGGTTTCGGTGCCGGGTGTCGACGGCAAGATCCTCGACCCGCGCTCGACCTGGGCCGATGCCGCCGCTTATGACCGCCAGGCCAACAAGCTGGTGTCGATGTTCATCGACAATTTCGGCAAGTTCGAAAGCCACGTCGACGCCGCCGTGCGCGGTGCCGCACCACGCGCGCAGCAGGCAGCCGAATAATCGCTGCGAAACCAAGTACCTCAGTCAGGCCCGGCCAAAAGCCGGGCTTTTCTTTTTGGCCGCGCCACGGCATGACTTGGCGCATGAGCGCCGACGACAAGATTTTCATCGCCAATGACGTGGTCATCCATCCCGATGACATCGAGGAGAACTTCATCCGCTCCTCAGGGCCAGGTGGCCAGAACGTCAACAAGGTGGCAACCGCTGTGCAGCTGCGCTTCGACGCCGCTAATGCACCGGGGCTGCCCGAGCGGGTACGCGAACGCACGATCAAGCTCGCCGGCCAGCGCGCCACCAAGGACGGCGTCATCGTCATCGAGGCCGGGCGCTACCGCACCCAGGAGCAGAACCGGGCCGACGCCAGGGCAAGGCTGACGGCACTTGTCGCCAAGGCGGCCGAGCCGCCACCACCGCCGCGCAAGAAGACAAGGCCGACAAAGGGCTCGGTCGAGCGGCGCCTCAAGTCCAAGTCCGGACGGTCGACAGTCAAGAAGCTGCGCGGCCGGGTCGACGGCGAGTAGATCAAACCTGCTTCCAATTTTGTTTTGCAGATGCCAAGCTCCGGCAACTGCCACAGCAAGGGAGACCACGAATGGGCATGTTCGATTTCGTCAAGAATGTCGGCAAGAAGCTTGGTTTCGGCGGAGAGGAAGAAGCGCCGACAGCCGAAACGCTGAAGAAGGAACTCGATTCGCACAAGCTCGGCACCGACAACGTCCAGGTCGTGGTCAAGGGCGACACGGCCGTGCTGACCGGCGTGGTCAAGGACCAGTCGATCTTCGAAAAAGCCGTCATCGCGGTCGGCAACACGCTTGGCGTCTCCAAGGTGCAGGCTGACGAGCTGAAGGTGGTGGCGCCGGATTCGGGCCTCAAGCTCGACGGCAAGGTCGACATGACCGAGCTGGTCAAGGCAGCAACCCCGGCCAAGGTCCCGGTGTTCTACACGGTCAAGAAGGGCGACAATCTTTCGAAGATCGCCGAGGCCCAGTACGGCAAGGGCAAGGCATCGAAATACACCGTCATCTTCGAGGCCAACAAGCCGATGCTGTCGCACCCCGACAAGATCTATCCGGGCCAGGTGCTGCGCATTCCCGATATCGCCACCGCCTGATCCAATCCCTTATTGATGCGAAACGGCGGCTTTCGGGTCGCCGTTTTGCTTTTGCGGTGGCATTGTGGGCGGCCAGATCAGAGGTAGGTGAGAGTGCTCGTATTGCCCAAAGGCGTCCGCCATATGCCCGGCTTTCTCTCGCGGGATGTGCAGGAGGGCCTGGTCGAGAGCATACGCGAGGTGGTGAAGGCAGCACCACTCTACACGCCGGCGATGCCCAAGACCGGCAAGGAAATGAGCGTGCGCATGACCAATTGCGGCTCGCTCGGCTGGGTCACCGACAAGGAGCGCGGCTATCGCTACCAGCCTGAGCACCCGGTGACGGGCGAGCCCTGGCCGCCGATCCCCGAAGCACTTCTGGCGCTATGGCGCGAGGTCGCGGGTTATCCGCATCCGCCCGAAGCGTGCCTGGTCAATTTCTACACCGATACGGCCAAGATGGGCCTGCACCAGGACCGCGACGAGCGTGAGTTCGCAGCCCCTGTGGTGTCGGTCTCGCTGGGCGACGCCTGCCTGTTTCGCGTCGGCGGGACCAGGCGCGAGGACCGCACGGTTTCGTTCAGGCTCGAAAGCGGCGATGTGGTCGTGCTGGGCGGGGAGGGGCGGCTCGCCTTCCATGGCGTCGACCGAGTCTATCCGATGACGTCAGCGCTGCTGAAGAACGGCGGGCGGATCAACCTGACGCTGCGGCGGGTGACGGCACCGACCTGAGCCTCAGAGTTTCCTGATCGCCACTTCCTCGACGAGGTGCCCCGCACCCTTCTTGAGGATGAGATCGGCGCGTGGGCGCGTCGGCAGAATGTTTTCGCGTAGGTTTTTCAGGTTGATGTTGGCCCACAGCCCCTCGGCGATGGCGCGGGCGGCATCTTCCGACAGCTGCGAATAACGATGAAAGAAAGACTGGGGATTGCGGAAAGCGGTCTCGCGCAGCCGCATGAAGCGGTCGATGTACCACTCGTGGATCAGCTGCTCCTCGGCGTCGATATAGATCGAAAAGTCGAAGAAGTCGGAGACGAAGGGCACGAAGTTGCCGTCCTTGGGCAACTCGCGCGGCTGCAGCACGTTGATGCCCTCGAAGATAAGAATATCGGGGCGATCGACGGTGACGAACTCGCCAGGCATCACGTCATAGGTCAGGTGCGAATAGACGGGCGCCCGCACATTGGGCTGGCCCGACTTGATGCCTGACAAGAAGCGCAGCAGGGCACCGACGTCGTAGCTGTCGGGAAAGCCCTTGCGCTCCATCAGATTGTCGCGCCGCAACACCTCGTTGGGATAAAGGAAGCCGTCGGTGGTGACCAAATCGACCTTCGGGCTCGACGGCCAACGGGTGAGCAGTTCCTGCAGGATACGCGCGGTGGTCGACTTGCCGACGGCGACCGAGCCGGCCATGCCAATGATGAAGGGTGTCTTGGTGCCTTTCTTCTCGGAATTGAAGAAGCGCTGGCGCTGGCGAAACAACTGCTGGCTGGTCTCGACATGGGCCGAAAGCAGACGCGACAGCGACAGATAGATGCGCCTGACTTCCTCGAGGTCGATCGGCTCGTACATCGAGCTTAGCCGGCTGACCTCGTCCTTGGTCAGGGTCATCGACATGTCGGCGCCGAAGCCGGCCCAGTGCTCGGCCTTGAAGAACCAGTATGGAGAATATTTCTCCGACGGCGCGAGCTGATCCATCGAACCTCCCCTGCGGGACCTGACCAGCGGTCAGCCCTCGTTCTTGCGCGCGGCCTTCTCGGCAATTCCGGACTGCGAGGTGCGGCGCTCGAGTTCGGCCATCACCTCCGCCATCGGAATGCCGGCAACGGCCAGCACGACGAGCCAATGATAAAGGAGATCGGCACTTTCCGAAACGAGGGCGCCATCGTCGCCCTTGACCGCGGCGATGACGGTTTCGACCGCCTCTTCGCCGAGCTTCTTGGCCGCCCTCTCCATGCCGCTCTGGTAGAGCTTCGCCGTCCATGAATTGGCGTCGCCCGAACGCGCACGCTCGGAGACAATCTTTTCGAGATCGGAAAGGGAGAATGCACTCATCTTGGCCTCGGCAATAAGGTCAGCCAATGGGGTCAAGCCGCATGGGCAAGCCCGCTTTTGCCATGTGGGCCTTGGCCTCGGCAATGGTGTAGGTGCCAAAATGGAAGATCGAGGCGGCGAGCACGGCCGTGGCATGGCCCTCGCGGATGCCTGACACCATGTGGTCGAGATTGCCGACGCCGCCCGAGGCGATGACCGGCGCGCGCACAGCGTCCGCCACAGCACGCGTCAGCGCGATGTCATAGCCGATCTTGGTGCCGTCGCGGTCCATCGAGGTCAGCAGGATTTCGCCAGCGCCAAGGTCGACGACCTTGCGGGCGAAGTCGACGGCGTCGATGCCGGTGCGCTCGCGCCCGCCATGGGTGAAGATCTCCCAGCGGTCGGTCTCGTTTGCAGCCGACACCTTCTTGGCGTCGATGGCAACGACGATGCACTGGTTGCCGAACTTGTCGGCGGCTTCGGCGACGAAGGAGGGATTCTTCACCGCCGCCGTGTTGATCGACACCTTGTCGGCGCCAGCCAGAAGCAGCTTGCGAATATCCGAAACCTGGCGCACGCCGCCACCGACCGTCAGCGGCATGAAGCACTGCTCGGCGGTGCGGGCAATGACGTCGAAGATGGTCTCGCGATTGTCTGACGACGCGGTGATGTCGAGGAAGCAGAGCTCGTCGGCACCCGCCGCATCATAAGCCTTGGCCGCCTCGACAGGATCGCCGGCGTCGATCAGATCGACGAACTGGACGCCCTTGACGACGCGGCCGTCCTTGACGTCGAGGCAGGGAATTACGCGGGCTTTGAGGGTCATATCCGTTCCTCGAACAATCCAGGCTCGGGCTTGAGTTGACCACGCAGGATCGCCAGCGCCTGGGCCGGATCGATGCGGCCGTCATAGAGCGCGCGGCCGGAGATGGCGCCTTCGAGTTTCTTGGCGTCCGGCATTGTCATGCGCACGATATCGGCGAGCGAGGCGAGGCCACCCGAGGCGATGACCGGGATCGACACGGCCTCGGCGAGATCGATTGTCGAATCCCAGTTGATGCCGGCCAGAACGCCATCGCGGTCGATGTCGGTGTAGATGATGGCGGCAACACCCGCGCCTTCGAATTTCTTCGCCAGTTCGATGACGCCGAGGCTCGACGCTTCGGCCCAGCCTTCCACGGCGACCTTGCCACCCTTGGCGTCGATGCCGACGGCGACCTTGCCGGGGAACTTCTTGCAGGCTTCCTTGACCAGATCAGGATCGCGCACGGCGACGGTGCCGAGGATGACGCGGGCAAGACCCTTGTCCAGCCAGCTCTCGATATGGTCGAGCGAACGAATGCCGCCGCCGAGCTGGACGGGGTTCTTGGTCGCCTTGAGGATCGCCTCTACCGCCGAACCATTGACGCTCTCGCCGGCGAAGGCGCCGTTCAAGTCAACCACATGCAGCCACTCGAAACCCTGGTCCTCGAAGGCTTTCGCCTGGGCTGCGGGATCGTTGTTGTAGACGGTTGCCTGGTCCATGTCGCCAAGCTTGAGGCGCACGCACTGGCCGTCCTTGAGGTCGATAGCCGGGAAAAGGATCATGGCTTCCACCTCAGGAAATTGGCGATGAGGGCGAGGCCAAGGGCCTGGCTCTTTTCAGGATGAAACTGCGTGCCGACAAGGTTGTCCCGCGAAACGGCCGCCGTGACCTGGCCGCCATAGTCGGTGGTCGCCAGCACCTGTTTATCGTCAGTCGCGTCGAGATGGTAGGAATGCACAAAATAGGCGTGCAGGCCGGTGGGTCCCGTGGCGATGCCATCGAACAGCGGATGGGCATGTTTCACGTGAATCGTGTTCCAGCCGATCTGCGGAATCTTGAGCCACGGGTCGGACGGCGCGATCTCCTTGACGTCACCCTTGATCCAGCCAAAGCCTTGCGTGACGGTCTTTTCAAGCCCGCGTTCCGACATCAATTGCATGCCAACGCAGATGCCAAGGAACGGCCGCGCCTTGTGGATCGCGACCTCCTCGACCGCCTCCCACATGCCGTCCACGGCACGCAACCCACGCGCGCAATCGGCATAGGCGCCGACGCCCGGCAAGACGATGCGGTCGGCGGTGCGCACGCGTTCGGCGTCCGCGGTCAGGTCGATCTCGGCCGATATGCCGGCTTCGCGGGCGGCGCGCTCGAAGGCCTTGGTCGCCGAGCGCAGATTGCCCGAACCGTAGTCGATGATGGCAACGCGCATGTCAGTGTCTTCCGGGATAATGCAGCAGGCCGAGCGCTCCGCCAGCAGGTTGAGGCCGGGGCGTGGCAGGGGAGATGGCGACAGTCGCCGGCGCGGGCTCGTCATCAGCCTCACCGGCGAAGAGGTAGCGCGTCTCGGCGTCCTCGATGCTATCAGCCTCGATCACGCCCCACTGGTGCCAGCCGGCACGGCGAAGGGCTGCGATCCGCAAAGCACCACCTTCGAGCCCGACATAAAGCGAGATCAAAAGCGGCAACAGCGGTGCGGCAAAGGTCAGCCCAGCCGCCTCGCTTGCCACGGCAAGTGCGAGCGTGGCGGCAAGCGTCACCACGGCTTCGAGCCACAGGCGATGCCACAACAGCCAAAGCAGCGGCACGACGAAGCCGAGGACGTAAAAGCCGTCGCGGACAAAGACGGCAGCTTCCGAGGCGTTTTTACCTGCCGAGGCAGGCGGCTCCATGACGACATGGATGGCCATGGCTATCCCTTCAGGCTGCCCTTGGTCGAGGGTACTGCGTCAGGCTGGCGCGGGTCGCTTTCAAGGGCCATGCGCAGCGCGCGCGCGACCGCCTTGAAGCAGGTTTCGGCGATATGGTGGTTGTTGGCGCCATAATGGTTGGTGACATGCAAGGTGATGCCGGCGTTCTGTGCCAAAGCCTGGAAGAACTCGCGCACCAGCTCGGTGTCGAAGGTGCCGATCTTGGGCGCCGAGAAGGCGACGTTCCAGACCAGGAAGGGCCGCCCTGACACGTCGATCGCGGCCCGCGTCAGCGTCTCGTCCATGGCAAGGTCGATCGAGGCGTAGCGCATGATGCCGCGACGCTCGCCGAGCGCCTTGGACAGCGCCTGGCCAATGGCGATGCCGCAATCTTCGACGGTGTGGTGGTCGTCGATATGCAGGTCGCCCTTGGCCTGAACCTTCATGTCGATCAGCGAATGGCGCGACAGCTGGTCGAGCATATGGTCGAAGAAGCCTATGCCAGTCGCCATTTCCGAACGGCCGGTGCCATCGACATGAACCGAGACGGAGATCTCGGTTTCCTTGGTCTTGCGGCTGACTTCGGCGGAACGGGGGGCCATTGGCGGATCCTTGTCCTCAAAAACGAGAGCCTAATAGCAGCATGAGCGACCGCTTGCCAATCGCCGCGAAAGGGCATTTCGTCATGGCAGGCGAGGATTTGCATTCCTTGCGCCGCGTCATACATAAGATCGAACTTCCACTCGTAACGCGCAAGCTGCCGCAAAGGGGCCGCGCGCCATCGGAGCAACATATGTCCAATGAACAAAGTATGCACGCCACGACCATCGTGACGGTGCGCAAGGGCAACAAGGTGGTCATCGCCGGCGACGGCCAGGTCAGCCTCGGCCAGACCATCATGAAGGGCAATGCCCGCAAAGTGCGCCGCCTCGGCAAGGGCAATGTCATCGCCGGTTTCGCCGGCGCCACCGCCGACGCCTTCACCCTTCTCGAAAGGCTCGAAGCCAAGCTTGAGCAATATCCCGACCAGCTGACGCGCGCCTGCGTCGAGCTTGCCAAGGACTGGCGCACCGACCGCTATCTGCGTCGCCTCGAAGCCATGATGCTGGTGGCCGACAAGAATGTGTCGCTGGCACTGACCGGCACCGGCGACGTGCTAGAGCCCGAATTCGGCGTCATGGCCATCGGTTCGGGCGGCAATTACGCGCTGGCCGCGGCCCGCGCCCTGATGGACACCGACAAGGACGCCGAGGAGATCGCCCGCAAGGCGATGCAGATCGCAGCCGACATTTGCGTCTACACCAACCACAGCTTCGTGATCGAAACGCTCGATGCCGATTGAGGCACCCGCGCATTACGACTTCCGCCCGGTGACCAAGGCCGACCTGCCGATGATCAAGGCATGGTTGGCCCAGCCGCATGTCGCCGAATGGTGGAACCATCCCGAAGATGAGATCGCTGCGATCGAGGAGCACATCGACAGCATCTCGGTCGAGCCGCTGATCATCGAGCTGGACGGCAAGCCGATCGGCTACCTCCAGAGCTACGACCCGCACATGGAGGACGACCACCCCTACCAGGACCAGCCCTTCGGCACGCTCGGCATCGACATGACCATCGGCGTGCCGGACCTGGTCGGCAAGGGTCATGGCTCGGCCATCGCCAGGCAGTTCGTCGACGAGCTGTTCGAGGAAGGCGTGCCGCGCGTAATCATCGACCCGAAACCGACCAACAAGCGCGCCATCCGCGCCTATGAAAAAGCTGGCTTCGTGGCTTTCGATACGCGAACGTCGATTTACGGTCCGGCGCTGATGATGGCGCGCGATGCCGAAGAGGGGGATTTAGACGAATGATGCTTGCGCAGGGGGAGGAGACAGCCCGGCAACGCGAGAAGCTGGGCTGGTGGCTGCTGGTGGCTGCCTTGCTGATCGCAGGGCAGGCAGTGGCGCTTTACTGGATGGGCCACCCGGCCATCTGCAAATGCGGCTACGTCAAGCTGTGGCAGGGCGTCGTGATGAGTTCGGAGAACTCCCAACACATCTCCGACTGGTACACCTTCTCGCATATCATCCACGGCTTCCTGTTCTACGCGCTGCTGAGCTGGCTCGCGCCCAAAAGCTCGCTTGGTTTCCGCCTGGCGGTGGCCATCGGCATCGAAGTGGCCTGGGAACTTGTCGAAAACAGCGATTTCATCATCAACCGTTACCGCGAGGGCACCATTTCCCTCGACTATTACGGCGACAGCGTCCTGAACTCGGTGTTCGACACGCTGGCCATGGTGCTGGGCTTTGTCATGGCCGCGCGACTTCCGGTCTGGAGCGTCGTTGCCTTGGCCATCATCTTTGAAATCGGCGTCGGTTACGTCATCCGTGACAACCTGACGCTCAACGTCATCATGCTGGTCCACCCACTCGAACCGATCAAGCATTGGCAAGCGGGAACTCTGTAGTGAACAAGCTTTCGACACCGCCTGAGATGCTCGCCATTTCGCCCGACGCGCTGCGCACCGCTGTGGCCAACGGGCTGGTGACAGCCGATCAGGCGCAAGGCCTGCGCGATCTGGAAAGCGCCAGAACGCCCGCCTTCGACAGGGAGCCGCATGACGACGAGAGGTTTCGTTTCATCAGCGGATTCAGCGACATCTTCGTCACCATCGGCCTCGGGCTGTTCCTGGGCGCCCTGGGCTATTTCTCCGGCGACATGATCGGCAACGCCGGCATGTCCGTTGTCATCGCCGTGGCGAGCTGGCTGCTGGCCGAATATTTCACCCGCAGGCAGCGCATGGCACTGCCCAGCATCGTGCTGCTTCTGGTCTATGCCGGAGCGGTCTTTTCGGCGGTGGCGGAAGCCTTCAACCCCAGCCAGAGCTTTGGCATGGGCCTTGGCAATCAAGGCGGCTGGCCGATCGTCGTCGCCGGTCTTGTTACCGCCGCAGCGACAGCTTTGCACTACTGGCGCTCCCGCGTGCCGGTGACGATCGCGGCCGGCGTTGCGGCTCTGGTCGCCGCTGCCGTTGGATTGCTGTTCATGCTGGCACCGGATTTCGCCATCCAGGCTGCCAAGCCGCTGCTGCTCGCCTGCGGCCTCGTGGTGTTCACGCTCGCCATGCGCTTCGACTTGAGCGATCCCTTGCGCCAGACACGGCGCACCGACATCGCGTTTTGGCTGCACATGCTGGCAGCGCCGCTGATCGTGCATCCGCTGGTCAGCGGCCTCGTCGGCGAGGGCGGTTCCGACGCGGTCTCGGCATGGAGCATCCTGGCGATCTTCATCGGGCTGGCGCTCGTTGCCCTTGTTGTCGACAGGCGGGCCATCCTTGTCTCGGGCCTGTCTTATGCCGGCTTCGCCTTTGGGGCGCTGGTCGTCAAGGCGGGGCTGTCGGACAGCGTCGTGCCGCTCACCATGCTGGTGCTTGGCGCGCTTGTGCTGCTGCTCAGCGCCGGCTGGCATACGCTACGCCGGGGCCTTGTGCCGCTGCTGCCCGGTGCCCTTGCGCGCCGGCTTCCAGCCCATACATAAGCTGCAACCGAGTATTCAAGAGTATCATCATGTCCACATTCTCTCCCCGTGAGATCGTTTCCGAACTCGACCGCTTCATCATCGGCCAGAAGGACGCCAAGCGCGCCGTGGCGATTGCCTTGCGCAACCGCTGGCGCCGCCAGCAGCTGGAAGGCCAGATGCGCGAAGAGGTCATGCCCAAGAACATCCTGATGATCGGACCCACCGGCGTCGGCAAGACCGAGATTTCGCGCCGCCTGGCAAAGCTCGCCGGTGCGCCCTTCGTCAAGGTCGAGGCGACCAAGTTCACCGAGGTCGGCTATGTCGGCCGCGACGTCGAGCAGATCATCCGCGATCTGGTCGAGATCGCCATCGGCCTGGTGCGCGAAAAGATGCGCGAAGACGTCAAGGCGCGTGCCCATGTCAACGCCGAAGAGCGCGTGCTGGAAGCCCTCGTCGGCAAGACGGCAAGCCCGGCGACCCGCGACAGTTTCCGCAAGAAGCTGCGCGACGGCGAGCTCGACGACAAGGAAATCGAGGTTGAGATCGCCGATAGCGGCACCGGCGGCATGCCGAGCTTCGATATCCCCGGCATGCCGGGCGGCAATGTTGGCGTGCTCAACATCAACGACATGCTGCAAAAGGCGATGGGCGGCCAGCGCACCAAGACGCGCAAGACCTCCGTCAAGGAATCCTACGCGCTTCTGATCGGCGATGAGTCCGACAAGCTGCTCGACCAGGACGAGGTGGTGCGGCGCGCGCTCGAAGTGACCGAGAACGAAGGCATCGTCTTCCTCGACGAGATCGACAAGATCGCGCGTGGCGACGTCTCGGGCGGCCCCTCGCGTGAAGGCGTGCAGCGCGATCTGCTGCCGCTGGTCGAGGGCACGACGGTTGCGACCAAATACGGGCAGGTGAAGACCGACCACATCCTGTTCATCGCGTCAGGTGCCTTTCACATCTCCAAGCCCTCGGATCTTCTGCCGGAGCTTCAAGGCCGCCTGCCGATCCGGGTTGAGCTTAGGGCGCTGGAGAAGAACGACTTCGTTCGCATCCTGACCGAGACCGAAGCCAGCCTGATCAAGCAGTATATCGCGCTGATGGCAACCGAGGGCGTCAACCTCGAATTCACCGACGACGCCATCGACGCGCTCGCCGGCATCGCGGTCGACCTCAACGCCAGTGTCGAGAATATCGGCGCCAGACGTCTGCAGACGGTGATGGAGCGCGTGCTCGACGAGATTTCCTACGACGCGCCGGATCGCAACGGCACGACGGTGAAGATCGACGCGGCCTATGTCGAAAAGCACGTCGGCGATCTCTCCAGGAACACAGATTTGTCGCGTTTCATCCTTTAAAGCGGGCTTCCGGCGCGGGCAGTGCACGCGCCGGAACAATGTGACATGTGGCCGAATGGAACCATCCGGCCACCTTTCGCTTCCGTCAGGCGACAACGCCCTCGACTAAGCCGAGGGCTTTTTCTAGTTTGCCTTGATAGAGCTTGGGCAACAGCAGCATATGAAACGCGTTTTTCTCTCGGCATTCCTTCTGGCGGCGGTCTTCGGCGTGCCACAGGCATCGGCGACGACCGTGGTCGCGGCCGGCAATATCCATGCCGAGCAGCCTGACGTGCCCGGTGCCTCGTCCAAGCGCACCAAGGCCGGCAAGACCACCTTCGACGCCAAATACCGCAAGGTCTACGCGCTGCTTCAGAACGATGCCGAGCTGCGCGGCAAGATCAAGACAGTGGCCCGCGCCTACGGCATCGATCCGATCCACATCGTCGGCGCCATCGTCGGCGAGCACACCTACAATGTCGACGCCTACGACCGGATGCAGACCTACTACGTCAAGGCGGTGTCTTACCTGTCGAGCAAATTCAGCTTCAGCTACGGCGGCGAAGAGGTCACCGATTTCATCAAGCGTCCGCAATTTGCCGAATGTGCAGCGAAGTCGGACAGCTACGATTTGTGGGAATGCCGCGAAGCGGTATGGAACCAGAGTTTTCGCGGCAAGACCGTGGACGGCACCAGCTTTCCCAACGACCGTTTTAGCGCCACCTTCTTCCAGCCCTTCTATGCCGGCCAGACCTTTGGCATCGGCCAGCTCAATCCGCTGACCGCGCTACAAATGAGCGACCTCGTGCACAAGGTCTCGCGGCTGCCCAAGCTCGATGCGGGCGACCCGAACGGCGTCTACAAGACCATCATGGATCCCGACCTGACGCTGCCTTACGTCGCTGCCACTGTGAAGACGTCAATCGACGCCTACAAAAACATCGCCGGCTTCGACATCTCGGGCAATCCAGGCCTCACCGCCACGCTGTACAATGTCGGCAACCCCGAAGCGCGCGCCCATGCGCTCAAGGCCGAAAACGACAGGCGCGCGGCTGCGGGCGAGCCGGCGAAACTGCCGGAAGAGAATTATTACGGCTGGCTGGTCAACGACAAGCTGTCCGAGTTGCAGGCGCTGTTTTAGCCGCGCTTCTTGCGCGCAATCGCTTCGCGCAGCTGGGTGTTGAGCGCCGCAAGCTCGGCCTCATTCATTTCGCCGATGGCTTGAGCCATCAGATTGGCAAGCTCGGTGGCTGCGGGCGAAAGCCCCGCAGTGTCGACCACGACGCGCGGATGCGAGCCCTCGGCCAGCTTCTGCAGTTCCTCGGCGTCGTCCCAGATGACATTGAAGTAGCCGATGATCTTCTGGATCATCGCCCATGTCGGCACGCCGCGATGACCGTGCTCAAGCGCCGAAAGATAGGCGGCACTGACGCCGATGGTGGCGGCCATATCCTTCTGGCTGACGCCGCGCTCGCGCCTGAGTTCGCGGATGCGTTCGCCGAGCGGCGTCAAATGCCCATACTCCGCCGCAGCCTGATGTAGATCGCGCCCGAGCCGCCATGGTGGCGGGCGGCGTGATCGTGGCTGGAGACCAGCATGCGGAACGGGGCCGTGCTCAGCCATGCCGGCACCATGCGGCGCAACACACCGTCGCCGCCCTTGGAATTGCCCTTGCCGGTGATGACAAGCACATAGCGAACCCCACCGGCATGCGCCCGCGCCAGGAAATGCAGCAGCAGCGAATAGGCTTCGTCCTGGGTCATGCCGTGGAGATCGACCCGACCTTCGATCGGCAGGCGGCCTTTCGACAGCTTGTCGCGGGTCGGTTCATCGAGCGAATGGGCGACATACTGGCGCTTGGGTGCGGCAGCGGGGGCCGCTATTTGCGCAGGCATGGCCTTGGTGGGTGTCGGGTCCGGCTTGGCGACGACAGGTGCTGGCGGCTCGGGTATGTCGACGGTACGTTTGCCCTTGAGCGGCGAGGTCGTGCGGGCAATGACGTTCCACAACACGCGTTCTTCGTCGCTCAGCTTGCGGTCGCGGCGCGTACTCATGATACGCCACCGGCAAGCAAGGGCTTCGGCAGCAAGGCGAAGAAATCGGCGTCGTTGCGGACAACGCCCGCGATCTCGCCCGCCTCGAAACCAGAGCCGGCAAACAGATCGCCACGCGCCGGACCGGTGATGGCCGAACCGGTGTCCTGCGCGATCATCAGCCTGGCGAACGGCTTGCCTCCAAACGCGGTGAGGGCAGGGGCAGCGATGAAAAACGGCGTGCCGAAGGTGTGCAGCAGGCGGTCGACGGCGACCGAACGACCGGGCGTCAGCGGCACCTTCGCCGCAGCGATCGGCCCAAGTGCCGGGTCATCGACCTCGGCATCCCTGAAGAAGATGTAGGAGCGGTTGCGCCACGAGATCTCGTCGACACGGTGCGGATTGGCTTTGAACCAGGCGCGGATCGACTGCATCGTCACTTTTTCGAGCGGTATCTCGCCGATTTCGGCCAGAATTCCGCCCGGGCCAGTGAAACGCTGGCCCGATTTGGCGGCATAGGTGACACGCCGCAGCGAACCATCGGTCATGTTCAGCCGGGCAGCACCCTGGACATGGACGAAGAACGCATCGACCCGGTCGGCGAGCCAGGCGATCTCAAGCCCCTTGCCTGAAAGCGCGCCCTGTTCGATCGCTGGGCGGTCGAAATACTCGACCAGCCCCTTAGGCGTCTGGCGCGCGAAAGCGAAATAAGGGTCCATGCTGACAGGGCGGTTTTGATCATCGATATCGACAAGATCGGCCGGCCGCGACAGCAGCGGCACCCGGAAGACTTCTGTCTTGATGGAAGAGGCCTCGACTTCCGGCTCGTAGAAACCGGTGACAAAGCCGGACGCGCGGCCTTCTGGCGCAACCAAAGCCGGCTGGAAATGGCGTTCAAAGAAATCGCGGGCTTCGGCACCATTGCCCACCGGCCGCGCGCGCGCTTCGGCATAGGCTGGGCCAAAAGCATCGAAAGCGACGCCGAGGGCGCCGCTGCGATAGGGCTTGGTCAGGACATGAAAGGCGGAACGCCGGAAGGCCGCGAAGGCGGCTAGCTGGTCATCTTCCAGCCAACCGGGCAGGTCGGCGAAACCGACCGGGGCGAATGCGGGCGAGAGCAACACGGGCTTCGCCCGCCACGCGCGGTCAGTCTTCTTCCTCGGTGGCGACAAGCTTCCAGTTCGGGTCGCGCGAACGGGTGTCGCGGGCGAAGGTCCAGACATCCTTGACCTCGGCCACGGTCTCGGGGTCGCCATCGATGACCTCGCCGGCCTTGTCGCGCGTCGCCGAAATCAGCTCGCTGACGATGCGCAAGGTGACATGGGCCTCGCCGCCCTTCATCTCGGCCGAGATGATATCGGCCTTGTTGATGCCGACGAAAGAGGACTGGATCTTCTCCGAGCGGCCTTCGCGGTCGGCGATCGCGGCAGCAAAACCGTCGTAGACCTCGCGCGACAGCAGGTTCTTGAGCGTCTTACGGTCGCCGTCGGCATAGGCCATGACGATCATCTCGTAGGCCATCTTGGCGCCGTCGACGAACCCCTTGGGCTCGAAGGAAGCGTCGGCGTCCCTGATGGCGCGCAGGCCCTTGTTCAGGTCGGTGCCGGGCTTGGCGAAGGCGTCGATGGCAACATAGGCCTCGTCGTTGGCTTCGCCTGGCGCGCGCTTTCGCTGTGGCAGGGACACGACATTCTCAGGCTTGCCATTGGCGTCCTGAGGCTTGTTGCGGGCTGCCGTATAGGGGTCGAAGGGCGGGCGTTCATTGCCGGTGCGGCGTCCAAGCACGTTGCGGAGCTGGAAAAAGATCACCACCGCTGCGATTAGAAAGAAAATCGTGCCGAAATCGAAGAATTCCATATCTTCTGCCGATCCGTCCCTTGTTCGCGGCCGAAGCCAGCTTATGTGCCATTCGCCGGCGCCGCATCTGTGCAGCGCCTGTTAGCCTTGCATATAGAACGCATGCACCGATCATTCAAATTAAAGGCGCAGCGCCCTATCTAAAGATGTATGCGCTATGCCTGTGACCGCATATGGCTGTCACGTCAACTCAAACCGGACCGGATCAACGCTCTAGATGCTGCCTCTCCTGCTCCTTGCCCTGCCTTTGCTCGAAATAGCCGGATTTGTGCTGGTGGGCAGCGAAATCGGCGTGCTGTCGACCATCGGGCTTGTTCTGCTCAGCGCCGTCGTCGGCTCCATCCTGCTGCGTGTGCAGGGTTTTGGCGTGATGACCCGTATCCGCACCGAAATGGACGCGGGCCGCGACCCCTCCAAGGAGCTGGCCAACGGTGCGATGATCGTGCTCGCCGGCATCCTGCTGGTCATTCCCGGCTTCATCAGCGACATCGTCGGCATTCTGCTGTTCCTGCCGCCGGTCCGCGCCCTGGCCTGGCGCTTCCTCAGCAAGCGGGTGCGCTTCACCTCCGATTTCGGCGGCTTTGCCCGTCGCGGCGGTCCTGCCGCTGGCAAGACCATCGATCTCGACGAGGACGACTTTTCGCGCCAGCCCAACCCGAAATCACCCTGGCGCTCCATCCGCGACGAGTAACCCGGCAGCCACTCACGCGGCAAAACCTTGTCTTGGCATGCCGAGCGTGCTAGCCAACCGCGGATTCTAATCCGGGCCGCATCGCGGCCGAGCCAAGAGGACATGGGCTAATGGCCACTAATGAAGCGCCGGAAGGCGTGGCAACCAACGGCAACGGTAACGCACAGCAGCCCACGCTCAACGTGCTGGCCCAGTATGTGAAGGATTTCTCCTTCGAAAGCCCCGGCGCGCCGAATTCGCTGCGCGGCCGCGACAAGGCTCCCGGCATCAACATCAATGTCAATGTCAACGCCAACCCGATGACGGACAAGCAGTTCGACGTCAACCTGACGTTGAGCGCCAAGGCCGCCTTCGACAAGGACGTGCTGTTCAACGTCGAGCTGGTCTATGGCGGCGTCTTCCGCATCGACGGCTTCCCGCAGGAACACATGCTGCCGCTGCTCTTCATCGAGTGCCCGCGCCTGCTGTTCCCCTTCGCACGCCAGATCATCGCCGAGGCGACCCGCAACGGCGGCTTCCCGCCGCTGATGCTCGACCCGATCGATTTCGCGCAGATGTTCCAGCAGAAGATCGCCGAGGAACAGGCCGCTTCCAAGGTCAAGGTCAGCTAAGACCACGCCTCATAGCGACGTCATCGAAAGCCCGGTCTCAGCGCCGGGCTTTTTCTTTATCGGGGTCAGTTCAGTTCGGCGGGCGAAAGCAGCTTGGCCCAGATGGCTTTTTCGCCAAGCGAACCCACCAGCTTTTCATGCGCGGCAAGCTCGGCCTCGCTCAGACGCGAGGGCAGGGGCTCCGGCCGCGCGGCGACAATGATCTCGATCTGTCGCGTTGAACCGTCGCTGCCGTTCGATGACGAATAGCTTTCCAGAACCAGGGCCGACTGCTTGCCGCCGATCAGCTCGATATAGACCTCTGCCAGAAGCTCGGAGTCGAGCAGGGCGCCGTGCTTGGTGCGGCGGCTGTTGTCGATGCCGTAGCGACGGCACAGCGCATCGAGCGAATTCGGACCCATCGGGTGCTTGCGGCGGGCAAGCGCCAGCGTATCGATCAGGAGGCTGGGATCGATGGCGGGCTGCTCGAGCCTTGCGAATTCGGCATTGATGAAGCCCAGGTCGAAGTTGCCGTTGTGCGCGACAAGCTTGGCGCCGTCGATGAAATCGATGAATTCATCGATGATCTCGGAGAAAGTCGGCTTGCCCTCAAGGTCGGCGTTCGAGATGCCGTGCACATTCTGGGCGTCGGGATGGACCTGGCGCCCTTGCGGATTGATGTATTTGTGGAAGGTGTTGCCGGTCGGGAAGCGATTGATCATCTCGATGGCGCCGATCTCGATCACGCGGTCCTCGCGGTTGTCGAGGCCGGTGGTTTCAGTATCGAAAATGATCTCGCGCAATTTGTTGATTCTCCTTGGCGCGAGCATGGCCCCGCCACTTGCGCCTGAACAGACCTGGGCTACCTACGACGCCGGCTTTCCCACCGTCAAATCGTCGATGATTGCCCGCACGGCCTGACGCGCCGCGTCAAGGCCGTTGCCCGTATCGATGATGTAGTCGGCGAGCTTGCGCTTTTCAGCGTCGGGAACTTGCTTGCCGAGGATCGCCAAGAATTTCTGTTCGGTCATGCCGGGCCGCGCCAGCACACGTTCGCGCTGGACCGCCGCCGAAGCGGTGACCACCACCACCTTGTCGACGCGGCGCCGGCCGTTGGTCTCGAACAAAAGCGGGATATCGAGCACGGCAATCGGCGCACCCACTGCACGGCTGCGCTCGAGAAATGCGCTGGCATCGGTGCGGACAAGCGGGTGGATGATCGCCTCGAGCTTCTTCAGTGCCGCTGCATCGCCCAACACATGGCGGGAAAGCTCGGCGCGGTCGACAACGCCGTCCTTCACCGTTCCCGGGAAAGCAGCCTCGATCAAAGGCGCTGCCGCGCCGGCATAGAGCCGATGCACGGCCTCGTCGGAATCGTGAACCGGAACGCCGGCGTCCGTGAACATCTTCGCCGTCGTCGACTTGCCCATGCCGATCGATCCTGTCAGCCCCAGAACAATCATTTCTTGCTGTCCAGGTCGGCAACGATCAGGTTGCGCAATTCGGCTGTCACTTCGGGCCTGTGGCCAAACCAGCGTTCGAAACCCGGAACCGCCTGGTGCAGCAGCATGCCGAGCCCATCCACCGTCCTCAACCCACGCGCCTTGGCAGCGGCGAGCAGAGGGGTTTCGAGCGGCACATAGACAATGTCGGTGACGATGGCGTGGTCGGGCAGCGTGGCTGGATCGGCGGGCAGGCCCTCATTGCCATGCATGCCAAGTGCCGTCGTGTTGACCAGCAATGATGCATCAACAAGCAGTTCCGCCGTAGCGGCTTGCGGATGCGCCGTGACGCCCGCGCCGAACTGGTCGGCCAGCTCTTCGGCGCGCGCAACCGTGCGGTTGACGATACGGATATCCTTGAAGCCGCGCTGCTTGAGGGCATGGATGATCGCCCGCGACGCCCCACCTGCGCCGAGCACCACCGCGACATCGCCTTTGGCCCAGCCGGGCGCCAGATGATCGAGATTGGCGGCAAAACCGTAGGCGTCGGTATTGCCGCCCCACAAGACACCATCCTCGAGCCACAGCGTGTTGACCGCGCCGATCTGTTCGGCTGCCTCGTCGCGGCGCTGGACCGCAGCGAACGCTGCTTCCTTGTGTGGAATGGTGACGTTGCCGCCGCGCAAGCCGGCCGCCGACAGCCCAGCGACAAAGGCGGCAAAATTCTCGGGCGCGACATCGATCGCCGTGTAGCTGCCGTCGATGCCGTAGCTCTTCAGCCAATGGCCGTGGATCATTGGCGAGCGCGAATGCGCGATAGGATGGCCGCAAACGAAGGCTTTCAACTCAGCCATCGATGGCCCCAAGCTCGCGCAGCTCAGCCAAAACAGGCAGCAGCGGCAGGCCGACAATGGTGAAATAGTCGCCCTCGACCTTGTCGAACAACTGAATGCCTTCGCCCTCAATCTGGTAGGCGCCGACGCTCGACAGCGCCTTTTTGCCGACGCGGGCGAGGTGGCGGCCGATGAAGGCCGGATCGAGCTTGCGCATGGTCAGCGATGCGACCGCCACATGGCGCCACAAGGTCTCGCCGTCGCGAACCAGCACCGCGGCACTGTTGAGATGATGTGTCTGTCCCGAAAGCTTGAGCAGATGGCGGCGCGCGCCTTCCATGTCGTCAGGCTTGTGGAACACTTCATCGCCGAGCGACAAGGTCTGGTCGCAGCCGAGCACCAGACGCCCTGGATGTTCCTCGCTGACCGCAACCGCCTTGGCTTCGGCCAGCACCAGCGCCACGTCTTCGGGCGAGGCACCGCTTTCGGCCAGCGGCGCTTCCAGCGCGCGCTCATCGAGATCGGCGGGAACGGCATCGACGGCCACGCCGGCATGCTCCAGCATGGCTTTGCGAAACGGACTTCCGGAAGCAAGAATGAGTTTTTCGGTCACGGGCTTTGCCTGAAATCGAACCGCCTCTTGGCGGCGATGGTTGGGGGTCTAACGGCTCTTGTTGCGCAGGGCAACGATTGCCGCGGCCGTTTCCTCGATCGAGCGGCGGCTGACATCGATCATCGGCCAGTTGTGCTTCGTACAGATCTTGCGGGCATAGGCCAGCTCCTCGGTGATCGACGCGCGATCGACATATTCCTGCGCGTCGAATGCCATGGTCGTGCCGAGTATCCGGTTCTGGCGCACATGCGAGATGCGCTCTGCCGTGGCGATCAGGCCAACGACCAGTGGCTTCTCGGCATTGACCAGGCTGTCGGGCACGGGAACGCCCAGCACGATCGGAATGTTGGCGGTTTTGATACCGCGATTGGCGAGATAGATGCTGGTCGGCGTCTTCGACGTCCTGGAAATGCCGATCAGAACGACGTCGGCCTGTTCCATGTCGACCGGCAGCTGCCCGTCATCATGCTCCATGGTGAAATTGAGCGCATCGATGCGGCGGAAATACTCGGCGTCGAGCACGTGCTGGGCGCCGACACGGCGGCCCGCCGGCGTGCCCAGATAAGACTGGAACACCGTCAGCACCGGCTCGAGCACTGATACACAGGGCAAGCCCATCGCGGCACAGCGGCTGTCGATGGTGCCGGCAAGGTGCTGGTCGACAACCGTATAGAGCACGATGCCCGGCTCTTCTTCGATGTCGTCAAACACTTTCATCAGCTGCTTTTCGGTGCGGATCAGCGGGTAGATGTGCTCGATCGCGCGCGCATCCTTGTATTGCGCGGAAGCCGCGCGCCCCGCCGCCAAGAGCGTTTCGCCGGTGGCGTCCGAAATCAGGTGCAGATGGAAGAAGCTTTGGGGTTTGTTCACAGCGGGCGCCTGGGTCTGTGGTCAAATGTGGATAAACGGGCAGTTCGGCCCGAAGCGGTCGGCACGAATGTATCAGATGGCACTTTGTCCACAATTCGCCCTGCTGTCTGTTTCGATTCAGCGCCGGGGAGTATTATGGGGATAGTTTTTTAGTCCCCGGCTGTCCACAGAATCAGCACTTGGCGTGTCCCAGGCTAGATTCCTGATTCAAATCAACGAATCCGCTTGCTGCCCGAAGTTTTCCACGCTGGCGAAAACGTCCGCGCGTCACTATGACAAGTGGATATCTCAGGCCGCCTATGGACAGGTCGTAATTCTCGATTCCAACAGACTCTAAGAATTAGAAGAATCCTTCAGATATAAATTTTTATTTATAGAAGGCTCAAGGAAAGGCAGACTGATGCCCGTGAAACGCGCTCTGCTCCAGGTCCTGAAAGGCGAGAGCCTGGAGGCTCCTCCGCTCTGGATGATGCGCCAGGCAGGCCGCTATCTCCCGGAGTATCGCGAGACCCGGAAGAAGGCCGGGAGCTTCCTTGATCTGTGCTACAATCCCGACTTCGCCGTCGAAGTGACGCTGCAGCCGATCCGGCGCTTCGACTTCGACGCCTCGATCATGTTCTCCGACATTCTGGTTGTCCCGCATGCGCTCGGTCGCGACCTGCGCTTCGAGGAGGGCAGGGGTCCGATGATGACACCGATCACCGCCGACGGTGTCGCGGCCCTCGACGGCTCAAAGTTTCACGTGAATCTCGAACCGGTCTACGAAACCGTGCGCCGGCTGCGTCGCGAATTGCCCGACAAGACGACGCTGATCGGCTTCTGTGGCGCGCCCTGGACGGTTGCCACTTACATGATCGCCGGCCACGGCACGCCCGATCAGGCGCCGGCGCGGCTGTTTGCCTATCGCGAGCCGGAAGCGATGGCACAGCTGCTGTCGATCCTTGCTGATCATTCGGCCGCCTATCTCATCCGCCAGATCGAGGCCGGCGCCGATGTCGTGCAGATTTTCGATTCCTGGTCGGGCGTGCTCGACGAGGCGACTTTCGAGGCCTGCTGCGTCAAGCCGGTCGCGGACATCGTGCGCAAGGTCCGTGCGGTTTATCCTGACGTTCCGATCATCGGCTTTCCGAAAGGCGCAGGCGCCCAGCTCGACAGCTACAGGCAGCGTACCGGCGTCATAGGCCTCGGCCTCGACTGGACCGTGCCTCTGTCGCAGGCGCAGCGTCTGCAGGGCGCAGGGGCCGTCCAGGGCAATCTCGACCCGCTCAGGCTGGTTGTCGGCGGCAAGGCGCTGGAAGAGGGCGTGGACGCTATCCTGAAGGCGCTGGGTGCTGGTCCGCTGATCTTCAACCTCGGCCACGGCATCACGCCGGAGACGCCCGTGGCGCATGTCGAAGCGATGGTACGCCAGGTGCGAAAGGCAACCCAGCAATGAGCAGTCAAAGCGCAGGCCCCTCGAGCGGCGCGACAGCGGCCAAACGTGCCGTCATCGCCGTTATTGTCCTGGTGGCGCTCACAGCGCTGCTGTTTGCAGCGGCGCCCGACGATTTCTACCTCTGGGCCAAGGCAATCCACATCATCGCGGTGATCGCGTGGATGGCCGGCATGCTCTATCTGCCGCGCCTGTTCGTCTATCACGCGGAAGCGGAGAAGGGCTCGGTGCAATCCGAGACCTTCAAGGTGATGGAGCGCCGTCTTCTGCGCGCTATCATCAATCCAGCGATGATCGTCACCTGGGTGTTCGGCCTGTGGCTTGCCTGGAAGGGCTTTGGCTTTGCCGGCGGCTGGCTGCACGCCAAGATCGCCGCCGTGCTGCTGCTTTCGGGCGTGCATGGCTATCTCTCGGCGTCGGTTCGCCGTTTTGCCGAGGACCGCAACGAAAAACCATCGCGGCACTGGCGCATCGTCAACGAGATTCCGACCGTGCTGATGATCGTCATCGTCATCCTGGTGGTTGTAAAGCCGTTCTGAGCGCCTTAAATTTGCAGGACTGCGCCTTGCTCTTTCATTTCGGGAGAGCTAAAAGGCTGTTCTTCCTTCCCGCCATGCGCCGCCCCATTCCCATTTTCTGGCCGCGCTCGGCAATTATCGCAAAACGCCGATAGCCAACTTCCCCACTTTCCCACGCTCAGAGTCCGTCCATGCAGGAAACAAAACTCGCCGAATTCAAGAACAAGAAGCCGCCGGAGCTGATCGCTTACGCCGAATCGCTCGAGGTCGAAAACGCCAGCGTCATGCGCAAGCAGGAACTGATGTTTGCAATCCTCAAGAAGCTGGCTGGCCAGGATATCGAGATCATCGGCGATGGTGTTGTCGAAGTGCTGCAGGACGGTTTCGGCTTCCTGCGCTCGGCCAACGCCAACTATCTCCCGGGTCCGGACGATATCTACATTTCGCCTTCGCAGATAAGACGGTTTTCGCTGAAGACCGGCGATACTGTCGAAGGGCCGATCCGCAGCCCCAAGGAAGGCGAGCGCTATTTCGCGCTTCTGAAGGTCAACACGATCAATTTCGACGATCCCGAAAAGATCCGTCACAAGATCCACTTCGACAATCTGACGCCGCTCTACCCGACCTCGCGGCTCAAGATGGAAGTCGAAAACCCGACGACCAAGGACATTTCGCCCCGCGTCATCGACCTGGTCGCGCCGCTCGGCAAGGGCCAGCGCGCTTTGATCGTGGCACAGCCGCGTACCGGTAAGACCGTTCTGCTGCAGAACATCGCGCACTCGATCACCACCAACCATCCCGAATGCTACCTGATCGTGCTTCTGATCGACGAGCGTCCGGAAGAAGTGACCGACATGCAGCGGTCGGTGAAGGGCGAGGTGGTTTCCTCAACCTTCGACGAGCCGGCGGTTCGCCACGTCCAGGTCGCAGAAATGGTCATCGAAAAGGCCAAGCGCCTTGTCGAACACGGCCGCGACGTCGTCATCCTGCTCGATTCGATCACCCGCCTCGGCCGCGCCTACAACACGGTCGTGCCGTCATCCGGCAAGGTCCTGACCGGTGGTGTCGACGCCAACGCGCTGCAGCGCCCGAAGCGCTTCTTCGGCGCCGCGCGTAACATCGAAGAGGGTGGGTCGCTGACCATCATCGCCACCGCGCTGATCGATACCGGCAGCCGCATGGACGAAGTCATCTTCGAAGAGTTCAAGGGCACCGGCAACTCGGAAATCGTGCTCGACCGCAAGGTCGCCGACAAGCGCATCTACCCGGCGATGGACATCCTCAAGTCCGGCACCCGCAAGGAAGATTTGCTTGTCGCGCGCCAGGATCTGCAGAAGATCTTCGTGCTGCGCCGCATCCTGGCGCCGATGGGAACGACCGATGCGATCGAGTTCCTCATCGACAAGCTCAAGCAGACCAAGACCAACGCCGACTTCTTCGATTCGATGAACACCTGAAAAAGCCGGATCAGCGGCGGCGAAGCGCTTCTTCAAGCTTCGCCGGATCGCTGATAGCAGGCAGACAGATAAGGCCGGTGCACAGATAGGCACCGGCCTTTTTCGTATCCGGCAGTGCGTCGCCGGGCAGTTTTGCGCGCTCGGTATCGCCGCCCAAGGTGATAAAAATATCGACGCGGCGCGGATCTGGATTCCGATTCGCTACCGTAACAAGGCTTGGCTGCGCTGGGTCTTCGACAACAATGAGTTTCGACGGTTCAAGCGCCAACACGCAGGCGTTAACGATGCCGGCCTGGCCATATTGCTGGCTCTGGATGCGGCCGGAGGCGTGTTCGGCAATCGTCCAGGCGCGCTGCTGCAACTCTATGTCGCCAGCGATATTCGCCAGTCGCACCACAGCTTCGATGATCTGGCTTGTTGCCGACGGGATCGCTTCGTCTATATCGCCGCGGATACGCATCGGTACGTCGGCGCTATCGGAAGCGGTGAGGTAATGGCCTGTCTTGTCGGCATCCGCGTGCCAGTTCTCCAGCATTTTCAGGAAATGGGCTGCGTGATCGAGGTAAGCTGCGTCCCTGGTCGCTTCGAACAATGAGATCGCGGCGTTGATCATCGCCGCATAATCGCTCGACAAGGCCGGATAGAGCCGCTTTTCGCCGAGACTTGAATGCGGCAGCCGGCCCTCAGGCGTAGCAGAGGCCAAAATTGCGCCGAAAGCGGCTGCCGCCGCAGCCACCCAGTCATTCCGATCCAGGCTACGGCCGGCCTCGGCCAGCGCCACGATGGCCAAGCCATTCCAATCGGTGAGGGCCTTGTCGTCGCGACCTGGCCGTATGCGCTTTTCCCGCGCTTCGAGCAGACGCGATGTCAGGCTGGAAACGACATTTCGGTCTTCTGCCGACTGCCGCGCCTCAGCTGGCGTCTGGTGGACAATGGGATCGCCTTCCCAACTATCTGGCTTTAAGATCGTGAAGTAGTTGAAAAATAACGACGAATCATCGCCTAGAACAGCTGTAATGCTGTCTTTGGTCCAGGTGTAGAACAGACCTTCTTCGCCTTCGCTGTCAGCATCGAGGCTGGATGCGAAAGCGCCATCGGGCAGGCGCATTTCACGCAGCAGCCAGGCAATCGTGTCTTCGATTCGTATCCGAAACAGTTGGTTTCCAGTCGCGGCAAAAGCCCAATTGGCCTGACGGATCAGCTGGGCATTGTCGTAAAGCATCTTTTCGAAATGCGGCACCAGCCATTGGGCATCGGTCGAATAGCGCGCCAAACCACCGCCGACATGGTCGTAGATCCCGCCTGCGAGCATGCGTTCCATGCTTTCCGTCACTGCGTCGCGGTGGTCCTGGTTGTCGGAGCGCAGCCAGGACAGCCACAGCGCCTGCATGAAAGGCGCATTCGGAAATTTCGGCGCGCCGCGAAGCCCGCCCAGATCGCGGTCGATCATGTCGTAGATGCCGGAAGACAGCGTCCTGGCGGTGTCGATCGAGATCTGAGCCGGTGCGCTGGCACCGCCGAGGCGCTTGCTGACATGCTGGGCAAGGTCGGCGGCACTCTGGAGGATGCTGGCGCGTTTGCCGCGCCAGGCCGCGTCGACGGCGTTGAGCACCTGGATGAAGCCGGGCCGTCCGTAACGCGGCTCGCGCGGGAAATAGGTTCCGCCCCAAAAAGGCTTGGCATCTGGCGTCAGGAACATTGTCAGCGGCCAGCCGCCTTGCTCGCCCATGCTGGCCAGTGCAGCCATATAGATCTGGTCGATATCGGGACGCTCCTCGCGGTCGACCTTGATATTGACGAAGAGGCGGTTCATGACCTCGGCAACTTCGTTGTTTTCGAAGCTTTCATGGGCCATGACGTGGCACCAGTGGCAGGCAGCGTAACCGACCGACAGCAGGATCGGCCGATCCAGCCGCACGGCTTCGGCCAGTGCCGCCGGTGACCAAGGGCGCCAATGCACAGGGTTGTCGCCGTGTTGGCGCAGGTAGGGGCTACCCTCGTCGCGAAGCAGGTTGTCTTGCGGAAGCATGCGTGATCGGCCCAAAACAGTGATAATAGGCCCCAACCTAGGGCGCTTCCGAGAGACCGGCAAATGCTATTCACCGATTCGATCGCCGCACTTTCCAGCGGGCACCTGCCGTCCGGCGTGGCAATTGTGCGCATTTCCGGCCCAACCGTTCGATTCGCACTCGAAACGATTTCCGGTTTGCTGCCAACGCCTCGTCAGGCACATTATGGCGCGTTGCGTGCGTCAGGCGGCGAGCTGATCGATCATGGCCTGACGCTGTTTTTCCCCGCTCCAAACAGCTTTACCGGAGAGGATTGCGGCGAGTTCCAGGTCCATGGCGGTCGCGCGGTTGTGGCGTCTTTGCTCACTGAGCTCGGCAAGCTACCCGGCTTCAGGCAGGCAGAAGCTGGCGAGTTCACCAAACGCGCCTTTCTCAACGGCAAGATGGATCTCTTGGAGGCCGAAGCGCTTGCTGATTTGATCAATGCGGAGACTGAAGCCCAACGCCAGTTCGCCGTGATGAATTCTGGCGGTGCGCAAAGCGAGCTTTATCTCGGATGGCGCAAGCGGTTGATTCACGCGCGGGCGATGATCGAAGCGGAGATGGATTTTGCCGACGAGGCCGACGTGCCGGGCTCGGTGTCGTCGCAAGTCTGGCAAGACGTCAGCTTGCTCATCGACGAAATTCAGGCTCACGTCGATGGCTACAGCAAGGCCGAGATGATCCGCGACGGTTTCGATGTCGTCATCCTTGGCGCGCCGAACGCCGGAAAGTCGAGCCTTCTCAATACGCTATTGCAACGCGAAGCGGCGATTGTCACCGACGAGCCGGGTACGACACGCGATCTGGTCGAAGCCGTTCTTGATCTGGATGGACTCAAGGTTCGCATTACCGATACCGCTGGCCTGCGCGAGCCAGCCGGCAAGGTGGAGGCTATTGGGATTGAGCGGGCCAGGGAACGCGCGAAAGGCGCCGACTTGGTGCTGTTCCTGGAGGACATGTCCGCGCCGGCGGAATTGAAGCCGCCATCCGATGTGCCTGCCATTGCGATCGGCACCAAGGTTGATCGCCACCAGCACAATGCCGGAGAAGCGCGCTATGCGCTCACGATATCCACGATCACCGGGCACGGCATCGATGACCTGCTCAAGATGATTGCTAAGCGCGCCAGCGATGCAGTCGGGCAGCGCGGTGACATCCTGCCTTCGCGTTTGCGCCACGTTGAATTGCTAAAGGATGCAAGCAGTTATCTTGACGCGGCCCTCACGGCTTCGGACGGCATGCTTGAGTTGAAGGCCGAAAATCTGCGCCTGGCCAGCGACCGAATCGGCAAACTGTCAGGCGCGGTGCATGTTGAGGATCTGCTCGACGTCATTTTCTCGCAATTCTGTATCGGAAAATGATTCACGTGAAACATTTTGGCAGTGGATTGCCATGATTCACGTGAAACGCCACCGTTGACTCCCCGTCGCGCGTCCAGGTTGTTTCACGTGAAACCATCAGCTGATCCGATTCTCTTGACATGAGGCGGAGATAGAGACATCTGTCTCGGCAAATGTTTCCTGGAGACCGTGATGAGTGAAAGCTACGACGTCGTCGTGGTGGGCGGAGGCCATGCCGGCTGCGAAGCTGCATCCGCCGCCGCGCGCGCCGGTGCCAAGACCGCGCTCGTGACCCTTCGTCGCGACACCATCGGCACCATGTCCTGCAATCCGGCGATTGGCGGGCTCGGCAAGGGGCACCTTGTCCGTGAGATCGACGCGCTGGATGGGCTCATGGGCCGGGTCGCCGACGCCGCGGGCATTCAGTTTCGTCTGCTCAATCGCCGCAAAGGCCCGGCGGTGCGTGGTCCGCGCACACAGGCCGATCGCAAGCTCTATCGGCTGGCGATGCAGGAAGCCATCGCGGCACAGCCAAATCTGAGCGTCATCGAGGCGGAAGTCTCTGATTTCATTATAGATAATGACCGGTTGAGCGCTGTTGTTCTCGGCGATGGAAGCCAGTTGGCCTGCGCCGCGGTGGTCTTGACCACAGGTACATTCCTGCGCGGCTTGATCCATATTGGCGAGCGCAAATTCCCAGCTGGGCGGATGAACGAGCAGGCCTCGATGGGTCTGTCCGAGACCTTGAAACGTGCTGGCCTGGCGCTTGGGCGGCTGAAGACGGGTACGCCGCCACGGCTCGACGGTCGCACGATCGACTGGGCGTCGCTCGAAACCCAGGCAGCCGATGAAGACCCGGTGCCTTTTTCGCTGCTCACCGACAAGATCACCAATCCGCAGATCGAATGCGGCATCACACGCACGACAGACGCCACGCATCGGATCATTCGCGAGAATCTGAGCCGTTCGGCGATGTATTCCGGATCGATTGAAGGCATCGGACCGCGTTATTGCCCGTCGATCGAAGACAAGATCGTCAAGTTCGGCGATCGCGAGGGTCACCAGATATTCCTGGAGCCTGAGGGGCTCGATGACGATACTGTCTATCCGAACGGCATTTCGACCTCGTTGCCTGAGGACGTGCAGCTCGACATTTTGAAATCGATTCCGGGGCTGGAACGCGCCGTCATGCTGCAGCCCGGCTATGCCATTGAATACGACCATATCGATCCGCGCGAATTGGAGCCGACGCTTGAAACCAAGCGCGTGCATGGCCTGTTTCTCGCAGGGCAGATCAATGGCACGACGGGCTATGAAGAGGCCGCGGCGCAAGGCCTGCTTGCCGGCATCAATGCGGCCCGTCTCGCCGGCAATAGCGAACAGCTGATTCTGAGCCGAACGCAGGCCTATATCGGCGTCATGGTCGATGATCTGACGAGCCGTGGCATCAGCGAGCCCTACCGCATGTTCACTTCGCGCGCTGAATTCCGGCTTTCGCTGCGCGCTGATAATGCCGACGAACGACTGACGCCCCTGGCCAAGGAGCTGGGTATTGTTTCAACCGAGCGTGAAATGCGCTTCGGCGAGATGACCGCGCGCATCGACGCAGCTCGGACATTGACCAAATCGCATCGATTGTCGCCCAACGAGGCGCGGCGCCATGGCATCGAAGTCAATTTCGATGGTGTCAAGCGCTCGCTCTATGAGCTTCTGGCCTATCCGAATATTGACCTCACCCAACTTGTCAAGATCTTGCCGGAGCTGGCCTCGATTGACAAAAAGACGGCAGAAGCCATTGAAACAGAAGCGAAATATGCCGTCTACCTTGATCGCCAGAAGTCGGATGCGGCTTTGATGCTCAAGGAAGAGGAGAGAGTGATCCCGGAAGCTCTTGATTTTGAGTCGGTTCCCGGCCTTTCCAACGAGCTGCGCCAGAAGATGCGGACACGCCGCCCGCGTTCGCTCGCCGAAGCACAGCGCATTGACGGCATGACTCCGGCGGCTTTGGCCATCATTCTCGCACATGTTCGCAATTCAGAAGCACAATCACGCAGGGGCGCCGCTTGAAACAAGACGCCTATGCAAGGTTGCAGGAAATCGCAGGTCCCGTTTCACGTGAAACATTTGACAAGCTGATCGCCTTCGAAACTGTGTTCCGCAAGTGGGCACAGCGCATCAATCTCGTCGCGCCGTCGACTTTGGACGACGCTTGGGAGCGTCATATCCTCGACAGCGCCCAGGTGGTGAGGCTTGGCGGTGAAGCGAAAGGCTGGCTCGACATCGGCTCAGGCGGTGGTTTCCCGGGTCTGATCATCGCGTCGATGATCGCCGAGCGGGCAGGGGCATCCGTCGACCTTGTCGAGAGCAACCGCAAAAAAGCCAGCTTTCTGCAGGCTGTTGTGGGTGAGCTTCACCTGCCGGCGCGGGTTCACGCCAAGCGAATCGAAGATGTTCATGCGTCCATTCGTGCGCCAGAGATTCTGAGTGCGCGTGCATTGGCGCCCTTGCCATTGCTGCTGGAACTGTCGGCGCCCTGGCTGCAGGCTGGAACTACAGCGCTTTTCCACAAAGGCCGGGATTACCGACAGGAAATCGAAGATAGCGCTCATCAGTGGGGATTCGATCTGGTAGAACACCCTAGCCTGACCGACACCCAGGGGGTCATCCTCGAGATTCGGAACCTGCGCCGCATTTGAATGCGGCGCCATGTGACGAGACGGAAAACAGCAGTCGAGCCATGAAGATCACACCTAGAATCATCACAGTCGCCAATCAAAAGGGCGGCGTCGGCAAGACGACCACCGCCATCAACCTGGCGACGGCACTTGCCGCCATTGGCGAGCGCGTGCTCATCATCGACCTCGATCCGCAAGGCAACGCCAGCACGGGTCTCGGCATTGATCGCAAGGATCGCAGCGTGTCGTCCTATGACGTGCTGACCGGCGAACTGGAGATCGAACAGGCGGCGATGGAAACGGCGGTGCCTGGCCTGTCGATCATTCCGTCGACACTCGATCTGCTTGGAATCGAAATGGAAATCGCATCGGCACCGGATCGTGTGCTGAAACTGCGCAACGCCTTGAGAGCGTCTTCCGAACGTTCGGCCCCCTACAGCTATGTGCTGATCGACTGTCCGCCGTCGCTCAATTTGCTGACGCTGAACTCCATGGCCGCAGCGGATTCCGTCCTGGTGCCGCTGCAGTGCGAATTCTTTGCGCTCGAAGGCTTGAGCCAGTTGCTTGAGACGGTGGATCAGGTGCGCAGGTCGATCAATCCCGATCTGACGATCCAGGGCATCGTGCTGACGATGTTTGATGGCCGTAACAATCTGGCCAACCAGGTGGTCGAAGACGTGCGCGCCCATATGGGCGAAAAGGTCTATGACACGGTGATCCCGCGCAATGTGCGTATCTCGGAAGCACCGTCCTACGGCAAGCCGGCGATCCTGTATGATTTGAAATGCTCCGGCAGCCAAGCCTATCTGCAGCTCGCCTCGGAAGTCATCAGGCGCGAACGTAAACTCCGGGCCGCGTAAATCGATTCGGACTCGAAACAAGCTGGACAAGACATGAACGAAGACCTTTCCAGAAAGCGCCTTGGGCGGGGACTTGCCGCCCTTATCGGCGAGATGGACAAGCCAGTCGTGCCGGAAAAGCCGGCGGCGCCGGCCGATGGACGCGTGCCGATCGAGTTCGTCAGCCCGAACCCACGCAATCCGCGCCGCCACTTTGGCGAAGCCGACCTCGCCGATCTGGCGCAGTCGATCCGCGAGCATGGGCTTGTGCAGCCGGTCGTTGTCAGGCCCGCCGCCGAGCCCGGCCGTTATGAGATCATCGCGGGTGAGCGCCGCTGGCGCGCAGCCCAGCGCGCAGGGGTTAGCGAGATCCCTGTCATCGTGCGCGACGTCAACGATCGCACCGCGCTCGAACTCGCCATCATCGAAAACGTGCAGCGCACCGACCTCAACGCCATCGAAGAGGCGATGGGCTACCAGCAGCTGATCGACGACCACAGCTATACCCAGGCCGACCTCGGCCAGGTCATCGGCAAGAGCCGCAGCCATGTGGCCAACACGCTGCGGCTGCTCAAGCTGCCGGATGTTGTTCGCGACATGCTGATCAATGGCGAATTGTCGGCCGGTCACGCGCGTGCGCTGATCACCGCGCACGATCCGGCCGGGCTTGCCAAGCGGATCATTGATGAAGGCCTGTCGGTACGCCAAGCCGAGGCTCTGGCTCAGCTTCCGGCAGATGCGGTCGTGGAAAAGCAGCCGACGCGCCCTGTAGAGAAGGACCCGGATACGATTGCGCTGGAAAAGCTTCTCACCGACGTCGTCGGCATGAAGATTTCGATCGCCCACAAGGACAAGGGTGGTGAATTGCGCGTCAGTTATCGTTCGCTCGAGCAGCTCGACGATCTTTGCCGCCGTCTCAAAAACGACCGTATGTGATTGATTTTATTGACTCTTGATCTTGAAACGCCGGCTTGTCAGCCGGCGTTTTTGTCTTCAGCGTCGGCCGCCGGCGAGACGTGCGCCTTCGACCGCGATGCCCAGCATCGCCTGTCGTGCCAGTGCGACAGCCAGATCAGGCCGGCGCCGTGTCTGAAGCGTCGTCGACTGCAGCCGCGTCAGCGCGCGGTTCAAAGCCACCACACTCCAGCTCGTCAGGGTACGCTCGACCGCGCGGCGGCGCGCAAAGAACACCGGAGGCCTTGCCGCAGCTATGATGGCGGCGGCATTGCGGCTGCCGGTTTCCATCTCGCCACGCATCAGATGGATGTTCTGCAGGTGCCGGGTGGCCGTGGCCAGCAATTGCGCTGCCTGGCTGCCGGTCTGGCACTGTTTGGTGAAGGCAGCGTCGAATTCGGCGATGTTGCCGCCGAGTGCCGCATCGATGGCGTCGTCCAGCGACAGCGCCGAGACGTCACCGGTCATATCCTTGACGTCTTCGAGCGTGATTTCACCGCGGCCCATGGCGTAAAGCGTCAGTTTCTGCACCTCGCCGCGCGTCGCCAGGCGGTCGCCGCCGAGGCTGCGGCGCAGCGCATTGCGCGCGTCGAGTGCCATGGTCAGGCCGGCCGCGCGCAGCTCGTCGTCAATGACGGTCTCGATGTCGCGCGCCTCGTCGCCATAGCAGGGCAGGGCCATGCCGGCAAAAGCGCCTTCGACCACGGTGCGCAAGGGCGCGCCTTTCTTGAGGTCCTGTGCTTCTATCAGGATGATGGCATCGCGCGGCGGGGCGGCAACGAGTGCCTTGACGTCGTCGGCGAGGTTCTTTTGGGCGGCCGCATTGCGCACCCAGATCAGGCGGCGGGGCGAAAACATCGGCACCGTGCGGGCTTCATCGACAAGGCGGCCGCTGTCGCGTTCGACATCGGCGGCGTCGAGTTTCACCACGGAAAAGGGATCGTCGAGGGGAAGGCCGGTCTTGGCGGCAAAGGCTGCCGCGCGCTCGGAAACCAGGCCACGGTCAGGGCCGTAGATGAGTACGATCACCGCCTCGGCAGCGGGGCGTGCCAGCCAGGAATCGACCTCGTGAGCTTTCTTTTGCGCCATGCCGCTCTGTTAGCACAGGCGTTTGGACTGCCGCAGCATTTTTGTCCGCGTACCTAGTCGTCGTCGGCCAGAATCCGCTCGGCAGCGCCGTCCATGTCTTCATACTGGCCGCTGCGCAGCGACCACAGGAAGGCTGCAAGGCCAAGCCCGCCGAGAAACAGCGCGACAGGCAGGAGAAACAGCAGATTGTTCATGATGCCATAGCCTCCTTGCGGGGAAAGGCTTGCCCTTTGCTTGCGGCAGGCTTCGGTGCGCTGGCTTTGCCGGCGCTGAGCCGCAACCCATTGGCGATCACAATAACCGATGACAGCGACATCGCCAACGCGGCAACCAGCGGCGTGACATAACCAAGCAGCGCAATGGGCACGGCAATCGCATTGTAGACCACAGCGAGCACCAGGTTTTGGCGGATCAACCGGTTCGCTTGCCGGGAGGTTGCGAGTGCCAGCGGAATGGCTGAGAGGCTTTCGCGCAGGAAGACGAAGTCGGCAGCCGCACGGCCGATGTCGGCGGCACTCGCCGGTGCCATCGAAACATGCGCCGCAGCGAGGGCGGGCGCGTCGTTGAGGCCGTCGCCGACCATCAGCACCTTGTGGCCCTCCGCCTTGAGCGCGGTCAGCCTGTCGACCTTGCCGCTCGGCAGCACCCGGGCAGAGATGCGTTCAATACCGAGTGCCGCGGCCACGGATGCGACGGCGTCGGGGCGATCGCCGGAGACGATCTCGACGGCGAGGCCCTGGTCCCGCAATTCGGCGACAGCCGCGGCCGCACCTGCGCGCGGCCGGTCGTCGAAGGCGAACTCGGCGATCCCCAAGCCATTCTTCGACAGCACTGTGCCGCCGATCGAACCCTCCTTGCCAAGTGCCCAGGGCGCTCGGCCAAGGCGATAAATGTCGCAACCAAGCCGGGCCTGCAGGCCGAAACCGGGGATCTCTTCGACGCTGTCGAAGCTCCATTGCCGCGTTGTGGCAGCGCCGCCTGCCTCGGCGAGTGCTCGCGAGACGGGGTGGCGCGAATGCAGCGCCATGGCCCCGGCAAGCGAGAGCATTTCCGCCGAAATCTCGTTTCCGTTGATCAACCTGGGCATGCCCAGCGTCAATGTGCCGGTCTTGTCGAACACGACCGTGTCGATCTCCGCCAGCCGTTCCATGGCAGAGCCGTCCTTGACCATGATGCCGTTTTCAAACAGACGCCGCGCGGCAGCCACCTGGACGATCGGCACGGCAAGGCCAAGGGCACAGGGGCAGGTGATGATGAGGACTGCGATGGCGATGGTGATCGCCTGGTGCCAGTTGCCTGAGGCGATCATCCAGCCAATGAATGCCAGGAATGCGGTCAGGTGCACGACCGGGGCGTAGAGCGCCGAAGCCCGGTCGGCGATGCGGCGATAGCCGCCACGCCCGCTCTCGGCGGCTTCCATCAGGCGCATCATTTCGGCGAGGAACGAATCCTGTGCCGCAGCGGTCGCCTCGATGGTCAATGGACCGGTCAGGTTGAGCGTGCCGGCGCGCAGTTCGGCACCTGACACAACGGCAACGGGATCGCTTTCGCCTGAAACGATGGCGCAATCGAGCTCTGAACCGCCCTTGAGCACCTTGGCGTCGACCGGCACGCGTTCGCCGGCCGAAAGCAGGATGTGCGTGCCCGGCTTGATGTCGCTGACTGGCAGATAGGCGCTGGTGCCGTCGGGGTGAAGCACCGTCGCACCGCGGGCGGCAAGCCGCGCCAGCCCCTTGACGGCGACACGGGCGCGCTCGCGCATGACATGGTCGAGCGTGCGGCCGATGAGCAGGAAAAACAGCAGCGACGCCGAAGCGTCGAAATAGGCATGGGGGCCGTGATTGGCGGTCTCATAGAGGCTCATGCCATAGGCGAGAAGGACGCCGATCGAGATTGGCACGTCCATATTGGTGCGGCCGTTGCGCAACGCGCCCCAGGCTGAACGGAAGAAGATGCGGCCGGAATAGGCCAGTGCAGGCAGCGCGATCAGCGCCGAAAGCCAGTGGAACAGATCACGCGTAGCATCGGTTGCGCCCGACCACACCGAGACCGAAAGCAGCATGATGTTGCCGGCGGCGAAGCCGGCGATGCCTAGGCCGCGGATCAACTCGGCGAGGGTCTCGTCCTTGTCCTCGGCACCTTGCTCGAACAGATGGCTTTCATAACCCAGCTGTCCGAGTGCATCGGCGATGTCCGGGGCGCCGGCGTCTTCGCGCCAGCGTATCGATACGCGCTTGGTCGAAAGATTGACCCGCGCCTGCTCGACGCCGTCGAGCTTGCCAAGCGCTTGCTCGATATTGGTCATGCAGGCGCCGCAATGCACGCCTGGAACGGAGAGGTCGGTCTGGCGCAAGCCGCCCGGTAGATTGCGGCTCGACAGCATCAGCTCGTCGCGGGACGGACCCTTGGGTGCGCTTGCCGCGAGGCCGAGCGCGGCATCAACGTCAGGCGCGCAGCAGCTCATTTCGCTTCTCCTGCGGTAACGATGAGGCGTCGCGCCTCGTGATAGGGCGCGTGGTCCCTCAGTGTCGCCTCGGTGTCGACGATCCAGATGCCGTCGCGGATCGCTGAAGTGGTGGAGAAAGTGCCGTCGGCGTTGCCTGTGAGCGTTGCCTGCCAATCCTCAGCCTCATAGGCCGGGCGGCGGAAGGTGGCGGTTACGCTTTCGAGCGCTATCTCTGAGCCGGAAGCATCGACAAGATTGTAACGGATATCACCATTGGCGATTTTAAGTGTGCCCTTCCAGCCAAGTGCTGCCTGAGCGCGTGACTCGGCAATGCGCTCATTGAACTGCTGGCTGGCGACATAGGTGTTTTGCACCACAAGGCCGGTCCAGCTCGTATTGGCCAAAGTGGCCATGAGCAGATTGACGGCGATGATGACGCTGAAGAACGCGACCATGATGGTTAGCATATGCCAACCAGTGAATGGCTTGGGCTGAACGGCGCGAGAGCTCATCTACCTGCCTCCGGAACGTTGAACTTTGCGACATAAGAGGCACTTTCGGAACCCGCCCTGTCGACGACGACGAATTTGAAGCTCTGCCCCTCGGCCAGGTTTTCGCGAGGCTGGCGGACATAGACCCTGATCGTCTTGAGCTTGTCGGGCTCAACTTCGGTGGTGATGGAGCGGCTCTCGGGCTGGTCCATGCCCACGACGCTCATGTTGGCACCGGGCAAGCCCTCGATGGAGAGCTCGAAGCTGCGCGGCTGTGGCACCATGTTGAGAAGCTTGACGGTATAGCCGTTGCGGATCGAGCCGTCCGACAGGCGGACGAATTGCGGATTGCGGTCCTGCAGCACGTTGACCTCGAGCCGGTCGCGGCTGAGCAGGGCAAAAAGCAAGGCAACGCCAATCAGGCTCCAGGCACCGGCATAGATGAAGGTGCGCAGGCGGAAGATTCGGCCGAGGCGGAAGTGAGCAATCGCCGTGCTGAGCTTGCCTTTGTCGTCGCGCACCCGCTTCGGGTCGATGGTAGCGGTGACCGGATCCGTGGCGATCGCCATGTTCGACTGGTAGTCGGCGAGCGTGGCGTAGGAGATCAGGCCGCGCTCCTTGCCGACCTTGTCCATGACGCTGTCGCAGGCGTCGATGCACAGTGCGCAGGTGATGCATTCGAGCTGCTGGCCGTCGCGAATGTCGATGCCCATCGGGCAAACGGCGACGCAGGCGTTGCAGTCGACGCAGTCGCCGACGGTGAGCCCCTCGGCCGCGGCCTTCTTGGCATGGCGCGAGCGCGGTTCGCCGCGCCAGTCATTGTAGGTGACGGTCAGCGAGTTTTCGTCGAGCATCGCCGCCTGGATGCGCGGCCACGGGCACATATAGGTGCAGACCTGCTCGCGCAGCAGTCCGCCGAAGGTGTAGGTGGTCGCGGTGAGGATGGCGACGGTGATGTAGGCGACAGGCTCTGCCTGTCCGGTGACGAAATCACCAAGCAGCCTCGGGGCGTCGGCGAAATAGAAGATCCAGGCACCACCGGTGGCAACCGCGATGAGGAGCCAGATGGCGTGCTTGGCTACGCGCTTGGCGAGCTTGTTTGCCGACATAGGTGCCGCGTCGAGCTTGATGCGGGCATTTCGGTCGCCTTCGATGCCGCGCTCGACGACGAGGAACAGATCGACCCACACCGTCTGCGGGCAGGTGTAGCCGCACCAGGCGCGGCCGACAGTCGAGGTGACGAGGAACAGCCCGATGCCGGCCATGACCAGCAGGCCGGCGACATAGTAGAATTCCTGGGGCCAGATCTCGATGGCGAAGAAGTAGAAACGCCGGTTGGCGATGTCGAGCAGGACGGCCTGGTCGGGCGCATAGGGGCCGCGGTCCCACCTGAGCCACGGCGTCAGATAGTAGATGCCAAGCGTGATCGCCATGATCAGCCACTTGAACTGGCGGAATCGACCGGAGGCACGCTTGGGAAAGACCTTCTTGCGCGCCGTGTAGAGCGGTTGGCGGGTCTTGGCGGAGTTGACCGCCTCTACCTCGAGCCTCTCGACTTCCGTGTCGTCAAGCATTCTCGTCTCCTGCAACCCCGAAATCCGGGTTTGCTCCTTATGCTTGGCCGGCTTGTGGCCAGCCTTGACCCAGGTCAAGCCTGGGTTTTTCTACGCGTCGAGGCCCGGCATTTCTGCCGAGCCTGCCTTGCCTTTCGTCCCCACCCGTCGGCGGTGGAGGGCTATTCGCCGCCGCCGAGCGAATAGACGAAGATGGCAAGCTCCTTGACCTTCACGTCGCCAAGTCGTGCTCCCCAGGCCGGCATGACGCCGTGCTTGGGATGGCGTACCTGCTGGGCGATCGCGTTCTGCCCGGAGGCATAGAGAAAGATCGCGTCGGTCAGGTTGGGGGCGCCCAGTTCCTTGTTGCCCTTGGCGTTGTCGCCATGGCAGACGGCACAATTGTCAGCGAAGACCTTGGCTCCGGCAGGCACCAGATCGGGGGTGTCGGCCTTGCCGCCGAGACTTGCGACATAGGCCGCAACCTCGTTGACCTGCTGCGGTTGGAGGATTTCAGCGAAAGCCGGCATTTCCGAGACGTGCGTCTGCTCGTCGCCGGCAAAACGCACGCCGTGCGCAACGCTCTGGTAGATCTGGTCGACCTTGCCGCCCCACAGCCATTCGTCGTCGTTGAGGTTGGGAAAGCCGGGCGAACCCTGCGCGCCCGAGCCGTGGCACTGGATGCAGTTGACCTTGAAGGCAGCCGAACCGGCAGCCGTGGCGAACTGGCGCAGGTTCTCGTCGGCCATGATCTCGCTGACGCTCTTGCTCTTCACGGCCTCGACATAGGCGCTCTTGGCGTTTTCGGCGGCAGTGAGCTCGGCCTGGACGTCCGCGCGGCTGGAATAGCCCAGTACGCCAGTGGTGGCGGTACGAATCATCGGCCAGGCCGGGTAGGCGATGGTGTAAGCCAAAGCCCAGACAATGGTGGCGTAGAAGGTCCACAGCCACCAGCGCGGCATCGGATTGTTGAGCTCGGTGATGCCGTCCCATTCATGTCCGGTGGTCTCGACGCCGGACAGTTCGTCGATTTGTTTTTCGCTCACAGATCAGTCCTCCTTGAGCGGAATTTGTGCGGCCTGTTCGGCCGCTTCGCGGCTGCCGGGGCGAAGCGCGAAAATCACCGCGCCGATGAAGAAGACGGTCATCGCCAGCAGCCCCCAGCTGTCGGCGAAATGTCTCAAGGTGTTGTAGTCCATGACAAATCTCCTAGCGGTAGCCGGTGGCCGGGTCGTAGGTCGAGAAGTCGACCAAGGTGCCAAGCATCTGCAGGTAGGCGACAAGCGCGTCCATCTCGGTCAGTGCCGCCGGGTTGCCGTCGAAATCGCCAAGCTTGGCCTTGGGATAGCGCGCCAGAAGACCTGACGTGTCGGCATTGGGGTCAGCCTGTGCCTTCATGTCTGCCTCGGCGCTGGCGATCATCTCGTCGCTGTAGGGCACGCCGACGCGGCGGTTGGCGATCAGGTCGTAGCTGATGTTTTTCACCACAACCGGCGTTTCCTTGAGGAAGGCATAGCTCGGCATGATCGACTCCGGCACCACCGAGCGCGGCTCGATCAGGTGCTGGACGTGCCATTCGTTGGAGTAGCGGTCGCCGACACGGGCGAGGTCCGGGCCGGTGCGCTTGGATCCCCACTGGAAGGGATGGTCGTACATCGACTCGGCCGCCAGGGAGTAGTGGCCGTAGCGCTCCACCTCGTCACGGAACGGCCGGATCATCTGGCTGTGGCAGAGATAGCAGCCTTCGCGGATGTAGATGTTGCGCCCGGCCAGCTCCAGTGGCGAGTAGGGACGCATGCCTTCGACTTTCTCGATGGTGTTTTCGAGATAGAAGAGAGGCGCGATCTGGACGATACCGCCGATGCTGACAACCAGCAGCGTTCCGACCAGCAGGAGCGTCGCGTTCTTCTCGATGATCTTGTGTTTGTCGAGCAGTGCCATGTCGGGCTCCTTACTGCGCAGGCTGGAGGGCTGGTGCGGCGCCGGGCATCGGCTCTTCTTCGCGCACGTGACCGCGGATCGTCATGTAGACGTTCCAGGCCATGACCAGCGCGCCGGCGAGGTACATCAGGCCGCCGATCGTGCGGACGATGTAGTAGGGCTTCATGGCTGCCACGCTCTCGGCGATGGAATAGACCAGGAAACCCTGCTCGTTGTATTCGCGCCACATCAACCCTTGCGTGATACCTGCGACCCACATGACGGCGGCGTAGACGACGATGCCGAGGGTCGCGAGCCAGAAGTGCCAGGTCACCATCCGCATCGAATAGAGCCGTTCGCGGCCCCACAGGCGCGGCACAAGGAAGTAGATGGCGCCGAAGGTGATCATGCCGTTCCAGCCGAGCGCGCCGGAATGGACGTGGCCGATGGTCCACTCAGTGTAGTGGCTGAGCGAGTTGACCGCCTTGATCGACATCATCGGGCCTTCGAAGGTCGACATGCCGTAGAAGGCGATGGCGATGACCATCATGCGGATGATCGGATCGGTGCGGATCTTGTCCCAGGCGCCCGACAGCGTCATCAGGCCGTTGATCATGCCACCCCAGGACGGCATCCACAGCATGATCGAAAACACCATGCCGAGCGTTTGCGCCCAGTCGGGCAGGGCGGTGTAGTGCAGATGGTGCGGGCCGGCCCAGATGTAGAGAAAGATCAGCGACCAGAAGTGGATGATCGACAGCCGGTAGGAATAGACCGGACGTCCGGCCTGCTTGGGCACGAAGTAATACATCATGCCGAGGAAGCCGGCGGTCAGGAAGAAGCCGACGGCGTTATGGCCGTACCACCACTGCGTCAGCGCGTCCTGCACGCCGGCAAACAGCGAATAGCTCTTCGAGCCGAGGAAAGACGCCGGCACGGCGAGGTTGTTGACGACGTGCAGCATCGCGATGGTGATGATGAAGGCGAGATAGAACCAGTTGGCCACATAGATATGTGGCTCCTTGCGGTTCAGGATCGTGCCCAGGAAGACGACGAGATAAGCGACCCAGACGACCGTCAGGAAGATGTCGACATACCATTCGGGCTCGGCATATTCGCGGCTCTGGGTGATGCCGAGCAGATAGCCGGTCGCCGCCATGACGATGAACAGCTGGTAGCCCCAGAACACGTACCAGGCGAGGTCGCCACCGAAGAGGCGCGCGCGTGACGTACGCTGGACAACGTAGAATGACGTGGCGATCAGCGCGTTGCCGCCGAAGGCGAAGATCACCGCCGAGGTGTGCAGCGGGCGCAGGCGCCCCAAATTCAGCCACGGCTCGATGTTGAGATCGGGGAAGGCAAGCTGGGCCGCGACGACCACGCCCACGAGCAGGCCCACGACGCCCCAGAACACAGTGGCGACGACGCCGTAGCGCACCGGCCCGTCCATATAGGCCGACTTGTCCTCGGCGAGGATGTCGACCGGCGCGTAGTTGGAGGTGCGCATCAAGACGATGGCGCCTGCCGCCAGAGCGAAAAACAGCACCCACATATGAGCGCCGAACTGGCTGTCATGCGCGAAGGCGACACCTAGCAAGGCGATGAACGCCCCCAGTGCCAGCAAGATGACTTCGAATCCGTATTTCATGAGCGATCCCCGACGGTAGCTGAGCGCCGAAAGCTCGCGTCGGCGCCAGACGGCACACATCCATGACAATTACCCACACTGCCTTGATCTGGATCAAGGTCAAGTGCCGCTTGTCAGAACAGCCTTAGAGTACGAAAGGAAACGCGAAACAGTATGAATGCGCGCTACGAATTGAGAACCGGATCGGAGCATGCAGCTATACTCGACGCCGTTGCCGTCATGCGGCGTGCGCATGCGGCTAAACTCGCCCTTTGCGACAGGCTGGAGGCGATCGCCGACTCATTGCCTGGCGGGCTTAACCGTCGCGAGTGCCTGCTGGCGGCGCGGGCGCTGGGGCCGCAGATGTCCAAGGTCCATCGTTACGAGGAGGAACGGGTCTATCCACACTTCGCCGCGAGCCTCGAACAAAGTGCCGAGGTGCGCAAAACCATCGCGCGGCTGAAACATGAGCATTTCGAGGACGAGGGCTATGCCGCCGAGTTGCGGGATGCCTTGCGAATTGCCGCGCGGAATCGCCGGGCAGCGAATCCCGAAACACTCGGTTTCATGTTGCGCGGCTTTTTTGGCGCGGTTCGCCGCCATGTCGCCTTCGAGCGCGACCATGTGCTGGCCCAGCTGTCGCCGCGTGAGTGACGCCGTTCAGACGTTGGCGCGGCGTTCCAGCTTGGCGACGTCGAAAACGGTGATGTGGCGGTTGTTTTCGACCGCGATCAGCCCGTCCTTGCGCAGCTTGGTCAGCTGCCGGCTGACGGTTTCGATGGTGAGACCGAGAAAATCGGCGATGTCGGCGCGGGTCAAAGGCAGCTCGAAACTGACTTCGCCGTCGCTTTCGACTTCGGGGTCGCTGTGACGGGCGATGAGATGCAGGAAGGAGGCGACGCGCTCGGCGGCCGTCTTGCGCCCGAGCGTCAGCATCCAGTCGCGCGCCTCGTCGAGTTCGTCGAGTGCCTGGAGGTGCAGCCGGTGGCCAAGTTCAGGCGCCTGTTCGATCATCCGGTCGAGCGATGTCTTAGGGAAGGCGCAGACGGAGACGGCGGTGGCGGCCTCGGCGCTGATCGTGCTTTCCCGCTTGAATGGCCGGCCGATGAAATCGGGTGCGAATTGAAGGCTGACGATCTGCTGGCGGCCGTCGGGCAGGGTCTTGGTCAGCTTGACGACGCCGGCAAGGATATTGGCGTAGCTGTCGATGTTGCCGGCATCGGAAACGAGTTCCGTGCCGGCCTCGATCTTGCGCTTGGTCGAATGGCGGCTGAGTTCGATGAGCTGCTCTGGCGACAGCGCGCCGCAAACGCCGCGATGCCGCGCCTCGCAGGCTCGGCACAGCACCGGTATCTCAGAATTGTGAATGTCTTGCCGAAGGGTCATCGCGTTGTCCGACCGTCTGATTTGCTCAACCTAGGGACCGCGGGCGGCAAAAGGAACGTGTCATTGTGTCCGCCGCCGGGGAGTTATTGATCCAGGTCAAGGCGCTGACGTAGCGTCCGTCGGATCCTTGGTCGTTGATGGAGACGATCATGGACAGCACACTCGTCGAAAAATACGCCGCGCCGGTGCCGCGCTACACCAGCTATCCGACCGCGCCGCATTTCAACGCGGCAATCTCGGCAACGACCTATGGCAGCTGGTTGCGGGCCCTGCCCAAAGGCGCTTCCGCATCGCTTTATGTCCATATTCCCTATTGCGACCGGCTGTGCTGGTTCTGTGCCTGCCACACCAAGCAGACGCGGAAATACGACCCGATTCTCAGCTACCTGATCGCGCTTGCCGGCGAGATCGATGCAGTGGCCTCACTTTGCGGAAGCAAGCTGAATGTCAGTGCGTTGCACCTTGGAGGTGGATCGCCGACGATGCTCAAGGTTGAGCATATTCTTTCGCTTGGGCGCAGGCTGCGCGACAAGTTTGCATTTGCATCCGATGCCGAGATCAGCGTCGAAATGGATCCCAACGACATGGACGAGGCGCGTTTCGATGCGCTGGCCAGCATCGGCATGACGCGGGCCAGCCTCGGCGTGCAGGATTTCGACGAACGCGTGCAGCAGGCAATCAACCGCGAGCAGACCTTTGAGCAGACAAAGGCGGTTGTCGACGCGGTTCGCGCGCGCGGCGTGCGTTCGGTCAATCTCGACATGCTCTACGGCCTGCCGCACCAGACGCTGGAAAGTATCGCTGCGACGACAGACAAGCTTCTGTCGTTGCGGCCCGACCGCATCGCGCTGTTCGGCTATGCCCATGTGCCTTGGATGAAGAAGCACCAGACGATGATCGACGAGGCGCTGCTTCCCGATGCCTCCGCCAGGCTGGAGCAGGCGGAGGCGGCATCACAACGCATCCTGGCCGCGGGTTACGAGGCCGTCGGCATGGACCATTTCGCGCTTCCCGCAGACAGTCTTGCGGTTGCCGCGCGCTCCGGCACCTTGCGGCGCAATTTCCAGGGCTACACCACCGACCAGGCCGACGCGCTGATCGGCTTGGGCGCTTCCTCGATCGGCCTGCTGCCGCAAGGCTATGTCCAGAACATGCCGGCGACGGGTGAATATGAGCGCCGCGTGCTGGCCGGCGGCCTGGCCACTGTGCGCGGCTTTGCACTTTCCAATGCCGACCGCATGCGCGCCTGGGTCATCGAACGGCTGATGTGCGATTTCTCGTTCTCGCGCTGCGCGCTTCTCAGCCTGTTCGGTGATGCCGCGCGCGGCGTGATCACAGAGGCCGAGCTGCTTGCCGCCAGTGATCGCGACGGCGTCTTTGTCCGCGCCGGCAACCGCTTTGTCGTCACAGAACGCGGCAAACCCTTCGTCCGTTCGATCGCCGCCGCCTTCGACTCCTATCTCGGCGAGGGTACGGCGCGTCATTCGATTGCGGTATGAGGCGAACCAACGTTCCGATTGGTGGACCGTAACAAATCCTGTATCACCCCCGTGCGTGAAGGTGCTCGGCAACAGGATTTGACCGGATGTACTTGACGGTATTTGGAATTGGCTATGTCGGGCTTGTGCAGGCGGCGGTGTTGGCCGAGGTCGGCCATGACGTGGTCTGCGTCGATATCGACGCAGACAAGGTCGAGCAGCTGAACCAGGGTTTGATCTCGATCTTCGAGCCGGGGCTCGAGGCTTTGGTGCGCGACAACCATGCCGCAGGGCGCATCGTCTTCACCACCGATGCGGCGATGGCTGTCAGGCATGGCGAGATCCAGATGATCGCTGTCGGCACACCGCAGGGCGAGGACGGTTCGGCCGACCTCAAATATGTGCTGTCGGTGGCCGAGGTGATCGGCGGCGAGATGGCTGGCCCCAAGATCGTCGTGACCAAGTCGACAGTGCCGGTTGGCACCGCTGACAAGGTCTCCCAGAAGATCGCCGAAGTGCTCAGAGACCGTGCCCGCGAGGATCTTGCCTTCGACGTCGTCTCGAACCCGGAGTTCCTCAAAGAGGGCTCGGCGGTCGCCGACTGCATGAAGCCCGACCGCATCATCATCGGCACCCAAAACGAAGCTTCCGAATTGGTGATGCGCGAGCTCTACGCGCCGTTCAACCGCAACCACGAAAAGATGGTCGTGATGGATGTGCGCTCGGCCGAGTTCACCAAATATGCCGCCAATTGCATGCTGGCGACCAAGATCAGCTTCATGAACGAGATGGCCAACCTCGCCGAGCTGCTCGGCGCCGACATCGAGGAGGTGCGCAAGGGCATCGGCTCGGACCCGCGCATCGGCTACCACTTCATCTATCCCGGTCTCGGTTATGGCGGCTCGTGTTTTCCCAAGGACGTGCGCGCGCTGATCCGCACCGCCGATGGCATAGGTTTTGATGCGACGCTGCTGAAGTCGGTCGAAGAGCGCAACAATTCCCAAAAGGCGGTGCTGTTCGACAAGCTGTCGCGCTATTTCAACGGCGATCTCGCCGGCAAGACCTTTGCCTTGTGGGGGCTCGCCTTCAAGCCCAACACCGACGACATGCGCGAGGCACCAAGCCGCGTGCTGATGGAGGCTTTGTGGCAGGCGGGTGCCAAGGTCCAGGCCTATGACCCCGAGGCGATGAACGAGGCGCAGACCGTCTACGGCCAGCGCGACGATCTTTTGCTGTGCGGCACCAAGGAGGCGGCGCTGCGCGGTGCCGACGCGCTGCTGATTGCCACCGAGTGGAAGAATTTCCGGGCACCGTCCTTCGAAATCATCAAGCAGGCGCTTGCAACCCCCGTCATCTTCGACGGCCGCAACCTCTACGACCCGCGTGTCCTCGCCCGCCACGGCATCGACTACATCAGTATCGGGCGAAAGGCCGGCCTGACCGCAACATACTGAAATCTTTGTTGATTGCTTATCCCGAGGCTGCCGATTCAGGCTGCCTCAATATTGTCATCAGTTCGGAACAATAGCCGCATCCAACGGTTCTTACCTACACGTAAGAATACGTCCGAAAAGCATGCAAGAACGGGGAGAACTTTATGGCAATCAGGAAAGTCAGGAAGGCCGTCATTCCGGTCGCGGGTCTGGGCACGCGGTTTTTGCCGGCGACCAAGTCGATGCCGAAGGAAATGCTGCCGGTCGTCGATCGGCCTGTGGTGCAATATGCAGTCGACGAAGCACTTGAGGCCGGCATCGAGCACATCGTCTTCGTGACGGGCCGCAACAAGGCGGTCATCGAGGACTATTTCGACCTTCATCCCGAACTGATCGGCACGCTTGAACAGGCCGGCAAGGTCCACGAGCTCAGGTCGCTGGAGAGCCTGCTGCCAGTGCCGGGAACCACCAGCTTCACCCGCCAGCAGGCGCCGCACGGGCTTGGCCACGCCGTCTGGTGCGCGCGCGACATCATCGGCGACGAGCCTTTCGCGCTGTTGCTGCCCGACATGGTGTCGTTCGGCAAGCGCGGTTGCCTCGCCGAGATCATGGAACTCTATGGCGAGACCGGCGGCAATGTCATCGCCGTCGAGCAGTGCGCGCCGCACGAGACCAACAAATACGGCATCGTCGGCAAGGGTGCTGCTACAGGCTCGGGCTTCGAGGTCACCGCGATGGTCGAAAAGCCGAAGCCGGCCGATGCGCCGTCGAATTTCTACATCAACGGCCGCTATATCCTGCAGCCGGAAGTCTTCACGTTGCTGGGCACCCAGGCGCGCGGCGCCGGCGGCGAGATCCAGCTGACCGACGCGATGGTTCGCCTTGCCGCAAGCCAGGCATTCTTTGCCCGGCCGTTCGCCGGCCGGATGTTCGACTGCGGCTCTAAGGAAGGTTTCATCCAGGCCAATGTCGCCTTCGCGCTCAAGCGCAACGATCTCAAGGGTTCGGTGCTCGAAGCCTTGCGCGAGATGATCGCCGAGCATGACCGCGAAAACATGCCGGCCTGATCGGCTCGCAAAGAAAGGCCCGCTTGTCGTTTGGCAAGCGGGCCTTCTTTTGTTTTGTAAGCCGGCTTACTCATTGCGGCGCTTGCCTTCCATCAGGTCGAGCACGGCGCGTGCCGCGTCGAGCACATTGGTGCCGGGACCGAAAACGGCTGCGACACCATGGTCGAGCAGAAACTCGTAGTCCTGGCGTGGGATGACGCCGCCGACCACCACGATGATGTCTTCAGCGCCCTTGGCCTTCAGCGCCTCGACCAGCTGCGGGGCGAGCGTCTTGTGGCCGGCGGCCAAAGACGACATGCCGACAACATGGACCTTGGACGCGATTGCCGTATCGGCGGCCTCGCCGGGCGTCTGGAACAGCGGTCCGGCGATGACCTCGAAGCCGATGTCGCCGAAGGCAGAAGCGATGATCTTGGCGCCACGGTCGTGGCCGTCCTGGCCGAGCTTGGCCACCATGATGCGCGGCTTCTCGCCGAGTGTCGCGGCAAACTGATCAAGACGCGAAACCAGCGTCTTGAATTCCGGCTCGCCGTCATAGGCCTGGCCATAGACGTTGTCGACGACTTCGGGCACCGCAACATGATCGCCAAAGGCGCGGCGCATGGCGTCGGAAATCTCGCCGACAGTGGCCCGCGCCCGGGAGGCTTCCACGGCGGCGGCAAGCATGTTGCCTTCACCGCTGCGGGCGACCTTTTCGAGAGCTGCCAGTGCAGCCTCGACGCGGCTGGGGTCGCGCTGGCGCCGGGTGCGCTCGATGCGCTCGATCTGCGACAGGCGCACGGCGGAATTGTCGATCTCGAGGATGTCGTGATGGTCTTCCTGCTCGAGCCGGTACTTGTTGACGCCGACGATGACCTCTTCGCCCTTGTCGACGGCGGCCTGGCGGCGTGTCGCCGCTTCCTCGATCATGCGCTTGGGCAGGCCTGTGGCGACCGCCTTGGTCATGCCGCCCATGGCCTCGACTTCCTCGATCAGCGCCCAGGCCTTTTCGGCGAGATCATTGGTCAGGCTCTCGACATAATAGGAGCCGGCCAGCGGATCGACGACCTTGGTCACGCCGGTCTCATGCTGGAGGATCAGCTGGGTGTTGCGGGCGATGCGGGCCGAAAACTCGGTCGGCAAGGCGATCGCCTCGTCGAAGGAGTTGGTGTGCAGCGATTGCGTCCCGCCCAGTGCCGCCGACATCGCCTCGAAGGCGGTGCGCACGATGTTGTTGTAGGGATCCTGCTCCTGCAGCGACACGCCGGAGGTCTGGCAGTGCGTGCGCAGCATCAGCGACGACGCCTTCTTCGGCTCGAACTCGGTCATGATGCGCGACCACAGCAGGCGCGCGGCGCGCAGCTTGGCGGCCTCCATGAAGAAGTTCATGCCGATGGCGAAGAAAAACGACAGCCGGCCGGCGAACTCGTCGACATTGAGGCCCTTGTTGAGTGCCGCGCGGACATATTCTCGGCCGTCGGCCAACGTGAAGGCGAGTTCCTGCACCAGCGTCGAGCCGGCTTCCTGCATGTGGTAGCCGGAGATCGAGATCGAGTTGAACTTCGGCATCTCCTTGGCCGTGTACTCGATGATATCGGCGACGATGCGCATCGAGGGCTCGGGCGGGTAGATGTAGGTGTTGCGGACCATGAACTCCTTGAGGATGTCGTTCTGGATGGTCCCCGAGAGCTGTTCTCGCGGCACGCCCTGTTCCTCGCCGGCAACGATGAAACTGGCAAGGATCGGGATCACAGCACCATTCATGGTCATCGACACGGAGATCTTTTCGAGCGGAATGCCGTCGAACAGGATCTTCATGTCCTCGACCGAGTCGATCGCAACGCCGGCCTTGCCGACATCGCCTTCGACACGCGGATGGTCGCTGTCATAACCGCGATGGGTTGCAAGGTCGAAGGCCACCGACACGCCTTGTTGGCCGGCGGCAAGCGCCTTGCGGTAGAAGTTGTTGGAGGCCTCCGCCGTCGAGAAGCCGGCATATTGCCGGATGGTCCAGGGGCGGCCGGTATACATCGTGGCGCGCGGGCCGCGCAGGAACGGCGCGAAGCCGGGCATCGAATCGAGACTGTCGATGCCGGAGAGATCATCGGCCGTGTAGAGCGGCTTGACGTCGATGCCTTCGGGCGTGTTCCACACAAGCGTATCCGGCGACGCCTTGATCTCGCGTTCGGCGAGCTTTTTCCAGGTGTCGATTGTCGGTTTGTCGGTCATTGGGGCCTCCTGAAAACGGGAGCAATCACCCCCTCACCGGCCCTTCGGGCCACCTCTCCCCCTGCCCGGGGGAGAGGAAGCGCAAATCGCGAGCCGCGCGCCCGGGCAGAAATGGCGTTCCTCTCCCCCGGGCAGGGGGAGAGGTGGTTTGCGCAGCAAACCGGAGTGGGGGTGCTGTGCTCAACCATCATTCGAATTCCATGATCAGTTCGTCGACGGCGAGGCTTTCGCCAGCGGTTGCCGCCACGCGCTTGACCGTGCCCTTGCGCTCGGCGCGCAGCACGTTTTCCATCTTCATCGCCTCGACTGTCGCCAGCGATTGGCCAGCTTCGACCTCGTCGCCTTGCTTGACCAGGATCGATGTTACCACGCCGGGCATCGGGCAGAGCAGCAGCTTGGAGGTATCAGGCGGAAGCTTGACCGGCATCAGCCTAGCAAGCTCGGCGACGCGCGGGCTGCGCACATGCGCCACCACGTCCATGCCGCGCCAGCGCAGGCGCCAGCCGGTGCCCGAGCGCGCGGTCTTGACCCCGATCAAGCTGCCGTCGACGGCGAAGTTGGCGTGCAAATGGCCAGGCAGCCAGTCGCTCGACACAGCAAGCGCGGTGCCATCGTCGAACGCGACAACCGTGCCGTCGGCACCGTCCTTGACCTGCAGCGGCAGGGTGAAACCGCCGAGCGTCACCACCCAGTCGGCACCCACCGGGCGCTGGTGATTGGTAAGCGCGCCGGAAATCTGGGCGCCACGGCGTTGCATCGACAAATTGATCAGTGCTGCCACACCGGCAAGCTTCTTGGCATCAGCTTCGGAAGGCGCAACGCCTGAGAAGCCGTCGGGATATTCCTCGGCGATGAAGGCGGTGGTGATGGCGCCCGAGCGGAAGCGCGGATGGTCCATGACGGCCGACAGGAACGGCAAATTGTGGCCGATGCCCTCGACCTCGAAATCGTCGAGCGCGCGGCCCATGACCTCGATGGCGGTGGCGCGATCCGGCGCCCAGCTGCACAGCTTGGCGATCATCGGGTCGTAATACATCGAGATTTCGCCGCCCTCGAACACGCCGGTGTCGTTGCGCACCACCGTGCCGTCGTCGCGCTTGCCTTCGACCGGCGGGCGGTAGCGGGTCAGGCGGCCGATCGAGGGCAGGAAGTTGCGGTAGGGGTCTTCGGCATAAAGCCGGCTTTCGATCGCCCAGCCGTTCAATTTCACGTCGTCCTGGCCGAAGCGCAGTTTTTCGCCTGCGGCAACGCGGATCATCTCCTCAACGAGGTCGATGCCGGTGATCAGCTCGGTCACCGGATGCTCGACCTGGAGACGGGTGTTCATCTCGAGGAAGTAGAATTTGCGGTCGCCGTCGACGATGAATTCGACAGTGCCGGCCGAGAAATAGCCGACCGCCTTGCCCAGGGCCACGGCCTGCTCGCCCATCGCCTTGCGGGTGGCAGCGTCAAGGAAGGGCGAGGGCGCCTCTTCGATGACCTTCTGGTTGCGGCGCTGGATCGAGCATTCGCGCTCGCCGAGATAAAGCAGATTGCCGTGCTGGTCGCCGAGCACCTGGATTTCGATGTGGCGCGGCTGGGTGACGAATTTTTCGATGAAGATGCGGTCGTCGCCGAACGACGATTTCGCCTCGTTCTTCGACGACTGGAAGCCCTCGCGCGCCTCGGCGTCGTTCCAGGCGATGCGCATGCCCTTGCCGCCGCCGCCGGCGGAGGCCTTGATCATCACGGGATAGCCGATCTGGTTGGCGATCTTCACCGCCTCATTGGCATCCTCGATCAGGCCCATATGGCCAGGCACGGTCGACACGCCGGCGGAGGCCGCGATCTTCTTGGAGGTGATCTTGTCGCCCATCGCCTCGATCGCAACCGGCGGCGGTCCGATGAAAGCGACGCCCTCGGCCTTCAGCGCTTCGGCGAAGTTCGAGTTTTCCGACAGGAAGCCATAGCCCGGATGCACCGCATCTGCGCCCGTTTGGCGCACCGCGTCGATGATCTTCTGGATGACGATGTAGGACTGGTTCGACGGTGCTGGCCCGATATGGACGGCCTCGTCGGCCATCTTCACATGCAGCGCCTCGCGGTCGGCGTCGGAATAGACAGCGACCGTTGCGATACCCAGTTTCTGCGCCGTCTTGATGACCCGGCAGGCGATCTCGCCACGATTGGCGATGAGGATTTTCTTGAACATTTTTGACCTGCTCACAAAGGAATCGTGTCGTGCTTCTTCCACGGCGCTTCGACCTTCTTTCCGCGCAGGGCGGCGAAGGCGCGAGCGATGCGGCGGCGCGACGAATGCGGCATGATCACTTCGTCGATGAAACCGCGCTCGGCGGCGACGAAGGGATTGGCGAAGCGTTCTTCATATTCCTTGGTGCGCGCGGCGATCTTTTCGGGATTGCCGAGTTCCGAGCGGTAAAGGATCTCGGTCGCGCCCTTGGCACCCATGACCGCGATCTCGGCGGTCGGCCAGGCGTAGTTGATGTCGGCGCCAATATGCTTGGACGCCATGACGTCGTAAGCGCCGCCATAGGCTTTTCGCGTGATCAGCGTGACCATGGGAACTGTCGCCTGGGAATAGGCGAAGAGAAGCTTGGCGCCGTGCTTGATGACGCCGCCATATTCCTGTGCCGTTCCCGGCAGGAAGCCCGGCACATCGACCAAAGTCAGGATCGGGATCGAAAACGCGTCGCAGAAACGGACGAAACGCGCCGCCTTGCGCGAAGAGTCGATGTCGAGGCAGCCGGCCAGCACCATGGGCTGGTTGGCGACCACGCCGACGCTTTGGCCCTCGATGCGCATGAAGCCGGTGATGATGTTCTTGGCGAAGGCCTCCTGGATCTCGAAGAAGTCGCCTTCGTCGGCGATCGCCAGGATCAGTTCCTTCATGTCGTAGGGTTTTGCTGCGCTGTCGGGGATCAGCGTGTCGAGACGCTTCTCCAGCCGCGCCGGGTCGTCGTGGAACGGCCGAACCGGCGGCTTCTCGCGATTGTTGAGTGGGAGGAAGTCGAACAGCAGGCGAACCTGCTCCAGCGCTTCGATGTCGTTTTCATAAGCGCCGTCGGCGACTGACGACTTCGAGGTGTGGGTGCGCGCGCCGCCGAGTTCTTCGGCGGTGACGATCTCGTTGGTGACGGTCTTCACCACGTCCGGGCCGGTGACGAACATGTAGGAGGAGTCACGCACCATGAAGATGAAGTCGGTCATGGCAGGCGAATAGACGGCGCCACCGGCGCAGGGGCCCATGATGACGGAGATCTGCGGCACCACGCCCGAGGCGTCGACATTGCGCTTGAACACGTCGGCATAGCCGGCGAGCGAGGCCACGCCTTCCTGGATACGGGCGCCGCCGGAATCGTTGAGGCCGATGACGGGCGCGCCGTTGCGCATCGCCATGTCCATGATCTTGCAGATCTTTTGGGCATGGGTTTCGGACAGCGAGCCGCCGAGCACGGTGAAGTCTTGGCTGAAGACATAAACCTGGCGGCCGTTGATGGTGCCCCAGCCGGTGACGACGCCGTCGCCTGCCACCTTTTGCTCGGCCATGCCGAACTCGGTGGTGCGGTGGGTGACATACATGTCGAACTCTTCGAAGGAACCTTCGTCGAGCAGCACGTCGATGCGTTCGCGCGCCGTCAGCTTGCCCTTGGCATGCTGGGCGTCGATGCGCTTCTGGCCACCGCCGAGGCGGGCTTCCGAGCGGCGGGCTTCAAGCTGTTCGAGAACGGCGCGCATCAGTTCATGCCCTTTGTCGAAAGCCATTTCCAGGCGGTGGGGAACGCGATGGCCGCAAGCACGGCCTTGGCGATGTCGCCCGGGATGAAGGGAAAGAGGCCGAAGGCCAGCACCGGCTTGTCGAAGCCGATGACCGAGCCGAGCCAGAGCAGGCCGGGCACGTAGATGACTGCCGCGGCAAGCAGGGCAGCTGCCATGGCGGAAATCGGGCTGCGGTCCCAGCCGCGCTCGGCCAGCCATCCGGCGAGCAGGGCTGCGGGCAGATAACCCAGGAGATAACCGCCCGTGGGGCCCATCATATAGGCGAGGCCAATGCCTTTTTCCGGCGTGCCGGCGAAAACCGGCAGGCCAAGCGCGCCCTGCATCAGGTAGAGCGCGACCGCCGCAGCGCCACGCACCGGACCGAGCGCCAGGCCAAGGCCGATCACGACAAGTGTCTGCATGGTCATCGGCACGGGGTAGAACGGCACCTGGACCTTGGCCGACAGCGTCAGAAGCAGCGAACCTGCGACGACGGCAACGACATCCATAGTGGTGAGCCGGCTGGTTGGCCTGCTGGCTGCGGCTTGGTAGAGCGTCATGAGCTTTCTCCCGCGCTACGAGATTGAAAAACAATGGCCTCTCGCCGCATCGGCGGCAAGCGGCGAAGTTGGCGCAATAGCCCCATGGCGCGCGCAGGAAAACGCTTGAAAGTGTGCGAAAGCATAATATACAAATCCGAGAACTGTAAATTGCGAATTTGCAAACATGGCGTCACGCAAACTCTATATCGGCCGCAAGGTGCGCGAACTGCGCGACGCCAACAAGCTGACGCAGGCGAGCTTTGCCGAACGCATCGGCATCTCGACCAGCTATCTCAACCAGATCGAAAACAACCAGCGTCCGGTTTCGGCTTCCGTGCTGCTTGCGCTCGCCGAAAAATTCCAGATCGACATCACGGAGATTTCGCAAGGCGACGGCGACCGGCTGTTGTCGGCTCTATCAGAGGCGCTCAGCGATCCGCTGTTCGAAAACTACGCGCCCAATCTGCAGGAGCTCAAGCTGGTGACGCAGAACGCGCCGGGTTTCGCCCGGGCGCTGATCTCCGCCCACCAGGCCTATCGCCGCAACAGCGAGCAGCTCGCCAGCCTCGACGACACGCTGGGCAAGAGCATCGGCCTGACCGAGCCTACGCCTTACGAGGAAGTGCGCGACTTCTTCCATTTTGTCGACAACTACATCCACAGCCTCGACATCGCCGCCGAGCGGCTGGCCCATGAACTCGGCATCGGCGAGCGCGACAGCTACGCGGCGCTGGCCGGACATCTCGAAAGCCGTCATGGCGTGCGCATCGCCCGTGCCGCCGCCGACGATGACGCATTGCGGCGCTTCGATCCCAAATCGGGCGTGCTGTTCCTCAACACCTATTCGCCTGTCGCCACCCGCAGCTTCCAGATCGCCTTCCAGATCGCCGAGATGGAGATGGAAACAGAGGTGGCGCAGATCGCGCGGACGGCCGATTTCCGCACCTCGGAGGCGCTTGAGATCTGCAAGATGGGCCTGCGCAACTATTTCGCCGGCGCACTGACCTTGCCCTATCAGGTCTTCATGAAGGCAGCGGGCGAGCTGCGCCACGACCTCGAGCTTTTGGCGGCGCATTTCGGCGCCAGCATCGAGCAGGTCGCGCACCGCCTCAGCACCTTGCAGCGGCCGGGTTACAAGGGCGTGCCGATCTTTTTTGCCCGCATAGACCGCGCCGGCAACATCACCAAGCGCCACAGTGCGGCCAAGCTGCAGTTCGCCCGTTTTGGCGCTGCCTGCCCGCTATGGAACGTGCATCAGGCCTTCGAGACGCCGGGCCGGATCATTCGCCAGCTCGCCGAAACACCCGATGGCGCGCGCTATCTCTGCATCGCCACCGAGATTTCCAAAGGCGGCGGCGGCTTCAACGCGCCGCATCGCCGCTATGCCATAGCCCTTGGCTGCGAGGTCGCCTACGCCCGGGACTTCGTTTATGCCGACGGGCTGGAGCTGGGCAGCAAGACCGCCTTCGACCCGATCGGCATTTCATGCCGCATCTGCGAGCGCACCAATTGCCAGCAACGCGCCGTGCCGCCGCTCAAGCGCAAGCTGGTCATCGACAAGGACGTCAGGCATCCGCTGCCGTACCGGATCGGCTGACGCTGAATTGCCCCTCACCCTTACCCTCTCCCCGTGAAGGACGGGGAGAGGGGGGCGTCAGCGTGGAGCTTCGTCCCGTTACTGTCCGGCGACGAGCAAGCAAAAGAATGTGGTGGCGACGGTGCCGCAGTGTCCCTTCTCCCCGTCCTTACGGGGAGAAGGTGCCGGCAGGCGGATGAGGGGCGGCGCAAGCCGGTCCGAGCCTAGTCCCTGCGCGCTACCACCCCGCCGACCGCCAGCATCAGCCAGCCCAGGATCATGCCGGTGCCGCCGACGGGCGCGGCGAAGGGAAACAGCCGCTGGCCAAGATATTCGCGGGCCAGCAGATCGCCGGAAAACAGTAGGACCGCGACGAGCAGAATGGCTGCGCCGATGTGGAGAATTCTGCTGCTGGCGACGACCAGCGACAGTGCGATCAGGGCAGGGGCGTGAAAGAGCAGGAAATTCGCTGCCGTCGCGACATTGACGCTGCCGCCATGGCTGGCCGCCGCCGACAGCGCCACGCCCATGGCGCCAAACAACGCGCCGGCAACAAACAGGGTTCGGTCGAATTTCATCTAGTTGTCTCCCGCTTGTCGGTTCTTGGCCGGTCAATCCTATACGAGGCCACCCCTAACCCCTCCCCACAAGGGGGAGGGGAATATGCTGAGCCTGTCCGCACCAACCATTGGTCGCTTGTCCTCATGAGGCCGCGACCGTCGGAAGTGGTCCCCCTCCCCCTTGTGGGGAGGGGTTAGGGGTGGGGGTATCTTTATATGCCATCATTGTCGTGCACTTCGCGCCGATTGCCGCAGCCTCGCCGCTTTCCTGTGGACCTTGAACAAGCGCGGCCGATTGGCCGTTTGGCGTTCGGCCCCGCAGTCACTATGTTCGCGCACCGTTCAACAGGCACCAGGATTCCATGGCTGGCGACAACAGGAAAATCGCTGCGATCATCGCGGCCGAGATCAATGCGAAGCCCGAGCAGGTCGTGGCCGCGGTCGGACTGCTCGACGAGGGCGCGACAGTGCCCTTCGTCGCGCGCTACCGCAAGGAGGTCACCGGCGGCCTCGACGACACCCAGCTGCGCAATCTGTCCGAGCGCCTGGCCTATCTGCGCGAGCTTGAAGCGCGGCGCGCGGCGATCGTCGAATCCATCACAAGCCAGGGCAAGCTGACCGACGATCTGGCGATCCGCATCGCAACCGTCACCACCAAGGCCGAGCTTGAGGACATTTACCTGCCCTACAAGCCCAAGCGTCGCACCAAGGCGGAGATCGCCAGGGAGCGCGGGCTCGGGCCGCTGGCGGAGGCCATCCTGGCCGACCGCTCCAAGGTCCCTGCCGAGCTGGCAGAGGCCTATGTCGTTGGCGACGTGGCGGATGTGAAGGCAGCGCTCGAAGGCGCGCGCGACATCGTCGCCGAAGGCATTTCCGAAAACGCCGAGCTTCTGGGCCGCTTGCGCAGCCACATGAAGGAGCGCGCGGTGATGCGGGCCCGCGTCGTCGACGGCAAGCAGGAAGCTGGGGCCAAGTTCTCCGACTATTTCGACCATTCCGAGCGCTGGGCCAACGTGCCGAGCCACCGCGCGCTCGCCATGCTGCGCGGCCGCAACGAGGACGTGCTGTCGCTCGATCTGGAGATCGACGCCGACGACACCTCGCCGGTCAAGCCGGTCGAGCGCATGATCGCTGCCGCCTATGCGATTGGCGCAACGCTTCCTGGCGACCAGTGGCTGATGACTGTCGCCGGCTGGACCTGGCGCGTGAAGCTTTCGCTGTCGTTGTCGCTCGACCTGATGCGCGACCTGCGCGAGGCCGCCGAGGAAGAGGCGATCCGCGTCTTTTCGCGCAACCTCAAGGACCTGCTTCTGGCGGCTCCCGCCGGTTCGCGCGCCACGATGGGCCTTGATCCGGGCATCCGCACCGGCGTCAAGGTCGCGATCATCGATGCCACCGGCAAGGTGCTCGACACCACCACCGTCTATCCGTTCCCGCCGAAGAACGATGTGCGCGGCACCCAGGCCGAGCTTGCCCGGCTGATCATCCGCCACAAGGTCGAACTGATCGCCATCGGCAACGGCACCGGCAGCCGCGAAACCGAGCGCCTGGTCGCCGACATGCTGTCTGAGATGCCCGGCGCCAAGCCGACCAAGGTCATCGTCAGCGAGGCCGGTGCTTCGGTCTATTCGGCCTCCGCCACGGCTGCCGCCGAGTTTCCCAATCTCGACGTGTCGCTGCGTGGGGCCGTTTCCATCGCGCGCCGCCTGCAGGACCCGCTCGCCGAGCTGGTCAAGATCGAGCCCAAGTCGATCGGCGTTGGCCAATACCAGCACGACGTTGACCAGTACCGGCTTGGCCGTTCGCTGGAAGCAGTGGTCGAGGACGCGGTGAATGCCGTCGGCGTCGACCTCAACACGGCCTCCGCGCCGCTTTTGGCGCGCGTGTCGGGCCTCGGGCCGTCGCTCGCCGAGTCGATCGTTGCCTATCGCGATGCCTCGGGCGCGTTTGCCACGCGCCGCGACCTGCTTGCCGTGCCGCGGCTCGGCCAGCGCGCCTTCGAGCAATGCGCCGGCTTCCTGCGCATCCGCGACGGCAAGGAACCGCTCGATGCGTCCTCGGTCCACCCCGAAGCCTATGGCGTGGCCAAGAAGATCGTCGCCGCCTGCGGCCGCGACCTGCGCCAGCTGATGGGCGACAGTGCTGCGCTGAAGGCCATCGATCCACGCGCGTTCGTCGATGAGCGTTTCGGCCTGCCGACGGTGCGCGACATCATCGCCGAGCTGGAAAAGCCGGGCCGCGATCCGCGTCCGGGCTTCAAGACCGCGACCTTCGCCGACGGCATCGACGACATCAAGGATCTGAAGCCGGGCATGCTGCTGGAAGGCACCGTCACCAACGTCGCCGCCTTTGGCGCCTTCGTCGACATCGGCGTGCATCAGGACGGCCTCGTCCATGTCTCGCAGCTCGCCGACAAGTTCGTGAAGGACCCGCACGAGGTGGTGAAGGCCGGCGATGTGGTCAAGGTCCGCGTCGTTGAGGTCGACATCCCGCGCAAGCGCATCGGCCTTACCATGCGCAAGGATGGCGGCGAGCCGGCCCCGCGCTCGGCAGCGCCTGCCAAGGCCCGCGACATGAAGTTCAGCTCATCATCGCCCAAGCCGCAACAGAACAAGCCGGAACAGCAGGGCGCCTTTGGTGCGGCGCTGCTGGAGGCTATGAAGCGGAAGTAGGATCGTCGGAGAGGTCGGCGCTTCCCCTTCTCCGTTTCGCTTCGCGAACCACCTCTCCCCCACTTTGTGGGGGCGAGGAACCCAAGCTGATTAAGCGTAGGCGCTGCCATCGCCTTCCTCTCCCCCGTCGATCGGGGGAGAGGTGGCCCGCAGGGCCGGAGTGGGGGTCGACCCTTACGCGGGCGCAACCAAGCCCCTGTTCACCCAGCGGCATCATCGCCCTTGCCCGCTTGCCCGTTCCTGCTTAGAAAGCCCCGGAAACGCGGCCTCAGCCGGCCGCTTGAAAAAGGTGCCGTGATCCCATGTCCAAGTGGAAAGACGTCAAGAAGGTCGTGCTCGCCTATTCCGGCGGCCTCGATACATCGATCATCCTGAAGTGGCTGCAAACCGAGCTCAATGCGGAGGTCGTCACCTTCACCGCCGATCTCGGCCAGGGCGAGGAACTCGAGCCGGCGCGCAAGAAGGCCGAGATGATGGGGATCAAGGAGATCTTCATCGAAGACGTGCGCGAGGAATTCGTCCGCGACTTCGTTTTCCCGATGTTCCGCGCCAACGCCGTCTATGAAGGTGTTTACCTGCTCGGCACCTCGATCGCCCGCCCGCTGATTTCCAAGCATCTCGTCGACATCGCCAAAAAGACCGGCGCCGATGCCATCGCCCATGGCGCCACCGGCAAGGGCAACGACCAGGTCCGCTTCGAGCTGTCGGCCTATGCGCTGAACCCCGACATCAAGATCATCGCGCCTTGGCGCGATTGGACGTTCAAGTCGCGCACCGACCTGCTCGACTTCGCCGAAAAACACCAGATCCCGGTCGCCAAGGACAAGAAGGGCGAAGCGCCGTTCTCGGTCGACGCCAACCTCCTGCACTCCTCCTCCGAGGGCAAGGTGCTGGAAGATCCGGCTGTCGAGGCGCCCGAATACGTCCACATGCGCACGATTTCGCCGGAGGCTGCGCCCGACAAGGCGACGATCATCAAGATCGGCTTCGAAAAGGGTGACGCGGTTTCAATCAATGGCGAGCGCCTGTCGCCTGCCAACCTGCTCGCCAAGCTCAACGACTATGGCCGCGACAACGGCATCGGCCGCCTCGACCTGGTCGAAAACCGCTTCGTCGGCATGAAGTCGCGTGGCGTCTACGAGACCCCCGGCGGCACGATCCTGCTTGTCGCGCATCGCGCCATCGAATCGATCACGCTCGACCGTGGTGCCGCGCACCTCAAGGACGAGCTGATGCCGCGCTACGCCGAGCTGATCTATTACGGCTTCTGGTTCTCGCCGGAGCGCGAGATGCTGCAGGCGGCGATCGACAGGAGCCAGGAGCATGTCGAAGGCGAAGTGACGCTCAAGCTCTACAAGGGCAATGTCATGGTCATCGGCCGCGAGAGCGCGAAGTCGCTTTACTCCGACAAGCTTGTCACCTTCGAGGACGACCAGGGCGCCTACGACCAGAAGGACGCCGCCGGCTTCATCAAGCTCAACGCGCTGCGCCTGCGCACGCTCGCCGCGCGCAACCGGTGATGACAGCTTTTCTTCTCCCCGTTCACGGGGAGAAGATGCCGGCAGGCAGATGAGGGGCAGCGTAAACCTCTCAGAAATCAGCTCTGCCCCTCATCCGGCCCTTTGGGCCACCTTCTCCCCGTGAACGGGGAGAAGGAAGAGGCTCAAGCCCCGCCTTCGTACAAATCCGTGAGATAGACCCGCTTGGCCGCGTCGTCGCGCCGGCTGAAGAGATAGCGCCCAAAGGCTTGGCGCTCGTGGTTGACCGCTGCCAGTTCCCAGACGCAGAAGGTCGCGCGGTGCGGCCCGTGCAGGGCAAACAGCGAGAAATCGGGCGCGTCGGCTGTTTTGGCGTAGACCGTTTCCCACATTTCGTTGGCGTTGCGCCACGAACTCACCAGCAGGAAGTGAAAGTCACCGCCGCAGCGGTGCAGGATGGCGAAACCCAGCTCGCCCTTGAGGTCGAGCCGCCCCGTCGCCGTTTCGGCGGCGAGGAAGCGCTGCGCCAGGGCTCGGGCTTCTTGTGTAACAGGCGTCGCTGCTTCGGCGATATCGTACCATTTGAGCAGGCCACCGCCTGCCGGCACTGGACGTTCCGGCACAACCGTCTTGGGATAGTGCGCATAGCCGTCGATATTGCCGAATCCGGAGAGATCGGCGGGCAGTCCGCTCGGGCTGTTCATCATGCGTTCCTCGTCCGCATCGAAAAAAGCCCGGTGCGGACACCGGGCTTTTTTCATTCTGCGTCCGAGGCGCTGGCTTGGCCAGTGTGCCTCAAATATCTCCTGACAGGGCCTTTTCGGGCCCTTCGTCGTCAGTTGCCGTCGATCTCGGCACCGATGATGGCGATGGCCTGCTGGTAGACGCTGGCCGCGTTCCAGCCCTGAAGTGCTGCGAAATTGGCCTGGCCTGCCTGGTAGCCGGCGCCGGCCTGCCAGCCATGGCCGCGCAGGAAGTTGGCTGTCGAAGCCAAAGCGTCGGCCTTGGAGCGGACCATGTCGATCCTGCCATTGCCGTCGCCGTCGGCACCATATTTCAGCACATTGACCGGCAAAAACTGGGTCTGGCCGATTTCGCCATGGGCAGCACCGATGGCGTTGGGTGCGAGCGTGCCGTTCTGGACCAGCTTGAGCGCGGCGTAGAGCTGGTCGGTGAAATATTCGGTGCGGCGGCAGTCATAGGCGAGCGTCGCCACAGCCGACAGCGTGTGCTGGTTGCCCAAGAAGGCGCCGAAGCCTGTTTCCATACCCCAGATCGCGATCAGCGGGCCCGCCGGCACGCCGTAGCGGGCCTCGATGCTCTGGAACAGCGCCGCGTTCTGCTTCTTGAGGGTCTTGCCCTTGGACGCAATCGTCTTGCCGCCGCGCTTGGCCATGAACTGGTCGAGCGAGAGCTTGAAGCTCTTCTGGTTGCGGTCGGCGTAAATGGTCTTGGTGGCGTAAGTCGTGCTGGCGAGCGCGTTGAGCGCATTGGCCTTGATGCCGTTGGCCGCCGCCTCTTTCGCAAACGAAGCTTTCCATGCTTCGAAGCCGCCCGCATTGCTGCCGCACTGCGCCGCATAAGCGCCGCCGGCCGTAACCGCCAGCATGGCGGTGGCCGCAGCAAATGTCTTCACCTTGGCAAGTATTGCCATGCCGTTCTCCTGATGCCTGAATCAATGCCCTTGGGAGGGATGTTGCCAGCCGCACGCTCTCTTGTCATCGTTAAGAAGGCGTTACGTCCCCACTGTCTTGCAATGGCTGGTGGCAAAAAACTTGCACAGGATCAAGCAATGAATGTGGCGAGAGCACGGAAAAACCGTGCGGGATGGCATTGCCGTGGTCGTCGGGTCCGATTCCAGGAGGCTTTCGGCGGCAAAACTGCTCCGCGCGGCTGGGTTGAACTTCAAGCTGCCCGAGGGCGTCGAGCCCGCATCAGCGGCCGCGACCGGGCAGCCCGCAAGCGCCGGCCTGCTACAATTCGTGAGCATTTTTGCCGGAACTGATCGCTGATTGCTCCGTTTTTGCCCCTTGAGGGACCAGGAAAAGGAGCGAAAAGATGAAAACCAAACTGTTGTTTCCCGCCGTTGCGGGCGCGCTCATCGCCTTCTCAGGCCCGTCATTCGCGGATGTTGCGGTGCAGGCCGCCACGGACCTCAACGTACGCGCCGGCCCCGGTCCGCAGTACCCTGTCATAGGCGTCATCGCCGCCGGGCAAGGCACCACGTTGCGCGGCTGCCTCGAAAGCGGCAAATGGTGCAGCGTTGCCGATTCAGGCGGCGATGGCTGGGTCTATTCCGATTATCTGGTCGGCAATTTCGGTGGCCAGCAGGTCACACTTTCCGCCCGCCCGGCTGACTCAGGCGTGATGGTCGTCGACCCGCCCAAGGGCGGTGGCCCCACCGGCGCTGTCGTAGGCGGTGTCACGGGCGCGATCGCCGGTGCGGTCGTCGGCGGGCCGGTGGGTGCTGCCGTGGGTGGCGGCGCCGGCGTCATTGCCGGTGGCACCGCAGGCACGGTGATCGATCCTCCTGGCAAGGTTCGCACCTATGTCGAGGCGCACCGCACCGAGCCGGTCTATCTTGACGGCGAAGTGGTCGTCGGCGCCGGGCTGCCGTCCAGCGTGCAGCTGGCTGAAATCCCCGGCTATGAGTATCGCTATGTCTATGTGAACGGCCAGCCGGTGCTGGTCGAACCGTCGACGCATCGCGTCGTTTATGTGATCCGCTGATAACAACGAGGTCGCCGGGCTTTTGTCCGGCGGCCTCGTTTCAGACATGGACCTGCGCCAATCCGCCTTCCGCCGCATCGTCGAACGGCCTGAAGGAAACATAGAGCAGCCAGAAGTAGAGCCCGGCCACCCCCGATATGATCAGCCAGCCCGGCGCGAGGCCGAGATTGGCATTGGCAGCGACCTCCCAGAGCGACGAGACCAGATCGCCACTGCCCCCGGTGGCCTGCAGCTTGGGCGTCGAAATCTTGAGCACCCAGGCGAGCAGCAGGATCAGGAACATCCAGATGTAATTGCGCCTGAGCCGCCGCGAGAATGCGTCGGCATAAGAAATGCGAAATTGCGGTTCCCTGAGGCTGTCGCCCAGCATCTGGCGCCAATTCACGCTCTCCCCGGCCACGGGCGAAAACATCTGGGCGAAGTAGTAGCGTTCAAAGGTGCGGACGCGTGATCGGTAGACGTCGAAGAAACGGTAGCGCCGCGCCTCGATCCAAAGCAGCAGGAAAATGAGCAGCATGGCAAACAGCAGCACGCCGTGATGGGCGTTGGGCGTCGACAGCGACACCGACAGCATCGCCGCCACGACGGTGATCGCCCAGTTGCTGGTCCTGTCGATGCGGTCGCGCCAACCGGCCATCCTGGCCATCTCCGCGCGGTGGTAATGCGCCATGGTGTTGACGATTTCGGCCGAGGTCGAAGGCATCGGCGCGAGCAGTGGCAGATCTGGATTGGCACGTTCCGGCATGGCAGCCTCCCTGGCGCATCGGCCCGAAAATCGGAATCGATGCTGTTGCGGCGGCGGGACCGGGTTTGCGCTTGCTGATGTTTCGGGGGCCGGCCGCGCTTTGGCCCGAAGGTCCGACGCCGGCGCAGATTCTATACCTGTTGCTGCGAGATCGCGCGGAAATCGGCAGCGGCTGCCAGGCTTAGAAGCGTGCCGAAGTCCCTTTTTTGCCGGTCTTGGCACTGCGCTTGAGCAGCCGCTCGAATTCGTCCGCCGGCAGCGCCTTGGAATAGAGGTAGCCCTGACCGACGCGGCAGCCCATGGCGTAGAGCGCGGCCTCCTGCGCCCGCTTCTCGATGCCTTCGGCGACGACGGAAAGCCCCATATCCTTGGCCATGCCGAGAACCGCGCGCACGATCGCGGCGTCCTGCGGATCCTTGAGCATGTCGCGGACGAAACTGCGATCGACCTTGAGCACTGTTAGGGGAAAGCGCTTGATGGTGCTGAGCGCGGCATGGCCGGTGCCGAAATCGTCGAAGGCGAGACCAACACCCGCCTTGGCCAGCTTGCGGAACGGCGACAGCGTGCGCTCCTCATAATCGAGCGCGATGGTTTCGGTGACTTCGAGTTCCAGCGCCTTGGCCGGCAGGCCGTGGCGCGCAAGCGTCGTCAGCACGGTTTCCGCCAGATTGCCGGCATTGACCTGCACGGCAAACAGATTGACTGCCATGCTGATCGGGGCAAGACCCCCAGCGCGCCATTCGGCCGATTGCCGGCAGGCTTCGTCGAGGATCCAGCTGCCCACTGTCAACGCGCCCGTATGCGTTTCGAGCACGGCGAGGAAGTCGGCCGGCTCAAGCAGTCCACGCGTCGGATGGTTCCAGCGCAGCAGCGCTTCGGCGCCCAGCACACGGCCTGTCTCCAGGCAAACCTGCGGCTGGTAGAACAGCACGAATTCCCTGGCGCCGATGGCGCGCAGAAGCTCATCCTGCAAGGCACGCCGCACCGCCACGGCGTTGCGCATGCCCGGCTCGAACATGCGATAGCTGCCGCCGCGCTGCCGTGCCCGGTAAAGCGCCAGATCGGCACTCGCCAGCAGTTCCTCGGCATCGCCGCCGTCGCCAGGCGCCACCGCCCCGCCGATGCTGACGCCGAGCTTGAGCAGGTGATCGCCAATTTCGAAAGGCTTGTCGAAGGACAAAAGCAGGTTGTCTGCTGCAGCCGCGACAGCGGCAGGTTTGTCGATGCCGCGCAACAGCACCGCGAATTCGTCGCTGCCGAGCCGGGCCACCATGGCGTTGGCGTCGAGCGCTGCCGGCAGCCGCACGGCCAGCGCCTGCAGCAGCGTGTCGCCGGTGGCGTGGCCGAGCGTGTCGTTGACCTTCTTGAAGCCGTCGAGGTCGAGCAGCAATATGCCCGTCCGTTCGCCTGCCGCCAGCGCGTCCTCGAGCTGCATGTCGAACTGGAAGCGGTTGGGCATGCCGGTCAGCGTATCCTGATGCGCCAGGCGATGCAGCCGCGTGTCGCGCTGCCGCCGCTCCGAGATGTCGCGGATGATGCCACCCATGGAAACGCCATTCGGGCCGTGCCACACCGAAAGCGAAAGCTCGATGGGGAATTCGCTGCCGTCGCGCCGAAGTGCCGCCACTTCCACTGTCTTGCCGTTCAACTTCGACGGTTCGCCAGAGCCGACGCGGGCAATGCCGGCATTGTGGGCGCCGCGCAATCTCGGCGGAATGATCAGGTCGAGCGTGTGGCCGACCATCTCGGTCCGGTCATAGCCGAACATGCGCTCGGCCGACTTGTTGACGTAGGTGATTGTGCCTCGGGCGTCGATGACGACGAGGGCGAATTCGATATTCTCGGCAAAGCCGGCAAGCAGCGAGTCGGCGCCTGACAAGCGACCGTCCCCTTCGGAAACGACATGCGAGCCGCCCGCATGGTCACACATGGTGGTAAAATACCCTAAAATAGTACATAAAGCCCCCCGGCTGTCCGGCACCCTAATCGGCAAGTCTTAACAGGGCCTGAGTGCTGCGCCGGGAATATATAGCTCAAGCGGCGCAGGGATGCGCCTTGGCTTGACTCCCAAGCCGTTTTCCTGTCTACAGCCCACAAATTCCGCGACGAGTTCCACTCCGAGCGGCCGACCGGGACACCCTAGTGGGTACAAAACGATCCCGGAGGCCAACACCCGGCAGCGCAGTGCGCCCCCGGGTGCTTTTTGGTTTGGTTCATGCGCGCTGAGGCATTACCTCTCGGTTCGACACCGGTTGGCTGAGAGAAGGGAAGTCGAATGTTTGAATCGCTGCAAGAGCGGCTTGGAACGATCCTCAACGGCCTGACCGGCCGTGGCGCACTGTCGGAGGCCGATGTCTCGGCAGCCCTGCGCGAGGTTCGTCGTGCCTTGCTCGAGGCCGACGTCGCGCTCGAAGTGGTCCGCTCCTTCACCGACCGCGTCCGCGAAAAGGCTGTTGGCGCAGCGGTGCTCAAGTCGATCAAACCCGGCCAGATGGTCGTCAAGATCGTCCATGACGAGCTGATCGAGATGCTCGGCGCCGAAGGCGTCGCCATCGACCTCAACGCGCCGGCCCCGGTCGTCATCATGATGGTCGGCCTGCAGGGCTCGGGCAAGACCACCACTTCGGCCAAGATAGCCAAGCGCCTCACCGAGCGTCAGGGCAAGAAGGTCCTGATGGCCTCGCTCGACACGCGCCGTCCGGCAGCACAAGAGCAACTGCGCCAGCTCGGCGAGCAGACCAAGGTCGCGACCCTTCCCGTCATCGCAGGCCAGTCGCCTGTCGACATCGCCAAGCGCGCCGTCCAGGCGGCCAAGCTCGGCGGCCATGACGTCGTCATCCTCGACACCGCCGGCCGTACCCATATCGACGAGCCGCTGATGGTCGAGATGGCCGACATCCGCAAGGTGTCGGACCCGCACGAAATCCTGCTCGTCGCCGACTCGCTGACCGGTCAGGACGCCGTCAACCTCGCCAAGAATTTCGACGACCGCGTCGGCATCACCGGCCTGGTGCTGACCCGCATGGACGGCGATGGCCGCGGCGGTGCGGCGCTTTCGATGCGCGCCGTCACCGGCAAGCCGATCAAGCTGATCGGTACCGGCGAAAAGATGGATGCGCTGGAGGAGTTCCACCCCAAGCGCATCGCCGACCGTATCCTGGGCATGGGCGACATCGTCTCGCTCGTGGAAAAGGCTGCCGAAAACATCGACGCGGAAAAAGCCGCGGCGATGGCCAAGAAGATGCAGTCGGGCAAGTTCGATCTGAACGATCTCGCCGACCAGCTTGGCCAGATGCAGAAGATGGGCGGCATGGGCGGCATCATGGGAATGATGCCGGGCATGGGCAAGATGAAGGACCAGATGGCCGCGTCCGGGCTGGACGACAAGATGTTCGGGCGCCAGATCGCCATCATCTCGTCGATGACCAAGGCCGAGCGCGCCAATCCAGACGTCCTGAAGCACTCGCGCAAGAAGCGCATCGCCGCCGGCTCCGGCACCGATGCCGCCGAAATCAACAAGCTGCTCAAGATGCACCGCCAGATGGCCGACATGATGAAAGCCATGGGCGGCAAGGGCAAGGGCGGTGGCCTGATGCGCGGCATGATGGGCGGCCTGGCCTCCAAGATGGGGCTCGGCGGCATGGGTGGAATGGGCGGCATGCCCGACCTGTCCAAGATGGACCCCAAGCAGCTCGAAGCCTTGCAGAAGCAGGCGGAAGCAGCCGGTCTCGGTGGCGGGCTCAAGGGCCTGCCCGGCGGTGGACTTCCCGGCATGGGCGGCGGCGGTTTGCCTGGCCTGCCCGGTGGCATGAAGCTTCCGGGTCTCGGCGGCGGCCTGCCCGGCCTTGGCAAGAAGAAGTGAGGAGCGCGCGATGACAGACACCAATCCTCAGGCGCAGCTCCAGGAACTGCGCGCTTCGATCGACAATATCGACGCAGCGCTGATCCACATGCTGGCCGAGCGCTTCCGCTGCACCAAGGCTGTCGGCGTGCTCAAGGCGACGCATGGTCTGCCGCCGGCCGATCCGGCGCGCGAACAGTCCCAGATCGCGCGTCTCAGGCGTTTGGCCGACGACGCGCATCTCGACCCCGATTTCGCGGAGAAGTTCTTGAACTTCATCATCCGCGAGGTGATCAGGCACCACGAAATGCTGGCCGCTGAACGAAATGGCGGCTCAGACAGGACCACCTCCGCCTAAGGCGGAAAAAGCAGAACATACCAAACCCAAGACAGAACTATTCAGGAGTAAGACAATGTCCCTTAAGATCCGCCTGGCCCGCGCCGGCTCCAAGAAGCGCCCCTACTACCACATCGTCATCGCTGACGCCCGCAGCCCGCGCGACGGCCGCTTCATCGAGGCGATCGGCGCCTGGAACCCGCTGCTGCCCAAGGATGGCGACCGCGTGAAGGTCGATGCCGACCGCGCCAAGCATTGGCTGTCGAACGGCGCGCTGCCGACCGACCGCGTTGCCCGCTTCCTCGACGAGGCTGGCATCGTCAAGCGCGAAGCCCGCTCGAACCTGACCAAGGGTGAGCCGGGCAAGAAGGCCCAGGAGCGCGCTGCTGCTCTGAAGAAGGCCCAGGAAGACGCTGCTGCCGCTATCGCTGCTGCGACTGCCGCTCCGGCCGAAGCTGCTTCGGCAGAGTAATTTTTCGCCTGTCTGGCGAAAGGAAAACGGCGGGCCGAAAGGTCCGCCGTTTTGCGTTTCAGCCAGTGCTCTCGATGGCACTGCGCGTGCTGCTTGACCTTTGGATCAACGGGCCGCACCCTTTCGCCAAAGGAGGAGCCGCGCATGTCCGACAAGATTTCCGCACTCAATGCCGACGGCGTATCCGAGCCCTTTGCCGCTGTTACAGCGCCGATCGAAGCCTTTTCGCATGGCGAGCGTTTCGGCAGCAGCTTCAGGCATCTGTCGAGCTTTGGCGGCGGCGATCATGTCGGGGTGGCTCTTGAGGAGCTTGCGCCGGGCAAGGAGTCCAATCCGTCGCACTATCACATGCTCGAGGAAGAGCACGCCTACATCCTTGAAGGTGCGCTCACGCTCCGGCTCGGCGCGCGGGCCTATGTCATGAAGGCTGGCGACTATGTCTGCTTCCCGGCCGGCCAGAAGGTCGGGCACTCGCTGTTCAACCACACCGATGCTGCGTGCCGCTATCTCATCATCGGCGAGCGCAACCCCAATGATGTCATCGTCTATCCAGAATCCGGCAGGGTCAGCGTCCGGCTGACAGGTGAAGGCTACGCCAAGTCGTCGGTCATGGAGTACTGGGACGGTATCGATTCAACCGTGGCCGGCGCGTAAACACCAGACACCGGCCGTCACGAGTAATAAAAATGCTCCGCCGCCAGCATCGGCGGCGGCGTTTCGCCCAACGCTTCGAACACCGAGATTTCGCAGACGCGGCACAGGCCGTCGAGCGCGAGGTCATTGGCCTCCATGCCGAAGGGGTCTTCCAGTTCTTCGGACAGCGCGTCGAGGCCAAAGAAGGTGTAGGCGATCAGCGCGGTGAAAAGCGGTGTCGCCCAGCCGGCGGAAGCCGCGAGCCCGAAAGGCAGCAGCAGACAGAAGACGTAAGCCGTGCGCTGCAAAAGCAGCGTGTAGGCAAAGGGCAGGGGTGTGCCCATGATGCGCTCGCAGCCGGCCTGGAGCGCTGCGATCGCCGACAGCCTTTCGTCGAGGATGCGGTAATCCATCGCTTCCAGCACTTTTGTCTGCTTCAGCGCGCCGATCTTGTGGCCCATGCGCCGCATCACAGCGTCGGGCTTGTTGGTCGCGGCAAAAATCTCGTCCACGGCATCGCCGACAAAAGGGCGCGCGGCGTCGCGGGTATCTATCCGGCGCAGCTCACCGCGCAGGAAATGACAGAAGGCCAGCGAATCCATCAGCAGCGGTCTCAACTGGTCACGCTCGGAAATCATCGCGGTCGCGGCGCGGGAAAGGTTCCTGATCTCGAAGACGAGCTGGCCCCACAGCTTGCGTGCCTCCCACCAGCGGTCATAGGCGGCGTTGTTGCGGAAGCCGAGATAGATCGACAATGCAACGCCGAGCAGCGCGAAGGGGGCCATGCCGGCGTTGCCGAAATCGAGCTTGAGTGCCTTGATGGCGGCCACCACCAACGCGCCATAAAGCGCGAAGCCAAAAATCTGCGGCAGGATGCGCGGTACCACCGATCCGCGCATGACAAAGAACAGTTTCAGCAGGCCGGTGCGCGGACGAACGATCATATGGCCTGATACCTTTGCGTTGGTGGTGCGTGGCGATTGTGCGTCGAGGAAGGTGTGGGAGTCACGATCCAATCGCGACATCGCGGGCGATTTCGTCGAATTATTTCAGGTGCTTGCCGGACTTGTGCTGTTTCGCAACGAAACCCCATCCGTCGGGGCGAGGGATGTCTCACCCGTATGGGTAGGCGGTCTACGGGGCGCCTGCGCGCGCATAGCGGATATCCGGCAGCCCCTCTTCATTGCTGGACCCATCGCCGAATGCTTCCGATTTGAAGCCGTGACGCTCGTAGAAACGCCGTGCGCCGGCATTTGCCTCAAAGCAGAAAAGTTTCACGTGAGTCATTCGGGCGGTCACGTGGCGCAGCAACTGGCTGCCGATGCCGCGTCCCGTCCAGGCCGGATCGAGATAAAGCTGCTCGAGCCAGTCGCCCTTGACCGCGGCGAAGCCGACGATCTTGTCCTTCATCGTTGCGACGGTGACGTGCTGTTCGGCAAGCAGGCTGCCCCTGACGAAGCGCAAATCTTCATCAGGCGTGTGCAGCTGAGGCATCCAGTCGAAGGCGGCAAGTGCCGCCCTCAGGATGCGGGCGATGTCGTGTGCGTCTTGAGCCTTGGCCTGACGCAGCTCGACATCGGGCATTGTCGTCAGGCCGCCTTCTTCTTCGGCGTGATCAGGCCGCGTTCGACCAGAAGCTCGGCGATCTGGACGGCGTTGAGGGCAGCGCCCTTGCGCAAATTGTCGGAGACGATCCACATCGACAGGCCGTTGTCGATGGTCGAATCCTCGCGGATGCGCGAGATGTAGGTCGCGTCTTCGCCAGCCGAGTCGAGCGGGGTGGCGTAGCCGCCGTCCTCATGCTTGTCGATGACAAGGCAGCCTGGCGCCTCGCGCAGGATGTCGCGCGCCTCTTCGGCGGTGATCGGGTTTTCGAACTCGATGTTGACGGCTTCGGAGTGGCCGATGAACACCGGCACGCGCACGCAGGTCGCGGTCAGCTTGATCTTGGGGTCGAGCATCTTCTTGGTCTCGGCGACCATCTTCCACTCTTCCTTGGTGGAGCCGTCTTCCATGAAGACGTCAATGTGCGGAATGACGTTGAAGGCGATGCGCTTGGTGAACTTCTTGTTTTCGACCGAATCGGCCACGAACACGGCGCGCGTTTGCGTGAACAGCTCGTCCATGCCTTCCTTGCCGGCGCCCGAAACGGACTGGTAGGTAGCAACCACGACGCGCTTGATCTTGGCCACGTCGTGCAGCGGCTTCAGCGCCACGACAAGCTGGGCGGTCGAGCAGTTCGGGTTGGCGATGATGTTTTTCCGCGTGAACAGCGAGATGGCGTCCGGGTTCACTTCCGGAACGATCAGCGGCACGTCCTGATCGTAGCGGAAAGCCGACGAGTTATCGATGACGACGCAGCCCTGCTTGCCGATCTTGGGCGACCATTCCTTGGAGACATTGCCACCCGCCGACATGATGCAGATGTCGACGTCGGAAAAATCATACTGGTCGAGGACCTTGGTCTTCAGGGTCTTGTCGCCGAACGACACTTCGGAACCGAGCGAGCGGCGCGAGGCCAGCGGCACGATCTCATCGATCGGAAAGCCGCGTTCCTCGAGGATGTTGAGCATTTCCCTGCCGACATTGCCCGTGGCGCCGACGACTGCAACCTTGAAACCCATATCGAAAATCTCCTGTCCCTCTCCGCTCGCTTTTGGAGAAAACCCGCTGGCCGTTGCGGGCTTCATCCCCCGGGCCGGACCCGGGAGAGGGTGAGCAGGCCAAGGGAAATCACACCGTTTTGGTGGTGGTGGTTTTGGCCATGGTTTTGGTCGAAAGCAGGGACGCGGTTCCGCGCCCGGCACGATGGTTGGCATCGTGGCCGGGGAAGTCGAATGCGAAAAGCGCCATCAAGAGGCCGCGCATCGGAGGGATCCCTGTTCGCCGCCGCTTTTATCCGGTTTGTATGGAGAGTCAATCGCGGACGCCGCTTGAAGCTGCGCCGTTTATGTCAAATTAGAGTTGCCTTGCATGTTCGGCGGGTTACTCTCGATGCATTGAGCAGTCGGGACGAAGCCGATGGGCACGCCAGTCGAAGCGAAGGTGCCGGTAGCTGCAGTCATCAACGGTCGCCATGGCAGCCTCCGCCCGCTGGACGCGTCGGATGCTTCGACGCTTTATCGCCGTTCGCATGACGAAAACGTCGCAACCACCTGGGCCGAGATGAAGGTCGGGCCGTTTGCCGACGAAGCTGCTTTTTCCAAGCACATCGACGATCTCGTGTCCGACCCGAAGCGGGCGTTTTTCGCGGTTGTCGACCTGGATGGCGCCATACTGGGCTGGCTGTGCCTGATGGAGGCCCGGGTGGCGCATCAAGTTGTCGAACTCGGCTACGTGCTCTTCACCAGCGGGATTCAGCGCACCACGCTTGCCACCGAGGCGCTCTATCTCGTCATTCGCCACGTGTTCGAGGAGCTTGGCTATCGTCGCCTCGAATGGATGTGCACCGCTCAAAACAGCCGGTCGCGCGTCGCCGCCGACCGGCTCGGTTTCACCTATGAGGGGACACTGCGCGAAGGATTGCTGCTCAAGGGCAGGCCGAGAGACATCTGCATGTACTCGATGCTGTCGTTTGAGTGGCCATCCCGCCGCGCAACGATGGAGCAGTGGCTCGACCCCGCCAACTTCCGTGATGGCAGGCAGTTGCGCTCGATGAACGAAATCAGGACGGATCCATAGCATCAGCCGTGCCGGCAGCGGCGGCTACTTCTGCCTGAGGCGGATGCGCGGTAGGCGCAGCCGCGACCCTTCGGCCGACTGGGGCTGGGCCAGAAGCGTGGTGAGTTCGGCCGGCAGGCTGGCCAGCGCCCTCTTCGAGCCCACGCCATCGGCAATGCAAAGGATGCTGTCGTAGAACTCGATGCCCATCGCCGATTTCGGTGGTGTCGCCTCATGCATGACGCTGATCACCGTCACATCTGGACAATTGTCCTTGATCACCTGGTGAAAGGCGATCTTGGCGTCGAGATCAAGGGCTGCGGTTGCTTCGTCGAGAAACAGCAAGCCGGGCTGCAAAAGCAGGATGCGGGCCGCCACCAGCTTCTGCTTCTGGCCACCTGAAAGCAGCTGGTCCCAGCTCTTGCCCTGGCGGGTTTCGTCGCCGAGATGTTCGATGAAGTCGCCAAGGCCGGCCTTGTGCAAGGCAACGGCCACCTTGGCCTCCGAGTGGGCGTCCGGCTTGTCCGGCAGGCAGACAAGCTGCTTTAGCGAAACCTGCGGCAGCTTGATGTCCTGGGTGGCGTAGAACGACCTGATACCTTCGGGAAAGACGATGGCGCCACGGCCATACGGCCACAGCCCGTTGATCGCCTTGACCAGCGAGGTCTTGCCGCAGCCGGACTGGCCAGACACGAAGGTCCATTCGCCGCGCCTGAAGCGCAGATTGGCGATCGTCAGGAAAGGACTTGCCTCGCGGCCCTGATGCATCAGTTCGAGATTGCGGATCGTCAGTCCAAACAGGGCATTCTGGTTGCCATAGCTGAACTCGGACTGGCCTGTGGCTGCGTAGAATGCCGGCGGTCTCTGGACGTTTTCGATCGCCTTTGCGAGATCGCTGACGCGCTCGCTATTGGCCCTAAGGGTGGCGATTGCCGGCATGACCTGGATGAACCACGAGCACTGGCTGATCAGCGAGTTCACCAGCTCGGCGCCGGTGATGTAGCCCTTCAGGTTGATCTGGCCGTGCATGTAGGGAACAAGGCCCGGCCCATAGGCGACGATGCGGGCAGCGATGAAACCGTAGATCGATTCAAACGACATGTAGCCGGCGTTGACTGTGTTCAGCCGTCCCCATGTCCGGTCGATATCGCGATAGAGCCGGTCGTGCATCGCCTGCTGCACGCCTTCGCCGCACGATGCCGCGACGTGGAAACTGCGCCTGAGCAGGATCGTCAGTTCGCCACGGTAGCTGCCTTCGGCCTGCTGCATCCTGGCGCTGAGGCGCTCCATCACGCCGCCGAGCTTCATGGCGATATAGGTGTTCAGCGGCACATAGGCGGCGACCGCCGCCAGTGCGAGGACGAAGCTGCCATAGTTGCCGAGGATTTCCAGGCCGCGCACCGAGGTCGAGGTCTCCAGGAGCTTCTGGCCGACAAAATACAGCGACGTGGCGACGCTCATGATGCCCATGGCAAGCCCGATTGCGCCACCGGTCATGCCCTTGATGGAATCCTGGACGCGCTGGTCGATATTGTCGGGTGCCATGCCCGAACCATTGGTCGCGTCCGCATTGTGCTGAACGTGGAAATGGGTGTGGTTGGCGTCGAGCAGTGCCGCGTTGAAGCGGCTATCGAGCCAGCCACGCCATTTGCGGTGCAAGGTGGTGGAAAACAGGTGCCGGATGCCGGTGAAGCCCGCATCCTTGATGACCACCAAAAGAACCAATGTTCCCGCGCTGGTCAGCAGAGACGCCAGTGGCGCCGCATTGGCCGGGTCGTGGAAAAAAGCGATGGAATTGACCAATTCGCCTGATGCTTCGGCCATCCAAACGCTGGCCTTGCTGGAAAGTGCGGTGAGGAGGGCGATCACCAGCGTCAGCCCCCAGGCTTCCTTCCAGCGATCCGAGACCCAGTAGGCCCGCATCAGGCCCCAGAAGCTGCGCATCGCCGAAACCGGCGTCAGGGGAGGCGGCCTTGCGGCGCGGCGACGCCATCTGTTTAGCGATGGATATCGAGGTCTAGCGACCCGAATCACGATGTTCCCTACCCAGTGCCCTTTTCTTTAGCGAAGGGTAACATGAGTTGAGCATTCTCAAATCGAATTGTCCCGCCATTGGCCTCGATTGGATTCACCTCGTCGTGATCAGTGGCCGATGCGCAACGGCACCGGCGTTCAAATACGCCTTTTGGAGGAAGCGGGCGAAGGGCCCGCGGAGGCTTGCAGCCGACACTAAAACTTTGCACAGAGTGCGGCTGGCGGTGGACGAGGGGAAAATGCGCGGCGAAGTGCTTTACTACGACGAGACCCAAGGCTTCGGCTTCATTGCCGGCGCTGACGGCAATCGCTACGCCTTCGCGCGCGAAGACCTGCGTCGCGTCATGCCGATCGACAAAGGCGCTGAGGTCGAATTCCAGTCCAGTGGCGGCCAGGCACGCGACATCTTTTCGATCCGCAGCCAGGCCAGTGCGCCGGCTGCGGTGCCACCCCCTCAGCTTTTCGGCCGTATGGCAATCAGCAGGGCCGTCGAAAAGACGAGTCTGTGGTCGTATTTCTGGTGTGGGCTGACCGCCAACTACGCCAATTTCCGTGGCCGGGCGCGGCGCAAGGAGTATTGGGGTTTTTACCTCTTCTGGGCGATTTCGCTGGTGTTGCTCATGGGCGCTGGCTTTGGCATCGACGGCGCGCTCGGCAATCTCGACGCGGGCCGGGAGCAGCCGGTGGCAGCGATTGCCTTGCCGGGTTTGCTGCTGCTGGCCGGCATAGTGCCATGCATTGCCGTCACGGTGCGCCGCATCCACGATCTCGGCCTGTCGGGCTGGTTCTACCTGCTGATCCTGCTGCCCTATGTTGGCGGGCTGATCATCCTGGTGTTCTCGCTCATGCCTTCGCAGAAGCAGGAAAACAAATGGGGGCCGGTGCCGGCGGGGGTGAAGGTTCCCCCGCCTTACGGTTCGGCCGCCTAGGTCAGGCGAAGAACTTCGCCACGATGGCGTCGCCCATTTGGGTCGTGCCGACTTCGGTCTTGCCCTCGGACATGATGTCCTTGGTGCGCAGGCCGTCGTCGAGCACGGCGGCGATCGCAGCTTCCAGCCTGTCGGCCTCGGCCACCATGTTGAAGGAATAGCGCAGGCACATCGCAAAGGACGCGATCATGGCGATCGGGTTGGCGATGCCCTTGCCGGCGATATCAGGAGCCGAACCGTGCACGGGCTCGTAGAGCGCCTTGCGCTTGCCGGTGAGCGCGTCCGGCGCGCCGAGCGAGGCCGACGGCAGCATGCCGAGCGAGCCGGTCAGCATCGCTGCGACGTCCGACAGCATGTCGCCGAACAGATTGTCGGTGACGATGACGTCGAACTGCTTGGGCCAGCGCACCAGCTGCATGCCGCCGGCGTCGGCCAGCATGTGGTCGAGCTTGACGTCGGCGTACTTGGCCTTGTGGGTGGCGGTCACCACCTCGTTCCACAACACGCCCGACTTCATGACGTTGCGCTTTTCCATCGACGTCACGCGGTTCTGGCGCGTGCGGGCCAATTCGAAGGCGACGCCCGAAATGCGCTCGATCTCGAAGGTGTCATAGACCTGGGTGTCGATGCCGCGCTTCTGGCCGTTGCCAAGGTCGATGATCTGCTTGGGTTCGCCGAAATAGACGCCACCGGTCAGCTCGCGCACGATCAGGATGTCGAGGCCCTCGACAACCTCCTGCTTGAGCGAGGACGAGGCCGCGAGCGCGGGATAGCAGATCGCCGGACGCAGGTTGGCAAACAGCTCCATGTCCTTGCGCAGGCGCAAGAGGCCGGCTTCGGGGCGAACCTCGTAAGGCACGGCGTCCCACTTCGGGCCGCCGACGGCGCCGAACAGCACGGCATCCGCCGCCATTGCCTTGGCCATGTCGGCGTCGGAGATCGCCTGGCCGTGCGCGTCATAGGCCGAGCCGCCGACGAGGCCTTCTTCGGTGACGAAGCCGGTGCCCAGCTTGTCGTTCATTGCGGTAATCAGCTTGCGGACCTCGGCCATGGCCTCTGGGCCGATGCCGTCGCCGGGCAGGAGAAGGAGCGTTTTCGATGCCATGAACATTTTTCCCAAGAAAGTGCCGTGAACCGCGGTCTTGCTAGCCTTCGAGGGGCCAGCGCGCAAGCGGGAAAGGCGCGGGTTTCTTGAATTGTTGGAGGTGAATGTGTATGTTTCAGACGGTCTATACACATAGGTGCAAGATGCGCACGAACATCGATATCGACGACGAACTCCTCGCCGAGGCCATGAAGATCGGCGGCTTCACCACGAAGAAGGCGGCCGTGGAGGACGCCTTGCACCAACTTCTTCGTGGGTATCGGCAAAAGCAGGCCATCGAGAACATGCGCGGGATGGGCTGGGAAGGCGACCTTGAAGCCATGCGGGCGGATTTGGATTGAGCCGGGATGGGCATCCTTGTCGATAGCTCGGTATGGATCGACAACCTCCGGAGCAGGGATACGCCCCAGGTCAGGAAGCTCCGGGCCATCGAGCGACCACAGTCGATCGTTGTTGGTGACCTGGTGTTGGTCGAAGTTCTGCGCGGCGCACATGACGAGAGGCACGCCAAGCGCCTCGAAGCTGAAATGCGGCAGTTCGATACGGTTTCATTGTGCAGCGTGGAACTGGCACCGCTTGTCGCTGCCAATGACCGACTGCTCAGGTCGAAAGGCGTGACCGTCAGAAAGCTGGTCGATCTCGTCATTGCCACATTCTGTATCGAGCACGATCACAGACTTCTGCATAGCGACCGCGACTTTACGGCAATGAGGTCCTACCTGGACCTGCAGCTTTATTAAGCCTCAGTCGCCTCGCTTCAGCGCCGTCACCTCGATCTCGATCTTCATCTCGGGCTTGTTGAGCTGGCATACGATCATCGTTGCCGCCGGGCGGATGTCGCCAAACGTCTCACCGAGAATCGGGAACACCACGTCCACATAGGCCTGGTCGGTGATGTAATAGTGCGCGCGCACCACGTCCGCCATGTCAAAGCCGCCGTCGGACAGTGCCTTGGCAATGGTGGCGAGGCAGTTGCGCGTCTGCGCCTCCACGCTCTCCGGCATGGTCATGGTGGCATAGTCGTAGCCGGTGGTGCCGGAGACGAAACACCACTCGCCCTGCACGACCGCGCGCGAATAGCCGGCGGTCTTTTCGAATGGCGATCCGGTGGAAATCAGCTTGCGCATGGCAATCTCCTCATTGCGGCGGGGTCAGCGCCTTGGTCATGGCGTCCTTGACCTCGGCTGGCCATTCGGCGAGGGCGGGCCAGGTCTTCGGCTCCGGCGTGTCGACCTGCTTGGCGAAATAGAGCTTCTTGCCGGCAACATCGACGGCGATGAAGGCATCGTTGATGCCGCAGGCATGGGGGACACAGCCGCTCGCAAACAGGGTTCCCGATGCCGTCTTTTCCGGGCCAGCCGAAACCGAAAGGCCAAGTGCCACCTCCTCGAGCTTGTCGCCAAGCAGCGACTGGGCGGCGGCATAGAGCTCGGCATTGTCGAAGAAATCGACGGGATAGACGACGTCCTCGACCTTGAGGTCGGCCCATGTCGTGCCGGGCTGTGGCGTGAAGGCAAGATCGCCGGCCACTGTCAGGCCGCCCTCCAGCGACCATTGGCGGACCGGCGCCTTGGTGCCGGGGAGCAGGTAGGGCACGAAATAGAGCGTGTCGCCGGTCGCTGCCGCAGGCGGGGTACCGCACTCGCCGTCGCCCACTGTTGTCGACTGGATGCCGGCCTCGGTCTTCCAGGCGAGCACTGTCTCCGGGCCGCAGGCGTTGCCGCCATTGCCGACGTCGAAGATCGCGACTTTGGTGCCGTTCAGGTCGACAGTGCGCTGATGGAAGGCAACGTAATTGCGCGCCAGTTCCTTGCCCTCGTAGGAGACGATTTTTTCGCCCTCGGGGTTCTCGGCAATCGTGAAGTTTCCGCCTTCGAAGGGGATCGTCTGAGGTTCGCTGTCTTGGGCCAGGGCCGACGACGAGGCGGTCAACGCCAGCGCGAATGCTGCAAGGATGGCGGAAGATTTCATTGTCTGCTCCTGGAGACCGACCTGCGATGTCACGGAACAGCTCGAATATCTGGCGCTCCGAATCTCGAGGCGCGACAATGCCATGGCACAGTGGACCTGTCAGCCGAAGCCTGTTGCTCCAGCAAAAAGCCCCGCCGCGATTTCCATCGGGACGGGGCTTTGGGTATTTCAGCTGGTGTGTCGAGGCTCAGGCCCAGGGGCGGCTCTCGGCGACCTTCTTTTCGTAGGTGTCGATCGACTTCGCCTTTTCCATGGTCAGGCCGATGTCGTCGAGACCGTTAAGCAGGCAGTGGCGACGGAAATCGTCGAGGTCGAAGGCAACCACGCCGCCGTCAGGGCCACGGATTTCCTTGGCTTCGAGATCGACCGAAACCGTGGCGTTGGCGCCGCGCGAGGCGTCGTCCATCAGCTTGTCGAGGTCTTCCTGGCTGACGGTGATCGGCAGGATGCCGTTCTTGAAGCAGTTGTTGTAGAAAATGTCGGCAAACGACGTCGAGATGACGCAGCGGATGCCGAAGTCGAGCAGCGCCCAGGGCGCATGCTCGCGCGACGAGCCGCAGCCGAAATTGTCGCCGGCGACGAGGATTTGCGCCTTGCGGTAGGCCGGCTTGTTGAGCACGAAATCGGGGTTTTCCGAACCGTCCTCATTGTAGCGCATTTCGGCGAAAAGCCCGACACCAAGGCCAGTGCGCTTGATCGTCTTGAGATAATCCTTGGGGATGATCATGTCGGTGTCGACATTGACGATCGGCAGCGGCGCGGCGACGCCGGTGAGCTTGGTGAATTTTTCCATGGCTTTGTGCCCGTCTGGCTGTTGCGGGGAGTTGGCTTGCCCCGCTTTACACAAGCTTGGCCCGGAATCAAAGCGTTTCGACGCTACGGCAGCCCTTCCATCCAAACCGAAACGGCCGTGGATCGCTTCAACGATCCACGGCCGCTTGATGCGGAGTGACTGGCCGATATCAGGCGCGGTCGAGCGCCATCACGCCGGTTTCGGTGCCGGTCAGGCGGCGCGAGCGGCCGTCAGCACCGACAACCATCTGGATGCGCCGGCGCTCCGACGAAAACAGTTTTGAGGTCGACACGTCCACCGGCGGGTTGAAGGCGACGGTGACGCGCCAGAGGTCCGGCTTGATCGTCTCTTCGAGACCGATGACGCGACCCTTGGCGGGATTGCCGTTGAAGGTGCCCGACACCGTCTCGCCGACGGCGAAGGGTGCGGTGTCGGCGGGCTCGTCGGTCTTGGTGCCGTTGGGACGCGCGGCCAGCGTGTTCCAGTCGCGCGCGCCTTCCTGGCGGGCGACGAGTTCGAGCGCCTTGGCGTGGCTGACGGCGATGCCCTCGCTGGCCAGCGCGTCGCGCAGCCTGCGGGCGTTGTTCTTGTAGTCGTTTGTGTGACCGTTGGTCATGGGTTCGCTCCTTCGCGATGCGCGAACGGCGTGTTGAAAGTCGGGAGCCCGCATTGCCGCTTCGGCCGTCGCATCGACAGGGAAACGAACTTTTCGAGGGAAGCTTCACCAGGCCTTGCGGCTGCGGGCGGCAGGGGCTTCCCGCCCTTGACCGCCCTCAGATAGGATCAAGCAGGCGCGCCGTCAATAAGGGGCGCCGGTGGCCGGATTTCAGGCGGCCTTGTCCCATACAGGTGCCAGCCCGCCGGGGCTGACGATGCGTCCGCCCGGGGTGGCGAGCGAAAAGATCGCTGTCATCTCGTCGGCCGAAAGCTCGAAGTCGAAGACGTCGAAGTTTTCCGGCAGGCGCGACAGCGTCGCCGTCTTGGTCAGCGCCACCACACCGTCCTGCTGGACCAGCCAGCGCAGAACCACCTGTGCCGCCGTCTTGCCATGGCGTGCGCCGATCTGTTTGAGCACAGGATCGGAAATCACCTTGCCGTCGGCCATGGCGTAGTAGGCGGTGACGGACATGCCGGCCTTGCGCGCCGCTTCAAGCACCGGCGTCTGGTCGAGATAGGGATGATATTCGACCTGGTTGGTGACCAGCGGTGCTGTGCTCAGTCTCGCCGCCTCGGCCATCAGCGTCGTGTTGAAGTTGCTGACGCCGATATGGCGGACCTTGCCGGCGCTCCTGACCTCGTTGAGCGCGCCGATCTGCTCGGCCAGCGGCACGGCATCGTTCGGCCAATGCAGCAGCAACAGGTCGACATGGTCAGTCCGAAGCTTCCTCAGGCTCTCGTCGACTGACTTCACGAAGGCATCGTGCTGATATTTGTCGACCCACACCTTGGTGGCCAGGAAGATGTCCGAACGGGCGACGCCCGAACCTGCGATAGCCTCGCCGACCTCTGACTCGTTGCCATAGATCTGGGCGGTGTCGATGTGGCGGAAACCCCGCTTGATCGCTTCGGGCACCACTTTCAGGACTTCCGCGCCGGGCATGCGGAAGGTGCCGAAGCCCAAGGCCGGAATTGTCGCGCCATTGGCGGTAACGAATTTCATGATGTTCTCCTTGGTGGGGGCGGAAGGCTCCGCCATTAGTTAGGTCTCAGGTGCGGCCGATCAATCATCTCAAGCCGGCTGGCACAGTGGTTCGGCGCGCCGGTCAAGCGCGCCGCTCCACATGGTCAGGACAAATGCGCCTGAAACCAGCACGGCACCGACCCAAGGCGTGGCACCAAGGCCAAGCGGCGAAGCGACAACCAGGCCGCCTATCCAGGCGCCAAGGGCTATGCCGAGATTGAAGGCGGCGATGTTGAGCGCCGAGGCGACATCGACAGCGCCCGGCCGATGTTCCTTGGCCAGCTGCACGACATAAAGCTGCAGGCCGGGCACGTTGGCGAATGAGAGGAAGCCGAGGGCGGCAAGCGTCACCAGCGTCCACAAGGGCGAAATGGCCGTAAAGCTGAACAGGACGAGCACGGCGGCCTGCAGCGCAAACAGCACGGTCAGCGCCTTGACCGGATTGCGGTCGGCAATGCGGCCGCCGGCGATGTTGCCGACGGCGATGGCCAGGCCATAGAGCACCAGGATCAGGCTGACGCTGGAGGCCTGGAAGCCGGTGACCTGTTCGAGGATCGAGGCGAGGTAGGTGAAGGCAACGAAGGTGCCGCCATAGCCAAGTGCGGTCATGGCGAAGACCAGAAGCAACCGGCCGGAGCCGAGCACCCGGACCTGGTCGAGCAGGCTCGACGGTGTCGCTTTTTTCAGGTTCGAGGGCAGCAGGGCGGCGACGCCGGCAAAGGCGATGACGCCGAGCAAGGACACACCCCAGAAGGTGGCGCGCCAGCCGAATGTCTGGCCAATGAAGGTGCCGAGCGGCACGCCGGTGACGATCGCCACCGTCAGGCCCATGAACATCATGGCAATCGCCGAGGCGCGGCGGTTTTCCGGCACGAGGTCGGCGGCGATGGTCGCACCGACCGAGAAGAACACGCCATGCGCGAAGGCCGACAGCACGCGGGCGACGAGCAACATCTCGTAGCTGGAGCTCAGGGCCGCTGCGACGTTGCCCAGGATGAACAACGCCATCAGGCCGAGCAACAGCGGCTTGCGCTCGATGCGGCCGGTCAGCGCCGTGAGAACCGGCGCGCCGAAGGTGACGCCCAGTGCATAGACGCTGACGATCAGGCCGGCGAGCGGCAGAGTGATGTGGAGGTCCTGGGCCACCGTCGGCAACAGCCCGACGATGACGAATTCGGTTGTTCCGATGGCATAGGCCGCGATGGTGAGCGCGAAGATGGCAAGAGGCATGGCAGCACCGTTCCCGCCCGCTGACAGCGGGCACAGTTGAATTGGCGGCTTTGGCCGCAGTTGATCCGTGGCGGCAATATGGGGCGGTGGGACTTGCGCAATAATCCGCCATGATGGATCAATGCTTGTGAATTCAATTCACAAGAGGCACGTCATGGACAACCGCGCCGGCGAAATGGAGGCTTTCGTCCGGGCTGTTTCGCTCAAGAGTTTCTCCGCCGCCGGCCGCCAGCTCGGCCTGTCACCTTCAGCGGTCAGCAAGCTGATCACCCGCATCGAAGACAGGCTCAGCACGCGGCTTGTGGTCCGCTCGACGCGCAGCTTGCAGCTGACGCCGGAGGGCGAAATCTATCTCGAACGCGCGCGAAGCATCCTGGGGGAGATCGAGGAGGCCGAGCGCATCGTCGCCGGCGGGGCCAATGCTGTGCCGCGCGGGCCGCTCAGGGTCAGCGCTTCGGTTGCCTTCGGCGCCAGCCACGTCGTGCCGCACATGGCGGAGTTTCTGGCGCTTTATCCCGAGGTCGAACTCGACCTGTCGCTCACCGACAACGTCATCGACCTCTACGAAGAGCGCGCCGACGTCGCCATCCGCTCCGGCAAGCTGCGCGATTCCGCGCTCAAGGCGCGCAAGATCCTGGAGATCCGCCGCGTCGTTGTCGCATCGCCTGGCTATCTCGAAAAGCACGGCGTGCCGCAAACACCTGGCGATCTCGTCGGCCACAACTGCCTGCGCTTCAACTTCCTGCGCAACCGCGACGAGTGGATTTTTCGCGACCCGGCGACGGGCGAGAATTTCGCCCAGCGCATCGGCGGCAATCTGCTCGCCAACAACGGCCCGAGTCTGCGCCGGCTGTGCCTCGACGGCTTGGGCCTGATACGCTCCGGCCAGTTCCAGGTCCAGGCCGACATCGATGCCGGAACGCTGGTGCCGGTGCTCGAGGCCTATAATCCCGAAGACATCGAGATGATCCACGCGGTGTTTGCCGGCCACGGCCACCTTGCCGCGCGCATCCGCGCCTTCATCGATTTCCTCGCCGAAAAGACGCGCGGCGCCTGACGCCATTGCATCAGCGGGCACAGACACTATCTTCGAAGGGTGCAATTGTCCGCGCGAAAGGCTAAGGGCTGTTGATGCTCTCGATGGCAAAATTGAAGGTGGTTTTACTCGCGGCAGGCTTGATGCTTGCAGGCGCGCCGTCTGTCTTTGCGCTTGATCTGGCGGTTCAGCCCGTCCCCAATGTGCTGACGATACAGCCCATCCCCAATTTGAGGCTCAACGAGCTGCAAATACTGCAGAGCCGTCAGGATCGTCTGAACTACCAGTATCAGCAGCGCCAATTTCGCGAGCAGGACCGCCAGCAGGTCGTGCCGCAGCGGCCCGACGTGCCGGTTCTAAAGCCGAGCTGCCAGATTCAGCCTTTCGGCAACATTTTTCGCAACGTCTGCCGGTAGGGTTTCGCCCACACTGAGCTTGTCGAAGGGTGAGCCTGTCGAAGAGCTACTTCGCCGCCACCTGTTCGGCCAGGATCGTGTCGAGCCTGTCGTAGCCGGCCGCAACGCCCTTGGCCATGCCGATGGCGATGGCGCCGTCCCTGGCCTCGCGTGAGCTGTAGAGCATGGTGTTGACCGAGGTCGTCCGGCCGTCCTTTTCCGTCAGAACCAGCGTCGAGCACGCCTCGCCATCAGTCCAGTCCATGTCGAACAGCTCGACACTGACTATCTTTTCGGGCCGGAAGATTTCGCGGTAGGTGCCGGTCATGCCCATGTCGCCGCGGTCGTCCTCATGACGCCAGACGAAGCGGTATTTGCCGCCGACCTTCAGGTCGACCTCGCAGACGGCGAAGGACCAGCCGTCGGGTCCGGTCATCCAGCGCTTCAGCAGTGCCGGTATCGTCCAGCAGTCGAAGACCAGATCGCGTGGCGCGTCGAAGACACGCGTCATGGCGATCTCGCGGTCGCTTGGGGTCGTTATTTCCAGCCGGTGTGTCATCGTCCTCTCCCTTGGTATCGTCTCAGGCCTTGCCCTGGTTGGCCTGCAGATCGGCAAGCAGCGCGTCGAGGCGCTTGTAGTTGCCTTCCCAGACCTTTCGGTACTCATCGAGCCAGCCGGTCGCTTCGGCCAGCGCCTCGCCTTCGATGCGGCACGGCCTGCGCTGCGCGTCGCGGCCGCGCGAGATCAGCCCGGCGCGCTCCAGCACCTTGAGATGTTTGGAAATCGCCGGCTGGCTCATGGCGAACGGTTCGGCCAGGTCCATCACCGAAACTTCGCCCGACATCAGCCGCGCCAGGATCGCCCGCCGGGTCGGATCGGCAAGTGCCGTGAAGGTGGCATCGAGGCGTTCGGACGGCGTCATTTCATAACCCTCTTATTCTATAACAAGAAGGTTATATAGGGTGGCGGCGTCCGTCAAGCTTGGCGCAGGCGAAAAGGCGAGAGCAAGCCGCCTCCCTCCCCCTTGTGGGGAGGGATAAAGGGTGGGGGTCCCTTGGCGTGAGGTCGCTTCCCCCACCCTTGCGCCTCCCCACAAGGGGGGAGGGGTTCCTACGCCGCCTTGCGGGCCTTTTTCGCATGCACATTCTGGTTCATGCGGAAGACATTGTCGGGATCGTATTTGCTCTTCACCTCCAGAAGTCGGGCATAATTGCCGCCATAGGCGGCCTCGACCCGGTCGGCCTCGTCGCCGGGCATGAAGTTGATATAGGCGGTGCCCACTGCCTGCGGCTTGGTCGCCTCGTAGAGGTCGCGGGCCCAGCCCATGCAGGTCTTGTCCATCGACGCCTCGCGCCAGCGCGCATGCACGTTCATGACAAAATGCGAGTTGCGCTGCGGGAAGGCCGTGGCGTCCGTCGCCACCCGCCCGGCAGCACCGCCGACATGGCCGATGAAGATCTCGCATTCGGGCCCGGGCAAGGTCCGGATCGCCTTGTCGAGTATGTCGATCGTTGCATCCGGCAGCTCGATGAAGTCGTGGCTCTTCCAGTAGTTGCGCGCGCCGGGCTGCAGCAGCGGATCGAAGGCCGTCTGCCATCCGGTAAACGGGTTCGGCCCGACCACATCGACAATCGGTTTGCCGATGCCGCGCAAGGCGGCAGTCGCCTTTTCGCCGGCTTCAAGGTCGCCGCAATAGCACATGGCCAGCACCAGCACTTCCTTCCAGTGCCATTGCGCCGGCAGGAAGGGCAGGGGTGGCGCCTTGCGCATCACCGTCCAGCAGGTCAGTTCGTCGGGTGCGTCTTCCAGCACCTTTCGATATTGCTGGAGCACCGATTTCGCGTCGTCGAAGGGATGCACAACCAGCCCCGACAGCACCTGCGGGCCGAGCTTGTGCAGCTTGAACTCGAAGGCCGTCACCACGCCGAAATTGCCGCCGCCGCCGCGCAGCGCCCAAAACAGGTCGGGATGTTCGGCCGTGCTTGCCCGCACCAGCTCGCCGTCTGCCGTCACCACGTCAGCCGAAAGCAGGTTGTCGATGGTCAGGCCGAGCTTGCGCGTCGTCCAGCCGAAGCCACCGCCGAGCGTTAGGCCCGCGATGCCGGTGGTCGAGTTGATGCCTGTCGGCACTGCAAGAGCGAAGGCCTGCGTTTCCCTGTCGACGTCGGAAAGCAGCGCGCCCGGCTCGACCCAGGCCCGGCGTGCCACCTTGTCGACACGCACCGATTTCATCGGTGACAGGTCGATCATCAACCCGCCGTCGCAGACAGCGCTGCCGGCGATGTTGTGTCCGCCGCCGCGCACGGCGACCAGAAGCTTGTTTTCGCGTGCGAATTTGACCGCGGCGATGACATCGGCGGCGCCGACGCAGCGCACGATAAGGCCGGGCCGGCGGTCGATCATGGCGTTCCACACCGAGCGGGCCTCGTCATAGCCCTGGTCGCCGGCATGGAGAAGTTGACCGCGCAGGCTTGCGGCAAATGCCTCAAGCGCAGGTGCGCTGATCGTCGTCATGCCTCCTTCAAGTGTCGTGAGGTTCAAGTCGTTCATGATATGTTCCTCTCGTGGATGTCATGCCTCCTCTGTCACCGCAGCCGGCAATTGTGCGCCTCGCAACAAGGATGGACAAGAACAAGGACAGGCCTGTTGCTGAAAGTGATGGGGGCGGTGTCTCGTCGCCCGAAGCTGAGTGGTCGACTTCGCGCCTTGCCGCAGCACAGCCCAGCCTCCATAGTGCCAAACAACTCAGTTCGTTCCGTGCTTCGACGCGGCGTCATCGGAGACTTGACCAACGATGGGGCGTAATGGCAGCGGCATCGACAATCGGGCGCTGCATGGCAATTTGGGTCGACCTCGAGCCAGGCCGGGCATGCGCCGCATTGCATGTCGGGCCGCAACGGCCGCCTTTCTCTCAGCGAGCTTGCTTGCCGCCGATCGGGCACTTGCCGAAGACCGCATGCTGCTGCTCGACCGCGACGGCCTCGTCATCAGGGCGCATCTTCAGGCCGGCCTGAACGCGGTGGTCGAGCACAATCTGTTCTGGAATTTCGCTGACACCTTCGCGCCATCGGCGAACTTCAACCCCGACAAGCAGTGGCTGGAAGGCTATGTGAAGCCCGGCCTCAGCTTCATCAAGGAATTCGACAACGCTCCGACGGCCTATGGCAAGATCTCCGCGGTGGCCTCCGGCACGCTTGGCATCGACGCCTATGGCATCGGCGACACCGGCCGCATCACGCTTGAGGAGGGCTATCTCGGATTGCGCTCCGCCGATGCTGGCCGCAGTTCTTTCGACGTCTCGATTGGCCCGCGAGAATTCAAGGCGGGTACCGGGATGCTGATCGCCAATGGCGGCAACAGCGGTTTTGAGCGTGGCGCGCTCAAGTTCGGCCCGCGCAAGGCCTGGAAGATGGCGGCACTGGGCGAGGCTGGCTACGACGATTTCAACGGAACCGTGTTTTACCTCCAGCCCAACGAGTTGCCCGACACCAGCAGCAGCACCAAGCTCATCGGCGCGGATTTGCGCTATGACTGGCCGTCCATGGGTTCCTTTGCCGGCGTCACGCTTGGCCATGTTCTGGAGTCGACATCGCCTTACCCGCAGGCGGCTCCAAACGGGATAGGTGCGCCGACCATCCTGCCCGACGCGAGGCAGGGCCTGAACTTCGTCAATTTTTATGCCATTGGCACCCCGTTGCCGGACGTCTCCGAAAACTTCTTTGCCGGCGCCGAAATGGCCTATGAATGGAACAATGACATCGACATGCGGGCCTGGGCCGCCCGTGCCCATGTCGGATACACCTTTGCCGAGCTGTCGTGGTCGCCGACGATCGCGCTGTCATATCAGACATTTTCAGGCGACGACCCGTCGACCCCGAGGCTCGAGCGTTTCGACCCGCTTTTCTACGAAGGCAGCCCGAGCAACTGGTCGACCGGGTCGAAGTCGTCGATGGTGTTCATCAACTCCAATGTGAATTCATACCAGGTAAGTCTGCGCGTCACGCCGACCGAACGCGACACGTTCACGCTGCGCTACGCGCATATCCGCGCCAACGAATTGCTGAGCCCGATCCAGTTCGGGCAAGGCACGCGTGTCGAAACATCAGGTGGTGTGCCCAGCCCGGTTGCCGGTGTCACCAATCACCATCTCTCGGATGACATCTTTCTCGAATATAACCGCGTGCTGAATCCAAACACCTTTCTTACAGTCGGACTCAGCGCATCATTTCCTGGGCCGGGCATAGACTCGATCGTCAATGCCGATGCACCAACCTGGGCGGGAGCATTTGCCAATGTCGTCGTCAATTTCTGAAGTTCGCGCCGAAGCGCGGTGGGGCAGCTTTGCCGGCGTACTGGCATTGGCCATGGCAGCCGCCGTCGCGCTGTCGCCTTCGATCTCTCATGCCCAGGAGGGAAAAGTGCTGCCAGGCGAAGAGTCCGATCCCGTCAAGCTTGGCTGGATGGTCGGTTCGCCGCCGCCCGCCGACAAGATCATCCGCTTCACCGATCCCGACTATTTCTCCTTCCCCAAGATGCGCTGGACTGTCTGCCATTTTCGCCAGCTGATGCCGACGGTCAATGTCAGCCGCGGCCTTGGCGCGCCGGCGCCATTCGAACGCAAGATCGACGAGACCATCGACGCGGTGAAGTTCACGCCGCTCGGTGGCGGTGCTGCGATGACATGGGAGCAATCGCTGGCCGCCAATTATACCGACGGCATCGTTGTCCTGCATGACGGCAAGATCGTCTACGAGCGCTATTTCGGCTGCCTTGACGACGCCGGCCAGCACGGCGCGATGTCGGTCACCAAGTCGTTCACCGGCCTGCTCGGCGAGATGCTGGTGGCCGAGGGCAAGCTCGACGAAAACGCCAAGGTGGCGTCAGTCGTCCCCGAGCTTGCCAAGAGTGCCTTTGGCGACGCCACCGTCAAGCAGGTGCTCGAAATGACCACCGGCCTGCGTTACAGCGAGGACTACGCCGACCCCGACGCCGATGTCTGGGTCTATTCGGCCGCCGGCAGCCCGCTGCCCAAGCCCGACGACTACACCGGTCCGCGCAGCTATTTCGAATATCTCCAGACGGTGCTCAAGCAAGGCGAGCACGGCACGGCCTTCGGCTACAAGACCGTCAACACCGACGCGCTGGGCTGGATCATCGCGCGTGTCACCGGCAAGTCGGTTGCCGAGCTTTTGTCCGAGCGGATCTGGAGCAAGATGGGCGCCGAGCAGGACGCCTATTACACCGTCGATTCGACCGGCACGCCCTATGCTGGCGGCGGTCTCAATGCCGGCCTGCGCGACATGGCCCGTGCCGGCCAGCTGTTGCTCGACGACGGCGTCATCAACGGCCAGCGCCTGGTGCCCGAGGCGGCGATCGCCCGCATTCGCGCCGGCGGCGACAAGGCGGCATTCGAAAAGGCCGGCTATGCGCTGCTCAAGGGCTGGAGCTATCGCGGCATGTGGTGGATCTCAAACAACGACCACGGCGCCTATATGGCGCGTGGCGTGCATGGCCAGTCGCTCTATATCGACCCCAAGGCGCGCGTCGTCATCGCTCGCTTCTCGTCACATCCCACGGCGGGCAATGCCGCCAACGATCCGACCTCGCTGCCGGCTTACGAAGCGGTGGCGAAGCATTTGATGAAGTGAGACCTACACCACCGCCCGGCGATAGAGATGCCAGGTGGCGTGGCCGAGTATCGGCAGCACCACCAGTAGCCCAAGGAAGAACGGCAGGCAGGCGGCCAGCACCGTAAGCGTCACCACCAGCCCCCAGCCCAGCATGACCACCGGGCTCGCCAATACAGTGCGCACCGAGGTGATCATGGCGGTGATGAAATCGACCTCGCGGTCGAGCAGCATCGGGATGGAGATCACGGTGAGCGAAAACAGCACCAAAGCAAGGGCGGCACCGACGACATGGCCGACGCCCAGGAAGATCCAGCCCTCGCTTGTCGTCGTCACCACATGGACGAAGCGGTCGAGCGTGGCAAACGACATGCGCCCGAGGATCAGCGCGATCAACAGCCTGATCTGGTACATCCAGATCCAGAACACGAACAGCATGACAAAGGCCATCCACGACACCTCGCGCCGGCGCTGCGCCCATACAACCGCGAGCACTTCGCGCAGGCTCGGCGACTGCCCGGCCTCCAGCCGGCGGCTGACCTCGTAGAGGCCGACGGCCGCGAAAGGCCCGACCAGCGGAAAGCCGATGGCGAAGGGATAGATCAGCCAGGGCTCGTGCAGCACCACAAGCAGGACGGTGATCGCGATGCCGATGACGGCGAAGATCGCACCAATCAGAAGCCCGATCATCGGCCGGCGCGCAAAGTCCTTGGCCCCTTCGGCGAGGCTCGCCCGGATGTCGGCCACGCTGAGCGCCCGCACCTCCGGAAGCGTGCCCGGCCGCTTGCTGGGCTGTGCCGCCTTGTTCACATCGACCATCGCTTCCTCCCTCGCGTCGTCGCATTTTACCAGACCAAGCACGGCTTGGTGCAAAGTGTATTGATCAGGATCAAGGGCAGCAATCGCATGAAGTCCATGCATCATCCTCTCCTTGCGCGGGTTTTCGCGCAACACATCATGGCGAGGGCAATGCCGTCTGGGAAGAGCGATGCCAGCGCTGATCGGCCGCCGCGCCGGCCATCGGGCAAGAGTTCTTGCAATTCTGTAAAGTGACAACGCACAACCGGGCAGGTACTGGTAGCGTGTACAGCTATGGGGAGCACAATGGTTGCGCGGCGAAACTTCGCTTTCCTTGGTGCCGTCCTTGCGCTTTGGTCTGTATCGGCGCTTCTCACTGGAGCCAATGCCGCAACCGCATCGGTTTTCCTTGAAGACCAGACCTGGACCGAGCTGCGCGATCTCATCAGCGCTGGAACGACAACCATCATCGTGCCGATAGGCGGCACCGAGCAAAATGGCCCGGCCATGGCGCTCGGCAAGCACAATGTCCGGGTGAAATTTCTGGCCGAAAAGATTGCCGGGCGGCTGGGCAACGCGCTGGTTGCGCCCGTCATCTCCTATGTCCCGGAAGGCACCATCGACCCACCGAGCGCCCATATGAAATTTCCCGGTACGATCACCATCAGCGACAAGACGTTCGAGCAGCTGCTCGAATCCGCGGCCCGCAGCTTCAAACTGCACGGTTTCAAGACCATCGTGCTGATCGGCGACCATGGCAGCTACCAGGGCAACGAACGTGCGGTGGCCGAGCGCTTGAACGGCGAATGGCGCAAGACCCCGGTGCGGGTCTTTGCAGCGCTTGAATATTACAACGTCACCCAAAGCGCCTATGTCGACCAGCTGTTGTCTGCTGGCGCCAAACAATCTGAAATTGGAACGCATGCCGGGCTGGCCGACACATCGCTGATGCTTGCCATCGATCCATCGATGGTGCGCAAGGATCGCATTGCGGCGAGCCCGAAACTCAATGCAAGCGACGGCGTGTATGGGGGCGATCCGACGCGCTCGACGGCGGAGCTTGGCCAGCTTGGCGTCGACCTGATCGTGACCGGAACAACCGAGGCGATCCGTACCTTCGTCGCAAAGCAGCCGAAATGACCAGAGCGCTCAAGCATTTCATGGCCGCGCCGCTCGTGCTGTTTGTCCTGGCAAGTGCCGCTTCGGCCGGGTCCTGCCCGGAAGATTGCAGCGCGCCCCCGCCCGGCCGCATCGACATCTATAGCGCAACAACGTCCGGCCATCTGAGCCCCGCGACGTCAGGCGCGCTGGCCCGCGTCTATGTCCCCAATCATTCGTCCAACAGCGTGTCGGTGATCGATCCGGTCACGCTCAAGGAAGTCGACAGGTTCAAGGTCGGGCTCGCGCCGCAGCACGTCGTTCCCTCGTGGGACCTGAAGACGCTGTGGGTCACCAACAATGCCAGCAACACGAGCAAGGGCAGCCTGACGCCCATCGATCCGAAAACCGGCAAGCCGGGCAGTGCCGTGCCGGTCAATGATCCCTACAACATGTATTTCATGCCGGACGGCAGTTCGGCGATCATTGTCGATGAATCCCTGAAGCGGCTCGAGTTGCGCGATCCGCAAACCATGGCGCTGAAATCGGTCATCGCGACGCCGACCTGCCACGGCATCAATCATGCCGATTTCGCCGCCGACAATTCCTACGCGATATTTACCTGCGAGTTTGGCAACGGCGGTCTGGTCAAGGTCGATCTGCAGAACCAAAAGGTCCTGGGCAGCCTCGCTTTGTCGAGACCGGGCATGCCGCAGGACATCCGGCTTTCGGCCGACGGCAAGGTCTTTTATGTCGCCGACATGATGAATGACGGCGTCTTTTTGGTCGATGGGGACAGCTTTACCGAAATCGGCTTCATCGCCACCGGCCTTGGGGCGCACGGCTTTGCCGTCAGCCGCGATGGCACGAGGCTTTACGTGGCAAACCGTGGTTCGCATCAGATGGAGAACTCCCATCCAAGGGGACAGGGCAGCGTCAGCGTCATCGACTTCGCGACCCGTTCGGTCGTGGCGCAATGGCCCGTTCCAGGCGGCGGCAGCCCGGACATGGGCAATGTCAGCGCCGATGGCAAGCAATTGTGGCTGTCCGGCCGCTTCGACAGCGAGGTCTACATGTTCGACACCACCACCGGTGCGGCCGTGAAGATCCCCGTTGGCGTGGAACCGCACGGCCTGACGGTCTGGCCGCAGCCTGGCAGGTACTCGCAGGGCCATACCGGCAACATGCGCTGAGCAGCACTGGCCTTTATGCCAGAGACCGCCGATCGCGCTGACAGGACGTTCACGCCGTGCGCCCGGGAGGCTATAGCTGGGCAAAGCCCTCCTGTTGGATCTCGCCCAAGGATTCTCCCCCCATGACCGACATGACCGACATCATGACCACCGACACCGTGCTCGACCGCTTCCTCCGCTACGTCGTCATCGACACCCAGTCCGACGCAAGTTCTTCGACCCAGCCCTCGACCGAAAAACAGAAGAACCTCGGCCGCCTGCTCGTCGACGAGCTGCTGGCGATCGGCCTCAACGACGCTCATCTCGATGAGCACGGCTATGTCTACGCCACGGTGCCGGCCAATACCGACAAGCAGGTGCCGGTGATCTGCTTTTGCTCGCACATGGACACCGCGCCCGATTTCACCGGCACCAACGTCAAGCCGCAGCTGGTGCGCAACTATGCCGGCGGTGACATCCAGCTTTCGGGCGACCCGCAGCAAATCATCCGCGTCACTGACCATCCCGAGCTCGCCAACCAGATCGGCAACGACATCGTCACCACCGACGGCACAACGCTGCTCGGCGCCGACGACAAGGCCGGCATCGCCGAGATCATGACTGCGGCACAGTTCCTCATCGCCAATCCCGACATCAAACACGGCACCATCAAGCTCCTGTTCACCGCCGACGAGGAGATCGGCCGCGGCGTCGACAAGGTCGACTTCAAGAAGCTGGGCGCCACATTCGCCTACACCATGGACGGCGAGACCGCCGGCCATATCGAAGACGAGACCTTTTCGGCCGACGGCGTCGAGATCGCCATTTCGGGCGTTGCCATCCATCCCGGCTTCGCCAAGGGCCGCATGGAAAACGCCATCAGGATCGCCGGCGCCATCGTCGACCGGCTGCCCAAGGAGCTTGCGCCCGAAACCACCGAGGGCCGCGAGGGCTTCGTCCACCCCACCGCTTTGTCGGGCTCGATGGAAAAGGCCTCGCTCAGCCTGATTGTCCGCGACTTCACCGACGAAGGCCTCGCCACGAAGGAAAAGATGCTCGAAGACATCGTCAAAGACGTCATGAAGGCCTATCCCGGCTCGACCTATGCCTTTGCGGTCAAGCAGCAGTACCGCAACATGAAAAAGGTGCTCGACCGCCACCCCGAGATCGTCGAAAACGCGCTCGAAGCCGTCCGCCGTGCCGGCATGGCGCCGGTGCGCGGCAGCATCCGCGGCGGCACCGACGGCTCGCGCCTGTCCTTCATGGGCCTGCCATGCCCCAACATCTTCGCCGGCGGCCACGCCTTCCACTCCCCCCTCGAATGGGTCAGCCGCCAGGACATGGAAAAGGCGGTGAAGACGATCGTGGAACTGGCGCGGGTGTGGGAGGAGAGGGCGTAGGGGTTTCTGGACTGACAGCTAACGAGAAAGCTGTAGGAAATAGTTGCCGCTCATATTGGGACCGAAAACCGCAGCGTTCGCCCAGCTCGTAGTCGCTGGCGGTGATAGGCAGACGGTCAGTGCTTCCAAAGCTATCAGGCTGTGCAACAATATTCTCGGGGAAGCATCATGCCGGATAGTCAACGCGACGAAGATAAGCGCAAGGAAGCTGCCGCTTCCCTGCTGAAGGAGATGGAAGCCACTGCGGCGCGCATGCGCGAGCTGATCGTCGGCATGCCGCCGCACGACCTTTTGGGTTACATCTATGCGCAGCGCGTGATGAAGGTGACGTCCGAACAGCACCTCTCAAAGGAGGAACGGGAGGCGGCCGGCCCCGACGACCTAATCAACCGGAACCAGTTTCTTCTTGAGTATGTCCACGCGGTGCTCGCCTCGGACCCGGCGCCCGACAATCTCGAATTCAGTGAAGAGAAGTGTGCGGAACTGTTCGAACTAAGCAGCACGCTTAGGGATAAGGCCATGTTCTACGCCATGGCGACCTCCGCGGACACAAAGGACGGCGCTTTTGGGCCCGACACTGCTGAAATAGAATTCCGCGCCAAATCCAGTTGGGTCGTGTTGCGCGGAAACCGCTACCAGGTCCTCGAAGGTGAATTCTACAGCTACGTCCTCGCCCCTCACGATGACGTGCTGAAGGAACTTTACGGGGTTGGCGCAGAGGAAATTGCGGCTGGCTTTCAGGCCATGACCGATGCAACACGCTCCGGTCATGCCGAAGCCATCCTGGAAATGATGGCGCAGTTCGATGCTTTTCAGGATTTCGCCAAAGCCGAGAACAAACCCTTCGAAGAGGCGATGGAGGCATGGGCAGCGCAGAATGCTGCACACCTAACGGCCGCGAGGTCGGCCATGGAGGATATGTTCCGGGGCGGGGTCGCCAATGTGAGCAGCCATACAAAGCTGCCGCCGGAACTGCTTGCGGATCTGGCTTATGAACGCGGCGAGGACAAGGAGTTCTTTGCGCCTGGCGACCACGCGGGCACACCGTATCGGACGCTGCCCGCCCGCAAGAAGCCGCTGATCAAGCTGGGTTCCGACTATTTTGCTGTCGACCCATGCTTCACCCGCGATGCGGGATACCGCGCGCTGCTTTTCAATCTGCTACAGCGAAAACCCGTCTATAAGGCGGTCTTCAACGAGCGTCAGAAAGTCATGAGCGAGGCTGCCTTCGCCGACATTCTGAGCGTCCAGTTGCCGGGTGCGACGATCCTGCAAGAGGTCTACTACAAGGACCCCGTCAGCAAGCAATGGTCCGAAAACGACACGCTCATCCTTCTCGATGACGTGCTCTTTCTGGTCGAGGCGAAGGCGGGCGCCGCAGCAACCATTGCCTCACCGGCACTGGATTTCGGTCGCCATGCCCAGTCGGTTCAGGACCTGGTCATCAAGGCCTACAAGCAGTGTGAGCGCTTTTTCAGTTATCTGAACTCCGCGGATGAAGTGCCACTCTACCATCTGGTGGACGGCAAGTATGTAGAGTGCGCCCGGGTGCGGCGCACCGATTATCGTGTCATGCTGCCGATTGGCCTGACCATTGAATCGTTCTCGCCGCTGGCGGCGTACTGCAAGGAGCTGCCGCAGATCGAGCCATTGCTCGGCAAGCACGCCTTCATGTCCCTCTCTATTGACGACCTGTTCGTGCTGAAGAGGTTGCTGCCGACGCCCGGCGAGTTTGCCCACTACATGGAAGTGCGGCAGGCCGTGGCGGGCTTGCGCCGCGCCCACCTGTTCGACGAGCTGGACCATCTGGGCGCGTACCTGAAGAAAAATCGTTTCGACGCAGATATGACCGACCAGCTCAAGAAGGGCGCCGACTTCGTAGTCTGGGATGGCATGAGCTTGGACGTCGATCGCAGCTTTGAAGGTGAGAACTGGGAGACGGACCCTTTTCCCACCCAGGAATCTCCGGAGGAGCTGCTCAAGCTGCTGGGCGCCCTCAATGCCACACGCGCCCCAGGCTGGCTGGCCGCCGACAGCCACATCAGGGACCTGGGTGGAGAGGGACGGAGTGACTTTGCCGACATGCTTGGTTCGCTTCGCAAGTCGCTGAGCCCGAATCCCTTCCGCTACTTCATCTACGGTCAAGATGTACCGACACCGCTCTTCATCTGGCTGCAGAGGTCCGGTGACGTGATCGACTGGCAGAAGGTCAACGACAAGGCCAGCTCGGCGGCATTGCTCTCGCCCGCCGCGACCTTGGCAGGCCTGATGGTCGAGGCAACAGCCGGCGGCAATTACAAGTCGGCCTACAAGTTTGGGGTCACTCGCCCAGTAGCCCGCACTGAAGCAAATGCGCATATTTACGATGAGGCAGATCGTATGAAACAGCGTGCGCAAGCTCATGCGCAGGATCAGAAACTGGCCCAGCAAAAGGCGACGCCGTCAGCACCTGTCCGCAAGGTTGGTAGGAACGATCCCTGTCCCTGTCAAAGCGGACTGAAATACAAGAAGTGTCACGGCAGATAGCCAGTACTGAGGTAAAACCTTGTTCCAGCCATGTTGGGCATTGCATAGCTGGACTACGCTTGGCGTCATGCGGGATCGAACGGCATCGACACCATCGATCCACCCTGCGCGTTGCAGGGGCAACGCCACCCCCGCGCCGACACCAGGCCATCGCCGATTAGCAATAATCGTCGATCGAATCCGCCAGTTCCTCCCCAACCAGTTCGCAGAAGTGCTTCAGGGCGCCCTGCAGGGTGTAGAAAGTGAATTCACTGCGATGAAAAAAAGCGCCGTCATGGATCGAAACATGGGCGACGGCCCAAACCTTGATGCTGTCCCCGGCGAAACGAGTGAGCACGACCAGGTCATCGTCCTTGAGGCGATGGTCGACGACCAGGCTGGTAGAATACTGGTTGCGCGCGAAGACGCTGCCGAACGAGAGCCTCGAGGCGTAGAGGAGAAGCGCGTCGTCGGTGAACTCATCGGGGCAGGCAGGGAATTCGGTCGGCACCTTCCAGCGGACTTGGACGACCAGCGAGGTCAGAGAGGGGAAGTGTGGGTCTGGCTTGTCAAGCATTCATCAATCCTCATGGCAGGAGTACCGCGAGGATAAGTCTTCCCGAGAACGGCGAGCGGGTAAAGACGTCCTCCGGGAAGAAGCGCCCACCGTGTCACTAGATGCATATGGCTCAGGTCGGAACAAATACTGATCGAGTGTTGCAGACTCGACACGCCCCGCCTTCGCCAGTCTCTGGCGAGCCCCTTGCTGAGACGATAGTTCGAACGGCAGCTTTCGAGCAGCTGCCGAAATTGCCTGAATGACCGGAAGGAAGGCGCATTGCTGACATTCGAAATGGCTGGAAACGAAGGTCTTGGATGGGCAATTTTTGAAACAGACGCCGGCCTACCGTGGAAAAACTTTCGATGTCTGCGGCCCCAACCCCTTGTTCGCGCTCACCTTTCAAAAAAACTTTCACCTAATTTATCCACGCCTCCAAAAGCCGGCTTAACATCAGCCCATCTCCCTCAAGGGAAACCTGGTGCGCACCGGGTATCAGGTGAGGGGGACGGTGTCTTGGCCGGCGGCGCTGACGGTGGCGTTGCTGGGTGTTGAGCCCCCAGGCCGAGGCCCTGCCAGCCGTTACGCGAAAATGCGTTGAACGGCACGAGGGTGGGGCAAGAGCACCGGCGGACGCATGGTGGCGTGCCGCATTCAGAATACTGAAGAAGGCGCGCCCCATGCGTCGGCTTCCCTGACAAATCCGGCTGGTTTGCCAGGCCGGCGGTTTTCGTGCGCGCTCCCTCCAGCAAAAAGGTGTTTTGACATGAAACGACCAAGGCGAATGGACGACCGCAAGAATGTAGTCGACGAGCGGCTGCCTTATACTGTGCGCAAGGTGGCCGGGCTTGCCGTGCGCATCGCCGCCACCCGCGACGGGGCGGCACAGCGCTGCGCGCGGCGCGCCTGCCGCAAGGACCAATGCTGCCGCGCCGATCTCTACGGCGCCGAAGGCGCCCGCTGCACCGGCCGCCCTTCGGGCAGGGCCGCGACAGAGGTCGAGGCGATGATGACCTTCCTCGCCGCCCTGTCGATGGGCGCGGGAGGGGTTTAGGTGGTTCCCTCGCCGTGAGCCTGTCGAAGGGTGGGCCTGTCGAAGGCGAGGGGCCATGCTTGCACCGGAACGCCCTTCGCGACCGTCGCGGCATGGATCCCCGGGATCTCAGCACTCGCTATCGCTCGCGCTCCGACCCGAGGATGACGAATGCCTGGGAGTTCTCGCTAATTACCAGCGTTGGCGATTGGCAGCGACGCCCCTTTCCTCGTCATCCTCGTGCCCGAAGCGGCGCAGCCGCGCAGGGTTACGGGGATCCATGCCGCGACAGAGATGAAACCCATTTCGGTGCAGGATATAGGGAGCCGACAATGCGGGGGTCCCTGTCGAAGGGCGAGGCTGTCGAAGGCGAGGGGCCATGCTTGCACCGGAACGCCCTTCGCAACCGTCGTGGCATGGATCCCCGGGATCTCCGCACTCGCTATCGCTCGCGCTCCGACCCGAGGATGACGAATGCCTGGGTGTTTTCGCCAACCACCGACATTCGCGATTGGCGGCGACGCCCCTTCCTCGTCATCCTTGCCCTTCGCGCCCGTCACGGCATGGATCCCCGTGACCCTGCGCGGCTTCGCCGCTTCGGGCACGAGGATGACGAAAAAAAGAGGTGCGTCGCGCAAACGTTGGCGATTGGCGAGAACACCAAAGCAATCGTCATCCTCGGGTCGGAGCGCGAGCGAAAGCGAGTGCGGAGATCCCGGGGATCCATGCCGTGACGGTTGTGAAGCCCATTTCGGTGCAGGAAATCAATCGGGAGTACCAGCCCCCATCCTTCGACAAGCTCAGTGCGGAAAGGCTCAGGATGAGGGCGGGGAAAATGCCCCTAGATCACATTCAGCTCGCGGAACGCACGGCCCTCGGCGATGCGCTGGTAGCCGAAGGCCGAGCAGTCGATGGTGCGGTAGCCGCCATGCACCAGCAATTCGGCCAGCGCCTTGCCCACCGCCGGCGCCTGCTGCAGGCCGTGGCCGGAAAAGCCGTTGGCGAAGATGAAGTTTTCAACCTCCGGATGCGGGCCGATGACGGCGTTCTGGTCGAGCGCGTTGTAATCGTAATGCCCGACCCAGGCCTGCGTTGCCTTGATCGCCTCGAAGGCCGGCACGCGCGTCGCCAAAGCCGGCCAGATCACCTCTTCGAACAGCCCCCAGTCGGGGTTGAAATCGTTGGGATCGGCGGCCTGCTCGCCGTCCTCGCTCTCGGCGCCGCCCGTGATGTAGACCGAACCCTCGGGGCGGACATAGACGCCGGAGGGATCGACCATCAGCGGCATATCGGCGAATTTGTCGCGCGCTTCGAAGACAAAGACGTTGCGCTTGCGCGGCTCGACCGGCAGCGCGATGCCGGCCATGGCGGACACCTTGCCGGCATTCGGCCCCGCCGCGTTGAACACCGTGCCGGCCTCCAGCCGCTCGCCATTGGCAAGGGTGACGGCGGTGACGCGGTTGCCCTCACGCTCGATGCCGGCCACTTCGGCGGTGATCAGGTCGATATTTTTGGTCTTCAGCGCCTTGCGGAACAGGCCGAGCATGGCATGTGCGTCGAACCAGCCTTCGCCCGTGCGACCATAAGCGCCGGCGGAAATGCCCTCGGTCGAGATCCACGAAAAGCGCTTGGCCAGCTGCGCGGCATCCTCCAGCACGATGTCGGCGCCCTCGGCCATCTGCGCTGCGTGATTGGCCTTGAGGATGGGAAAAGCGTTGTCGCCGGCCAGGATGAGATAACCGCCCTCGCGGAAGCCGATGTCGGCGTCGGGGCCGAACTCGTCCTTGAGCCGGCGAAACAGGGAAAGCGTGAACTGCGACAGGCGGATGTTTTCGGGGATCGAAAATTGCTGGCGGATCGAAGCGCAGGACAGCGTGGTCGCCGCATGGGCGAATTGCGGATCGCGCTCGATCAGCGCGATCGAGCCGGTAAAACCCTCCTCGCGCAGATAATAGGCGATCGAGCTGCCGACGATCGCGCCGCCTGTGATGACCACGTCGTAGCGTGCCATGGAGTGTTCCCGTTGGTTGATGGTGGAGGACAAAAGCAGTTACGTCACCACCTCGCAAGACCTTGCAAGGGCCAGCGTTGCCGGGCAAGAAGACCAGATGTCACATTCTGTCTCGCGCCCGCGCCGTTCGGTGCTTTATGTGCCCGCCACCAACGAAAAGGCGCTGGCCAAGATCGCCTCGCTTGCCTGCGACGCCGTCGTCCTCGACCTCGAGGACGCGGTGCTGCCGCAAGAGAAGGTTTCGGCGCGCGAAAGGCTCGGCCAGTTCCTCGCCGTGCGTGGGCCAGGCAAACGCGAATACATCGTGCGCATCAATGCGCTGTCGAGCGAGTGGGGCGCCGACGACCTTGCCGCTGCGAGCGCATGGAATGTCGATGGCGTGCTGTTGCCCAAGGTCGCCACGCCGCGCGACATATTGGAGGCCGGCGACGTGCTCGACGACGCTGATGCGCCCGACGAGATGAAGCTGTGGGCGATGGTCGAGACGCCGCGCGCGCTGATCAATATCGGCGCCATCGCCGAGCTTGGCCGCGATCCCGCCTCGCGGCTCGCTTGCCTGGTTGCCGGCACCAACGACATCGTCAAGGAAACCGGCGTTCTGATGACGCCCGACCGGCGCTACCTCATGCCCTGGCTGATGCAGATGGTGCTCGCGGCGCGTGCCGGCCGCCTCGACATGCTCGACGGCGTGTCCAACGATTTTCGCGATCTCGCAGCCTTCGTGCACGACTGCGCCGAGGCATCCGCCATGGGTTTCGACGGCAAGACCGTCATCCACCCGGCCCAGATCGAGGGCGCCAACGCGGCGTTTTCGCCGTCGCCTGAGGCCCTTGCCGAAGCCCGCGCCATTGCGGACGCCTTCGCGCTTCCCGAAAACGCCTCGCGCGGTGTAATCTCGCTCAGCGGCAAGATGGTTGAGCGGCTGCATCTCGTCCAGGCCGAGAAGGTGCTGGCGAGGGCCGCGATGATCGCTGAGATGACCGGAGACGAAAAATGAAACTCTACCGCTTCCTGACCGGCCCCGACGACGCCACCTTTTGCCACAAGGTCACCGCTGCCGTGAACAAGGGCTGGCACCTGTTCGGTTCGCCGACCTATGCCTTCGACACGGAAACCAAGACCATGCGCTGCGGCCAGGCCGTGGTGAAGGATGTCGAAGGCCACGACTACGAGGCCGGCGTCACCAAGCTCAGCGACTACTGAATTGGGGCCGCCGCCTATTCGGCGGCTTCCTCCAGCCGTTCCATGTCCTCGTCGGACAGGCCGAAATGGTGGCCGATCTCATGGATCAGCACATGGGTGACGATGTCGCCCAGCGTCTCCTCGTTCTCGGCCCAGTAATCGAGAATCGCCCTACGGTAGAGCGTGACGCGGTTGGGGCCTTCGCCGGTCTGCGGGTTCCAGCGCTCGGCGATGCCGCGCCCCTCGAACAGCCCGAGCAGGTCGAACGGCGTTTCCAGCGACAGGTCGTCCATGATCTCGTCGGTGGGGAATTCCGCCATCTGGATGACGACCTCGCCGGTCAGCTGGCGAAACTCCTCCGGCAGATGCGCATAGGCTTCGAGCGCCAGAAGCTCCAACTCCTCGATCGAGGGCGAAAGCTGGTCATGCCAGGCGCGGGTCTTGTAAATACGGGCCATTATACGTCCTTTTGAGGGCATATAGCCGTTCGCCGCTCCGCTTACGAGGCTTTTGCCGCCCAGGCGATAAATAAGCGGTGAGGAGCTGTCCCCAGGAGAGGAATAAATTCCCCTTGAATCGGCTTGACTCTCGGGGGCAGCTCTGGAATCTATAAGAACATAACAGGAACAACTAATCGAAGGCAGATCGACATGGCAACCAGCGCCGTGGCGCGGGACGTCGTTTTTGCCCTGCGCCAGAAGATAGCGAAGATCGAGGGCACGCTGCCCGAGCTGCTGGTGTCGCCCTCCGACAGCCCGGCACCTTCAGGCGTGCTTGTCCGCCGCAACGGGGTTGCCTCGGCGCGCGACTTCTTCCTGCCCACCGGCGTCGAGCGTCTCGACGAAACCCTGGGCGGCGGGTTGCCGAAAGCCGCGCTGACCGAAATTCATGGCACCCAAACCCGCAATGCGGGGGCCGCCGCGGGCCTGGCTCTTTGTCTTGTCAGCCTCATGCTCAAGGCGAAACCGGGCACGCTGGTGCTGTGGATCGGCACCGCCGAAATCTTCAGGGAGGCTGGGCTTCCTTATGCAGCCGGCCTGGAATGGCTTTTCGGCCTTGCGCCGGATCGCCTGCTTATTGCCGAGGCGCCCAAGCCGACGGATGCGCTGTGGATCGCCGAGGAAGCCACCGGCATCGACGAGATTGCCACCGTCATCGTCGAGTTGCGCGGCAATCCGCGCGGGCTGGATCTCACAGCGACACGGCGGCTTCACCGTCGTGCCCAGGAGGCTGGCCGGCCGGTGCTCCTGCTGCGCCAGTCGGCCGAGCCGGAACCGACCGCCGCCCCCGTTCGGCTCATCGCCGCGCCGGCGCCGGCCTCGCTTCGGCGCACGCTTGCCGGTCCGCTCGCCGGTTCCATCGGCCCGCCTGCCGTCACTGTCGAAATCGGCAAGAGCCGCACCGCACTTGCCGGCAAATTCATTCTGGAATGGAACCCAAATGCACACACCCTCGAAGAAAGAAGAGACGTCCCAGAGAATCGTGTCGCTGTGGTTTCCCCATCTCGCGGCCGAGCGGATCCTGCGGCGGCGGCTGGGACGGTCCTGGCGTTCAGGTCCGCGGCCGAGCCAGCCGCTGGTGATCAGCCACCGCGAGAACAACGCCCAGCGCATCGCCGCCCTCGACGAGCAGGCTGAAGCCCGCCGGCTGAGGCCGGGAATGGGCATCGCCGAGGCGCGCGCCATGCATCCCGACATCGACATCGTCGAGGCGGACCCTGAGGCCGACCGCCGGCTGCTCGAAGGCCTCGCCGACTGGTGCGACCGCTACACGCCACTTGTCGCGCTCGACGGTGAAAACGGGCTGTTCCTCGATATCACCGGCTGCGCTCATCTTTTCGGCGGCGAAAAGGCGCTGCTCGCCGATCTGATGGCGCGGTTTTTCCACCAGGGGTTTGACGTCCGTTCAGGCCTGGCGTCGACGCCAGGGGCGGCATGGGCTGCGGCGCGCTTCGCCGCCGGCCAGATCATTGCGCCGGGCAGCGAGCGCAATTTCTTCGCCCGCCTGCCGCTATCGGCGCTGCGGCTTGATCCGAAAACGAAGACAAGCCTCGAAAGCGTCGGGCTGCGCACCGTTGGTGCTGTCATGGATGGCCCGCGCGCGCCCCTTGTCCGGCGCTTTGGCGCAACGCTCATTGAACGCCTCGACCAGGGGCTCGGGCGTCTGGAGGAGGCGATCTCGCCGCGCCTGCCGGTGGCGCCTCTTTCGGTCGAGCGGCATCTCGCTGACCCTCTGTCGCTGATCGAAGATGTCGAGCGGCTGGTCGGCCTGCTCGCCGCTGCGCTCAAAGTCGATCTGGAGCGTCGCGAGGAAGGCGCGCGCACGCTTGAGCTTTTGCTTTTTAGAGTCGACGGCATGGTCAGCCGTATCACTGTCGGTGCCTCGCGGCCGATCCGCGAGCCGGTGCTGATCCGAAAGCTGTTCCATGAACGGCTGACCACGCTTGGCGAAACCATCGATGCCGGCTGCGGCTTCGATCTCGTCCGCCTGTCGGCACTTTCGACAGCCCGTTTCGATGCGCGCCAGGGCGATCTTGCCGGTGAGATCGAAGATGATGGCGAAGGGTTGGCGATCTTCGCCGACCGCGTGACGGCCCGGCTTGGCGAGGCCGCCGTCCTCGAACCTGTTCCCATTGAAAGTCATCTGCCGGAGCGTGCCGCAGCTGTCGTTTCTTATGCGCAGGAGGAAAACAGGAAGGCATTCGCCAAGGCTGGCAAGGTGCGGCGTAGCCCCGTCAGTCAGCCCGGCCAATTGGAGCGGCCCATTCGTTTGTTTCGCTCACCTGAGCCCATCGACGTTCCGTTGACCGAGGTGCCCGATGGCCCGCCGCCGCATTTCCGCTGGCGCCGTGCCGTGCATCGCGTGACGCGTGCGGAGGGGCCGGAACGCATCGCAGCCGAATGGTGGCGCGAGGGGAATGAGGCGCCGACGCGTGATTATTACCGGGTCGAAGATGCCGATGGCCGCCGCTACTGGCTCTACCGGCAAGGCCTCTATGGCGCGCAAGCAACGGCCCCACGCTGGTTCCTGCATGGGGTTTTTGCATGAACATGGTCGCCGCCACGAGTTACGCCGAATTCGGCATCCAGTCGAATTTCTCCTTCCTGCGCGGAGCCTCCGCGCCGGAAGAGCTGGTGATCGCGGCGAAGTTTCTGGGACTTTCGGCGATCGGCCTTGCCGACTGCAACACTGTTGCGGGAACCGTGCGCGCCTGGAAGATGGCCGAGACGGAAGGGCTTGCCTACCATCCCGGCTGCCGACTGGTTTTTGCCGATGGCACGCCCGACATTCTTGCCTATCCTAGAGATCGCAAGGGCTGGGGGCATCTGTGCCGCATGCTCACCCAGGCCAATACCCGACCGGAAAGCGAAAAGGGCGCGCCGCTTCTCTATCGGGATGACCTTTTCGAGTGGGGCGACCTGCTGTCGCTTGCCGTGCTGCCTGATGTCACGGCCGCCACGGAAGACGATGCCGTGCTTCTGCGCGGCCTCAAGGAACGCTTTGGTGCCTCCTTGTGGCTCGCAGTCGCTCCGAACTTCGGCGGCAATGATCGTTTCAGGATCGAGCAGGCGGCGGCCATGGCGGCGATTACTGGCCTGCCGCTGATGGCGACCAATGATGCGCTTTACCACGCGCCGACCCAGCGTCCGCTGCATGACGTTCTGACCGCAATCCGTCTCAACGTGCCGGTCACCGAGGCGGGGTTCGAATTGAAGGGGAATGCCGAGCGCCACCTGAAAGGGCCCATGGATATGAGCCGGCTTTTCCGGCGGCATCCGGAAGCCTTGGCCGAAACGCTGCGCTTTGCCGAAAGCCTGCATTTTTCGTTGGGTGAGCTCAAATACAACTATCCCGACGAGCCGACGGAATCGGGTCTCGAACCTCAGGCGGAACTGGAAAGGCTGACCTGGGAAGGGGCGAAAAAACGCTATCCGGATGGTGTTCCGGAGAAGGTGCAAGGCATCATCCGGCACGAACTCGGCATTGTCGAGGAACTCAACTATGCCCGCTATTTCCTCACCGTTCATGACATCGTCCAGTTTGCCCGCTCGAAGGGCATATTGTGCCAGGGTCGCGGGTCGGCGGCCAATTCCGTCATCTGCTTCTGCATCGGCATCACCGATGTCGGACCCGATATCGTCGATGTCTTGTTCGAGCGCTTCATCTCCGTGGAACGTGGTGAGCCGCCTGATATCGACGTCGACTTCGAGCATGAGCGGCGCGACGAGGTCATCGCCTTCATCTACGAAAAATACAGCTCCAAGCGTACCGCCCTCGCGGCCTCAGTCGTCACCTATCGCGGCCGCTCGGCGCTGCGTGAGGTCGCCAAGGCGATGGGCCTGTCGGACGATGTCAGGGGCGCGTTGTCGGGGTCGATCTGGGGTTGGTATTCATCCGAGCTTGGCGAGAAGGAAACGGCGGCAGGCGGCCTCGACAAGGCCGATCCGCTGACCCGGCATGTGATCGAGCATGCCAACGGCATCATGGGTTTTCCGCGCCATCTGTCCCAGCATGTCGGCGGCTTCGTCATCACCCGCGACCGGCTCGATGAGATCGTGCCGATCGTCAAGACGGCGATGGACGAGCGCAAGATGGTTGAGTGGGACAAGGACGACCTCGATGCCGTCGGCATATTGAAGGTCGATATCCTGGCGCTTGGCATGTTGACTTGCCTGCGCAAGGCCTTCGACCTGCTCGAAGCGCATTACGACGAGCGCGACCCGCATGATCGGCCCTACACGCTGGCGACGCTGCCGCAGGAGGACCCGAAGGTCTACCACATGATCTGCCGCGCCGACACGCTCGGCGTCTTCCAGATCGAAAGCCGGGCGCAGATGTCGATGCTGCCACGACTGCAGCCGCGTGAATTCTATGATCTGGTCATCGAGGTGGCGATTGTCCGGCCCGGCCCGATCCAGGGCGACATGGTGCATCCCTATCTGCGTCGGCGGCAGGGCAAGGAGGATCACGTATTTCCCAAGCCGGAGCTTGAGGAAATTCTGGGCAAGACGTTGGGTGTGCCGCTATTCCAGGAACAGGCGATGAAAATCGCCATCGTCGCCGGTGGCTTCACGCCTGGCGAGGCCGACCAGCTCAGGCGTGCCATGGCCACCTTCAAGCGCACCGGCACCATCGGCAATTACCGTGATAGGATGGTAAAAGGCATGGTCGATCGCGGTTACGAGCGCGACTTCGCCGAGCGCTGCTTCAAGCAGATCGAGGGCTTTGGCGAATATGGTTTTCCCGAAAGCCATGCCGCGGCCTTCGCGCTGCTGGTCTACGCCTCCTGCTGGTTCAAGGCCTACTACCCCGATGTCTTCTGCGCGGCGATCCTGAACTCGCAGCCGATGGGTTTTTACCGGCCGGCACAGCTGGTCCGCGATGCCGAGGACCATGGCGTCGAGATCCGTGCCGTCGACATCAACCATTCCGATTGGGACTGCACGCTTGAACGCTCCGGTTTCGACCCCAAGCGGATCCGTGCCCGCCACGCTGAAATGCGCGATGTCATCAAGACCAGTCACGCCGTTCGATTGGGCTTCCGCCAGATCAAGGGTCTCGGCGACAAGAAGATGAAAACCTTCGTCGAGCGGCGCGGCAAGGGTTATCAGTCGGTGCGCGATGTCTGGCTGCGGTCCGGTCTCGATGTCGGCGAGATCGAGCTGCTCGCCCAGGCCGATGCCTTCCGCTCGATCGACCTCGACCGGCGTGAGGCTTTATGGGCAGTGCGAGCACTCGACGGCAAGAGTGCCGCCGAAATGCTGCCGCTGTTCGACCAGCCCGACGTTCATTTGCCCGACAACGAGCCGCAGATGTTTTTGCCCGCCATGCCGCTCGGCGAGCATGTCATCCACGACTACCGCTCGCTCGGTCTTTCGCTGAAGGCGCATCCGGTGGCCTTCCTCAGGCAACGGTTGGACAAGGCCGGCATCACACCGAACGCCCGGCTGCCTGAGGTGCCGGACGGCAGGCGCGTCTCGGTCGCGGGGCTGGTGCTGGTTCGCCAGCGCCCCGGCAAGGGCAATGCCATCTTCCTTACGCTTGAGGACGAAAATTCGGTCGCCAATATCATCATCTGGCAACGGGTCTTCGACCGCTTCCGGCCGGTGATCATGGGATCGAAGTTCATCCGCGTCAGCGGCAAGCTGCAGGCGGAATCAGGCGTGATTCACATCGTTGCCGACAAGATGGAGGATTTGACGCACTGGCTCGCCGCCATGTCGGAAGAAATGCAGATGTCAGCCGATGAAAAGGCGCAAGCGGCACTTACCCAGGCAAGCGGTGCCAGGCAAAGCGCTGCCGAGAAAGCCGCCAGGGATCCGCGTGTCGTGCAGAGCTATGAAAGGCTCGCGCGCAAGGCCAGCAGCGTCATGCCCAAGGGGCGCAATTTCCAATGAAAGGAGGTGCGGGCTCAGTCGGTGGGCGAGGTTTTTTTGGGCGCAACCTCGGTGTCGAGAATCTGCCTGGCCTCGGAAGGCAGCATGACCGGGATGCCGTCACGAACGGGGTAGGCGAGGCGCGCGAGGCGGGACACCAGTTCGCCGCGCTCGGCGTCCCAGGTCAGCGGCCCCTTGGTCAGCGGACAGGCAAGCAATTCGAGCAGCTTGACGTCGATGTCGCGCTTGTTGGCCGTTTCAACCATCGTTGCTCTCCAGCTGGTTCGACCTATTGCAGGCTTGAGCCGAACTCGTCGTTTTCGCGGGCCAGCGCCATTTCGGTGATGGCGATCAGCGTCTCGGCGCGGGTCTTGAGATCGGGCGCTTCGAGCAGCGCCTGTTTTTCGGCCGCACCGTATGGCGCCATCATCGACAATGCGTTGACCAGTATGGCGTTGTCGGCGCGGCTGACACTTTCCCAATCGGCCTCGAGCTCGTTGGCCTGGAGGTAGGTGCGGAAAGCCTTGAGCAGGGCTGGCCGGTCGACTTCCGCGCCGGCCTTGTCCTCGGTGAGGTCGGCTGCAAAAGAGGTGATCTTGCACTGCCTGAACGGCGTCTTGACCACCAGCTCCTGGGCGACGCGGAAGCGGCAGACGCCTTGCAGCGAAACCAGATAACGGCCGTCACCGGTTTCGGCGAGCGAGGTGATGCGGCCGATACAGCCGACCGGGCAAAGCGATGGTTCGCCGTCGGGACGCAGCGTGCCGTCAAGCGAAGGCTGGATCATGCCGATCAGCCGCGATCCGGCCATCGCGTCGTCGATCATCTGGAGATAGCGCGGTTCGAAGATGTTGAGCGGCATGCGCCCACCCGGCAAAAGCAGCGCGCCTGTCAGCGGGAACACTGCCAGCGTCGTCGGCAGGTCGCTGTCGAGCCTGTAATGCGCGTTCCCTGCCTGCATCTTGTCCTCAACTGGCTGCCGCCACTCAATCTGGGGTCGCTGCGGTCAAACGCAAGGCCGCAGCGAGGCTGCTGTTACGAAAACAGCAGCGACGACAGCTTGCGCCGCGTGGCCAGCGTCACCTCGTCGGTGAAGCCCCAGGCCTCGAACAGCTTGAGCAATTGCGCCCTTGCGCCATCATCGTTCCAGGTCCGGTCCGCCCTGACGATGGCAAGCAGGTTGTCGGCCGCCTCTGCGCGCTGGCCCTTGGCGTTCTGGATCATGGCGAGATCAAAACGCGCCTGGTGGTCTCCGGGGTCTTGCGCCAGCTGGCGTTCGAGCTCGGCGGAGTCGCCAAGTTCTGCCGCCGCTTCGGCGAGCGCGATCTTGGCGCGGACCGAAACAAGTGCCGCGGCTGATTTCTTGTCTTCCGGCGCGCGCGCCAGCACCTCGTTTGCGCCCACCGTGTCGCCGGCCTCAAACAGGATATCGGCAAGCGCAGCGATCGCGTCGACATTGTCGGGCGCCTGTTCCAGTACGGCATCATAGATCTGTGCCGCTGTCTGCAGGTCGCCGGCGCCGCGCGCCTCGGCTGCTGCCGCAAGCGCTTCGGCGATCTGCGGCTGGCCGCCATCCTTGCCGGCGATCTTGTCGATGAAATCGCGGATCTGGCTCTCGGGCACGGCGCCCATGAAGCCGTCGACCGGCTGGCCGTTCTTGAAGGCGATGACTGCGGGGATCGACTGGATGCCGAGCTGGCCGGCAATCGCTGGATGATCGTCGATGTTCATCTTGACCAGCTTGACGCGCCCGCCGGCGGACTGGACGACACGCTCGATCACCGGGGTCAGCTGCTTGCACGGGCCGCACCAGGGTGCCCAGAAGTCGACCAGCACCGGCTGGTTGCGCGACTCCTGGATGACGTCTGCGGCAAAGCCGGCGGTCGTCGTCTCCTTGATGAGATCGGCCGCCGGTGCAGCACCATTGGCGGGTGCTGCGCCAAACTGCACGTTGGTGGCGTACTGGCTGCTCATGCCGCCGAAGGGATTGCTTTCGTTGCTCATCTTCACTCTTCCGGTGTGTCGTTCTCGCATGCAGGCCGTTCGGCCAGGCGGCTGTCAGCCAACCATGTGGCGATCAGCCCGAGACTTTCAAGATAACAGCATCGTGGCCGGTTGCCTCGACGAAAAGCAACAGGTCGCTGCTGGAGATGGAGGTCGTCGCCTCATTGGTCAGCGGATGGGCGTTGATCACGGCGTTTTCCATCAGGGCGCTGTCGAGGACCAGCTTCACCTTGCCCGAGGTGTCGTTGATCAGCCCGAAGACGGTGACCGAACCGGGGGCCACGCCAAGCAGTTCCATCAGCGCCTCCGGCTTGCCGAAGGAAACCCGGCTCGACGCGCCGATCTGCTGATGGATCTGCTTGAGGTCGACGCTCGCCTCCTCATCCACGGTGACGAGAAAGAAGTTGTCCTTCTTGTCCTTGAGGAAAAGGTTCTTGGTGTGCCCGCCGGCAATCGCGCCGCGCAGCGCCTGCGAATCGGCGACCGTGTACAACGGCGGGTGATCGTGTGTCTGAACAGTGATGCCAAGGGTGTCGAGGAAGGCCAAAAGCTCGGCCCTGGTCTTGGGATTCGTCGCGCCGGTCATGCAAGCCTTCGCCAAAAATTGCTGGGTGCCACGGTTTATGGGCAAAGCCTGTGGCCAAGACAAGCCCGCCACCTTCATCCACAGGCGCTGCATCCGCAGAAATCCGGGCTTTCGCGAGCATTGGAAAAATAGCGAAAAAAGATCGCGGTTTCCCTGTTGCATTCACCGCGAGGTTCGGCCATATAGGCGCCGTTGCGGCGACGAGCCGTGCGAGCGGGTGTAGCTCAGGGGTAGAGCACAACCTTGCCAAGGTTGGGGTCGAGCGTTCGAATCGCTTCACCCGCTCCAATTTCCTTAAGGGAAATCAACATCCAGAGGCCGCCTTCGGGCGGCCTTTTGCTTTTTGGGCCAGGTCGTCATTTGGTTAACACGCTGGTGGTTATCGCCGGCGCCGCTCGCTCGTTCTCATCCCTCATCGGTTTGTCCGAAACTCACAACTGATTGTCCTCCTGACGACACCTGAAGTGCTCGACCTTCGCCGGCCAATCCTTACTGTCCGATGCAGGGCAAACGATTGCACAAGCGCTGGGCGGAAAATTTGCTTGTCGAGAGGGGCAAGAGAGGATCGACCGGCCAGCAGCATTTGACTTCACATCGGTGCAATCTTTTTGCACTCCGGTGCAGACGGTGCCTTTGCCAGTGCCGATGGCCGCTTCAGGCGGAAAAGGGAGGAACATGCCAAAGCAACATCTGACCAAACGTGCCTTCATGAAGATCGCGGCGGGCAGCGCAGCGACATTGGCGTTTCCGATGCCCGCCATTCGCGCGCAGGACGCCTACAAGCCCGTCAAAATCCGTATCGGCACGGTGCCCTACATCTCCGCCGGTCCTTATTTCATTGCCAAGGCACGCGGCTATTTTGAAAAAGTCGGGATCACCATCGAGGAGAGCATTTTCGTCGACGGCAGTGCCGCCATGCCGATGATCGCCGCCGGCGAACTTGATATCGCGGCTGCCACGGCGGGTGCTGCCTATTTCAACATGATCGCCAAGGGCAATCCGGTGAAGATGTTCCTTAGCGGCCCTCAGGAGACGCCGGGGCTCGGCTCGTTGCCGATCCTGGCGAGCAGGCAGCTGCACGAGGCCGGACTGCGCAGCCTCGCCGATTTTGCGATGCTGAAGGGCACGACCGTGGCGATCGCAGCGGTTGGCTCGATTGCCCAATATCTCTTTTTCAAGGCGCTCGACCGTGTCGGCGTTTCCGACAAGGATGTGGAATGGCGGTGGGGAATGAATGGCCAGACCGCGCTCCAGGTGATGCCGGCGGGCCAGATCGCCGGCGTGCTCCACCCCTTGCCGGGTGCCTACGCCGCCGAGGCCTCCGGCGTTGCCAAGATCGTCGCATGGAGCGACGAGATCGCGCCCGGCGTCCAGCTCTCCTGCGCGGTCGCGACGGAAACCTTCCTGAAGGACAACGCCGACGCCGTGGTCCGCTACAATATGGCGATGTTGCAGGGGCAGCGAGACTATGGCGCCGCCTCCCGGGATGGAAATCCTGAAATCGTCAAGATCATTGCCGACGCCACACGGCTGTCGCCCGAACTCGTCGATTCCACCCGGCCCAGGTGGTCCGGCCTGGCCGAGGACGGCTTGCCAGACATCTCGTCCGTGATGGAGCAGCAGGCATTTTGGCATGAACGCACGACGCTGCTTCGCCAGATGTCCAGTGAGGACCAGATCTTCGATGTCTCAACCGCCAGGCAAGCTCACGCACGGCTTTCAGAAAAGAACCCCTTTCTCTGATATCCAGTGACGTTCGGCCTTTGCGCTGCTCTCAGGCTGAGCGGCAGCATGCCCCTCCTAGTCGAACGCCGCCAGCGCAAGCCTGCCTGGCGGCCGAAAAGTCCCAGCTTCAATCGGAAGACGACAATGAAACGCACCTTACTGAAATGCGGCTGGATTGTTTCGATGGACGAAACGATCGGCGATCTGGAAGGCGGCGAAATCCTGATCGAGGGCGATCGCATCGCCGCGGTCGCCAAGCACCTCGGCGCAACGGCTGACGAGACCATCGACGCCACCGGCATGATCGCCATGCCGGGCCTGGTGAACGCCCATATCCACACCTGGCAGACCGGCTTGCGCGCGATTGGATCTGAGTGGGTCGGCGCGGACTATCACCGCAACATGCACGGCAACATCGCGACGCGTTTCAATGCCGAGGACAATTACCTCGGCAATCTCTTGGGCGCGCTGAACCAGATCGACATGGGCGTCACCACGCTCGTCGATTTCTGCCACAACGTGACCTCCCTCGAAATGGCCGAGCGGGCCGTGGATGGGCTGCGCGACGCTGGCATCCGCGCCGTTTTCCAGCACGGCACCGCCAAGCCGCCTGCTGTATCGGGAGCCCGCCCCTTCTCGGAAGAGCCGCATCCGCGCCAGCGCATCGAGGCCTTGCGCAAGGGGCGTTTTTCAAGCGGGAATGGCCTGGTCTCGCTCGGGATGGCGGTCCTTGGACCGGACTACTCGACCTGGGATGTGACCCGGCACGACTTCCGCCTGGCGCGCGAGCTCGATCTCTATTGCTCCGCCCACGTTTCCGGCGGCGCGGGGCGGCGTATCACGCCTGATGGCTTCATGCGCCTGGCGGACGAAGGCCTGCTCGGAGAGAAATGCAATGTCGTGCATGGCAATCATCTGGGTGACGCGGAACTGAAAGTGCTTGTCGACAATGGCGCTACGGTGACGGCGACCGTGTTGGTGGAGTTGCATGGCAACGCGCTTGATCCACTGATCTACCGGGTCTCCGAGCTGGGCGGCCTGCCTTCGATCGGCGTTGATTCCGAGACGATCGTCTCGGGCGAGATGTTCCGGGAAATGCAGACCGCGCTGCTCTATGCCCGCCATGCCTGGCATCGTTCCGGCGGTACCAGTGCCCGGAGCGCGCCGGCCTCCAGCCGCACCGCCTTGAAATGGGCGACGATCGCCGGGGCCAGGGCGTTCGGACTGGACGACAGGATCGGCACGCTGACACCTGGCAAGCAGGCCGATCTTGTTCTTCTGCGCGCCAGCGATCTGAACCTGGTCCCCGTCAACAGCCCTCTCTACAGCATCGTCGAGCAGGCGCATGGCGGAAACGTGGATACTGTTTTCATCGACGGCGTCGTGCGCAAGCGGGCTGGCAAGCTGCTCTTTCCCGATGATGTTCTGCGTGGACGCCGCGCCGACCTCGCCGCCTCCGCGCAGCGGCTGATGGGCGAAGCGGACTTCACCCCACGGGCCAACTGAGCAAAATCACATTCTTCGGAGCAGAGCAATGAAGCGAACCCTCATCAAGTGCGGATGGCTGGTCTCGATGGACGAGGCCATCGGCGAGTTGAAGGATGCGGAACTCCTGGTCGAGGCTGACCGGATCGTGGCGGTCGGCAAATCCCTGGATGCCGCGTGCGACGATGTCATCGACGCCAGCCGGATGATCGTCATGCCCGGCATGGTCAACGCGCATGTCCACCTGTTCCAGTCGCTGATGCGCAGCCTCGGCTCCGAGTGGCTGAGAGGCGAATATTTTCCTTTGATGTATGCCGATATGTCGACGCGCTTCACGCCCGAAGACAACTACCTCGGCAATCTCCTGGGGGCGCTGAACCAGATCGACATGGGCGTCACGACGCTCGCCGACTATTGCCACAACCTGACGTCGCTGGAGATGGCGGAGCGGTCGCTCGACGGACTGGAGGAATCAGGCGTTCGCGCCATTTTCGTTCACGGCGACGGCGTCGCGCCCATTCACCAGCGCTCATCCGTGCCGCCGGAACAGAGGCTGCATCCGCGCGAGCGGGTCGATGCGCTGCGCAAGCATCGGCTGGCGAGCAACGATGCGCGCGTCACCCTGGGGCTGGGCATTCTCGGTCCCGACTTCGGCACGATCGAGGCGTCCATCGCCAATTACCGCATGGCGCTTGAGTACGACGTATGGATGTCGTCGCATTTCACAAGACCTAGGAGCAAGCGGGTGACGCCGGAAGGATACTGGCGGCTGGCCGAAGAAGGCCTCCTGGCCCGTGGCCAGAACGCCGTTCATTGCAATTTCCTCGAGGAGGACGAATTCAAGCTGCTTGCCGATCATGGCCTCACCTTTACGGCGACATCGCTCGTGGAATTGCACAGCTACGCGGCGCCGACAGTCATCGGCCGTTGCCGCGCCGCCGGGATCACGCCCTCGCTCGGCGTCGACACGGAAATCCTGGCCTCAGGCGGCATGCAGCGCGAAATGCAGGCGGCCCTGATTTTCGAACGCAACAACGAACACCGCTCACGCCGGATGAAGGACGAACCGCCGCACGAACGGATGCCGGTATCCAGTCGTGAAGCACTCCGCTGGGCAACGATCGGTGGCGCCAAGGCGATGGGGCTGGGGGATCGCACCGGTTCGCTGACCCCCGGCAAGAAGGCCGATATCGTGATGCTTCGCGCCGACGATATGAACATCTGGCCGGTTCATGACGCAATCCACGCCATCGTTGAGCAATCGCATCCGGGCAATGTCGACACCGTCATCATCGACGGTGTCCTGCGCAAGCGCGCCGGCAGGCTCCTCTTCGCACAAGATGTGCTTGACCGGCGTCGTCACGAAGTCGCTGCGGCGGCGCGCCGTATCCAGCGGGAGGCAGGTTTCCATCTCGTGCCGGCCTGAACCTGCGCAGTCGCACACGGGCAACTTGGCTCCAACCGGACCAGTGATTTCATGACGGCATGGTGCCGTAGCGCTTGGCGATGCGCACGAGCGTCGCATTGAGGTCTTGAACGATGGGGCGGATATCATTGCGCCGCCACACCAAGGCCGAGGGCGTTGGGGGAAGGTCTATCTCGACGAAGCTGATGCCTGGTGTCGCATAGTAGTTCGCAGCCCGTTTGGTCAGCATGACAAGTCCTTGTCCTGCGCCGACCGCGGAGATCGCCTCGCGAATGGTGCGGACCACAGGTCCCTGGTCAATCGGCCGGCCTTGGGGGGTATGTTTGGGAAAATGAAAATTGTCCCATTCGTCAGGCGTGGATCCCGGCGTTATACGCACCAGTTTTTCTTCGATCAGCCGTTCAGGGTCCAGCAGTGCAAACTGCGTGAAGGGATGATCATGCGGTACGCACAGCATGCGCTGATCGCGCATGACGATTGGGCCGCTGTGCAGTGCATCCGTGCCGAGCGGCAGGCGACAAAATCCCGCATCCACCGTGCCGTCGATCACCGCCGAGAAGTGATTGAAATAGGTCAATTCGACGAATTCGAGTTCGACATCGCGGTGCTTGTCGCCAAACTCCGCAATCAGCGCCGTGTGGAGTTCATAAAAGCCGCCACCTAAAAACCCGATCTTCAGCCGGCGCATCTTGCCGGCAGCCTGGCGCTTGCAATCCTGGTAGGTGGCGCGCAGCGCGATGATGGCGGGCTCGCTGCCACGTTTGAGGTTCTCGCCGAGCGGGGTCAGAGACACACGGCGGCTGGTGCGATCAAAAACCGGTGCTCCTATGGCGCGTTCCAAGGATTTGATCGTTTCCGAGACGGATGACTGGCTCATCGAGAGCCGCTCGGCGGCGCGGCCGAAATGCAATTCCTGGGCGACTGCGAGAAAACATTCGAGCTGACGTAGCTCCATCATAAAACCCACTATTATCAATCGGATAATTATATGGAAACCCTGTGTGGCCGACGAAGCCAGCAGGCATTTTTCCGCCTCGTCAGCGGATGGTGCGCTTGGGCGCGACCATACATCAATCGGAATATACGATCAATCAGGCGTAAAATGCGGCTTGATCGAATGGCGCTGGCCATGAGAGCTGTTCCCGAAATTCGCGGATATGCGCTTTCCTGGGACAGACAACATGCAACAAAGCTCATCGCACGCAGGCGTAAGCCTCAATGGATCGGCAGAGCCAATCGAGTTCGCCGTGGACGGCAGCCTGATACGCGGCACGTTCTACCTGCCTGATGGGCAAGCGAAGTCGCTGCCGGTCGTGGTTCTGGCGCATGGCTGGGGAATGGTGGCTGGCGGCGACCTGGAGGATTATGCGGCGGTCATCGTCAACGCAGGCCTGGCAGCCCTGACCTTCGACTTCCGCAATCTCGGAAAGAGCGAAGGCAGCCCCCGACAGGAGATCGATCCTTACCGCCAGGTCGAAGATTTCCGTGCCGCGATATCCTATGTCCGCACCCGTCCCGAGATCGATCGCGAACGCGTCGGCATCTGGGGATCGAGCTACAGCGGCGGCCATGCGCTCTACGTGGCGGCGGTCGACAAGCGGGTGAAATGTGTCGTCAGCCAGGTGCCGACCATCAGCGGCTTCAAGGCGGCACAGCGCCGTGCGAGCGGCGAGAAGGCGGCGCGGCTGCGCGCGGCTTTCGAGGCTGATCGCGAAGCACGCTTTGCAGGTGCCGCCCCCGCCACGATCCGCACGGTCGACAAGGATCCGACCGCCGCGGTGGCGTATCCGGAAGCGGATTCCTACAACTATATGAGCACCGAGGCCGCGCGTTGCCCGAGCTGGGTGAACGAAATCACGCTTCGCTCGCTGGAACTGGCGCGCACCTACGAGCCCGGCGTCTACATCAAGCGCATCGCGCCGACGCCCTTGCTGCTGATCGCCGCCGACAACGACGCGCTGACGCCCACCGACCTGCAGCAGGATGCCTTCAGCGAGGCCCATCATCCAAAGAAACTGATGCTGGTGCAGGGCGGCCACTACGCCGTCTATCGCGAGCATTTCGACAAGACGAGCACGGCGGCGGCGGAGTGGTTTTCCGAGCATCTGCTTTAAGCGCGACGCCAGATATTTTTCGAGGGAGGAATTTCGATGACACAAATAACCGACCGGCAGCAGCGGCTGAAGTCGCTGAGGGCCGTTTCCATCGGCAATGCGCTCGAATGGTTCGACTGGACACTTTACGGGATCTTTTCCGTATACCTTGCCATGAATCTCTTCGACAATTCGGACAGGGCGTCGGCCTTGCTCGCCACATTGGCGGTCTTCGCCGGCGGCTTTATTGCCCGGCCCGTCGGTGGCTGGGTCTTCGGGGCCATCGGCGACCGCTACGGCCGAAAACTCACACTCATCATGACCATGAGCCTGCTGGCGCTGACCAGTCTCGGCATCGCCCTGATACCGTCCTACCAGCAGATCGGTGTCGGTGCGTCCGTACTGCTTTTTGTCGTCCGGCTGCTGCAGGGACTGGCGCATGGCGGTGAATCGGGCGTGGCTTTTGCCTATGTCGCGGAGATCGCTCCGAAGGAACGCCGCGGGTTCTGGTCAAGCAGCGTCTTCGTCAGCGTCACCATCGGCGTGATGGCTGCAACGGCGCTCGCGGCGCTGCTGACCAGCGTGCTCGGCACCGAGGCGATGGAAAGCTGGGGTTGGCGGGCAGGTTTTGCCGTTGGAGCGCTTCTGGGCGTGTATGCCTTGTTCCTGCGCCGTAGCGCTGCGGAATCTTCGGTCTTCGAAGAAAATGCCGCCGCCGAAGCCAGGCATATCAAGGTCGAGATCACCGGATGGCAGGCCGCAAGGATCGCCCTCAACATCGTGATGCTTGGCGCTGCGTCCAACGCCGCCTACTACACATGGGTGACATTTGCGCCTGCAACGGCGATCGCCACCCATGGCATGGATCCTTCGGGCGCCTACTTCGCCTCCCTGTTGGCGCAGATCGTCTGTGTCTTGTGGCTGCCGGTGTGCGGGTTGCTTTCCGATCGCTTCGGCCGCAAGCCGATGGTGATGGCGTGGGGGCTGTCGGTCATCGTCTTTACGATCCCGATCTCCCAGGTCGTCACGGACCAGCCGTGGACCCTGTTTGTCGCCCAGTTGATGGGGCTCGGCTCGTGGGCACTGCTTGCCGCCATCTTCCCCGCCCTGCTCGCCGAACAGGTGCCGACACATGCGCGCGCTCGCGGCGTCGGGTTCGTGTCCTCGCTGTCCGTCGCCATCTTCGGTGGCACAGCTCCCTATCTCAACACCTGGCTCAACTCGATAGGCTTCGGCCACGTCTACATGGGCTACATCATGGTGCTGGGATTGGTCGCCTGTGTCGCATCCCTGATGATCCGCGAGACTGCCGGTGTCGACCTCAATGACATCACCGTTCCCGGCCTGCGCAAAGGCGCTCCCCTGCCGAGCGGATCCGGCTTGATGCCGGATAGCGCCAGAAAACGCGCCTGAAGCATCCGAGGTCCCGACACGCGCCGGGACCTCGCCCAAACACCTATCCTCGCGAGACCAGCATGCCTTGCCGGGTTTGGCCGGGCGCGTCGCCGCGCGGAAATATTGGCAAAAACACAGGACTATTCACTGATGAACACCACCACGTTTTCTGATCTCGCCGGCAAGGTCGCTGTCGTCACCGGCGCCAATGGCGGCATAGGTCGCAGCACCGTCGAGTCGTTGGCAGCCCAGGGAGTGCGTGTCGTCATGACCGACATGCACAAGCCCGACACTGTGCCCGACAACACCGAATTCCTGGCGCTTGATGTCACGGATGTGACGGCTGTCCGCGCTCTGGTCGAAGATGTGGCCGCGCGCTATGGCCAACTGGACATCTGGGTCAACAACGCCGGCATGCTGAAGCGGTGCGACTCTTTGGAACTGGAGCTGGAGGACTGGCTCAAGACCATCGCGGTCAATCTGCAGGGTACGTTTTTTGGCGCGCAGGCGGCTGCCCGGCAGATGGCGAAGCAGGGCAGTGGCTCGATCATCAACCTTTCCAGCTATGCCGGCATCAAGGCCCGTCCGAACTGCGCCGACTATGCCTCCGCCAAGGCCGGTGTTGCCCATCTGACGCAATGCCTGGCGCTCGAATGGGGCCATCTGGGTATTCGCGTCAACGCGATCGCGCCAGGCTTCATCGAGACTCCGATGAGCAGCTGGATGCATGGCGATCCGGCAACCTACCAGGCCTATCTGGCGAAAATCCCAGCAGGCAGGCTCGGCGAGCCGCAAGAGATCGCGAACACGGTGCTCTACCTTTCATCGACCGTGTCGTCTTACGTCACCGGCCACGTCATCGCTGTCGATGGCGGAGCCTCCAAGGCTTGATGATCCAGAGGAGCGATTTGATGCAGGAATATTGGACTGGCAAAGCTGCCGTCGTCAGCGGAGGCGCGCGCGGGCAAGGGGCAGCCGAGGTCATCCGGCTGCTGCGTGCCGGCGCGACCGTCTACGCGCTCGATGTGCTTCCGGAAACCGACGAAAGCTGGAGTGAATTGCGGGCCGCAACCGCTGAGTGGCAGGACCGGCTGGTTGTCGAACAGGCTGATGTGGCCCAGGCCGAAAGCTGGGCCAGACTTGCCGCGCGCATCGAAGCGGACGGCGTTGAGCTTTACGGGCTCGTCAACAATGCCGGCATCACTTTGCGCAAGACGTTGACCCAGACCACACCGGAGGAATGGGACCGGCTGATCGGCATCAATCTCAACGGCGCGTTCCTAGCCATAAGGGCCCTGGCGCCCTTGATGCAGCGCGGCGGCTCGATCGTGAACATCTCGTCGACCGCAGGGCTGATCGGCTATTTCAGCGCGGCATATTGCGCCAGCAAATGGGGCCTGCTTGGGCTGACCCGCGCGGCAGCGCTGGAACTGGCGGACCGTGGCATCCGGGTCAATTCCATCTGCCCCGGATTGGTGGAAACGCCGATGACCATGCGCCCGAACGCTGAACACGATGCCGAGCGTGCCAAGCAGTTCTACGAAGGCAACCGCGAGGCGACCTTGCTGTCGCGCGGCGCCGATCCTGATGAAATTGCCGCAGCGGTGCTATTCCTGCTTGGACCGGAGGCATCGTTCATTACCGGCGCGGACCTGCCGGTCGATGGCGGCATGACCGGCGGCGGCATCTATTGGCGCATAGGCAAGGCCACCGGAAACCTTTGACAGGGGGACGGAGCGGTCGTGGCGATTTGCCCGGTGGCGCCATGTGTCGTCATCGGGGGACGCGGCGGCGCTGCCTTGCGCCATTTTCCACTTCAACGGACAATGTGTGGCCGCGGCCATCGCCGGACCGGCATTTGGCCGTCTGCATTTTCTGCCGAAGAGACCCTCGTCCTCCGAGCACGCGGCACGGGTGCGGTTCGGCGCGCGTGCGATCATATGGAACCGGCCTGCGACGGCGCGCGAATCGCGCGCATTGATCAATTTCGCACTTTGAGGGATAGTTAGGCAGCGTTGCGTGGAGCCTTGGGCCTATGCGTACACCGGTTGCCAACCAGATCAGGAAGCGCAGAGCCGTTGCCGATGCGCTTGGCCGGCACAAGGTTTTTGTCAGTTCCAGGCTGTTTCGCGGCGACGGGCAGACAGTTTCCCGCGTGCTGGTTTCCGGTCAGTATTACGACGTCAACGACGCCTTGCTCGACAGGCTGATGGCCGGTGCGACCCCCACAGAGCTGGAACTGGAGCCCGCGCCTGACGACGTGGCGCGTTAGGCCGGGATGGCGGCGGAAAAGCTTCGCAGCTACCGGCAAAAGCGCGATTTCACCAAGACGCGCGAGCCGCGCGGCGTCGAGCAGGCCGACGAAGGCAACCGCTTTGTCGTGCACAAGCATCATGCCACCGCCGACCACTACGATCTGCGCCTCGAACTCGACGGCGTGCTGAAGAGCTGGGCTGTGCCGCGCGGGCCCTCGCTCAACCCTGCGGACAAGCGGTTGGCCGTCGAGACCGAGGACCACCCGCTTGATTACATCGACTTCGAGGGCCTGATCCCTGAAGGCGAATATGGCGGCGGGCCGATGATCGTGTGGGATGCCGGCGTGTGGGCGCCGATGGAGGATGCCCGGACGTCGCTTGAGAAGGGCGCCTTCAAGTTCCGGCTGTGGGGCGAAAAGCTCAAGGGCGGCTGGATGCTGGCGCGGCTGAAGCCGAAACCCGGCGACGACAAGCGCAACTGGCTGCTGTTCAAGGAGCATGATCCTGCTGCCGACGAGAGCGTCGATATTCTCGAAGCGCGGCCCGAAAGCGTGAAGTCAGGACGTCGCATCGAGGAACTGGCTGCACCAGCGAAAAGGCCGCCTTCGAAACCTGGTGATCTCAAGCCCGGCAAATTGGCCGGTGCCGCAAGGGGGCCTATGCCGGCGCGGATCGAACCGCAGCTCGCGACCGCCACGCCGAAGCCGCCATCGGAAAAAGGGTGGCTGCACGAGATCAAGTTCGACGGCTATCGCACCATGGTGCATCTGACTGAGGGGACAGCGAAGCTGATCACCCGCAGCGGCATCGACTGGACGAAACGCTACGGCCAGCTGGCGTCGGCCTTTCGCGGCCTGCCTTGCAACGACGCCGTCATCGATGGCGAGATCGTCGTGCTCGACGACAAGGGCATCAGCCGTTTTGCCGCGCTGCAGGACGCGCTTGCCAGCGGACACGACGAGCTTTTGGTGTTTTACGCCTTCGATCTTGTCCACCTCAACGGGTGGGACCTGAGCAAGGTTACGCTCGACAAGCGCAAGGGCATGCTGGAGCAGCTGCTCGCCGGCCATGTCCACGCGCAATCGGCACTTCAGCTCAGCGACCACGTCGAGGGCGACGGCCAGGGGCTCTATGACCAGGCAACCGATATGGGGCTTGAAGGCATCGTGTCGAAACGGATTTCGGCGCACTACACCTCCGGGCGCTCGCATAGCTGGACCAAGACCAAGGCGCTGGAGCGGGGCGATTTCTACATTGCGGGCTACACAACATCGGAAGCGGCCGAGGGGCTGGCGGCACTTGCGCTTGGCGAATGGGTCGATGGCGAGCTGCACTATCGCGGCAAGGTGGGAACCGGCTTCGACGCTGAGACGTTGGTGACATTGCTGCACCGGCTGGAAGGTCTGCGCGAGGGCGCGGCAAAGCTCGATGGAGCGCCAAAGGAGGTCATCCCTGTGCGGCCCGTGCTCAATGCCCGCATCCACTACGCCAATCGCACCACCGACAATGCCTTGCGTCACGCGGTGTTCAAGGGCCTGCGCGAGGCCGAGCTTTCGGAAGCGCCGCAGGCGCCGCGCAAGCGGCTGATCACCGATGCCGACCTTGCCGCCATTTCGATCACCAATCCGACACGCCGGGTTTTGGGAAAGTCCGGACCGACCAAGCTCGATATCGCAGTCTATTATGCCGCCGTCGGCGATTTCATGCTGCCGCATATCATGGGTCGGCCGGTTTCGCTGTTTCGCTGTCCGACCGGCCAACCGAAGGACTGCTTCTTTCAACGCCATGCCTTCAAGGGCATGCCGGCAACCATTGCTTCTTTCGACACAAAGAACTCGGACGACGAGGTTAAGACCTACATTTCGGTCGAAGATGCCAAGGGCTATCTGGCGCTGGCTCAGTTCGGCGTTGTCGAGTTCCATGTCTGGGGTGCGCTTCGCAAGCGCCTGGACAAGCCGGACCGGATCGTCTTCGACCTCGATCCGGGCGAAGGCATCGGCTGGCGCGAGGTTGTCGAGGCGGCCGTGCATGTCCGCGACGAGCTCACCAAGATGGGGTTGGTGCCGTTCGTCAAGACGTCTGGCGGCAGCGGCATCCATGTTGTCGTGCCGACGACGGGCAAGCTCGGCTGGAAGCCATTCCATCAGGCAAGCAGCCTGATTTCGTCGCAAATTGCGGCGACCGCGCCGCAGACTTTCACCACCGTGATGGGCAAGGACAACCGCAAGAAGCGTATCTTCATCGATTTCCATCGCAATGCCCGCAGCGCCACGGCGGCGGCACCCTACAGCCTTCGCGCCCGCACCAACATGCCGGCGTCGACCCCGCTCAGTTGGTCGGATCTCGAGTCCATCGACGCTCCCGCCGATTTGAACTATTCTTCGCTTCCCGGACTTGTGGCCAAGTCAGGCGATCCTTGGGCGGATATTGCTGATCATGCCCGGGACTTGCCGGCTGAGGTCATCGCCAAGAGTAAGTCTTGACCAAGAGTATGTCTTGAATTGTGTCGCGTAGGAGACAAGCATGGCACCAAGGGCAAGTTGGAAGGGATATCTGAAGCTCAGCCTGGTCAGCTGCCCGGTACGGCTGTACCCGGCGACCAGCACGAGCGAGCGCATCAGCTTCAATCAGCTGCACAAGGACACGCATAACCGGATCAACATGAAACCAGTCGATCCGGAGCTTGGCCTTGTCGAGCGCTCCGATCTCGTCAAGGGCTACGAATACGAAGACAAGAGATATGTTGTCATCGACGAAGCCGACATCGACAGCGTCAAGATCGAATCCAACCACACGATGAATATCGAAGCCTTCGTCGATGAGGATTCCGTCGACGTGATCTACCAGGACGCGCCCTATTACCTGGCGCCCGATGGCGCGATGGCCGAAGAGACGTTTTCGGTGCTGCGCGAGGCGCTGCGCAAGTCGGGCAAGCTCGCCATCGCCCGCCTCGTGCTGTCGAGCCGTGAACGGGTGGTGACCATCGGGGCACGCGAAAACGGCATGTTTGTCTGCACGCTGCGCAACCCGAGCGAAGTGCGGGGCACGGCTGAATATTTCGGCAACATCCCCGCCGGCAATCCCGATCCCGAAATGCTTGAACTCGCCGAGGCGCTGATCAAGCAGAAGCTGACGACGTTCGATCCGAAGAACTACGAGGACCGCTACGAGATCGCCTTGATGAAGATGATCAAGGAGAAGCTGAAGGGGCACAAGCCGATCATCGCGGCGGCACCCGAACGCGGCAATGTCATCAACCTGATGGATGCGCTGAAGGCCAGCCTTGGCCAGGCCAAGCCGCCGGCCAAGAGCAAGACCAAGGCCGAACCGGCCGAGAAGCCGGCGGCCAAGCTGACCGCCGTTGCCGGCGGCAAGGCGGCGAAGAGCAAGAAGTGACGGAGGTTGCCGGGAAAATCTTTGGCCTGGTTGGTGCGCTCGCCGCTTTTCCGAGGCGGCTCGGTGTGCGTGAGGTCGCTCGCCAAGGCGGCGAGTTGCAGCACGGCGTCACGCGACGCACGACGCATGTCGTGCTCGGCCGGACATTGCTCGGCAAGTTCGACGAGGCCCAGCTGGAGGCCCGGATCAATGCGGCATCGGCCTCGGGACGTCCGGTGCTCAGCGAGAACGGCTTCCTGCGGATGCTCGACCTGCTGGACGGGGTCGAGGGTGCCGAGATGACCAGGCTGTCGCTGATCGAGCAGTCGCGCATCGCACCGCGCGCCTTCGACTTCCTGTCGCTGTTCGACGCCTTTGAAAGCGATCATGAGCCCTATGCGTTTCGCGATCTGATCCTCGCCCGGAAATATGCCGGGCTGCTGGCTGGAGGCGCGACGTGGAGCGCCATCGCCAGGTCGGTTCGCCGCTCGGGTGCCGTGGCCTCGCTGAGCGCCATGTCGCTGCATGCCGACGGCAAGGACACGATCTACGCGCGCCTCGGTGCGGATCTTGCCGAACTGGACGGACAGCGGCTGTTGCCGCTCGAACGAACCAGCGATGCGGAGATCGAAGACATGTTCACACGTGCCGAAGAAGCGGAGGAGGGTGGTCGCTACGTCGAGGCCGCGGCACTTTATGCGCGCTGCCTGGCTGCCGATCCGAGCGACAGTGTCGCTGCGTTCAACCGGGCAAACAGTTTGCGCGCGGCAGGCCACAATCAGGAAGCAATGCAGACTTACCTCAGGGCGATCAAGCTCGACCCGAAATTCGTCGAGGCCTGGTTCAACCTCGCCGGCCTGTTTTCAGCTGAAGGCAAGGCGCATACGGCGCGGCGGCATCTCAAGAAAGCGGTGGCGCTCGACCCGTCTTATGCGGATGCCGTGTTCAATCTCGCCAACCTCGAATATGAGGCCGGCGACCTTGCCGAAGCGCGGCGCTGGTGGTCGCTCTACCTCGAACTCGACGCCACCTCGGAATGGGCGAAGACCGCCGCCAAGGGCATCCAGTATGCCGACCTCCACCTCAGGGAACGAACGGCAAGCTAGATGGGCGTGAACTTTCTATTCGACGGTTCCGAAGATGCACCGGTCACCGTTATGTTGGCCCATGGTGCGGGCGCGCCGATGGATTCGGCGTCGATGACGGCGACGACCACAGCACTTGCGGATGCCGGCTTTCGCGTGGCCCGGTTCGAATTCGGCTACATGGCGGCGCGGCGCACCGAAGCCGGACGCAAGCCGCCGCCACGGGCGGAGACGTTGAACCCCGAATATAAGCAAGCGATCGAGCAACTCGGCGCCAAGGGTGCGCTGATCATCGGCGGCAAATCGATGGGCGGGCGCGTTGCCAGCATGGTCGCCGACGAGCTGTTTGCCTCGGGCAGGATCGTCGGACTGCTGTGCCTGGGCTATCCGTTCCATCCGCCGGCCAAGCCCGCGCAGCTGCGCACAAGGCATCTTGCAGCGCTCAAGACGCCGACGCTGATCGTGCAAGGCACGCGCGACGAGTTCGGCACGCTGGAGGAGGTTCCCAACTATGAACTGTCGGACAGCATCGAGCTGCTGTGGCTCGAAGATGGCGACCATGATCTCAAGCCGCGCAAGAGCATCTCGGGTTTCTCGGCCGCCGACCATCTGAAGACGCTGGGCGATGCCGTTTCGGACTGGGCCGCGCGGCTCGCCTGATCGGATGAAGATCGCCACCTTCAACATCAACAACGTCAACCGCCGGCTCGAAAACCTGCTGGCGTGGCTGAAGGAAGCTAAACCCGACGTGGTGTGCCTTCAGGAGTTGAAGGCGGCTGACAGGCAGTTGCCGCGTTCGGCCATCGAGGCGGCCGGTTATGGCGCGGTGTGGCTGGGACAGTCGACCTGGAACGGCGTGGCGATCCTTGCGCGCGACACCGAGCCGATCCCGACGCGGATGGAATTGCCTGGCGATCCGAGTGACGGCCAAAGCCGCTACGTCGAGGCGGCGGTCAATGGCGTGCTGATCGCCTCGCTCTATGCGCCGAACGGCAACCCGCAGCCGGGGCCGAAATTCGACTACAAGCTGGCCTGGCACGCGCGGCTCAACGCGCATGCGGCGACGCTTTTGGCGGCCGACGTTCCCGCCGTCCTGGCCGGCGACTTCAACATCGCGCCGGAGCCAAGAGACGTCTATCCGACCAAATCTTATGACGGCAATGCGCTGGTTCAGCCCGAGAGCCGCACCGCATTCCAGCAACTGCTGGACCAGGGCTGGACCGACGCCATCCGCAAGACATTTCCCACCGAGACTGTCTACACCTTCTGGGACTACCGGCGGAACCGGTGGCCGCGCGACGCCGGCCTCAGGCTCGACCACCTGCTTTTGAGCAAGAAGATGGCCAAGCGCCTGACCGGTGCGGGCGTGGATCGCGAGGTGCGTGGCCGCGACGATGCGAGCGACCACGCCCCGGTGTGGATCAGCGCGAAATAGGACGGTTCAGTTCACCGCATGGTGTTCAGTTGACGTGCTGCAGCGCCGGGGCTTTCCATTTGCCGTCCAGCGCCTCCGGTTTCGGCCAATAAAGCCGCATCACCGCGAAGAACGGGCCTTTTGGCGTCGGCAGCCAGTTGCTTTCCTTGTCGGCGCCCGGGGAGGCGTTTTGGATGTACAGCGTGACACCGCCGTCGGCGTCCTTCTTGAGGTTGGGCAGCATCGGCGAATTGATCAGGTAGCGGTTGAGCGGATTGGCTGAGAGGAGGCTGGACGGCAACTCATAAAGTGTGAGCGACCAGAAGGCGTTGACCGGTGGCAGCTCGTTGGCACCGAAGCGAAGCGTGTATCGGTTGGCGCCGCTTGTCGGCTTGCCATCCGCGTCGGTGAAATAGGCTGGATAGATCGCCTCGTCCTTCGAATTGCCGTAGATGCCGAGCACCGCACCCGACATCCGCGCCATGTAGTCGCCATGCAGGAATTCCCGGGTTCCGAAAGCATCGGCGCTGGACTCCTTGCCGGTGTCGAGCTGCGTCGCCTTGTGTTCCTTGAACGCCGCCCAGGCATCGGCCATGCCGTCGGTGATCGCCTTTTGTGTCTCGGGGGGAAACGCCTTGAAATCGAAGGTCTTGTCCCCACCGATGTCGAGCTTGGCGAAGCGCGCCATAATGTCGGTTTCGGCAGGGTTCGTCGGCGCGAACTGCAAGACGAAATTCAGGGCGTTGAAGAACTCCGGCGAGGTCTTCTCCTCCTCGACGGCAAGCGGCTTGATGAAGTCGATGGCCGGTGCGGCTGCCGGCGCTGGCAGGCCGAGGAACTTCGACAGCGGCTCGATCTTGTAGTCGGCCTGGATTTTCTTGACGTTGTCGATGTCGCCGGGATTGAACAGCTGCGTGCGGTAGATGACGAAAGCGAACTCGGTTTCAGACCGGATCACGCTCTTGATGCCAGGAGGTGTTTCGCCTTTCCAGTTCGGGCCGGCCAGCAGGAAGCTGCCTGCATCGCTGCCTGTGGCGCGGCTGCCGACATAGGCAAAATTGAAGGTGTACTGGTCGATGAACTGGAGCGAGTAGTAGCGCTCCTTGTCGATGGCAGGCACGGTAAGTACCAGAGGCTCCGCTCTCAGATCCGCGCCCAGGAATGAATAGGGCGTGTCCGAGTTGGGCGTCTGGATCGCCTTGTCGTCGGGGGTGTAGACCCGGGCAATATTGTTGAGCGTGTTCCACGGCGCCTTGAATTCGGGGCCGCTGGTGTCGACGAAATAGGAATGCTGGATGCGGTAATTGTCGACCAGCGGGAAGCCGTAGATGGTGGCTTCCTTGGCGATGGCGCGCGCCTCTTCCGGAGCGAGGGACTGCGCGTGAACCGCTGCGGGGCTGGCGGCGGCGATGGCGGCCAGACCTGCGGCGAAGAGCCGGGCACGCGCCCAATCGCCAATCCTGGAACGAGAGCGCCGAGCAAGCGCACTTTCAGTTGGAGTGCACGATCTCATGATGTCTCCGCAAGATGTTATAGCACTGCGTTGGTAACACGGCCCCGAACTGCTCGCCAGCCAAGACGGTTGGGCCGGTGTCTGCTTCTCACTCTTGAGTATTCATTCGTCGCTCCATGGTTAGCGTATCCTTGCGCGTCAAACAAAACGGGCGGCGCACGAGGCGCCGCCCGGATTGTCCGCTCGTTGTCTTGGCGTCAGTTGGCTGCCGGCATCTTGCAATCGGCGGCGTAGCTGTCGCTGTGCGCGGTCAGCACCTTGGAGTCGGTCTTGAGCACCATCTTGCCGTCTGCGCCCTTCTCCGCCCGGAGCGAATACCAATCCTGCACCGGATGCTGGTTGGGACCGAGCTTGAACGAGCCGCGTACCGAAGGGATTTCCGAGGTCAGCAACGCCTTGCGGAAGGCAGGCAGGTCGTCGACGCCCGATTTTTCGAGGCCCGTGCCGATCAGCAGTGCTGCGTCATAGCCTTGCGCGGCGTAGTAGGTGATCGGACGGTCGCCGAACTTGGCGCGCCATGCCTCGACAAAGGCCTTGTTGACCGGATTGTCGAAATCGTCGTTCCAGTGGCTGGTGACCTTGACGCCGGCGGCCGCGTCGCCGACAGCCTGGACGATGACCTGGTCGAGCGAGGCCGGATGGACGACCATCGGGATCTCCTTGAGCAGGCCGGCCTGCTGGTACTGGCGCATGAAGGCGATGCCGAGGCCGCCGGGCTCGAACTCATAGACGACGTCGGGCTTGGCGGCGCGGATCTGCGCCATCTCGGCGGCGAAATCGGTCTGGTCGAGGCCGGTATAGGTCTCACCGACAACCTCGCCCTTGTAGAAGCGCTTGAAGGCGCCCATCGTTTCCTTGCCGGCCTGGTAGTTCGGCGCGATCAGGAAGGCCTTCTTGTAGCCGAGTGACTGGGCGAGCGCGCCAGCGCTTTCGCCCTGGCTGTCGTCCTGCCAGGAGCTGACGAAATAATTGGGGTGGCATTCCTTGCCGGCAAAGGTTGCGGAGGCCGTGTTGGCGCTGACATAGATGGCGTCGGCGTCCAGAATGTCGGGCAGGGCGGCGAAAGCGACATTGGCGAAGACCATGCCGGTGAACAGCTTGATGCCCTGCTCGGACAACATCTTGTCGGCGATCTGCTTGGCGTTGCCGGGCTTCAGCGAGTCGTCTTCGACCACCAGTTCGACAGACTTGCCGCCGAGCTGGCCCTTGTTGGCGTCGATGGCAAGCTGGAAGCCGTCGCGGATGTCCTGGCCGAGATAGCCGGCCGGACCCGAAAGCGTGGTGATCATGCCGATCTTGAGCGGGTCTTCAGCGTAGGCCGCACTTACAGTCAGCGCCAGAAATGCAGCCGACAAAATTCCCTTGAAATGCATCAGGTCAGTCCCTCCCGGTGAATGTTCCCTGACCGGTCCGGTGCGGCTGCCGCGTCTATCGATCACGGTTTTGCGCAGCACCTTTGCGGCCAGCAGACGAAATAAAACGAGGAGGTCGCAGCGATGCGCGCGATCAGGCACTTTGTCCGGCGCAAGGACGATTGGCGCTGACGCGCCGGCCTTGGCACCGGTCCAGAGATCGCAGGCACAACACGCTGCTCCTCCACGGTGTTGTCCAACGCCAAAACTTGGCGCAATCGCAGGCGCGGTAAATGGAAAACTCGTCGCCCAGACATGACGAGTGGGAATATCGGCTGCTTGCTGATTGCTAATGCGTCATTGCGCGAGGTCGCGGGCGGTGCGGCGCAGGGTCTCGACAAGCACCTCGGCGGCGGGCGACAGACGGGCATTTGTGCGGGTGGTGATGCCGATCGGCATGGCGGTGGCGCGCAATGTCACCGGCAAGATGGTGATGGCGCCGGATGCGGCCTCGCGGCGGGCGACCTGGGCGGGAAAGACGCCGAGATAGTCGGCGTCGATCAAAAGCCCACGGTTGGTCAAAAGCGATACGGAATCCACCGCATGCGGTGGCGGCTCAAGCCCCTCCTCGCGAAAGGCGATGTCGATCTGGCGACGCAGGCTGGTTTCCTGCGGTGGGAGGATCCACTCCCAGCCGATGAGGTCGGCCAGGCTGACATGCTTGCGCTCGGCGAGCGGATGGCCGCGGCGGGCTACAACGCAGGCGATGTCGTCCATCAGCACTTCCTGCACGACATTGAGCCGGTCGCGTTGCTCGGACAGGCGCCCGACCACCATGTCGAGTTCGCCGGCGCGCAAGGCGGGGATGAGCACGTCATTGGTGCCCTCGACGATCTTGACCACCAGCTTGGGCCGGTCCTTGCGCAGGCGGGCGATGGCCGTTGGCAGTAATTCGGCCGAGGCCGAAAGCAGCGTGCCGATGGCGACACGACCGCCGGTGCCGTCGCGCAGGTCGGCGAGATGCTCCTCGGCATGGGCAAGCTGGGTGATGACGAGACGGGCGTGCTCGGCCAGGGTGTCGCCGAACATCGTCGGCACGACGCCGCGATTGGTGCGGTCGAAAAGCCTCGCCTTGGTGAGGGCCTCGATCTCCTGCAGCGCCTTGGTGACGGCCGACTGGGTCATATTCAGCCGCTTGGCCGCGCGCACGAGGTTGCCTTCCTCGACGATGGCCACGACCATGCGCAGATGGCGGATGGTCAGGCGGCTGGTGACAAGCTTCATCGCGGCATCATCCTCCCAAATGACAAATGTGGTTGATATTCCAAATCCTCATAGAAATATCCAGAGAATTCACTTGTTTGAATTTCCATTCGCTGGGACCTTGCCATGAGGAGGCGCTGGCGGCGCGAGCAACGTTGCCGGTGCCTGGAGGTATTTTGGCCTGAGGTCGCCTGGTCGCGGCCTCGCCGCAAACGTCGGCAGGACCTGCCGTACGGGGAGGAAATCCACAACATGATGCAGAAAACCGGAGCCGGACGCCGCGCGGAAATCGCAGGCGCGGGAATTGGCGGCCTGACCACGGCCGCGGCATTAGCCCAGCGTGGCTGGTCGGTGACGGTGCATGAGCGCGCGCCGACGCTCAGGACCTTCGGTGCGGGCATCTATATCTGGAGCAACGGCCTGCGCGTGCTTCAGGCGATTGGCGCCTACGACGAGGCCGTGGTCGGCGCGCATATCGGCCCGCAGTTCCACACCCGCGACCACAACAACACGACGATGGAAGAAATTCCGATCAACGGCCCGGGCGATGCCAGGCTGATCACCATCCTGCGCGAGACGCTGATCAATTCGCTTGTCGATACCTGCCGCAGGAGCGGCGTCGAGATTCTCACCAGTTCGGAAGCGGTGGGCGCGACACCTGAGGGCGAGCTGCTGCTCGCTGATGGTTCGAAGCGCAGGGCCGACCTGATCGTCGGGGCCGACGGCATCAATTCCAAGGTCCGGGATTCGCTCGACCTGATGATGTACCGCAAGCATCTCGGCTATGGCGCGATCCGCATGCTGATTTCGCGCGACGATGGCGACGTTCCGGCCGAGGACCGCGAGCGCTACATCGAATATTTCACCGGCACGCGCCGTATCCTCTATACGCCGGCGAGCGCCACGGACCTCTATGTCGCGTTGTGCTGCGCGGCCGACGATGCGGCGGCGCTGAAGGTTCCGGCCGACCGCAAGCTGTGGAGCGAATCCTTCCCGCATCTTGCCAATCTCGTTGCCCGTTTCGGCGACGCCGGCCGCTGGGATGCCTTCGAGGTGGTCAAGCTCAAGCAGTGGAGCAAGGGGCGTGTCGCCATCCTCGGCGATGCCGCGCATGCGATGCCGCCCTATCTCGGACAGGGCGGTGGCTGCGCCTTGATGAATGGCCTTGGCCTTGCCGCTGCCGTCGATGAAGGCACCGATGTCGTCCAGTCGCTGGCAGCCTGGGAAGCGCTGGAACGCCCGATGACCGAGCACACGCAGGATACGGCCGAGCGGCTTGGCGACATGAATTTCTGGCCCGACGACGTGCGTTCGCAAGTCTTGAAGATCACCGGCAAGAGCCGCGAGATCGGTGCCGAGCGCATGAAGACGGCGCGCCATGCGCCGACCGCGACCAAAGCCCTGGTCTGAAGCCACTGATATCAGGCGAAGCTTGCCTTCGGAATTTTGGAGTCCGCACATGAAATCCATCGAGATCGGCGCCAACACTTTTTCTTATGACGATACCGGCGAAGGCCCGGTGCTGCTGCTTTTGTCGGGCTGGTGCCAGGATCACCGCCTGTTCAAGACGCTGGTGCCCGAACTCGCCACCACCAACCGCGTCATTCGTCTCGACTGGCGCGGCCATGGCGAGCACCGCGCGCATGACGGCGACTTCACCACCAGCGAGCAGGCCGACGATGTCATCGCCTTCCTCGACAAGATGAAGATCGACACAGTGGTGCCGGTTTCGACCTCGCATGGCGGCTGGGCCAATATCGAGATCACCGACCGCCTCGGTGTGGCGCGCATCCCGCGCTCGGTGGTGATTGACTGGATCCAGACGACGCCTGATGAGGCGTTCTTCTCGATGATCGACCACATCCAGGATCGCACCAACTGGGAAAACGGCCGCGGCGACTTCTTCAATTACTGGATCGGCGATACCGACAACCAGGACATCATCAATCACGTCAACGAAGAGATGGCCAAATACAGCTTCGAGATGTGGGCGCGATCGGGCCGTGAGATCGCCAGGGCCTACCGCAAGTGGGGCAACCCGATGCAGCGCATGGCGGCGCTGAAGGAAAAGCGCCCGATCACCCACATCTATTCGCAGCCCTTCGAGGCGGAATACGCGCAAGCGCAGCTTGATTTTGCGGCAAAGAATGACTGGTACAAGCCCAACAAGCTGCCGGGCAAGACACACTTCCCGACGCTGGAACAGCCGAAGGTCGTGGCCGAGACCATCCGCGCCTTCGTGAAGTAGGAGCGCCCCCGCATGAGCGTGCTTGCCGAAGAAGCCAACTGGCCGCGAGAGATCATCGACCGTGACTATGGCGCGCGCGGGTCGGTGACCCCTGAGGTGTTCGACGCTGCGATGCGCAACTATCGCAGCCGCTCGGAGGAGATGTGTGCTCACGCGACGCATCTCGATGTCGTCTACGACGCGCAGAGCGGCCAGACCATCGACATCTACGGCACAGGCGAAGGCCTGCGTCCGGTGTTTGTCTTCATCCATGGCGGCTACTGGCGCATGCTGTCCAAGCATGACTCAGCCTTCATGGCCGGGATGCTGGCGAGCCATGGCATCGCCACCGCCGTCGTCGACTACAGGCTCGCGCCTGATGTGACGCTTGGGGAGATCGTGCGCGAGGTGCGCGCGGCAATCGCTTTCCTGGCCAGGAATGGACGCGCCTATGGCATCGACCCCGACCGCATCTTTGTCGGGGGAAGTTCGGCTGGCGGGCATCTGACGGGCGCTGTGCTGAGCGGCGGCTGGCACCAGCAATTCGGCGTGCCCGAAAATGTCATCAAGGGCGCGATGCCGATCAGCGGCCTGTTTCATCTCGGGCCGATCGCCAGGTCGTTCGTGCAGGATTGGCTGTCGCTGGATGCTTCCGAGGTCGAAGCACTCAGCCCGGCGGCGAACATTCCTGATGTAGGCTGCCCGATCATCGTCGCTTATGCCGATGGCGAGCCGGCCGGCTTCAAGCGCCAGTCGACCGAATATGACCGGCTCTGGCGCGAGGCGGGTTTTGCCTCCGAGCTGATTGAGGTCGCCGGCCGCAACCATTTCGACGTGCTGCTCGATCTTGCGTCTGATGACACGGAGCTGTCGCGGGCGCTGGTCAAGCTCATCAACGGTTAGCCGGTTTCGCGCGGCGTCAGCAGCTGGGCATAGCGGCGCACCACTGTGGCGAAAGCCGAAACGGCCGGCGAGATCGAGCGGCCGGTCGCGTGGATCATCACCACTTCGCGCGAGATATTGGGCTCGGTCAGAGGCTTGCCGACGACCTTGCGGTAGCGCGCCGCAGCCAGCGCATAGGTCGGCAGCACGGCGACGCCGAGGCCGGCTTCGACCAGGGCGATGGCCGTCGTCACCTGCGTGACCTCATAGACCGGCTTGAGCGCGATCTCGACCGTTTCGAAACCGACTTCCACCAAAAGCCGGATGCCGCTGTCGCGGGTCAAGGCGATCAGCGGCTGATCTCCCAGCTCGCGCCAGCACACCGAGGTTGCGCTGCTGAACGGGCTGCGCTCGTCGCAAAACAGCATCAGGCTGTCGCGCACCAGGGGCAAGCGCTCGATGCCTTCTTCGGCCGGCGAGAATGTGCCGAGGCCGCAGTCGGCCTTGCCGCTCCTGACGCTTTCGACGATCTGCTCGGTGCCGACGTCGGCGATTTGGACGACTATGCCGGGATAACGCTTCTGGAAGTCGGCGATGGCCTGCGGCAGCACCACGGCGGCAAGCAACGGCGGTGCGGCGATGCGCAGGCGCCCGCGCCGCCGTTCCGCCAGCTCATGCACACCTTCGATCGCGTGCTCCAGTTCCTCCAGCGCCTTGGCGGCGGAGTGACGGAATTCGCGCCCGGCGTCGGTGAGTTCGACACGCCGCGTCGTGCGGTCGAACAGGCGTACGGCGAGCTCCGCCTCGAGATCCTTGATCGCTTGCGAAAGTGCGGGCTGCGCGGTGTTCAGCCGCTCGGAGGCGCGCGAAAAATTGCCGAGATCGGCGACGGCGAGAAAACTCTCGATCTGCTTGATGGTGATTTTCACGAGGCGCCCAGATTTATCGGAATTTCGTCTCAATTAATAACACGAATGACGATTGTTATATAGATGGTGCCCGTGTTTTCTGTGTTGGGAGCAAGGCTTGGCGCATGCGGCGCGGGCGTGGAGGATTTCTTGAACGTGACGGGTGCCATTTGGCGCGCGCAACGTTCGAATAGCTTTCACCAGCGAAAGAATCTGGCTCGCCATGCAGGGTAGTGTGCGGGCGACGACACTCAGGTGGATGACCGATGAAATATACGAAGAAAGATGCCAAGGCCTATTCCAGGGCGACGATGAAGGGCATCTGGGCTGCCGGCCTGATGCCGTTCAAGGACGACCTGTCGATTGATGAGGCTGGCTTCCGTGGCAATATCGACCACTGGATCGAAGACCTCAAGATCGACGGCTTCTTCATCGCCGGCAAGCAGGGCGAGTTCTTCTCGATGTCGCTGGACGAGCGCAAGCGCAGCTTCGACCTCGCCGTCGACGCCTGCGCCGGCCGTGCCCAGACCATCATGTCGTGCTCCGACCAGAACATGGACGTGGTGATCGACCTCGCCAGGCATGCGCAGAAATGCGGTGCTGACTACATCGTCGTGCATGCGCCGGTGCTGCATTTCTTCAAGCAGCAGGACGAGACGCTGCTCAACTACTACCGCACCATCGCCGACAAGGTGGATATCGGCATCGCCCTGTGGAGCCATCCCGACAGCGGCTATCTGATGAGCCCCGAGCTGTGCAACAAGCTCGCCGACATCGAAAACGTCGTCGCCATCAAGTATTCGGTGCCGCGTCCGATGTACAAGGAACTGACCGCACTTGCCGGCGACCGCATCCTGGTCAGCACGGCCTCGGAAGAGGAATGGCTGGACAACATCCTGGAGCTCAACTGGCAGCTTTATCTCTGCTCGTCGCCACCCTACCTGATCCAGACCAAGCACGACACGCGCATGCGCCAGTACACCGATCTGGCCTTCGCCGGCCAGGCCGACAAGGCGCGCGCGGTGCGCGACAGCCTCGATCCGGTGCGTGCCGCGCTCAAGGATACACGGCCTGCCGAGAAGCCGCATTCGCACCAGAAATACTGGCAGGAATTGCTCGGCCAGACGGGTGGCAGGGTTCGTCCGCCGCTGCTCGAACTCACCGAAGAAGAGAAGCGCGTGACACGCGCCGCCTTCGAAAATTGTGGTCTCAAGACCACCGCCTGAGAGTTACCATCGACGCGCCGCCCAACAGGAGGAATGACAATGACAAGACGCCTAGCTGCCTTCAGCTTCTCCAAGTGGATCGACGAGCACCAGCACCTGCTCAAGCCGCCGGTCGGCAACCAGCAGATCTGGGAAGATGCCGACATGATGGTGACCGTGGTCGGCGGCCCCAACAAGCGCACCGACTATCACGACGATCCGGTCGAGGAGTTTTTCTACCAGCTCAAGGGCGACATGATGCTCAAGGTGGTGGACAACGGCAATTTCTACGACGTGCCGATCCGCGAGGGCGAAATCTTCCTGTTGCCCCCGCATGTGCGCCACTCGCCGCAGCGCCCGCAGGAAGGCTCGATCGGCCTCGTCGTCGAACCCAAGCGCAACGACGGTTTGCTTGATGCCTTCGAATGGTACTGCTTCGACTGCAACGCGCTGGTCAAGCGCGTCGAGGTTTCGCTGAAGAGCATCGTGCGCGACCTGCCACCGATCTACCAGGCGTTCTACGCCGACGAAAAGGCGCGCACCTGCCCGAACTGCGGTTCGATCCATCCCGGCAAGGCCCCGCCTGAGGGCTGGGTCAAGCTTTAGCTCCTTCGAACGTCGATATGGCCCGCCCCGATGGCGCGGGCCGCCTTACCCCAGGATTTTCCAAGGCATGAAACTGAAGTCTTCCATTCTGGCCCTTGCGGCCGCGTCGCTGTTTGCCTCAAGCGCTCTCGCCCAGGACCCGGTCAAGATCGGCATGATCACGACCTTGTCCGGCCCGGCGGGCTATCTCGGCCAGGACGTGCGCGACGGCTTCCAGCTCGCCATCGACCTGGAGGGCGGCAAGCTTGGCGGTGTCCCGGTCAAGGTACTGGTGGAAGATGACGGCTTGAAGCCGGGCAGCGGCCGCCAGATCGCCGACCGTTTTCTCAACGACGAAGGCGTCAAGCTGTTCACCGGCATCGTCTTTTCCAACGTGGCGGGCGCCACGGTTCCCGAGATCGTCGATGCGGGCGCTATTTTCGTCAGCCCCAATGCGGGTCCCTCGGAGTTCGCCGGCAAGGGCTGCAATCCGAACTACTTCGTCCTGTCGTGGCTGACCGATACGATGCAGGGCAGTGCTGGCCAGAACGCCAGCGACCTTGGCTACAAGAAGGCGTTTGTGCTGGCGCCGAATTATCAGGCGGGCAAGGACGCCATCGCCGGCTTCAAGCGCTACTTCAAGGGTGAGATCGCGGGCGAGATCTATACGCGCCTCGACCAGACCGATTTCGCCGCCGAGATGGCGCAGATCAAGGCGGCCAGCCCCGACGTGGTGTTTCAGTTCCAGCCCGGCGGGCTCGGTATCGCCTTCCTGCGCCAATATCAGCAGTCGGGCCTGCTCGGCGCCGTGCCGATGGTCATCGCCGAACCGTCGATGGACCACGCCATCCTCAAGGCGGTGGGCGACGCCGCCGAGGGCCTGAATGTCTCGGGCGCCTGGAACACTGACCTCGACAACGACACCAACCGTGCGTTCGTGGAGAAGTTCGAGGAGACCTACAAGCGCACGCCGACAATGTATGCGGCGCAGGGTTATGACACGGCACTCGCCATAGCCTCGGCGCTCAAGCAGACCGAAGGCGATGTCGAAGACACCGAAGCCTTCCGCCAGGCCATGCTGAAGACCGAGTTCAAGACCACACGCGGCTCCTTCAGCTTCGGTGCCAACCAGCATCCGGTGCAGGACTGGTACGCGATGCAGGTGGTGCGTGACGACGCCGGCAAGCTGGTGCTGAAAACCCGCAAGAAGCTGCTGACCAACCACGGCGATCCGTTCGCTGGCGAATGCCGGATGTGAGGCGGCCGATATGATGAAGGTCGTCAGGCGACATATTCGGGAACTCGACATCGAACTGGAGCGGCTTGAGGCTGGTCCGGTTGCGGTGACGTGCATCCCTGACATGGCCAATGTCGCCTGGCCGGCCAAGGCGATCTTCGGCGGGCTTTCGCGCGACGATCTTGAGCTTGCCGCTGAGCGTTCGCCTGCTGGCACGGTTGATCCCGCTGGCGAGACGGTGGCGCTGAGCTTCAACTGCTATCTCATCGAAACGCCCGACTATGTCGCGCTGATCGATGGCGGCATCGGCGATGGCAAGGAGCGGCCGCACCGGCCGGCCTGGCATCGCCGCGAAACCAAATTCCTCGACACGCTGAAGGCCATCGGCATCGCGCCCGAAGATGTCGATATCGTCATCAACACGCATCTGCACGCCGACCATGTCGGCTGGAACACCCGGCGGGAAGGCGAAACCTGGCGGCCGACCTTTCCCAATGCCCGCTATGTCGTATCCGAGATCGAGCTCGCCCACTGGTCATCTGTCCATGAGGCTGAGCCGCAAGGCACCACATTGCACGGCGCCTTCGCAGACAGCGTGTTGCCTATCATCGAGACGGTCGGTTTCGAGGCGGTTGCTTCCGATGCAGAGGTCGTTCCGGGCCTCAGTTTGCGTCCGGCGCCCGGTCATTCGCCTGGAATGGTGGTGGTGTCGCTGGCAACTGAAGAGGGCGATGTGCTGTTCCTCGCCGACGCCGTGCATCATCCGCTGCAACTCGGCGACGATGGCATCGTCTGCAACTTCTGCGAGGACCCCAAGCAGGCGCGCATGACACGCATGGCGCTGCTCGCTGAGGCGGCTGCGGCCAACACGGTGCTCGCGCCTTACCATTTTCCCGCTCCTGTCTTCGGCCGGCTCAAGGCGGATGCGGCTTCCTACCGGTTTTGTCCTCTCGAGGTCGAGGTGACTGGTGAGCCGGCAAACAACAACGTGCGCCAGTAAGGCGCCACCCAGAGGAGAACTGAGCCATGAGTTTTAGAAATGTCTTGCTTGCCGCTTCGATCGCCGCTGTGGCGGCCCTGCCGGCCTTCGCCGCCGACCCGGTCAAGATCGGCATGATCACCACGCTTTCGGGCCCTGCCGGCTATCTCGGCCAGGACATCCGCGATGGCTTCAAGCTCGCCATGGAAGACGGCAAGCTTGGTGGCGTGCCTGTCGAACTGGTCGTCGAGGATGACGGTCTCAAGCCCGGCCAGGGCAAGCAGATCGCCGAGCGCTTCCTCAGCGAAAACGGCATCAAGCTGTTCACCGGCATCGTCTTTTCCAACGTCGCCGGGGCTACCATTCCTGATATCGTCGACAGCGGCGCCTTCTACATCAGCCCCAATGCCGCGCCCTCGAATCTCGCCGGCAAGGAGTGCAACGAGAACTACTTCGTCGTCTCCTGGCAGAACGATTCCCTGCATGAGAGCGCTGGCCAGAACGCCACCAATCTCGGCTACAAGAAGGCCTTCGTGCTCGCCCCCAACTACCAGGCCGGCAAGGATGCCATCGCTGGCTTCAAGCGCTATTTCAAGGGCGAGATCGCAGGCGAGATCTACACCCGCCTCGACCAGACCGATTTTGCCGCCGAACTCGCGCAGGTGCGCGCGGCGAAGCCTGACGTGGTGTTCCAGTTCCATCCGGGTGGGCTCGGCATCACCTTCCTGCGCCAGTACGAGCAGTCGGGCCTGATGAAGGAAATCCCGATGGTCGTGGCCGAGCCGTCGATGGACGGCGTGACGCTCGCCGCCGTTGGCGATGCGGCCATCGGCCTGAACGTCTCCAGCCACTGGAACTCGGACTTCGACAATGCGGCCAACAAGAAGTTCATGGACGCCTGGAACAAGACCTACAACCGTCCGGTGACCTATTATGCCAGCCAAGGCTATGACGCGGCCCTCGCTTACGCTTCGGCGCTGAAGGCGACAGGCGGCAATATCGACGACGCCGACGCGTTCCGCACAGCACTGCGCAAGGCCGATTTCGAGTCGGTGCGCGGCAAGTTCGCCTTCGGCCCCAACCAGCACCCGGTTCAGAACTGGTACGCGTTGAAGGTCGAAAAGGGCGCCGACGGCAAGCCAGTGCTGAAGACCGTCGGCGAGGTCTTCAAGGACCATGGCGACGCCTACGCGGCCGACTGCAAGATGTAACTCGGCCCGATCGATGCTGCGGGCGGCACAACTGCCGCTCGCCACCTTCCCCCATCTTCCCAAGCGAAGTGATAGGCGATGACGCTCTTCCTCGAACAGATGCTGAATGGCGTGCAATTCGGCGTCATGCTTTTCCTGCTGGCGGCCGGCCTGACGCTGATCTTCGGCATCATGGGCGTCATCAACCTGGCGCATGGCTCGATCTACATGATCGGCGCTTATGCCGGCACGTGGGTCGCGGCCGAAACCGGGTCGTTCTGGCTCGGCATTCCGGCAGCCCTTGCCGCGGCTGCCGTCACGGGTGCCGCGATCGAATTCCTGGTCGTGCGGCGGCTCTACGGGCGTGATCATCTCGACCAGGTGCTGGCGACCTTCGGCCTGATCCTGATCTTCAACCAGACCATCACCATTCTGTTTGGACGCCAGCCGCTGTTCGTGTCGATGCCGGCCTTGCTCGACGGCTCGGTCGAACTGCTGCCGGGGCTCGTCTATCCGATCTACCGGCTGGCGATCATCGCGGTTGGCCTGCTGGTGGCGCTGGGGCTCTACCTTTTGATCAACAAGACACGCATCGGCATGCTGGTTCGCGCCGGCTCGACCAACCGCGAGATGGTGCGGGCGCTCGGCGTCGATATCCGGCTGCTCTACACGCTGGTGTTCGGCCTCGGTGCTTTGCTTGCCGGCCTCGCCGGCTTCATGGCCGGACCAATCCTTGCGGTGCAGGTCGGCATGGGCGAGCAGATCCTCATCACCACCTTCGTCGTCGTGGTGATCGGAGGCGTCGGCTCGATCCGCGGCGCTTTCTTCGCCAGCCTCATCCTCGGCATCGTCGACACCGGCCTGCGCGCCTATCTGCCCGGCCTTTTGCGCCAGGTCATGGTCGGCCCCGAGGCCGACGCGCTTGGCGCCGGCATCTCGTCGATGGGCATCTATCTCTTGATGGCGATCGTGCTTCTCATCAGGCCGAAGGGCCTGTTCATCCGAAATTCCTGAACTAGGCGCTGACTGGCCCATGGAAAAATCACTCAAGCGACCCGCTTTGCTTGCCGGCGTGCTGATCGCGCTGATCGCATTGCCGACGGTCGCCGACGCAACCGGCTATGCCGCGCTGACGTCGCTGGCGACGCGCGTGCTGATCTACGGCATCGCCGCTGCGAGCCTCAACTTCGTGCTCGGCTATGGCGGCATGGTGAGCTTCGGCCACGCGGCCTTCTTCGGTATCGGCGGTTATGTCGTCGGCATCCTTTACCAGCACTATACGCTGGGCGAGCCGCTGTTCGGCTTCATTCCTGGCACCAACCAGCTTTTGATCACCATCCCGGTGGCGCTGGTGGTCTCCGGCATCATGGCGGCGCTTATCGGCGCGCTGTCGCTGCGCACCGGCGGCGTGCAGTTCATCATGATCACGCTGGCCTTCGCCCAGATGCTGTTTTTCCTGTTTGTCTCGCTGAAAACCTATGGCGGCGACGATGGCCTGATCATCCGCCGCGCCAATGAGCTGCCCGGGCTCAACATGCGCGACAAGCAGACAGTCTATTATGTCTGCCTGGCGATCACGGCACTGTTCTTTTTCATCCTCTGGCGCATCGTCAATTCGCGCTTCGGCAACGTCATCGTCGGCCTGCGCCAGAGCGAAAAGCGCATGGCGGCGATCGGCCTGCCGGCCTATCGCTACAAGCTGATGGCCTTCGTCATCTCGGGCATGGGCTGCGGCCTTGCCGGCGCGCTGATGGCCAATTTCCTGCGCTATGCCAGCCCCGACATGATGCACTGGACCAAGTCGGGCGAGCTGATGGTGATGGTCATCCTCGGCGGCGTCGGCACATTGTTCGGCCCGCTGCTCGGTGCTGCGGTGTTCATCGTGCTTGAATCCATCCTCGCATCATGGACGGAGAACTGGCAGCTCGGCCTTGGCCTGATCCTGCTGTTCGTCGTGCTCTACACCCAGGGCGGCGTCCAGGCGCTTGGCGCCCGCATGCTGGGGAGGCGCGCATGAGCACGCCCGTCCTCAACGTCCAGGGCATGGTCAAGCGCTTTGGCGGACTGCTTGCCACCGATCATGTCGACCTGACCGTCAAGCCGGGCGAGATCCACGCATTGATCGGCCCTAATGGGGCCGGCAAGACGACGCTGATCTCGCAGCTGATGGGCGAGCTCAAGCAGAACGAAGGCACGATCGAACTCGACGGCCAGCCGATCACCACCTTGCCGACCGCCAAGCGCGTGTCGATGGGGCTCGCGCGCACCTTCCAGATCACCTGCCTGCTGCCCGACTACACAGTGCTCGATAACGTCGCCATCGCCGTCCAGGTGCGGCAGGGCCACAGCTTCCGTTTCTGGGGCAATGTCCGGCACGAGACCGAGCTGCGTGAAGACGCGCGCAGCTATCTCGCAGGTGCGGGCCTTGCGGAGCGCGCCGACGAGCTGGTCGCGAACCTGTCGCATGGCGAGCAGAAACAGCTCGAGCTTGCGGTGGCGCTCGCCACCAAACCGCGCCTCCTTTTGCTCGACGAGCCGATGGCCGGTCTCGGCCATGTCGAAAGCCAGCAGATGATCGAGATGCTGCGCGGGCTCAAGAACCAGGTCTCGATGCTGCTTGTCGAGCACGACATGGAGGCGGTGTTCGCGCTCGCCGACCGAGTCTCGGTGCTGGTCTATGGCCGCATCATCGCCACCGGCTCGGTCGATGAAATCAGGGACAATCCCGAGGTCCGAACGGCCTATCTGGGCGAGGGAGACGAGCTATGCTGAGCGTCGCCAAACTGCAGTCGGCCTATGGGCGCAGCCAGGTGCTTTTCGACGTCGCGCTGGAGATCGGCGACGGCGAAGTGGTGACGCTGCTTGGCCGCAACGGCATGGGCAAGACAACCACTGTCAAGTCGATCATGGGCCTGCTCAAGCCTTTGTCGGGCGAGGTCAGCTTCAGCGGTCGCGATGTTTGCGGTGCCACGCCTGAGACGGTGGCGCGGCTTGGCGTCGGCCTCGTGCCGGAGGGACGCCAGGCGTTCTCCACGCTGACAGTGCGCGAAAACCTCGTTGCCACCGCCGCCAATCGCCTTGGCCGCAAGGACGCCTGGACGCTGGAGCGAGTCTACGCGCTGTTTCCGCGCCTGCGCGAACGCGCCAGCCAGGCAGCGGGCACGCTGTCGGGCGGCGAGCAGCAGATGCTGGTCGTCGGCCGCGCGCTGATGACCAATCCGAAGCTGCTCATCCTCGACGAGGCGACCGAAGGCCTCGCGCCGGTCATCCGCGCCGAGATCTGGGCCTGCATCGCAGCGCTGAAAGCCGAGGGGCAGTCGATCCTTTTGATCGACAAGAACCTCAACGTTCTGAAGCGTCTGGCCGACCGCCACTACATCCTGGAGAAGGGCCGCACCGTCTGGTCCGGAACCGGCGAGGACCTGACCCGCAACGCCGAGCTGGTGCAGCGCTATGTCGGCCTCTGACAAGCGGCAACGTCAGTTGCGGATCTGTTTCGTCGGCTGGGGCGCGATTGCCAGCCGCGTTGGCGAACTGCTTGCCGAGCGTAAGCCTGATGGCGTCGAGATCGTTGCGGTCGGCGTCCGCGACGGTGGACGGGCGCGCCAAGGCTTGCCTGAAGGTGCCCGACTGATCTCCGGGCCGGAAGAACTGGTCGGGCTCGACATTGACATGGTCATCGAGGCGGCCGGACGGCCAGCGGTCGCCATCTGGGGCGAGACGGCTTTGCGCCATGGCGCCAGCTTTGTCGTCTCCTCGACAAGCGCGTTCTGCGACGACGCACTCTACCAGCGGCTTCTTGCCGTGGCGCGTGAGACGGGTAGCCGTATCGTCATGCCTTCGGGTGCGCTCGGCGATCTCGGCGCGCTGGCCGCAGCCTCGATCCTGCCGATCGACGAGGTGACGCACACCATCGTCAAGCCGCCGCTGGCCTGGCGGGGCACCAAGGCAGCCGAGCTTGTCGATCTCGACACGCTTGCGGAACGCACTGTGTTCTTTACCGGCACGGCGCGTGAGGCGGCGGATGCGTTTCCCCAAAACGCCAATGTCGCCGTCATTTCCGCTTTGTCGGGTATCGGCCTCGACCGCACGCGCATCGTGCTGGTGGCCGACCCTGCAGCCATGCGCAACGTCCACGAGGTCAGCGCCTCCGGTGCCTTTGGCCGGCTTGATCTGCGCCTCGAAAACGAGCCGCTCAAGAACAATCCGAAATCATCCGAGATGACCGCGCTCAGCCTCGTCAGGCTTATCGAAAACCAGCTTGCCCCCCTTGTGCGTTAGCCGCCAAGGACCATGGAGACTATCATGACGAAAACTTACCCCGACCTCATGCTTTACATCGGCGGCTCCTGGCGCAAGACCGTCGACACCCAGCCTGTGCTCAATCCGGCTGACGAAACCGTCATCGGCGCGGTGCCGGTCGCCACGCGCGCGGACCTCGACGACGCGCTCGATGCCGCGGCCAAAGGCTTCAATGTCTGGCGCAGGACTTCGCCGGCAAAGCGCGCCGAGATCATCCTCAAGGCCGCCCAGCTGATGCGCGAGCGCATCGACGAGATCGCCCATGCCATCACGCTTGAGCACGGCAAGCCGCTGGCCCAGGCTCGTCTCGAAGTCATTCGCGGCTGCGAGTTCTTCGAATGGGACGCAGCCGAAGGCCAGCGCACCTATGGCCGCGTCATTCCCAGCGAGCCGGGGATCAAATACATCGTGCATCACGAGCCCATCGGCACGGTCGCGGCGTTCTCGCCGTGGAACTTCCCGATGAGCCAGCCGGCACGCAAGATCGCCGGCGCGCTTGCCGCCGGCTGCTCGATCATCCTGAAGGCGGCGGAAGAAACGCCTGCCGGCGCCTTCCATATAGCGCGTGCGTTCCACGACGCGGGCCTGCCTGCCGGCGTCTTCAATCTGGTCTTCGGCGTGCCTGCGGACATTTCGGGCTATCTCATCCCCCAGAGCCAGGTCAGGCTGGTCGCCTTCACAGGCTCGACCGCTGTCGGCAAGCACCTGACGGAGATGGCGGCGCGTCACATGACACCGGTGCTGATGGAACTCGGCGGGCATGCGCCGGTCATCGTCTGCGACGATGTCGACCCCGTCGCTGCCGCGATCGCCTCGGCGGTGCGCAAGGCGCGCAATTCCGGGCAGGTCTGCACCTCGCCGACGCGCTTTTACGTGCAGGAGCGCATCTATGAAGCCTTCACCAAGGCATTCGCCGAGACAGCCCGTGCGATCACCGTCGGCAACGGCCTGGATGCGGCCACCCAGATGGGGCCGGTGGCCAATCATCGCCGAATCGAAGCCCTGGAAGCGCTGACGGCGGACGCGCGCGCCAAGGGTGCCCGCGTGCTGACGGGTGGCGAGCGGCTCGGCAATCGCGGTTATTTCTTCCCCGTCACCACGATCGCCGACCTGCCTGATGACGCGCGCGCCATGCACGAGGAGCCGTTCGGCCCGATGGCGCTGATCAACCCGGTGGGTTCCGTCGAAGAGGCCATCGAAAAGGCCAACGCGTTGCCCTTCGGCCTGGCGGCCTATGCCTTCACGCACTCCGCCCGCACCGCCGACCAGCTTGCGGACGGGATCGAGGCCGGCAATTTCTCGATCAACACGCTGGAGGCCTCCGTTCCCGAAACGCCGTTCGGCGGCGTGAAGGAAAGCGGCTACGGCCGTGAGGGCGGGCTCGAAGGGCTGGCGCAGTACACTGTCATCAAGAATGTGTCGCACCGCATGACGATTGCTTGACGCAGGCGATCAAGGCAGCCGGTGCCCGGCAAGGCATCGGCCACTTTCACAAAAGCCTTGGTCAATCCAGCGCGCGGTCGAGATGGGTGTAGCCGCCGTCGACGAACAGCCACTGGCCGGTGGTGTGGCTGGCGCGGTCCGACAGCAGAAAAAGCACCGTGTCGGCGATCTCCTCCGCCGTCGTCATGCGCTGGCCGAGCGGGATACGCCTGGTGATTTCGGCAAGGCGTGCCTCGGGATCGTCGAAGGTCTTGAGCCATTTTTCGTAGAGCGGCGTCATCACTTCGGCCGGGATGACGGCGTTGACACGGACACCGTCGCCGCGCAGCGCTGCCGCCCATTCGCGCGTCAGCGACAGCTGCGCGCCCTTGGCGGCGGTGTAGCCGCTGGTGTTGCCCTGGCCGGTCAGCGCGGTCTTGGACGAGACGTTGACGATCGAACCACGCGCCGCCTTGAGCCACGGCAGGCTGTGATGGGCGGTCGTGTAGTAGTGGATCAGGTTGCGTTCGAGCGACTCGCGAAAGGCGTCGGGACCGGCATCGAGACCGACACCATCATTGATGCCGGCATTGTTGACCAGCCCGTCGATGCGGCCGAAGGTCTTTGCGACCTCGTTGACCGCCGCCTCGATCTCCGGGTCGTGCATCAGTTCGAGCTGGATGAATTTCCCACGCGGCGAAAGCTTCTTGAGCCTGGCTGCGAAGTCTTCGGCCAACGGGCTGCGGCCGAAGACGACTGGAATGGCACCCTCGGCGGCGAGGCCGAGCGTGACAGCGCCGCCGATGCCCGCCCCGCCGCCGGTGACGATGACGACCTTGTCCTTCAGCCCGAGATCCATTGCGTCAGCCCTTGAACTGGTAGTCTACGAGAGTCGCCGGCTTCATCTCGATTGAGAAACCGGGCGCCGTGGGCGGCATATAGGCGGCGTTGCGCACTATGCAGGGTTCCTTGAAGTGCTCATGCAGGTGGTCGACATATTCGACGACGCGGCCTTCGCGGGTGCCGGCGATGCAGACATAGTCGATCATCGACAGATGCTGGACGTATTCGCACAGGCCGACGCCGCCGGCATGCGGGCAGACCAGCAGATTGTATTTCGCCGCCATCAACAGCACCGCGAGGATCTCGTTGACGCCGCCGAGACGGCAGGAATCGATCTGGACCACGTCGATGGCGCCGCGCATGATGAACTGCTTGAACATGATGCGGTTCTGGCACATCTCGCCGGTGGCGACCTGAACAGGGGCGACGCCTTCGCGGATCTTGCGGTGGCCTTCGATGTCGTCGGGACTTGTCGGCTCCTCGATGAACCATGGCTTGGCGAAGGCGAGATCGCGCACCCAGTCGATGGCCTGGTCGACTTCCCAGACCTGGTTGGCGTCGATCATCAGCTGGCGATCCGGCCCAAGTACCTCGCGGGCGATGCGCAGACGCCTGATGTCGTCGGCCTTGTCGCGGCCGACCTTGAGCTTGACGTGGTTGAAGCCGGCGTCGATGGCCTCCTGGCAGAGCCGGCGCAGCTTCTCGTCCTCATAGCCGAGCCAGCCGGCCGAGGTGGTGTAGCAGGGGTAGCCTTCGCGCTCGAGCGTGGCGATGCGCTCGGCCTTGCCGGGAGCCTTGTCGCGGAGCATGGCGAGTGCTTCGTCAGGGGTGATGCAGTCGGTGATGTAGCGGAAGTCGATGCAGCGCACGAGCTCTTCGGGCGACATGTCGGCGACCAGCTTCCACACCGGCTTGCCCGACATCTTGGCCCAGATGTCCCACACGGCGTTGACGACAGCGCCGGTGGCGAGGTGGATCGCGCCCTTGTCGGGCCCGATCCAGCGCAGCTGGCTATCCGAGGTGACATGGCGCCAGAAGGCGCCCATGTCGGCTGCGACCTTGTCCATGTCCAGCCCGACGACGAGGTGGCGCATCGCCTCGATCGCCGCGCAGCAGATCTCGTTGCCTCGGCCGATGGTGAAGGTCAGGCCATGACCTTCGATGCCGGGCGTGTCGGTCTCCAGGATGACATAGGCCGCCGAATAATCGGGGTCCGGGTTCATCGCGTCGGAGCCGTCGAGATGCTGCGAGGTCGGGAAGCGCAGGTCGAGCACCCGCATGTCGATGATGCTGGTCATAGCAGGGGTCCCTAAGGTTTCAGGCGGCGACGACGCGCTGCCGCTGGGTGCCGAGGCCTTCGATGCCAAGATGCATGGTCTGGCCGGCCTTGAGATAGACGGGCGGCTTCTGGCCGAGGCCGACGCCGGGCGGGGTGCCGGTGGAGATGACGTCGCCGGCCTGCAGGCTCATGAAGCGGCTGAGATAGGCAACGATCTGCTGCACGGTGAAGATCATCGTCTTGGTCGAGCCGTCCTGGAAACGCTTGCCGTCGACATCGAGCCAGAGCTTGAGCGATTGCGGGTCGGCGATCTCGTCAGCAGTCACCATCCACGGGCCGGTCGGGCCGAAGGTGTCGCAGCCCTTGCCCTTGTCCCAGGTCCCGCCGCGCTCGATCTGGTATTCGCGCTCGGAGACATCGTTGATGACGCAATAGCCGGCGACATGGGACATGGCATCCGCTTCGTCGATGTAGCGGCCGGGCTTGCCGATGACGACGCCGAGCTCGACCTCCCAGTCGGTCTTGAGCGAGCCGCGCGGTATCTCGACATCGTCGTCGGGGCCGACAATGGCAGAGGTCCATTTGTTGAAGACGATGGGTTCGGCGGGGATCGCGGCACCGGTTTCGGCGGCGTGGTCGGCATAGTTGAGGCCGATGCAGATGAATTTTCCGATGCGGCCGACACAGGCGCCGAGACGCAGGTCCTCTTGTGGTGTGCCGGCGACGAGCGGCAGCGTCTGGGGATCGATGCTGCGCAGGCGGGCAAGGCCCTCGGGCGTCAGCACGTCGCCGGCGATGTCGACAACAACACCTGAGAGGTCGCGGACGCGGCCAGTGGAGTCGAGCATGCCGGGCTTTTCATTGCCCTTGGGGCCGTAGCGGAGCAGTTTCATTGAAATCACCTTGTTGGGAAGAAACCGGAGGCGGCGAACCGCCTCCGGGTGGGTTTGGACAAGATCAGTCGTACAGGACGGCTGCGATCTCGGGCTTATCGATGTTGGTCTTGTCGTAATAGTAGAAGCCGGTGTCGATGTGCTTTTCGACGGCTTCGCCCTTGGCTGCCTTGACCGCCGCTTCGACGGTCTTGTAGCCGATGCCGACAGGGTTCTGGGTGATGGCGCCGGCCATCTGGCCGTCGCGGATCGCCTGCTTTTGCTGGGCGCCCGAGTCGTAGCCGATGATCACCAGCTTGCGGCCCAGTTCCTTGGCGCCGTTGACGACGCCGATGGCCGAGCCTTCATTGGCGCCGAACATGCCCTTGATGTCGGGGTTGGCCTGCAGGATCGCCTTGGTGATCTCGGTCGACTTGAGATGGTCGCCCTCGCCATATTCGATGGCGACGATCTCGACCTTCGGATGAGCTTCCTTCATGCGGTTGACGAAGCCGTCGCGGCGGTCGATGCCGGTGCGGCTGGTCTGGTCATGCACGACAAGCGCCACCTTGCCTTCGTCGCCGATCAGTTCGGCCATCTTGTCGGCGGCAAGCGCTGCGGCGGCGATATTGTTGGTCGAGGCGGTGGCCACGGGGATATCGCCTTCGACGCCGGAGTCGAAGGCGACGACCGGGATCTTGGCGTCCTTGGCCTGCTGCAGCAGCGGAAGCGCCGCCTGGCTGTCGAGGGCGGCGAAACCGATCGCCGCCGGCTTCTTGGCAAGGGCGGCGGCCAGCATGTCGATCTGGCGGTCGACCTGCGTTTCCGAATCCGGGCCTTCGAAGGTGACGGTGACGCCGAGATCGGCGGCGGCCTTGTCGGCGCCCGCCTTCACGGCCTGCCAGAACTGGTGCTGGAAGCCCTTGGAGATCAGCGGGATGTACATCTTGTCCTGGGCCATTGCCATGGTCGAGCCGTAGCCGAGGATTGCCATGGCGCTGATGGCGCCGAGCACAGTGCGTCTGGTGAACATGTTTCCTCCGATTGAACTTTGGTTGATCGTTGCCGGGGGAGCGCTTTCGCTCTCTTCTTGGTGTTGGCGCAGGGCGATGCACTGCGCGAAGCAAGCCTTCCTCAAAGCCTGCGGCGCCGCAGAATGTCGGTGTAGACGGCGAGAATGATGATCGAGCCGGTGACCACGGTCTGCCATTCCTGGGCGACCGAAAGGATGCGCAGGCCATTGGCGAGCACCGAGATGATGAGCGCGCCGATGAGCGTGCCGATGATGGTGCCGCGCCCGCCCGACAGCGAGGTGCCGCCGATGACGACCGCTGCGATGGCGTCTAGCTCGTAGCCTTGGCCAAGCGCCGGCTGGGCCGAGTTCAGGCGCGAGGCGATGAGCAGGCCGGCGACGCCGCAGATGCTGCCGGCGAGCGCATAGACGGCGATCTTCCAGCGGTCGGTGTTGACGCCGGATAGCCGCACTGCCTCCTCGTTGGAGCCGAGCGCGAAGGTGAAACGGCCGAGAATGGTGCGCTCGAGGATGAAGCTTATCACGATCGCCACCAGAAACAGGATCAGCACGCCGTTGGGGATGGGCAGGCCGGGGATGACGGTGCCGATCAGCGAGCCTTGCGAGATCTGGGTGAAGCCGGGCGTGCCGTTGAAATAGATCGGCCGCGTGCCTGAGATGACCAGCGACAGGCCCTTGAGGATCAGCATCATGCCGAGCGTGGCGATGAAGGGCGGGATCTTGAGCTTGGCGACGAAGGTGCCGGACAAGGTGCCACTGGCAGCACCGGCGAGGATGGCCGCCAGCACGCCGAGGCCGAGCGGCATGCCCCAGAAGGTCAGCACCACGCCTGCGATGACGGCGCAGAAGGTCATCAGCGTGCCGACCGACAGGTCGATGCCGCCGGTGATGATGACCAGCGTCGCGGCAATCGCCAGCACGCCATTGACCGACGTCGCCTGCAGTATGGCGATGATGTTGGAGGTCTGCATGAAGTTGGGCGAGGCGAGGCTGAAGACGAGGATCAGCGCGATCAGGCTGGCGAAGGCGAGCAGCCTGTGGGCGCCGGAGAATCTTGAGCCGATCGAGACGTTTGCGGTGGATGCCGTCGCGCTCATTTGGCCTCTCCCTTTGCCGGCTTAGTTTGTTTGTTGTTGTTGGCAGCGTCGCCGCGCAGCGTGGCGAGATGCATGATCTCTTCCTGGCTGGCGCCGCCAGGCAGGATGCCGGTAAGCCTGCCCTCGCACATGACGGCGATGCGGTGGCTGAGCCGGAGCACCTCGGGCAGTTCGGACGAGATGACGATGATGGCGCGGCCTTGCTGGGCGAGCGCGTTCAGCAGCTTGTAGATTTCGTTCTTGGCGCCGACATCGATGCCGCGTGTCGGCTCGTCGAAGATCAAGACCTCGCAATCGCGCAACAGCCATTTGGCGATGACGATCTTCTGCTGGTTGCCGCCGGAGAGCAGGCGCACTTCCTGGCGGTCGGACGGGGTCTTGATCGCCAGCTGGTCGATGTAGCGGCTTGCCGCATCGTGCATGGCGGCCTCCTTCAGCAGCCCGCCGGGACCGGTGAAGCGGCGCAGGCTCGCCAGCACGACATTGTTGCGCACGTCCATGCCGGTGGCGAGACCGAAATGCTTGCGGTCCTCGGAGAGGTAGCCGATGCCGGCGCGCACGGCGTCCTGCGGCTTGCGGATGTCGACCTTCTTGCCATGCATGAAGATGTCGCCGCCGTCGCGCCGGTCGGCGCCGAATATGGCGCGGGCGACCTCGGTGCGGCCGGCACCCATCAGGCCGGCGAAACCAAGGATCTCGCCCTTGCGGACGGAGAAGCTGACATCGCGGATGACCGCGCCGCGATTGAGGTTGTTGACCGCCAGCACGACCTCCGAACTGGCATGATCGGGCACGTGGGGGTGGTCTTCGGTGAGGGCGCGGCCGACCATCATCGAGATGATCTTTTCCACCGGCGTAGTTTCGGCTGGCACGGTGCCGATATATTCGCCGTCGCGCATGACGGTCACGCGGTCGGCGATGCGCTTGAGCTCGTCCATCTTGTGCGAGATGTAGACGATGCCGACGCCCTCGGCCTTGAGCCGGGCGATGATGGCGAACAGCTCGTTGATCTCGGCGTCGTTCAAGGCGGCGGTCGGCTCGTCCATGATCAGCACGCGCGACCGGTAGGACAGCGCCTTGGCGATCTCGACCATCTGCTGGCGGGCGATGGTCAGCCCGCCGACCAGCGTGCGCGGATCGAGCTTCAAGTGCATGGAGGCGAAGATTTCGGCGGCCTGGGCGTTGAGCTTGCCTTCATCGAGCAGCAGGCCGGCGGCCTTGCGCGGCTCGCGGCCGATGAACATGTTCTGCGCCGCCGTCAGATGCGGCATCAGGTTGAGTTCCTGATGGATGATGCCGATGCCGAGGTCCTGCGCCTGGCGTGGCGAGTTGATCTCGACCGGCTTGCCGTCGAGCAGGATTTCGCCGCCGTCGCGCCGGTAGATGCCGGCGAGGATCTTCATCATCGTCGACTTGCCGGCGCCGTTTTCGCCCATCAGCGCATGGACCTCGCCCGAGCGCAGTTCGAGCTGGGCGTTGTGCAGCGCGCGCACGCCGGGGAACGACTTTTCGATATCCTTCATGACGACGAGGGCGTTCATGCGCGTCCTCCTTCGAGGCCGTAGAAACGCTGCGCTGCCCCAGACAGGATCTGCGCCCGTTCGTTTGAACTGAGCCCGTCCAGCAAAAGCTCGGTGACCTCGATCCAGAAGCCGAAGCTCGCCGCCAAGGTCAGGACCGGCCAGTCCGATCCCCAGACAATGCGGCGCGGACCGAACCAGGCCAGCAGTTTTTCGACTGTCGGCCTGAGAGCCGCGACGGCTTTTTCAGGCGTCGAGCGGCGGTCGACGGGCAGTTCGGTGAGCAGGCCGGAGAGTTTGCAACAGACCTGCGGCGCACGGGCGAGAGCCGCCATGCCCGTCTCCCACATGGCGTGGCGCGGATCGCCTGGTTCAGCCGCAAGTGCCGGCTTGGCGGCGTGGTCGATGATAACAGGAAGGTCAGGATTGGCATCGACGAAACGCATCAGCGCCGCGAGATGCTGGGGCATGACCAGAGCGTCGAAACGCAAGCCGAGCCGCTTCATCGCGGCGATGGCTTCAGGATGCGGGCGGGTGGCGATCCAGTCGGGATCGTCGAGATCCTGCAGCATCGGCCGCACGCCCTTGAAGAGCGGGTTTTTGGCCAGCCGCTCAAGCGATGCAATGCCATCGGGCGAAGACAGATCGACCCAGCCGACGACGCCTGCAACTGCTCTGTCTTCGCGTCCCTGATCAAGCAGGAACTGTGTTTCCGCTTCGGTCGGGGCTGCCTGGACCAGGATGCGCTGGCCTATACCAGCCGTTTCGGCGAGCGGCCGCATCTCGGCTGCGCTAAAGTCGCGATAGATCGGCGCGAGATGGGTCGCGTCAGGCGTCAGCCAACCATAGTCGCCGCGCCGGAGCGTCCAGTAATGACAGTGGCCGTCGATCCTTTCGATCATGGCCGCCGCCCCGCCTAGATGGTGACGCCGCCGTCGACCAGGACAGCCTGGCCGGTGACGAAGCGGGATTCATCGGACAAGAGGTAGACGACCAGCGGCGCGATGTCGTCGACGGTGGCCAGCCGGCCGATCGGCTGGCGGGCGATGAAGTCCTTTTCGGCCTGCACCGGGTCGGCGGCAGCGGCGATGCGGCCACGTAGCGAGGGTGTGTCGACGGTGCCGGGGCAGAGCGCGTTGCAGCGCACGCCACGGCGGACATAGTCGGCGGCCATGCCCTTGGTGAAGCCGATCACCGCGGCTTTGGTGGCGCCATAAAGCAGGCGGTTGGGGAAGCCTTTGATCGAAGACGCCATCGACGCCATGTTGAGGATAGCGACGCCACCGGTCTTTTCCGCCTGCTCCAGCATGCCGGGCAGGAAGGCCTTTGACGTGCGGTACATGCTCTTGACGTTGAGGTCGAAGCTGAAATCCCAGTCTTCGTCGCTGCAATCCAGAATGGTGCCGTTGTGGACGAAGCCGGCGCAGTTGAAGAGCCCGTCGAGTGCCGGCTGCTGCCTGGCGAAGGCTGTGACCGCCGCACCATCGCGCACGTCGAGACGATGGGTCTCGATGCGGCTGCTTTCGGCGGCGAGGGCCGCCAACGCCTGGTCGTTGATGTCAGTCGCAATGACGTGGGCGCCTTCTTTGGCGCAGGCCAGCGCACTGGCGCGGCCGATGCCTTGGGCAGCGGCGGAAATGAAGATGCGTTTCCCGCTCAATCGCATAACCGTTGCCCTCCCAGCAAACTGCTTGCGTCTGTCTATATACGAACATACTATTCATAAATGAACCGACCTTGCAACGGGAAATGTGGGGCGGTCGACCGGGAGGATTTCGAGCGATGCCCAAACGGCCAGCCTACGCCGCAAACGACCAGGATAAGGACGAGCGCTACCGGGCGCCGGCGCTCGACAAGGGGCTCGACATTCTGGAGTTGCTGTCCGAGCAGCCGGGTGGGCTGACGCGCGCCGAAATCGTCAAGGCGATGGGCCGGGGGCCGAGCGAGGTCTACCGCATGCTCGAACGGCTGGTGGCGCGCGACTATGTCAGCCGCTCACCCGAAGGCGACCGCTACGCCCTGACCATGAAGCTTTTCGTTTTGGCGCACCGGCATCCGCCGGTGCGGAGGCTCGTCGCGCGAGCGCTACCGCTGATGGATGGTTTTGCCAGCGACGCCGGCCAGTCCTGCCATCTGGTGGTTCCGGAAGGTGGCGCGGCACTCGTTGTCGCGCATGCCAGCTGCCCCGGCAATTGGGAATTCGGCATCCGGATCGGCGCGCATATCGACCTGTTGGCGACCGGTTCGGGCCAGACCCTGCTCGCCTTCCAGGACGAGCACTCCCAGGCGGAAGCGACGATACGCTGGGAAGGAACCAAGCTGGCAATCGCCCGGGCCAAACTCGAGCCGGTGCTCGAAGGCTACCGCAAGGACGGCCACCGCATCGCCGAAAGCCAGCAGATCAGGGGCGTCGACGACATCTCCGTACCGATCCTGACGCCCGACGGCTATGCGATTGCGGTGCTGACCTGTCCCTATATCCAGCGGCTGGACGACGCCCAGGCCAATATCGACCAGACGCTCGTTTTGCTCAAGGACGTCGCGGCGAAGCTGTCGCTGTCTTAGTCCGCAGACGCCAGCACTTGGGAATACCCCCACCCCTAACCCCTCCCCACAAGGGGGAGGGGGATATTGAAGCTTAGCGCTGCCCCTCACCCTTACCCTCTCCCCGTGAAAAACGGGGAGAGGGGGGCGTCAGCGTTGCGGCAGCGTCCCTTCTCCCCGTCATTACGGGGAGAAGGTGCCGGCAGGCGGATGAGGGGCGGCTCTACGTCGGTCGCAAATGCACTAAGCGTCCGGCGGGACGACACCCTTGCGGACGGCGAAGTCGGCGTAGAAGCGGCGCTCCTGGGTCTGGATGACGGCGTAGGCCTTCCTGGCGCGTTCGTAGAAGGCGAAACGCTCGATGCCGACCATCTTGGTTCCGGTGCCCGAGATGAGCTTCTGCACCTCGCGCTGAACTTCGGGGAGTTCGTCCGGCTTGCCGACGACCTCCATGCGGCCGAAGGCATCGTCGACGAAGGTATCGACAGGCATCACCGAAAGCACCGCCTTCATCACCCGGACAATGTCGGCGTCGATGCGCAGTGGGCGGCCAAACACGGTCTGGCGCGAGATCGCTTCGGCCGGGAAATTGGCGTCGGCGATGATCAGGTCATCGCCATGTCCCATCGAGCGAAGCACGTAGAGCACGTCGGGGCCGAGCAGTGGATCGATGCCGAGTAGCATGGGCGGATACCTGATGACGCGGGTTGCTGATCGGCTGCAATGTGCAGGCGCGCGCGGCAACAGGCAAGCGAAAGCCTTGGCTCAAGGCTCGCGGACAAAACCCTCGCTGGCGACCAGAAGATTGCGCGTATAGTCCTTGGTGACATTGCGGGAGGCGAGATCGCCGGCTTCGAGCCGCTCAACCTCCGCGCCACTTTGCATCACCATCAGCCGCTCGCACATATGGGTGATGACGCCGAGGTCGTGGCTGACCATGACGAAGGTCAGCTTGCGGTCGCGCCGGATCTGTTCGAGCAAATTGAGCACTTCGGCCTGCACCGAGGCGTCGAGCGCCGATGTCGGCTCGTCCAGCAGGAGCACCGAAGGTTCGAGGATCAGCGCGCGGGCAATCGCCACGCGCTGGCGCTGGCCGCCTGAGAGCTGGTGCGAATAGCGGAAGCGGAAGCCGGAGCCGAGACCAACCTCGTCAAGCGCGCGCTGGATGCGTTTGTCGATGTCGGCAAAGCCGTGGATCGCCAATGGCTCGAGCAGCAGCCGGTCGACCGTCTGGCGCGGGTGCAGCGAGCCGTAAGGATCCTGGAACACCATCTGCACCTGGCGGTAGAATTCCTTGTCACGCGTCTTGCCGAGGCGCTTGCCGCCGACGTCGATGGTGCCCGAGGTCACGGGTGCCAAGCCTGCGACGGCGCGCAGCAGCGTCGACTTGCCGGAACCGGATTCGCCGACAAGGCCGAAGGATTCGCCCTGGGCAACTGTCAGGCTCACATCCTTGAGCGCGATGAAGTCGTCATAGACGACGCGCAGGCGATCGATGGAAAGGGCAGGGGTCAAAGCAGCCACTCCGGCTGGCGGTCGAGCACGGGCAGCGGGTGCCGGCTCGTGCCGATCTTGGGCATGCAGTTGAGCAGGCCTTGCGTGTAGGGGTGCCTGGCGTGCGACAGCTCGGAGGCCTTGAGCTCCTCGACGACCTTGCCGGCATACATGACGATCACCCGGTCGCAGAAAGTCGAGACCAGGCGCAGATCGTGCGAGATGAAGATCAGCCCCATGCCACGGTCGATGACCAGCCGGTCGAGGATGCGCAGAATGTCGAGCTGGACGGTGACGTCGAGCGCCGAGGTCGGCTCGTCGGCGATCAGAAGCTCAGGGCCGGCGATCAGCATCATGGCGATCATGGCGCGCTGGCCCATGCCGCCCGACACCTCGTGCGGGTAGAGGTCGAAGACGCGCTTGGGGTCGCGGATCTGCACCGCCGAGAGCATGTCGAGCGCGCGCTCGCGTGCTTCCGACTTGCCGATCTTTTCATGCGTGCGCAGGGTCTCGACGATCTGCCGGCCGATGGTCATGACAGGATCGAGCGAATATTTCGGGTCCTGCAGGATCATGGCGATGCGATTGCCGCGCAAGGCCCGCCGTTCTGCCGCCGATGTCTTCAAAAGGTCGATGCCGGCGAATTCGAGCCGCTTGGCCTTGATCTCGGCCTGCTGCGGCGTCAGCCCCATGATGGCGCGGCCGGTCTGCGACTTGCCCGAACCGGACTCGCCGACGATGCCGAGCCGCTCCTGGCCGAGCGCGAAGGAGACGCCGCGCACCGCCTCCACCACACCTGTGCGGGTGGGGAAGGAAACGCGGAGGTCGTCGACATGCAGCAGCGTGCTCATTGGCCACCGCTGCGTGTGTCGAGTGCGTCGCGCAGTCCATCGCCCAGCAGGTTGAAGCCGAGGCTGACGATGAGGATGGCGGCACCGGGAGCGGCCGCGACCCACCACTGGTCGAGGATGAAGCGGCGGCCCGAGGCGATCATCGAGCCCCACTCGGGAAGCGGCGGCTGGGCGCCGAGCCCGAGGAAGCCTAGGCCGGCGGCGGTCAGGATGATGCCGGCCATGTCGAGCGTGACGCGCACGATCAGCGAGGAGATGCATAGCGGCATGATGTGGCGCACCACGATACGCATTGGCGAGGCGCCCATCAGCTTGACCGCCGAGATGTAGTCCGAGCTGCGCAACGTCAGCGTTTCGGCGCGCGCGATGCGGGCATAGGGCGGCCATGAGGTCAGCGCGATGGCGATGATGGCGTTGCCGATGCCGGGTCCAAGCGCCGCCACAAAGGCCAGCGCCAGCACCAGCTTGGGGAAGGCGAGGAAGATGTCGGTGATGCGCATCAAGACCGCATCGACCCAGCCGCCGGCATAACCAGCGGCGGTGCCGACCAGCAGCCCGACCGGGGCGGCGATGATGGCGACCAGCGCCACCACCTGCAAGGTGAGGCGCGAGCCGTAGATCAGCCGCGAGAGGATATCGCGGCCCTGGTCGTCGGTTCCAAGCCAATACTCGGCACTGGGCGGCATCAGGCGCGCATTCTTGAGGTCGCCGATATAGGGCGAGTAGGGCGCGAGCAACGGCGCGAAGGCGGCAATGAGCAGCAGCGCCAGGATGATGAACATGCCGACGACGGCGAGCTTGTTTGCAGTGAAGCGGCGCCAGGTCAGATAGGCTTGGCCAAGCCGTGCCTGCAGGCGCGACTGCGGCCTGTCGGTCAAAAGCCATTCGCGGCGGGTCATAACAGCGTCGCTCATCGTATCCGCGTCCTTGGGTCGAGCAGGCGATAGAGCAGGTCGGAGAACAGGTTGAGCGCGATGAACACCGAACCGATGACGATCGTGCCGCCCAGGACCGCGTTCATGTCGGCGTTCTGCAGCGAATTGGTGATGTAAAGGCCAAGGCCGGGCCAGGCGAAGACCGTTTCGGTCAGCACCGAGCCTTCGAGCAGGCCGGCGTAAGACAGCGCGATCACTGTGACCAGCGGCACAGCGGCGTTGCGCAGTGCGTGGCCCCAGATGATGCGGGTTTCCGACAGGCCCTTGGCGCGGGCCGCAACGATGTATTCCTGGCTCAACTCGTTGAGCATGAAGGAACGCGTCATGCGGCTGATATAGGCGAGCGAGAAATAGCCGAGCAGCGAGGCCGGCAGGATGATGTGGGCGAAGATGTCCTTGAATGCCGCCCAGTCGCGGTTGAGGACCGCGTCGAGCAGGTAAAAGCCGGTGATCGGCGTGAAGGTATATTCGAACACCACGTCGATGCGGCCGGGGCCGGCGGTCCAGCCGAGCCGGGCGTAGAACACCAAAAGCGCCAGAAGCCCGAGCCAGAAGATCGGCATCGAATAGCCGATCAGGCCGATGATACGCACGATCTGGTCGGCGAGGCTGCCGCGCTTGACGGCTGCCAGCACGCCGAGCGGGATGCCGAAGGCAGCACCAATGATGGTGCCGACGGTCGCCAGTTCCATGGTCGCGGGAAAGACGCGGCGGATATCGGCCATGACGGCGTTGGTGGTCAGAACCGAGGTGCCGAAATCGCCCTGCAGCACACCTTTCACATAGAGGTAGAACTGCTGGTAGTAGGGCAGGTTGAAGCCCATTTCGATGCGGGTGCGCTCAACGACATGGGCAGGTGCCCTGTCGCCGACGATCGCCAGCACCGGATCGATGGGAACAATGCGGCCGATGAAGAAGGTGACGGCCAGAAGGCCGAGATAGGTCGTTGCCACGATCACCAGGAAACTGGCGATCGAGCCTGCGATGGCAGAGGCGCGCCTGTTGGCGCGCCCCGCTTGCGTCTGGTTTTCCATGCTGCTCAACGGATCGATCCTTTTCGGATCAGTCCTTGGTCACGGGAGCGACGAAGTTGGAGTCGAAGTTCGGCCCCAGCTTGTAGTTCTTGACGTTGCCACGCAGGCCGGCGACCTCGGTCTGCTGGAAGATCATCACGAACGGGCTGGTGTCGAGGGCCGTCTGCTGCAACTCCTTGTACATGGCCGCGCGCTTGTCGTTGTCACGCTCCAGAAGGGCAGCCTTGGTCTTCTCGGTCAGTTCCGGCACGTCCCAGGCATTGCGCCAGGCCAGCGTCTTCACAGTGCCGTCGTCGGCATTGTTGGGGTTGGAGGTGAAGGTCTCGGCGTTGGAATTCGGATCCCAGTAGTCCATGCCCCACTGACCGATATACATGTCGTGGTTGCGGGCGCGGTACTTGGTCAGCGTCTGCTTGCCGTCGCCGGGAATGATCTCGACCTTGACGCCGGCTTCGCCCGCCGTCTGCTGGAAGGCTTCGGCAATGCCGGTCACCGGCTGGCTGTTGCGCACATCCATGGTGACGGTGAAACCGTCCTTCAGGCCTGCCTTCTCCAGCAGTTCCTTGGCCTTGGCGACGTCGAACTTGAACGGGTTCGAGTCGAGCGCGCCGAGCACACCCTTGGCCTGGTAGGTCTGGCGGATTTCGCCGATGCCCTTGATCAAGGTCGAGCCGATTGCGTCATAATCGACAAGGTACTTGAGCGCCTGGCGCACTTCGGGCTTAGCCAGGTTGGGGTTCTTCTGGTTGAGGCTGATGTAATAGACCGTGCCCTTCGGCGCGCTGGTGGTGGTCATCTCGGCGTTCTTCGAGATCGCCTCCAGATCGCCCGGCTCGAGATTGCGGGCCACGTCGATGTCGCCGGCTTCGAGCATCAGACGCTGGGTCGCGCTTTCCTTGACGTGGCGATAGATGACGCGGGCAAGGGTAGCCTTTTCGCCGTAGTAGTTGTCGTTGCGCTCAAGCACGAGAATCTCGTTGGCGCGCCAGTCGCGGATCTTGAACGGACCCGAGCCGGCATAACCGGTCTTGAGCCAGCCATTGCCGAAGTCGTTGTCGAACTTGTATTCGTCGGTCGGCGTGACCGGGGCGACGTGTTCGAGCACCAGCTTCTTGTCCATCACCGCGCCGACAGTTGCCGTCAGGCAGTTGAGCACGAAGCTCGGTGCATAGGACTTGTCGACGGTGAAGACAAAGGTGTTGTCGTCGACGGCCTTGGCCTTGTCAGCGACATTGTCCTTGGTCAGGCCGAACTGGGTGAGGATGAAGGCCGGGCTCTTGTCGAGCTTGACGACGCGCTCGAACGACCAGGCGACGTCAGCGGCGGTGATCGGGTTGCCCGAGGCGAACTTCAGGCCGGGCTTGAGCTTGAAGGTGTAGACCAGGCCGTCGTCGGAGACGGTCCAGCTCTCGGCGACGCCGGGGCGCACCTTGGTGGTGTCGCTGACGTCGAGGCGGACAAGCATGTCGTAGGCGTTGCCGAGGAATTCGGCAGGGCTGAGCTCGAAGGATTCAGCCGGGTCGAGCGTGATGGTGTCGTCGATGGCCCAAGCCTGGACCAGCGTGTCGGCCGGTGTCACCGCAAGCGCGGGTGAAGCGAAAACCATCGCCGACAAGGCAGCGCCTGCAAGCATCAGGCGGAAATGCCCGTTCATTTTACCAATCATCATTTTTTCAGTTCCCCAAGTTGACGAATTATTTGTTGTTAGGCCGCCGTTTCGTGCCAGGCAGAGCGCAAGACCCTCAGCCAGTTGTCACGGCATATTTTCGCCAGATCGGCGTCACCATAGCCAGCGTTCCCAAGGGCCGCAACGAGCTTCTGGAGCCCGGCGGCATCGCCGATCTCTCCCGGTACGGTACAGCCGTCGAAGTCCGAGCCCAGCGCCACGCCGTCGATGCCGACATGTTCGACCAGATAGTCGACATGGCGGATCATTTGGGAGAGCGGGGTGTCGACGTTCTTTGCGCCATCCTCGCGCAGCATGGTGACGGCGAAGTTCAGCCCGACCAGGCCGTTGCTTTCGCGCACGGCGGCGAGCTGCTTGTCGGTCAGGTTGCGGCTGATCGGGGTGATCGCATGAGCGTTGGAATGGCTGACGATCAGCGGCTGGTCGGACAGCTTGGCGACGTCCCAGAAACCCTGTTCGGTGATGTGGGCGAGATCGATGGCGATGCCGATGCGATTGCATTCCTTGACCAACCGCTTGCCGGCTTCGGTCAGGCCGGGGCCGGTGTCGGGGCTTGACGGGAACGCAAATGGCACGCCGTGGCCGAACACGGTGTTGCGGCTCCACACCGGGCCGAGCGTGCGCAGGCCGGCGGCGTAGAACACGTCGAGCGCGGCGAGATCGGCGTCGATCGCCTCGCAGCCTTCCATATGCAGCACGGCGGCGAACTTGCCTTCGGCGCGGGCTGCATCGATGTCGGCGCCGCTGCGGCAGATCTTCCAGCCGCCGGCCCGCTCGATCCTGAAGGCGATCGAAGCCATGTCGAGGGCGATGTCGAGCGAAGGCGCGCGTTCGAGCGGCTTGCACAGCGGAATGGCATAGTGCCCGTTTTCGTCGCGCACCTCGTCGGGCATGTTGGCCGAGGTGATGTAGATCGCGCACAGACCACCGGCGAGACCGCCCTTTTTGGCGCGGAGCATGTCGATATGGCCCAGCTTGGTGCCTTCGATGAACTCCGCCACCGGGTCCGCGCCCTTGGCGGCGTTGTTCCACAACCGATAAAGCACGTCGTTGTGGCCGTCGAAAATTGCCTGCATTACCTACCCCTGTCTGCGGCGCAGTTGGATGATGTGCGGCAGGGCAAGTCAACCTGTCCCCAGGGGTGAGCTTTGCACTGGGGCCGCAAATCCGCTTGGTCCTGCTGTCCAGGACCAACAGGAATCTCGGCCTGGACCATTAGGGCGCGGACATATAATTCACGCCCCGAAAACGCACGGAAATTTCGGCTCGTGGTTCCGGCCGGCGGATGGCTGCGGGTGACCTTGCGGCAGCCTGCGTCCCTGTACGGCATTGAGTTCTGAACAAAATTTGTGCAGGCCACCACAGGCGGCCTTCAGGTCGCTCGCCAAACTGCAAATCCATTGATTAGGTTAGGAAGTTTATATGTCAGAAGTCAGTCTTCTCGATCATGCACTCGTGCGCCTCGACGAGGCGGCAAAACACCTGAACGTCGACGCCGACGTTATCGAGAAACTGAAATTTGCCCGCGAGACCACCAAAGCCCGTCTGATGATCCGCATGGACGACGGCTCGCGCAAATCCTTCATCGCCTGGCGCTGCCGCTATGACGACACGCGCGGACCGACCAAGGGCGGCATCCGCTTCCATCCGGAGTCGACCGCCGACGAGGTCGAGATGCTGGCGTTCTGGATGACCTTCAAATGCGCCGTGATGAACCTGCCCTATGGCGGCGGCAAGGGTGCCGTGCAGGTCGACCCGCGCAAGCTGTCCAAGGCGGAGCTGGAACGTCTTTCCCGCGCCTACATCCAGGCTTTCGCCCGCATCATCGGTCCCGACCGCGACATCCCGGCACCCGACGTCTACACCAACTCGATGATCATGGGCTGGATGGCCGATGAGTATGCGCAGATCGTCGGCCAGGCTTCGCCTGCCGTCATCACCGGCAAGCCGCTGGCGCTGGGCGGTTCGCTCGGCCGTGGCGACGCCACCGCGCGCGGCGGCTTCTATCTCGTGCGCCACCTCGCCGAAGAGCTCGGCCTCAAGGGCAGCCTGCGCATCGCCGTGCAGGGTTTTGGCAATGCCGGCCAGCACATTGCGCGCCTGCTTGCCTCGGACGGCCACAAGATCGTCGCCGTTTCCGATTCCGAAGGTGCGGTGCAGGCGGCCAACGGGCTCGACCTCGACCGACTCTTCGTTGCCAAGGACAGCGGCCGCTCGGTCGTCACGACCGCCGGCCACGCCGGCCATGAACTGCTCGACGGCAATGCGCTTGTCGGCGTCGATTGCGACATCCTGGTGCCGTCGGCGCTGGAGAACATGATCCGCATCGACAATGCCGACCAGGTCAAGGCCCGCATCGTGCTCGAATTGGCCAACGGCCCGGTCACCGCGGAAGCCGATGCCATCCTCGAGAAGAAGGGCATCGTCGTCCTGCCCGACATCCTGGCCAATGCCGGCGGCGTCACCGTCTCCTATTTCGAATGGGTGCAGAACCGTCAGGGTTACTACTGGCCGCTCGAGGAGATCCACGAGCGCCTGCGCACCATCATGGAACGCGAGGGCCGCGCCATCTGGGACGTCGCCAAGGCCAAGGACGTTTCGGTGCGCACCGCAGCTTACGTCCATGCACTCGCACGTCTCGCCGAGGCGATCGAAGCCCACGGCACGCAGAACTATTTCGCGAGCTAAATTGGTCACGCCGCCGGATCGAAATGGTCCGGCGGCGATCTGGTCCGCACTTTCCAGTTGAAGCGCCAAGTTCGCGGGCGTAGGGCTTCCGCCCTGAAATCTCCCACAACCCTTGCCTTTCCAGGCGGAACCGGCGGCCCGACAATGTCCTTCATTCCCGATTGGTCGACCATCATCCAGTTTGCAATCGCGACCTTCATCATCGCGATCACGCCTGGACCCGACATGACATTGTTCGTCGGCCGGGCGCTGTCGGAAGGCCGCAAGGCGGGCTTTGCCTGCATGGCGGGTGCGATGACCGGCATCGTCTTCCACACCACGCTTGTGGCGCTCGGGCTGTCGGCGCTGATCGTCGCCTCGCCGCAGGCCTTCATGGCGCTCAAGATCGTTGGTGCCGGCTATCTCGTCTGGCTCGCCTTCCAGGCGATATCGAAGGGTTCGGCCTTTTCGCCCGACACGACCAAGCGGGCGCCGCGCTCGGTGTTCCAGAACTGGGCGACCGGGCTTGGCATCAACCTGCTCAACCCCAAGATCATCCTGTTTTTCATGACCTTCCTGCCGCAGTTCGTGTCGGCCCACGACACCAACGCGCCGGGAAAGCTGTTCTTCCTCGGCGCGATGTTCATCATCCTGTCGCTGCCGATCACAGCACCGATGGTGATCGCCGCCGACAAGTTCGCCGGCCTGCTCAAGAAGAGCCCGCGCGTCACGCGCATCGTCGACTATCTGTTCGCGGGCGTGTTTTCAGCCTTCGCGCTGAAAATCCTTACGGCGCAGGCGAAGTAGGCCTGGGACCCAGGACACCGGCAAAGCGGCCGGTGACGAACCAGTAGGCGATGCCGCCGATGAGGCCGCTGCCGATGATCGAGACCGGCAGCAGCGGGTCGCGGTAGGCGAAGCTCGGGTCGCCTGCCTGGTAGGCGAAGCCGATGAACACCAGGGCAACGAAGCCGCCTGATAGCGCATAAAACAGCCAGTCGCGCTTGCCCAAAAGTTCGGCCAAAAGCATGACGACGACCGCCGGCACGAAGGCGAAATAGGCGACGAACAGCGCGGTGAAGGGGATGGTGAAGACCATCGACCCGGTCGCCACCTCGGGCGGGATTTCGGCGGCAATCAGGCCGGCTGCACCGAGGAAGACCACATTGAGGAAAGCGCTGGCGGCAAGCGACGCCGCGAGATAGCCCAGCACCATATGGGCGAATTTGCCGAGATAGAGCAGGAAGCGGCTCACGCCTCGCCGTGTCCCGCGATCATCATGGCTTCGAGCGCCAGGCGCTCGGACTTCTTCATGCGCTCGGATTCCGACTTGAGCTGGCCGCAGGCGGCGAGGATATCGCGGCCGCGCGGGGTGCGGATCGGCGAGGCATAGCCGGCATTGTTGATGTAGTCGGCGAACTTCTCGATCGTCTCCCAGTCCGAGCACTGGTAGTTGGTGCCGGGCCATGGGTTGAACGGGATCAGATTGATCTTGGCCGGTACGCCGCGCAACAGCTTGACCAGCGCCTTGGCGTCCTCGAGGGAATCGTTGACGTCCTTGAGCATCACATATTCGAAGGTGATGCGGCGCGCGTTCGACAGGCCGGGATAGGTTCGGCAGGCCTCGATCAGATCCTTGAGCGGGTACTTCTTGTTGATTGGCACCAAGAGGTCGCGCAGATCGTCATTGGTGGCATGGAGCGAGATCGCCAGCATGACGCCGATTTCTTCGCCGGTGCGGAAGATTTCCGGCACGACGCCCGAGGTCGACAGCGTGATGCGGCGCTTGGACAGCGACAGCCCGTCGCCGTCGGACGCGATCAGCAAAGCCTTCTTGACCGCCTCGAAATTGTAGAGCGGCTCGCCCATGCCCATCATGACGATGTTGGAGATCTTGCGGCCTTCGGCCGGCACGATGGCACCGTCGGGCGTGTTGCGGTCGGGGAAGTCGCCCAACCGGTCGCGTGCCGTCATCAGCTGCGTCAGAATCTCTTCCGCCGTCAGGTTGCGCACCAGCTTCTGCGTGCCGGTGTGGCAGAACGAGCAGGTCAGCGTGCAGCCGACCTGGGACGAAATGCACAGCGTGCCGCGCCCTTCCTCGGGGATGTAGACGGTTTCGATCTCGACGGGGCGGCCGGCACCACGCGGCGGAAAGCGGAACAGCCACTTGCGCGTGCCATCGGAGGAAATCTGTTCCTCGACGATCTCGGGACGCGCGATGGTGAAGTGCTTGGCCAGTTCGGCGCGCAGGTCCTTGGAGATGTTGAACATGTCGGCGAAGTCGGAGACGCCGCGGACATAGAGCCAATGCCACAGCTGCTGGACACGCATCCTGGCCTGGCGTTCGGGAACCGTACCAGAGGCGATCAACGCTTCGGCAAGCTCCTCGCGGGTGAGGCCGATCAGCGACTCCTTGACGGGCGCGGCCGCACGGGCGCGCAACGCGTTGCGGGTGGCATCGGTGGTGAGGTCGAGCGAAAGGGTCATTCGGGCTCAGATCGGTTGATATCGCGGCATATGTAGGATTTTGGGGCGACATATCACAGGTCTGTCGCCACGTCACGTTTTGGCGGCCATGCATTTGTGCCGCAGCTTTGCAGTCTGTTAGGCATTGGCCACGATGCTGGGCCGATGAGCAACATCCTCCATATCGTCCTGGTGGTGCTCGCCGTCAACATTGCGGCGTTCGTAGCCTTCTGGCGCGACAAGCGGTTGGCCCGCAATGGCGTGCGGCGTATCCCTGAGAAAACCCTGCTTTGGCTTGCATTCGCCGGCGGCAGCATCGGCGCGGTCGCGGCCCAGCATTTGTTCCGGCACAAGACCCGCAAGGAGCCGTTCCGGTCGCGTTTGTACCGTATCGTGCTGTTGCAGGCGGTTGCGATCACCGCCCTGGTTATCTGGCTGATCGTGCCGCACTGGGTGTCTGGCCTGCTCAATGCACTGAGCGGCGCGGTGGTTTCGTAGGTTTCCGCAATAAAAAAGCCGGGCGACCCAATCGCCCGGCTTTCGAAACACGTATCGAATGCGCTTACTTGCAGGTGGTGATCGACGTCAGCGCGGCCGAAATGCCCTTGAGCGAGAAGACATAGCTCGTCGGGTTGCCGCGGCCCGACTTGGCCTGGACCTTCATGTCGGTTCCGCCTTTCATGGCGGCGATCAGGGCCGGCTCCTCGGCGGCGTTCTCGACCCAGGCCGACTTGCCCTTGGTGAACATCGAGAAGCTCTTGCCGTCGATGGTGACGGAGACCTTGGAGTTTTCCTGGAAATTGTAGCCGGCAATGAACTGCGGCTCGAACGAGACCTTCTGGCCCGGGCGCTGGCTGACGAAGAAGAACATGTCGCCATGGTCGAGCGTCGGCGGCTGCTTGTCGGTCGGCACCGTCAGCACGTAACAAACCTTGCCGTTCTGTGCCTGGTAGCTGTAGGTGCCCCAGGCGTTGTGCTGACCGATCTTGGTCGCCGACTGGGCGAGTGCCGGCATTGCCGACACGGCAAGCACCAGACCCGAAATTGTAGCTATCAAACCGCGCATCGCTTTTCCTGTACCTCAAATGGAGCGGGGCAGGCCGACTGCGCGCCCGCCCGTTCGCTTCATTTTGATTTAATCTGGGTTACCAAAGGGTGAATGACCTCGCATAAAGGACATTCACCGCATGGAGCCCCGCCTAACTGCCTGTCGTGCAACAGGCAACTTGTCCCTGATGCGGTTGAAAACCACGAAAACGGCAAGAGTTTGACTTTTCGTTTCAGGATGAAACAGGCGGGCCCCGCGTCTTACCAGTCCTGCGACAGCGCTTCCTTGGCGGCAAGCCGGTGCGCCGGCGTCATATGGGCGCGCACGGCGGTGATCGCCGCTGTCAAAACGGCGATGTCGTCGGTGAAGCCGAGGCCGAGGATGACGTCGGGGATGGTGTCGACCGGCAGGATGAAATAGCCGAGTGCTGCCAGAAGGATACCCTTGGCACGAAGCGGGGTCTCCTTGTCGAGCGCGCAATAATAGGCAGCGACCACCTCTTCCATGAAGGGCACATGACGGGCGGCGCGCTTGGCGGTGCGCCAGAATTTGTCGCGCACTTCGCCCTCGCTTGGCGGCGCATCGTTCATGCCGTCGCGGAAGCCGTCAAAGCCAGGGAACTTCACCATCCAGACAGACTCCTTTGTCCGAACCCGTTTGCCATGGATGTGGGAAGGTTACCGTTCCGCTGCAAGATGCCGTCCTCAGGAACCGAAATAGCTGTTCATGCGCTTTGCCAGCTTGATGTCGAGCTCGGTCAGCCCGCCGGCATCATGGGTGTTGAGCTTGACGTCGACGGTCTTGTAGACGTTCGACCAGTCGGGATGATGGTCCATCTTCTCGGCGGCAAGTGCTACGCGGGTCATGAAGGCAAAGGCCTCGCTGAAATTCTTGAACACGAAGCTGCGCGACATCGACAGCCCGTCGGCGGCAAGTGTCCAGCCGCCGAGCTCGGCCAGGGCCTGGTTCAGTTCGGCAGGTTCAAGTTTCTCTCTGGCCATTTCATGCTCCCGTGGGTATCGAAGTCTTTCCTCACCAGCATAGCGCGAGAACGATGAGCGAGAAGCCGGTAAAATCCATCCTTTTCGTCTGCCTCGGCAATATCTGCCGTTCGCCGCTGGCCGAGGGCGTGTTTCGCGCCGTGCTTGCCGAACGTGGCCTGGAAGCCGATTTCACGATCGACTCGGCCGGCACCGGCGGCTGGCATGCCGGCTCGGCGCCCGATCCGCGCTCGATCGCGGTCGCGGCCCTTCATGGCATCGACATTTCAGCGCAGCAGGCGCGCAAGGTTGTGGCGGGCGATTTCGCGCGCTTCGACCTGATCCTTGGCATGGACCGCTCGAATGTCGACGATCTCAATGCGCTGTCACCGCAGGCGGGCAACGGGCGCGTCGAACTCTTCCTCGGTCATGCCACGGGCCGGGCACAAGATGTGCCCGATCCCTATTATGGCGGCGAAGACGGGTTTGTTGCGGTCTACCGCATGATCTGCGAGGCCTCGGAGTCGCTCGTCGACCGACTGGCCGCGCGGGCATCGGCGCCATTGAGCGGCCACGCCTCCTCGACGATATAGGGGCCGCCGCCGACCGAGTCGCGCGACGACATCAAGACGAAGCGGCCGACGCGGAAGGGCAGGGTGGAAAAATTGCCGCGTGCCGACAAATAATGCGCGACGTCGAGCGGGCTGGTGTTCCGCAGCCGCGCCAGCGTGACGTGCGGCGTGAATTTGCGCGGATCAGACGGCAGGCCAAGGCGCTTGCTGATGCGTTCGATCTCGCCCTGTAGTGCATTCAGCTCCGGCGAGGGTGTGACGCCGGCCCAGACCGCATGCGGCTTTTTCTGCCCGAACGCGCCGACACCCGACAAGGTGAGCGGGAAGCCGGGCCGGTCGACACGGTCGAGCGCGTCAACGATCTCGTCGGCGACGTGGCCTTCGATATCGCCGAAAAAACGCAAGGTGAGGTGGTAATTCTCGACATCGATCCAGCGGGCGCCGGGTAGACCGCCCCTGAGCAGGGACAGCGATAGAGCGGCATCACGCGGAATCTCGAGGGCGGTGAAAAGTCGCGGCATGGCCAGGCTCCCTTCCTCGAATCGCAATCCGTAGCCTCAGCGAATCATCGATCGCCTCGGTGGGCAAGAGCTTTGTTCAGCACTTGCTGTTTCAAAGCCACCGTTGCTTGTGAAGTGTGGCGGCGTTGCATGGCGAGTTCATTGGGTGCCAATCGCCTTTTCCACAGTCGGCAACGCACGTTCGACCATCCGATCGACACCCGCTGCGTTGGGGTGCATGCCGTCTTCGAGCAACAGCGAACGGTCACCGGCAACGCCATCGAGGAAGAACGGATAAAGCGGGACGCCGTATTTCTCCGCCAGTTTCGGATAGATCGTCCCGAACTGTTCGCCATAGGCGTGACCGAGACTGGGCGTAGCGACCATGCCGGCGAGCAGCACCGGGATATTCCGCTCCTTGAGCCGGGCGAGCATCTTGTCGAGGTTCTGCTCGACGAGGGCTGGGTCGATACCGCGCAGCATGTCGTTGGCGCCGAGTTCGAGAATCACCAGCTGCGTGCCTTCTGGCACCGACCAGTCGAGCCTGGACACGCCGCCGCTCGTGGTATCGCCCGAGACGCCGGCATTGGTGATCACCACATCGTGACCGCGGGCGCGTAGCGCTGCCTCAAGTTTTTCTGGAAAACCCTCGCCAGGGCCAAGGCCGTAGCCGGCCATCAGGCTGTCGCCGAATCCAACGATGCGAAATGGCTCCGCCGACGCCGGCGCACCAAGAGATGCCGCAAGCATGAACAGGGCTGCGGCGAATAGTTTTTTGAAAACCATGAATTAGACCCGATATGACGAAGACGGTCCCCGCCCAACAGTTTTCATATAGGACAGATTTGCCGTGACAGAAGCAGTCATCGAACTGAGAGACGTATCGCTGACGCTCGGGACCGGGGCCTCATCCGTGCATGTGCTGAAAGGCGTGAGCCTCGATGTTGCTGCCGGCGAGGCGACCGGCATCGTTGGCCCCTCGGGTTCCGGCAAGTCGACGCTGCTGATGGTCCTGGCGGGTCTGGAGCGGGTCGATTCGGGAACGGTACAAATCGCCGGCGAGTTGCTCAATGGCCGCAGCGAAGACCAGATCGCCTCGTTTCGGGGGCGTAACATCGGCATCGTGTTCCAGTCGTTCCACCTGATTCCCAACATGACGGCACTGGAAAATGTTGCCGTGCCGCTCGAGCTGGCCGGCAAGCGCGACGCTTTCGCCATCGCCGAACGCGAACTGGCGGCTGTCGGCCTCGCCGATCGCGTGACACATTACCCGGGCGAGCTTTCGGGCGGCGAGCAGCAGCGCGTGGCGATTGCCCGGGCGCTTGCGCCCGAGCCGCGCATCCTGATCGCCGACGAGCCGACCGGCAATCTCGATCAGGCGACGGGCCGCCAGATCGCCGACCTGCTGTTTGCCAAGGCCGCCGAGCGCGGCATGACGCTGGTGCTCGTCACTCACGATCCCGCCCTTGCGGCGCGTTGCGACCGGCAGGTGGCGATGCGCTCGGGGCGGATCGAGACGGCAGAGGCTGCCGTCGACGCAAAGAAAATGCGGGCTTAGGCGATGTGTAGCGTTTCTTCGCACCCCCCTCTGGCCTGCCGGCCATCTCCCCCGCATGGGGGGAGATCAGCCTTCATCTCCGCTTTCGCCAACCGCAAACGGTGCAGGACGGATGCCAAAGGCGACGCTGCTGATCTCCCCCCTTGCGGGGGAGATGGCCGGCAGGCCAGAGGGGGGTGGGAAGATACGCAGGCGGTCCAAGGTTCTGCCTTCAGCATTTCGGTGCTCGCATGCTGAAAGACCTGCCCCTTGCCTTCCGCTTTGCCTCGCGTGAAATGCGCGGCGGCCTGCGCGGCTTTCTTATTTTCCTGACCTGCATCGCCCTTGGGGTGGCGGCGATCGGCGGGGTCAATTCGGTGGCGCGGGCGATTACCGCCGGCGTTGCCAGCGAAGGCCAGGCGCTGCTCGGCGGCGATATCCGCTTCCAGCTGATCCAGCGCGAAGCGACGGACAAGGAAAAGACCTTCCTCGAAAGCCTCGGCACCGTGTCGCACAATGCCGGCATGCGTTCGATGGCGCGGCTGGAGGACGGTTCGGACCAGTCGCTGGTCGAGGCCAAGGCCGTCGACGGCGTCTACCCACTTTACGGCGCGCTGGTCACCGAGCCGGTCCTGCCGCGCGACGAACTGTTTGCTGAAAAGGCGGGCGCTTTTGGTGCCGTGGCCCCGGATTTGTTGTTCGAGCGCCTCAACCTGAAGCTCGGCGACCGCATCAAGCTCGGCGGCTCGACCTTCGAGCTCAGGGCAAAGCTGATCACCGAACCCGACGCGGTCTCGGATGGCTTCGGCTTTGCGCCGCGCTTGCTGGTTTCGATGGAAGGCCTGAGCGCTTCCGGTCTGATTCAGCCCGGCAGCCTTGTCGAGCATGCCTACAAGATCCGCTTGCCGGTGGGCACGAGCGAGGCTGAAGTCAACGCCGTTCGCGAACGCGCCAATGCCGAATTCCCGGAGGCCGGCTGGAGCGTGCGCACCCGCAGTAATGCCGCACCGGCACTTTCGGCCAATATCGAGCGCTTCACCCAGTTCCTGACGCTGGTCGGGCTGACCTCGCTGGTGGTCGGTGGCGTTGGCGTGGCCAACGCCGTGCGCGCCTATCTCGACGCCAAGCGCGGCGTCATCGCCACCTTCAAAAGCCTGGGTGCCTCGGGCGGCTTCGTGCTTTCAGTCTACCTCATCCAGATCCTGCTGATAGCAACCGTTGGCGTCGTCATCGGCCTCGTGCTTGGCGCAATGATGCCGTTTGCCGCAAGTGCCGCACTCCAGTCGGTCATCCCGGTGCCGGCCGAAGCGGGCATTTATCCCGCAGCGCTCGCCATGGCTGCACTGTTCGGCATATTGGTGACGCTCGCTTTCGCCATCCTGCCGCTCGGCCGCGCCCGCGATGTGCCGGCAACAGCACTGTTCCGCGAGATGGGGTTCGAGGGTCGCGGCCTGCCAAGGCTTGTCTATATCGCGACGGCGCTCGGCATTGCTGCGGTGCTGGCGCTGCTTGCCATCTGGTTTGCCGGCGACCGGCGCATTGCCACCATCTTTGTCGGCGCCACCGTCTTTTCGTTCCTGGTGCTGCGTGCCGTGGCGAGCGGCGTGCAGTGGCTGGCGCGCAAGAGCCCGCGCGTGCGTTCGACCGCCCTTCGCCTCGCCATCGGCAACATCCACCGGCCGGGCGCCTTGACGCCGTCGGTGGTGCTTTCCCTCGGCCTTGGCCTGACGCTTCTTGTGACGCTGGCGCTGATCGACGGCAATCTGCGCCGCCAGATCGCCGGCAGCCTGCCGGAACGCGCGCCGAACTTCTTCTTCGTCGATATCCAGCCCGGCGAGGTCGACGCTTTCGCCAAATTGGTCGAGGCCGAAGCGCCTGGGGCCAAGCTGGTTCGGGTGCCGATGCTGCGCGGCCGCGTCATGGCGCTCAACGGCACCGACGTGCAGAAGCTCAACGTGCCACCGGAAGGCGCGTGGGTGCTGCGCGGCGATCGTGGCCTGACCTACGCCAAGAACATTCCCGAGAATTCGACGCTGTCGCAAGGCACGTGGTGGCCGGCCGATTATGCCGGCGAGCCGCTGGTGTCGTTTTCGGCACAGGAGGGGCGCGAGCTCGGCCTCAAGCTCGGCGACATGGTGACGGTCAACGTGCTTGGCCGCAACGTCACCGCCAGGATCGCCAATTTCCGCGACGTGCAGTGGGAAACGATGGGCATCAACTTCGTGATGGTGTTTTCGCCCAACACATTCGCCGGTGCGCCGCATAGCTGGCTCGCCACGCTGACCGAAGACAAGGCAGCACCGGCCGACGAATCACGCATCCTCAATTCGGTGACGCGCAGCTATCCGGCGATCACCACGGTTAGGGTCAAGGACGCGCTCGATGTCGTCAACCGGCTCGTCGCCCAGCTCGGCACGGCAATCCGCGCCGCAGCCGGCGTGGCGCTGATCGCTTCGGTGCTGGTGCTGGCGGGTGCGCTCGCTGCCGGCAACCGCGCCCGCGTCCACGACGCGGTGATCCTCAAGACGCTGGGGGCGACACGACGGACGCTGATCGCGGCGTTTTCGCTCGAATACATGCTGATCGGCCTTGCCACGGCGGTGTTCGCACTTGTCGCCGGCGGGGTCGCCGCCTGGTTCGTCGTGGCCCGAATCATGACGCTGCCGTCGCATTTCCTGCCCGAGGTCGCGGTGGCAACGATTGTCTTCGCCTTGGTGCTGACCGTCGGTTTTGGCCTGGTCGGGACCTGGCGTGTGCTTGGCCACAAGGCAGCGCCTATACTGCGCAGCGAGTAGGCGAAATGGCGCTTGGGGCTGGACTTCAACGACAATTGTATGAGAAATGTGCCCTCACAGTGGGTTTCAGGCCGTAACGGGCCTTGTTTAGACCAGAAAGAACCATCATATTTCGCCGGAGGCATGCTGGAGTCCCGCCAGCGGCGCCTGGGTTTCGGCCTGACACCCGACGGGGCAGAAGCAACAGAGGAAACCATGTCCGACTTTAGAAACTACCAGACGCGCGTGGCGACGGCAGGCAGCCGCACCGACGCGTCGATCGACGAGGGCCTGCGCGCCTATATGATCAAGGTTTACAACCTTATGGCGCTCGGTCTCGTCATCACCGGCCTGGCAGCGTTCGGCACGATGATGCTGGCGACCACCAACGATCCGGCCACCGCCGTCGCCACGATGGGCAACGGCAAGATGCTGACCAGCCTTGGCGTCGCGCTTTACGGCTCGCCGCTGAAGTGGGTCGTCATGCTGGCACCGATCGGCATGGTCTTCTTCCTGAGCGCCCGCATCCAGTCGATGAGCGTATCCGGCGCGCAGACCGCGTTCTGGGTCTTTGCCGGCCTGATGGGCCTATCGCTGTCGTCGATCTTCCTGGTCTATACCAGCGCTAGCATCGTTCAGACTTTCTTCGTGACCGCTGCCGCCTTCGGCGCGCTGTCGCTGGTCGGCTACACGACCAAGCGTGACCTGACGGCCATGGGCTCGTTCCTGATCATGGGCGTGTTCGGCATCCTGATCGCGATGGTGGTCAACATCTTCCTGCAGTCTTCGGCCCTGCAGTTCGCCATCTCGGCGATCGGCGTGCTGGTGTTCGCGGGCCTGACCGCCTACGACACGCAGAAGATCAAGGAGATGTATTTCGACGGTGACGACGTTCTCGTTTCCGGCCGCAAGGCGACCATGGGCGCACTCACGCTCTATCTCGACTTCATCAACCTGTTCTCCTTCCTGCTGTCGTTCCTGGGCAACCGCGAATAACAAGCTCTGGACCAGTCATGATTTGAAGGGCGGCCTAACGGTCGCCCTTTTCATTTGTGCCGATTTTTGCTCAAATGTAGGCAGAACAACTGGTTGCCTAAAAAATGAGCATTATGATACGACACGCCTTGCCAGGCGATCTCGACCAGATCACGCAGATCTATGAGGATGCCGTGCTGAATGGCGCGGCGAGCTATGAGCTGGAGCCGCCGACGCGTGCCGAAATGGGCGAACGCTTCGAGGCGCTGATGGATGGCGGTTATCCCTATCTCGTTGCCGAACGCGATGGCGCGGTCATCGGCTACGCCTATGCCGGGCCGTTTCGGGCGCGCCCGGCCTATCGCTTCATCGTCGAGGATTCGATCTACATCGCACCCGAAGCCAAGGGTGCGGGCATCGGCAAGGCGCTGATGCAGGCGCTGATCGACGAGACGATCGCGCTCGGCTTTCGCCAGATTGTCGCTGTCATCGGCGACGGCCATGCCGAAAGTCCGTCGGTGCGGCTGCATGAAAGGCTCGGTTTCCACCACACCGGGCGCATGGAAGGCTCAGGCTACAAGCACGGCCGCTGGCTCGACACCGTGTTCATGCAACTGGCGATGAATGGCGGGGCAACTGTGCCGCCGGATGCCAATTCGATGCCGGAGCGCCGCTTCAGGGCAAAGGGCGGCAAGGGCTAACCCGATCCGCCGACAAGCGGCACGAAGCGCACGCCGGCCAGAATCTTCTGGCTATAGTCCTTTTCGCCTTGGCGCACGATCTTGACCAGTTGCTGGTCGCCGAGTGGGCCGAGCGGCAGGATGAGCCGGCCGCCGATCGTCAGCTGCTGCTTCCAGGCCGGCGGCACCTTGCGGGTGCCTGCCGCCGACAGGATGGCATCGAACGGCGCCTGTCGCTCGCAACCTTCCGTGCCGTCGCCCGATATCACTTCGACAGTGGTGTAGCCCAGCTGTTGCAGCCGGCTTCGCGCGGCGTCGGCCAGCGAGCCAAGACGCTCGACGGTGATCACGCGCCCGGCGATCTCGGCCATCACGGCTGCCGCGTAGCCCGAGCCAGTGCCGATCTCCAAAACCTTGTCGCCAGATCGCAGCTCGGCTGCCTGTGCCATCAGCGCGACGATATAGGGCTGAGAGATCGTCTGGCCATGCGCAATGGGCAGCGCCGTATCTTCATGGGCATGGTCGCGAAGTGCCAGCGGCACGAATTCCTCGCGCGGCACCGCAGCCATCGCTTCCAGCACCGCCACGTCGGTTATGCCGCGCCGTGCGATCTGGTATTCGACCATTCTGAGGCGTGCCGCCCGGTAGTCGATCATGGCTTGCCTGCCGTTGCCCTTTAACTTGGGCGAGGGCGCAAGGTTCCGTCGTGGTGTGGTTGCCGCAGCGTCTCCTTGATGTTGCAATGCGACGGCTCGTGCTGCATTGCACAAAATGCAAAGCTCCTATGCAATATCAACACTTTAAATCCTGGCTCACCGGAGCTAGATATGGGTCATCGAATTTGTCGGACCTACCTCCTCCCAGGTTTCCGACGAATAGGTCAGCGCCTACCTCCTCCCAGACGCTGGCCACCAATACGACACCCGCCGGACTTCCTCCCCCGGCGGGTGTTGTTTTTTTCAGCCCCTCCCCACACATCGACACTGTCTTTCGCCACGCCGGTTCGCCGCGCTTGTGGACCACAGACGGCCGAACCGCCGGACAGAGCGCGCACCGACATGACTGGTGTGGCGTTTGGGTGGTCGAACAGGCTATAGGCAGTGCCAAGCGTCTCCTGGCTCCATGCTCGGGAGAAACGATAACGCCCCGGCTGGCGACGTGCCGACAAGGACGCGCAAACAGCCTTGGGTGGGTGAGGAACGAGGAAAGGAATTCAGCATGAACGTGACCAGCGAAACCGCTGCCCTTCTCGATCGGCTCGGCGTTGCCAAGGCCGATTTTACCGGCGGCGACCTGATCGTGCGCAGCCCCGTGACCGGCGAACAGATCGGCGCGCTGACCTCGATTTCGCCTGCTGACGCCAGCAAGGCCATCGAGCGCGCCGACAAGGCGTTCAAGACCTGGCGCAATGTGCCGGCCCCCAAGCGTGGCGAGCTCGTGCGCCTGCTCGGCGAGGAGCTGCGCGCCGCCAAGACCGAACTCGGCCGCCTGGTGTCGATCGAAGTCGGCAAGGTCCCCTCCGAGGGCCTCGGCGAAGTCCAGGAAATGATCGACATTTGCGACTTCGCCGTCGGCTTGTCGCGCCAGCTTTATGGTCTCACCATTGCCACCGAGCGTCCGGGCCATCGCATGATGGAAACCTGGCACCCGCTCGGCGTCGTCGGCGTCATCTCGGCCTTCAACTTCCCCGTCGCGGTGTGGTCGTGGAACGCGGCGCTGGCTTTCGTCTGCGGCAACTCGGTGGTGTGGAAGCCGTCGGAAAAGACCCCGCTGACAGCGCTTGCCTGCGAAGCCATCTTCAAGCGCGCCGCCGCCCGCTTCGGCGATGCGCCCGAAGGCCTGTCGCAGGTTTTGATCGGCGACCGCGCCGTCGGCGAAGTGCTGGTCGACCACCCCAAGGTGCCGCTGGTTTCGGCCACCGGCTCGACCCGCATGGGCCGCGACGTCGGCCCGCGCCTGGCCAAGCGTTTCGCCCGCGCCATCCTCGAGCTCGGCGGCAACAATGCCGGCATCGTTTGCCCCTCGGCCAATCTCGACATGGCGCTGCGCGCCATCGCCTTTGGCGCCATGGGCACCGCTGGCCAGCGCTGCACCACCATGCGCCGCCTGTTCGTGCATGACAGCGTCTATGACGCGCTCGTGCCACGCCTGAAGAAGGCCTATGAGAGCGTTTCGGTCGGAAGCCCCTTGGAGACCGCGTCGCTTGTCGGTCCGCTGATCGACAAGGCCGCTTTCGACGGCATGCAGAAGGCACTCAAGGCGGCTTCCGAGCATGGCGGCAAGATCACTGGCGGCGCGCGCGTCGACCAGGGCCATGACGGCGCCTATTACGTCAAGCCGGCGCTCGTCGAGATGCCCGGCCAGGTCGGGCCGGTGTTCGAAGAAACCTTCGCGCCGATCCTCTATGTGATGAAGTATTCCGACTTCGACGCCGTGCTCGACGCGCACAACGCTGTCGGTGCTGGCCTGTCGTCGTCGATCTTCACGCTCGACCTGCAGGAGGCCGAGCGCTTCTTGTCGGTCGAGGGTTCGGATTGCGGCATCGCCAACGTCAATATCGGCACCTCGGGTGCGGAAATCGGCGGCGCGTTCGGTGGCGAGAAGGAAACCGGCGGCGGCCGCGAGTCGGGCTCCGACGCCTGGCGCGCCTACATGCGCCGCGCCACCAACACGGTGAACTACTCCAAGGCGCTGCCTCTGGCCCAGGGCGTGTCGTTCGATATCGATTGAGCGAACAGGCCTGACTGGCATCAAGCGTCGCCTGCGAAAGTGGGCGACGCTTTTTCTTTGCCCGTTTCAGAGCGTGAGCGACGGAATCGCCAGTTCTCGCAGCTCTGCCAGCGCATCAGGGCTGATCGGGATCAGCTTGCGTGCTTCGAGGTCGAAGCAGATGGCGATGACCTCCATAGAACCGAAGGCGCGGCCGTCGAACGGGTCGAGCATCCAGTTGACGATCGACATGGTGCGGCTGTCGGCGCGGGCAAGGCCGGTGCGCACCTCCCAGCAGTCGCCATTGCGTGGCGCATCATCGAGCACGATCAGGAATTCCAGTGCCGCGGCACCAAAATGGGGCCCGCGCCGTTCGCTGTGGCTGGCGACCAGTTCGCGCAGCGGCGTGATGATGTTGCGCACGCTGTCGGCCATCGCCGCGACAAAAGCCTGCGGCAGCATGCGGTCGAACGGATCGCAGGATTGAGGTCCAACGAAGCCCTGGCCCGTCTGCCGCAGCCGGAGCGCTTCGGCACGGGCAGACGAGCCGGATGATGTGGCTGGCAGTGCGCCGACGCTACGCGGCGTGGCCAGTTTCGGCACCTCGACCAGTTCACGACATACGCGTGAAGCAAAGGCTTCCGGCCAGGGCTGGGCTGTGCCGTCCTTGGTGGCGAGGTGCCGAAACCCGATACGGAAGGTCGCTGCGCATTCGCCGGAGGCCGTGTCGTACATCATCGCAACGACGTCGGCGCGATCGTCGCCAATCGCGGAAAAGCCGGCGCTGATGTGCATCGAGGAGCCGGCACGCGCCTCGCGCAGGAAGCGGATATGCATGTCGCGCACGCCAAGCGTTGTCGCCGAGCCGGGCGAAAACAGGCCGGGCAGACCGATAAGCCCGAACAGCATCGCCACGCCTTCCATGCAGCGCGCCACATAAAAGCGCGTGTTCATGTGGCCCATCTCGTCGCATTCCCAGGTGGCGACGCCGCCACGCCAGACATCGCGCAAACCTGATGTCATGCCGATCCTCCCCGTCTCGCGGTCAGCCTAGCGGGCGCGTGCGGGCCGACCATCGTCGTATCGGACGATGCCGTCGGATGCTGCCGGCTTCCGAAAATGTCGCAGCGGTTGCGATTTGCCCGGTGCCGCGATGGTGCTAACAATGCAGCAGAAGCTGAGGGTAGGCCGCTTGGTCGTGTTTCGCCGCAAGGGATGGGGATTTGGGGTCGCGCTTGTCGCGGCGCTGATGCTCGTCCTGCAGACGGCAGCCGGTGCTTTAGCACTTGGGCAAGGCACGCCGCCACTCGACATCTTCGGCAATCCGCTGTGCATCACCACGGCGACAGATCACACCGCCCCCGCCAAGAGCGACCATCCGAGCCTGCCTCAATGCTGCACGCTCGGCTGCAACATGCTCTCGGCTGCACTCTCCACGCCGCCCGAAGGCGTCGCCTTGGCGCTCTCGTCGCCTGTCGAGACGCTCGTCCAGTTTCCCGCGACGCGGCCCGACCCTTCGACGGTGCGGAAATACGCCCCCGGCAATCCACGCGCCCCGCCGCTGGCCGCCTGACGTCGCTTGCCGCGTCCGCGCGGATCACCGATCCCATTTAGACAAATTTGGCGCCAACCAGCTTTGGCGCGCCTCCATACGGAGTTATCCATGAACATGTCCGCCCGCGCCTTCGCGCGCCCGCTTTTCCGCAGCTTCGAAGAACGGTTCGGCATCGTCGTCTTTGCCGCGATGCTGCTGTTTGCCTCGACCCATGCCTTGCTCGCCCATGGCTTCAAGGTCGGCGATCTCGAGATCGGCCACCCCTGGTCGCGCGCGACACCTGCCGGCGCCAAGGTTGCCGTCGGCTACCTCACGGTCAAGAACACCGGAGCCGAGGCCGACCGGCTGGTTTCGATCCAGTCGGACGTTTCCGAAAAGGCCGAAATCCATGAAATGGCTGTCGACGCCAAGGGCGTGATGACCATGCGCCAGCTCGCTGACGGCGTCGAAATCCCGGCCGGCGGCGAGGTCGCCTTCAAGCCTGGCTCGTACCACATCATGTTTGTCGGCCTGAAAGCGCCGGTGAAGCAGGGTGAGACGTTCTCGGGCACGCTGACCTTCGCCAAGGCCGGCACGGTCAAGGTCGAATTTGCCGTCGATGCGATCGGCGGCCAGAGCCAAGACCACTCCAGCCACTAAGAACATGAGCGCGCGCCATCCACTTCATCGCCAAGGCAGGCTCAGTCTGCCCGATGGCGCGCGCCGCTGGCTTGCCGGCCTGATCGTTGCCGTCGCCACTCTTTTGGGTGCGACGGCTGTGGCAAGCGCCCATGCCTCGCTGCTGCGTTCGACACCGGCCGAAGGTGCCGTTGTCGGGCAGGCGCCGGGGCAAATCACGCTGACATTCAGCGAACCGGTGACCCCGCTGGTACTTGAGCTTATGCGTCCGAACGGTGGTTCCGCGCGGCTTGAAGGGGTGCTTTCAGGGGACGTTGTCGGCGTCGATTTGCCGGCAAAGGATATGGCTGACGGCACTTATCTGCTGTCGTGGCGGGTCGTCTCGGCTGACGGTCATCCGGTCGGCGGTGCGCTGACATTCGCCGTGGGCACGCCGAGCGTGGCAGCACCCGTTGCCCCGGCCCTGGACGACCAAGCCCTCCACAGGGCACTTTGGGCTGCAAAACTCGCGCTCTATCTCGGCCTGTTCTTAGGCGCCGGCAGCGCCTTTGGCTTGGCCTGGCTCGCGCCTAAAAGCCGCCATGGCGCTGGTACCGCCACCGCATTCACCATCCTCGGCCTTGTCGCTGTACCGGTCTCGTTCGGCCTGCAGGGGCTCGATGCGCTCGGTGCGCCGCTTGGGATGTTCGGCCAGCCGATGGCCTGGCAGGCGGCTGCGGCGACCAGCTACGGCTTCACCGCGGCAATTGCCTTCATCGCGTTGGCGCTCGCACTGCTTGCGCTGGTTGCCGAGGGCTGGCTGGCACGCTGGCTGTCGCTGGCTGCCCTTGTCGGGGTTGGCGCCGCACTCGCCGCAAGTGGCCACGCCAGTGCTGCTTCGCCGCAATGGCTGACGCGGCCGATGGTCTTCGTCCACGGGGTCAGCATCGCATTCTGGGCTGGCGCGCTTTTGCCACTCGGCTCTACCTTCCGCCAGACGTCCGATGCGAGCGAGGCGCTGCGGCGCTTCTCGGCGACGATCCCTTGGGTGGTCGCGGCGCTGATCGGTGCGGGCGTCGTGCTCGCCCTCATCCAGGTCGACAGTGTCCCGGCCCTTTGGCAGACCGCCTATGGCCGGCTTTTGCTGCTCAAACTTGCCTTGGTCGCGCCGCTACTTGTTCTCGCCGCTTACAATCGCTGGCGGCTGACCAAGCCGGCACTGGCAGAGCAAGCGGATGCGCAGCAGCGCCTGGTGCGCAACATTGTCGTGGAGACGCTGCTGATGGTGGCGATCCTGGGCGTTGTCGCCGGCTTCCGCTTCACCCCGCCGCCGCGCGTGCTGGCGATCGAGGCCGCCGAACCGGCGTCGATCCATATCCACACCGCTGACGCCATGGCCGACCTCAGCATCGCGCCCGGCCACGCAGGCAAGGCCAGCGCTTCGATCGTTGTCATGACTGGCGATTTCGGCCCGCTCGACGCGCAAAGCGTCGTGCTCCGGCTCAGCAAGCCGGATACGGCACAGGTCAGCGCGGCCGCGCGCAAGCCAGGCGACGGCACCTGGCGTGTCGACAATCTCGAACTGCCGGTGCCTGGGAAGTGGACGGTGGCGATCGATATCGGAATTTCCGAGACCCAACAGACAACGCTGACCAGCGAGATCGCCATCCGCCCATAGAGCGAGTTAGTCGATACGGACGATGCCGCGCGCGCAACCGCACCTATCGTCCCGGCATTGAGAGATGCCTGGGAGATTGCGCGTGAAAATCCTTATTGTCGGCGGAACGGGCATGATCGGCGGCCACACGGCCGGCTATCTCAAGGCGCAAGGCAACGAGGTGGTGCTGGCGGCGCGCAAGCCGGCGCCTGAGACCACGCCGATGGCTGCCTATCCGACCATCTATGGCGATTACACCAAGGGCGACTTCTCCGCCGCCGATCTCGCGCCCTTCGACGGCATCCTGTTTGCCGCCGGCAACGACATCCGCCATCTGCCCAAAGGCACGGACGAGAACGAATTCTGGACCAGGATGCAGATCGAAGGCGTGCCGGCTTTCGTCGAGCTGGCGCGCAAGGCGGGTGTTCGCCGCGTCGTCCATATCGGCAGCTATTATCACCAGGTCATGCCCAATCTGGTCGAGACCAACGCCTATGTGCGTGGCCGCAGCCTGGCCGACGAGGGCGTGCGCGCGCTTGCCACCGACGACTTCAACGTCTCGACCCTCAATCCGCCGTCGATCGTCGGTTATGTCCAGGGCCTGCCGACCAAGCGTTACGAGACGCTGATGGCCTATGCGCGCGGCGAAACCGAGTTGCCGATTTTCGCGCCGCCGGGCGGCACCAACTACATGTCGGTGCAGTCGCTGGCGGAAGCCATCTGGGGCGCGTTCCAGCGCGCCGAGAGCGGCAAGGCCTATCTTGTCGGTGACGAGAACCTGACCTTCCAGCAGTATTTCCAGTCGCTGTTCGATGCCGTCGGCAACCCGCAACGGGTCGAAGAACGCAACGAGGAGCACCCGCTGCTGCCCGACCTCTTCATCGTGCCCGGGCGTGGCAACATCCTCGCCTATGAGCCGGATGCGGAAGAAACGAAGCTGCTGGGCTATCGCCGCAACGATGTGCAGCGGGCGCTGCGCGAGGTCTTCGCGCAGGTCTCCGGCAGCTAGCAGGAGGTACGCATGGACAATCAGGCAGCCTTGCTCATGGAGATAGCGCTTCGGCGTGTATCCGAGCGCTATGCCTATGCCGTCGATACCGGCGATGGCGACCTGCTCGCGGCGCAGTTTACATCAGACGGCATCGTGATTGCGCCGCGCGGTACATTCGAAGGCCTCGAACAGATCCGCGGCATTCCGGCGATGGTCGCCAGCCGCTACCTCAAGACCTTCCATGCCGTGCTCAACCAGATGGTCCAGCTGGTCGAGGGCGGTGCGGAGGGCGAGACCTATTGCCTGGCGCGGCACTATTTCCGCGATCCGGCTGGCCGCTACCTCTGCTACGAAATGACCATCCGCTACCGCGACCGCTTTGCCCGCACCTCCGATGGCTGGCGCCTGTCCAGGCGCGAACTGGTCGTCGTCGGCACCCACACATACGAGGCGCAGGAAACGGCGGCTTAGCTGCTCGGCGCCAATATCATCGACTGCGGAGGACAGCATGCCGGACGAAATCTCCATCCTTGGCCTTGCCGGAAAAGTGGCGCTGGTGACCGGCGGAGGTGCCGGCATCGGCCGCGCCACCGCCGAACTTTATGCCCGCGCCGGCATGAAGGTCACTGTTGCCGAGATCGATCCGGAGCGGGTTGTGTCGGTGCGCGAGGCGTTGGGCCCCGACCACCTCGTTGTCGAGGCGGATGTGCGCAAGGCGGCCGATGTCGCGCGGCTGATCGAGGCTGTACGCGAGCGTTTCGGGCGGCTCGACGTTGTGGTCAACAATGTCGGCGACTATCTCGGCTTCAAGACGCCGTTCGAGCACTCGACCGAGGAAGAGTGGAACGCACTTTATCACGTCAACCTGCTGCACATGTTCCATGTCAGCAAGGCGGCGATCCCGCTGATGCGCGCGAGTGGTGCGGGCGGCAGCATCATCAATGTCTCGACAATCGAGGCCTTCCGCGGCATCCCGATGACGGTGGTCTATTCGGCCTTCAAGGCGGCTGTGACCGGCTTCACCCAGAGCCTCGCCGTCGAACTCGGCCAACATGGCATCCGCGTCAACGCGATCGCGCCCGAGACCACCAATTCGGCGCAGATCGTGGCGACACCGCGCGTGCCGCAGGAAAACCTCGAGCACCTCAAGCGCTGGTTCCCGATCGGCCGCTTCGGCGAGGGATCGGACTCGGCGGGAGCGGCGCTGTTTTTGGCCTCGGACGTGCTTTCAGGCTGGGTGTCGGGCACGACAATCCATGTCGATGGCGGCGTGCTTGCCGCTGGTGCCTGGATGCGCATGACCAACGACGCCTGGACGCATCTGCCGGTCATCGCGGGCGATGGCTATACGCCGCGTCCGCATGCGCGCTGAAACCCGATAAACCTCAGGCGGCACTCGACTGGCTGGCGAGTGCCGAGCCGCGCGTGTCGGTCGGGGCTTCGCTGCGGCCAACGAGGCTGGCGATCTCCGACAGCGGCAGCGGCCGGCCAAACAGGAAGCCCTGCATTTCGGCGCAGCCTTCGGCGCGCAGGAACTCGAAATTCTCCTGCTTCTCCACGCCCTCGGCGAGCACCGGAATGCGCAGGTCGTTGGCAAGCAGGATTGTCGCCCGGACGATCGCTGCCGCTGCGCTGTCATTGGCGACGTCCTCGACGAAGGAGCGGTCGATCTTGACCCTGTCGAAGGGGAAGATCTGCAGCGTCGACAGCGACGAATAACCGACGCCGTAATCGTCCATGGCGATGGTGACGCCGAGCGCCTTGAGCTGTCGCACGACATGCAGGGCGCGGTCGCGGTCCTCGATGATGCTGGCTTCGGTGATCTCGAGTTCCAGCCGCGAGGCGGCAAGGCCGGTGGCAAGCAGCGTCTCGTGCACGATCTTGGGCAGATCGGCCTGGGTCAGCTGGGCCGAGGCGATGTTGACAGCGATCTTGTAGGGTTTGCGCCAGCCGGCCACCTCGGCGCAGGCGGTCTTCAGCACCCATTCGCCGATCGGGATGATCAGCCCGTTTTCCTCGGCAATGGGGATGAACTCTTCGGGTGCGACGATGCCGCGTTCCCGGTGGTGCCAGCGCAGCAGCGCCTCATAGGCGGTGACCTCGCCTGACATCACGTCGAGCTGCGGCTGGTAGTAGAGCTCGAATTCGTCGCGCTCCAGCGCGTGGCGCAGTTCGATGGCGAGCGCGCTGCGTTCGCGCCGGCCCTCATCCATCGAGCGGTCGTAGTAGCAGATCTTGTCGGTCACCGCGCGCTTGGCGCGGTACATGGCAAGGTCGGCCGCGCCGATCAGGTCGTCGGCATCGCCGGCATGCGCGGGGTAGAGGCTGACGCCGACGCTGGCGCCGACCGTCAAGGTTTTGGCCTTGTTCTGGATCGGGGCGAGCATGCTGGCGACGAGCCGGCTTACGAAGCCGTCGATCTCTTGTCTTGAGGTGACGTCCTGCTTGACGGCGACGAACTCGTCGCCGCCGACACGCGCCACAAGTTCGCCGGGACCGGTCAGGGCCTTGAGCCGGTTGGCGAGCGTCTGCAGCAGCATGTCTCCGGCATTGTGGCCATGAACGTCGTTGATTTCCTTGAAGCGGTCGAGGTCGAGCACGATCACCGCGGCTTGCTTGCCGGCGGCGGCACTGCGCCTGAGCATTGCCGGCAGATTGTCGGACAAGAAGGCGCGGTTGGGCAGGCCGGTCAATGGATCATGCTGGGCTGCGTAGCGGAAGCTGTCGACAAGTTCGCGCTGCGACTTGGCGTCCATCACATAAAGCGTCAGCCCGGCGATGATGGCCATGGTGGCGAGTACCAGAACGGCGAGGAATTCGCTCGAAAACACCTTTGTCGGCACCGGCACCGATGGATCGGGCACGAGCGTCGCCGCGCCCATGGCGGTGAAGTGCATGGCGCAGATGGCGAGCACCAAAGCTATGACGGAGAGCGGCTTGGCGTGGCGAAAACGCTGTCGCGCCGCCAGATTCATGGCTAGCGCGCCGAAAGCCACGGCAAACAGGATCGAGGCCTCGACAAGATTGGTGTCCCATTCGATGTGGCCGGCGAAATCGAAGCCGCGCATGCCGGTGAAATGCATGGCGACGACGCCGATGCCGATCACCACGCCGCCGGTTTCGACCGGCACGCCAGCGGGCGGCACTGCCGAGAGATGCAGTCCGGCGGCGGTGAATGCGATGGCGATGAGCAGCGAAGCGATGGTCAAGGCCGGGTCGAATGCGGCGTCGAAGGGCAGTTGGAAGCCAAGCATGGCGACGAAATGGGTGGTCCAGATCGCAGCACCGCAGGCAACGCCCGAGAGCATGATCCAGCCGGGGCGGGCCTGGGCCGAGAGGCCGGAGGCACGTCCGAACAGCCGCATCGTCATGGCCGCACCGGCCACGCACACGATCGCGGCTACAACGACAAAGGAATAGTCATGCTCGTAAGCAAGACAGGAAATGACCTTGAACATCGCCACGCCCTCACCACCAGCCAGCGGCCGGCCCCAGGCAAGTCTCCTCCCGAAAGATGAAAGAAATTGCTAATTTAGCTGCGATCCCTGCGCGTGGCGCGAGAAACGGATTGCTCCTGCCAGCGCTTTGCAGCCCGGTTGCGAATCCACCGCATATCTCTCACAAATGGGTGTCTGGCGCGCCGGCCAGAAAATCAGAACCGATTTTCGCAAAGGCAAGACGCGCGGATCCAAAGTGCTGGAGCGTTCGTGCGCGTCCAACCGAACGCGCGGCGCTCCATGGTCAAGGGAGCAGGGCATGGCCGAGGGCAAGACCAAGCGTTTCGAAGCGACGTTGACGGCGTTGCGGGGCATTCTGATCGTGGCGGCGGCGCTTGTCGCGTTTTTCTACCCCATCCAGGCGGTGCAATTGCTGGTCATGGTCGGTGGCGGCCTTTTGCTCGTCGATGGTATTCTGGGGCTGGCGACGATCGATTACGCGGCGCCGCGAACAATCGGCCACTGGCTGGCACTCGCCCGCAACTTTTTGTCGATCGCGGCGGGCGTGATCGTCTTGTGCAGTGGCTTGCTTGCCAGTGTCTTCACCTTGTCCTTCATGGCCAGCCTTGTCGGCCTGCTTGCCCTGGTCGTCGGTCTAATCGAGATGGCGTCGAGCTTCCTGCACAGCGACCGCCAGACGCGGTTGTGGCCGACGCTGGTGGGCGGCGCGGTCTATGCCGCTTTCGGCCTCGCACTGATGTTCGTGCCGCTGACCAGCGCTGCGTCGCTGATGCGCCTCGCTACCATCCTGATGCTGCTCTACGCGCTGCTGCTGTTTTATCGCGCCTGGCACATTCGCGCCGCGGTGTGATCAGTTCGTGCCGCCAAAGCCAGAGAGGAAGGCGGTCAAATTGTTGCTGAGCGCATCGCAGAGATAGCCGCCTTCCTGGACGATGACGGTGGGCAGGCCAAGCCTGGCGATCGCTTCGGCGATGCGCGAAAAGCCCGACGTCGTCACCGACAGCCCGCCGAACGGGTCGCCTTCAAAAGCGTCGAGCCCGAGTGCCACGACCAATGCATCGGGTGCGAAGGCCTGGATGCGGCGGTTGGCCTGGCCGAGTGCTTCGAAGAACTCGGCATCACCCGATTTGCGCGGCAAGGGCAAATTGTAGTTGTAGCCGAGGCCGGCACCTTCGCCGCGCTCGTCGGCATGGCCCCAGAAGAATGGATAGAAGCGGCTCGGGTCGGCGTGCAGCGAAACGGTCAAAACGTCGGCCCTGTTGTAGAAGATGCCTTGCGTGCCGTTGCCATGATGCAGGTCGACGTCGAGGATGGCCACGCGTGCCGCTGTGCCGCGTAGCCTTTGGGCGGCGATGGCCGAGTTGTTGAAGAAGCAGAAGCCGCCGGCGACATCGGCAAAGGCATGATGGCCGGGCGGGCGGCACAGCGCATAGGCCGCCGGCTCACCCGAAAGCACGGCTTCCGTGGCTGCCACGGCACTCCAGGCGCTCCAGCAGGCGCTTTCGAATGTTTCGGCCGAGATCGGGCAGGCTGTGTCGGCCATGTGATAGCCGGCCTGGCCGGCAGCACCCGCCGGATAGGTGCCGTTGCGGGCGATCGGGTGGATGTTGGGGATCACCTCGGCTGAGGCACCTTCCATGCGCTGCCAGCGCTCGAAGATATGGGTCAGGAAATCGATGTATTCGGGCGTATGGACCGCCGCGATCGGGTCAAGGCCGTAGTTCGCCGGGCGATGGATCGCGGAACCCGCGGCGCGCGCGCCCAAAAGCAGGCGCTCAACACGCTCGGGCTTTTCCGGATTGGGCTTTTGCGCGCCCATCGACAGGAAAGCCTTGGGATCGTGGCGTTTTTGCTCCTCGGCGTAGAAAGTCTTCATTTTGGTTCCCCGGTAGATTCGCTCAGCGCGGTGAAAGTCCGTTCCTCGGCGATGTAAGAGCGTTGATCGCTCGTCCATTCAAAACCCAGCCTGGCATAAAAGTCTCGCGCACGTGGGTTTGCCTCGTCGACCGAAAGCCGCATGTAGACGCCGCCCTTGTTCTTGGAAAGCTTGGCGACATGCCGCAAAAGCTGCGCGCCAATACCAAGACTGCGGAAATCCTTGTCGACAAACAGATCCTGGACAAACACGCCGGGACGGCCGTACCAGGTCGAGAATATCGGGAAAAACAGGCACATGCCGGCGAATACGCCGTCCGCCTCGGCAATCACCGCCTCGAAGGCTGGGTTCTCGCCGAAGCCGAAATGCTTGAGGTTTTCCTCGGTGCAGATCAGGTCCGTCTGGCCGATATGTTCGGCAAGGTCGACGATCGCCTTCATCAGCAGCGGCACGTCGTTTGACGTCGCCGGGCGAATGGTGGCGGCTGATTTGGTGGCGATGTTCATGCGGCTGAATTTCCAGTTGAGGCGGAATTGATAGCAGCCAGCCGAGCCGTGGCGAGAGAGATTCAGCCTCTGGACGGAAGCATCGTCCGGTCATGGCCCGATGTCGAACATCCCAACATATTGAAACTGTTGAGATCAGGCCTCGACGAGCTTCAGCCGCTTGTCGAAGACGCCGAGCACGCGGGCCAACTCATGGCCACGCTTGAGGATCAGCCCGCCGGCGGCGACAACCGAAAAGGCGCCCTGCTTGCGGGCGAGTTTGGGGTCCTTGACGATCTGGAACAGCGGGGTTTCGCTGGTGCGGCGAAAGACCGAGAAGACGGCGCGGTCGCTGAGATGGTCGATGGCGTAGTCGCGCCACTCATTGGCGGCGACCATGCGTCCGTAGAGCCTGAGAATCTGATCGAGTTCACGTCTTTCGAATGCCACCGGGAGATCCTGGCGCTCCCTACGGGCCTCATGGAGCGGGATCAAAACCGCGGATGTCTCGCCATCCTCCGCCCCAGCACCGCGATCAGTCATCAATCGTTCCCTTGCAGAATACGACTTCGACGCGTGCATGCCGCCCGAAAATCGAAAACGATCTTTCGGAAAGGATCACGCACAGACTCAAACTTCTACAGCGTCCGTTGCGCGCCCAAGAGGACGTGCGACGTTGTTAGAATCGCGCATTCGCGCCCGAATTGCAACCCGCGGCAGCGAATCTAGCCTGCTTGGAATGGTTCACGGAGGGTTGTAGTCGAGGTAACGTTTGCGAGACAGGTTGTTGGAATTGGTGATGACTCGCCACATTCCTGCCGTTTTTTATCCGCGCTGACGCCCCAATGTCCAACGATTTTACCCTCGTTGCCTGAGACGGTTCGGTCCGGCACCGGCTCGTAAACCCCAAGCCCCCCGCCCACGGGTCTGAGTCGGATCGAACCAACCTCGGTTCTCTTTGAGAACCAGGTGCGACGATCCCAAAATCTGAAGCCGACGTCTGGCAGCAAGCTGGCGTCGGCTTTTTTGCGTCACAACGCGGTGACCGGCTTGCGCACGACGGTGGCGCCGAGGATCGGGCCGGGCAGGCCATCCTTGCCGACCGCCTGCAGCAACACCGCGCAGCCGCCTTTCTTTTCCACTTCGGTTTTGGGCAGTTCAAAACGCTGCGCCTTGCCATGCCACATGCCTGCGGTGTGCACGTCGGTGACGGCATTCCAGTAGGTGACGCTGCGGCCCTTGTTTTCGCCCTTCTGCAGGTCGACGACCTGTGGCGGCTGGAAATGAACGACCACGACATGGGCTGCATTGTTCGGCCCATCGGCGCTGCCGACGTCGATGGTGTAGGTGTCGCCATTGTCGGTGACCTTGAGGTCGACATTCATGCCCTGTCCGGTGGCGGCAAGATTGTCGAGCGTGCCTGTCACTTCCTCGCGCTTGGCGCCGTTGACATGGGTGCGGCCGTTGATAACGGCCTGGGGCGTATAGACGGAGCGCGAGCCGAAGGCGCGCATATAGGCATATTGGCGCTCGGTGTTGTCGGCGCTCCCCAGCTTGTCCTGCCAGCCGAGATAGTCCCAATAGGTGACGTGATAGGCGAGTGCCACGATGTCGGCGCGGGTCGCGAATTTGGCAAACAGCTCGTCAGCCGGCGGACAGGAGTTGCAGCCCTGGCTGGTGAAGAGCTCGATCACGCCGAGAGGGCGCGTCGTTGGTTCGGCATTGGCTGTGCCGGTAAATCCGGCGAGGGCCAGCGCCAACGCTGCCAGCCGAAAAAATCTGCGAAACTCCATGACCAATCCAGTTCCTCGGCCGGCGTCACCGGCTTTTTCTTTTGGTTGCTGAAATATGTGGCAGATGCGCCATTCAACGGGAAGTCACGTTGCGGTGAAATTTTAGCGAGGTCTCATTTCCCTTGGGTTAGCTCGGCTGTGCTGAATTTCTTATCGAAAATGCTCCAATAGCGTTAGAATCCGAAAACCGGAGAGGGGAAAGCTGCGATGCTGGAACAGTTCAGCCAACATCTCGACCTTTATTGCGAGCGCACCGATGTCGGCCTCTGGGCCGAGCCGCTCAACGCCTTGAGCAATCTCGCCTTTTTCGCAGCCGGTCTGTGGGGCGTCTATGAGGCGCGGCGGCGCAAGGCCGGTGTCTTCGCCGAGGTGCTGGGCTGGTGGGTGGTGGCCATCGGCGTCGGCTCGACGCTGTTTCACACCTTCGCCACCGAAGCCACAAAATGGGGCGACATCCTGCCGATCGCCGGCTTCACGCTTGCCTATTCGTTGTTCAACCTGCGCCGCTTCGCCGGCATGGCGTGGCCCAAGGCGCTTGCGATTTTCTTCGGCTTCTACATCGCGGTCGGCTTTGTCACCTTCATGGTGCCGGACTGGTTGCGCGCGGCCTCCAATGGCACCACCGGCTACCTGCCGCCGTTCCTGGCGCTGATCTTCTTTGGCTGCGTGGTCATCGCCAGGGGCAGTCCGGCCGGCTGGTACAACATTGCGGCTGCCGCGATTTTTCTCGGTGCTGTCGCTTGCCGGGTGATGGACCCGCTTGTCTGCGAGGCCTTGCCGATCGGCACGCATTTCATGTGGCATGTGTTCGATGGGCTGATGCTGGGCGTGCTGCTGGCCGCGACCACGCGTTATGGGGCGCCGCGAACAGGGCCGGCGGGCGTGCAAACGGTCCGCGCCTGACGGCGGGCCGGTTTTATCCGGCCAGCGACGTTGCCGGCTTCGAATGCTTCTCGGCCCAGGCATCGAGCCATTCGGCTCCCTGCATCTCGATCAGGCGCGACGAGGTCCGGTCGAACTCGAACGCCTCGTGGCCGCGCTTGCCGGCATAAAGCTTGTCGGGCGTTGCCGCAGCACTCAGCACCAGCCGCGCATGCTGGTCATAGAGCGTGTCGATCAGCAGGATGAAACGCTTGGCCTCGTTGCGGTTGGCTTCGGCCAAGACAGGCACGTGGTCGACGAAAACGGTCGGATATTTCGCCGTGATCGCCAGATAATCGCGCGCCGCGAGCGGCTTTTCGCACAGGTCGGCGAAGGAAAAGCGCGCGCATCCATCGACAGCCGCGGGCACATGCACCTTGCGCCCCTTGACCGCGACGATGGCCGGCTCGGCGGCAATGCCGTGGGTCACCTTTGCCCAGGCCCTGTCCATCGCCAGGTCGGCAGCTTCGCCCAGCGGGGTCAGGTAGACCGGCACGCGGTCGAGCTTTTCCAGCCGGTAGTCGGTGTCGGCGTCGAGGTTGAGCACCACGGTGTTCTGTTCGAGCATGCCGATGAATGGCAAAAACAGCTGGCGGTTGAGGCCGTCGCGGTAGAGATCGTGGGGTGCCACGTTGGAGGTGGCGACAAGCACCACGCCGAGCGAAAACAGCTGGGAAAACAGCCTGGACAGGATCATCGCATCGGCGATGTCGGTGACCGAGAACTCATCGAAGCACAACACCCAGGCCTCTTCGGCAAGGGCAGCGGCCACTGGCGGGATCGGATCGTCGTCGCGCGAGGTGCCGTTCTTGCGTGCCGCGCGCTGCTTTTGGATGCGGTCGTGCACATCGGCCATGAAGTCGTTGAAATGGACGCGGCGCTTGTGCTTGACCGGCACGAGCTCGAAGAACATGTCCATCAGCATTGTCTTGCCGCGGCCGACGCCGCCATGGACGTAGAGGCCCTTGACCGGCACATGCTGCGGTTTGCGCTTGGCAAACAGCCAGCCCAGCGCGCTCGACTTGCGCGCCAGCCTTTTTTCGGAAATCTCGTCGATCAGCCGGTCGAGTGCCGCAACGATCGTAAGTTGTGCGGGATCGCGGCGGACGCTGCCCAACTCGACCAGATGGTCATAGCGCTGCCTGACGGTCACATGGGTCTGTAGGCCGTCACGCAGATGCATGGGTCACTCTGGCACGAATTCGAAGACCCGCCTTTATATTAGCGGTGGAGTGAGATCGGCAGGCCGTTCGAGGTCTGGCCGTCGAAGCGGCCTTCACCCGAGGAATAGAGCCTGGCCAGCGACGCGCCGCCTTCATCGTAAAGCGTCAGCTGCTTGCCGGCGACGTTCCACGACTTGACGCCGTCGATCGGGGCCGGGCAGCGCAGCGGGCCAGCGCGGAAGCCTTGGCCGAACTTGGTCTGCGGCGTCGCCACCTTGCAGCTCTGGCCCGAAACCGAAGCGCTCCACACGCCTGCCACGGAGGTGGCGGTCAGGTCGGGCGCGTTGGCAGCGGCGGCACCACCGTCGGCGGGCAGGGCAGCGACCTGGGTCTGCTGCTGCGGGGCTGACGGGAATTGCGATGCGCCGGCGGCACCGGGTGCTGCGGGTGGCGGCAACTGGCCGCTGGTCACCGTGCCTGCGGGCGCCGCGGGCAGCGGGGCCGGCTGGGTGTCCATCGAGGAAAGGCGCGTGCTGTTACAGCCGGCAGCCGCCAAAAGCGCCACCAGCGATGCGGCCAGCAGGCCGGTTTTCGAAAAAGCCATTGCATTCCCTCCGTGGGGCAGTTCTGGGGGCGCCCCCGCGCGTCGACAGTTCGCCTGTAAAGCGGCGAAGTTGGCACAATTTCAACCGCATATGGTTAAAATAGGGTTTGCGTCAGAATTTGTTGCAAAATTGTCGCAAGTCTTGGCCCGGCCCGCCAAGACTGGTAATTCGGCGATGTTTCCGCCATATAGGCGCCAAACAGCCGCGAGAAATTTCCACCATGGCCAATATGGCCCCATTCGCCAAGATGAACGGGCTCGGCAACGAGATCATCGTTGCCGACATGCGCGGTCGCGCGGACCGTGTCACGCCTGCGGCTGCGGTTGCGCTGAACGCCGATGCGGCGACCAAGTTCGACCAGATCATGGCGATCCACGACCCGCGCACGCCCGGTACCGCCAACTATATCGAGATCATCAATTCCGACGGCTCCATGGCGCAGGCCTGCGGCAACGGCATGCGCTGCGTCGTCCAGGCGCTGGCCGCAGAGACCGGCCAGAAGCTGTTCACCTTCGAGACAATCGCCGGCATTCTCAATGCCGAAGAGCATGAGGACGGCACGATCTCCGTCGACATGGGCGTGCCGCGCTTTGGCTGGCAGGACATTCCGCTGGCCGAGGAGTTCCGCGACACCCGCATGATCGAATTACAGATCGGCCCGATCGACGCGCCGGTGCTGCATTCGCCTTCGGTCGCCTCGATGGGCAACCCGCATGCCATCTTCTGGGTCGACCAGGATGTGTGGTCCTATGATCTCGGCCGCTTCGGCCCGCTGCTCGAAAACCATCCGATCTTCCCCGAGCGCGCCAACATCTCGATCGCCCAGGTGACCTCGCGCGAGACGATCATCCTGCGCACCTGGGAGCGTGGTGCCGGTCTCACCCGTGCTTGCGGCACCGCCGCCTGTGCCGCCGCTGTCAGTGCCGCCCGCACCAAGCGGACCGGCCGCAGCGTCACCGTCACCGTGCCCGGCGGGCCGCTGCACATCGACTGGCGCGCTGATGATCATGTCGTCATGACCGGCCCGGCCGAGTGGGAATTTTCCGGCCACTTCGATCCGGCCAGCGGTGGCTGGACCCGCGACCAGCAGGACGTTGCCTGATGGCTGTCGATGTTGTCACTTTCGGCTGCCGGCTGAACACCTATGAATCCGAGGTGATGCGCCGCGAGGCCAAGGCTGCGGGCCTCGACGAGCTCAAGGGCGGGGCCGTCATCTTCAACACCTGCGCGGTGACCAGCGAAGCCGTGCGCCAGGCCAAGCAGTCGATCCGCAAGGCGCGCCGGGAAAACCCCGAGGCGCGGATCATCGTCACCGGTTGCGCCGCCCAGACCGACCCGGCCGCCTTCGCCGACATGGCCGAAGTCGACCTCGTGCTCGGCAATGAGGAAAAGCTCAAGGCGCACAATTACCGGGCGCTGCCCGATTTCGGCGTCAACGATTCTGAAAAGGCCCGCGTCAACGACATTTTTTCCGTGCGCGAGACCGCTGGCCACATGGTCGACGCCATCGAGGGCCGGGCGCGCGCTTTCGTGCAGGTCCAGAATGGCTGCGACCATCGCTGCACCTTCTGCATCATTCCTTACGGCCGGGGCAATTCGCGCTCGGTGCCGATGGGGGCCGTTGTCGAGCAGATCAAGCGGCTCGCCGGCAATGGTTATGCCGAAGTGGTGCTGTCGGGCGTCGACATGACCAGCTACGGTGCCGACCTGCCGGGTACCCCGCGCCTGGGCAGACTGGTCAAGACGATCCTGCGCCAGGTGCCTGATGTCAGGCGCCTGCGGCTTTCCTCCATCGATTCGATCGAGGCCGACGAAGACCTGCTCGAAGCCATCGCCACCGAAAACCGGCTGATGCCGCATCTGCATCTGTCGTTGCAGTCGGGCGACGACATGATCCTGAAGCGCATGAAGCGCCGCCATCTGCGCGACCAGTCGATCCAGTTCTGCCATGACGTGCGCAAGCTGCGCCCCGACATCGTCTTCGGCGCCGACATCATCGCCGGCTTTCCGACCGAAACCGACGAGATGTTCGAAAATTCGATGCGGATCGTCGAGGAGTGCGGGCTGACCCATCTCCACGTCTTCCCGTTTAGCCCGCGCGAGGGCACGCCGGCCGCGCGCATGCCGCAGGTCCGGCGCGAGATCGTCAAGAAGCGGGCAGCACGGCTGCGCGCCGCCGGCGAAGCTGCCTATCAGCGCCATCTCGATGCGCTCAAGGGCTCACGCCAACAGGTGCTTGTCGAGCGCGAAGGGCTTGGCCGCACGGAAGGTTTTACGCTGGTTGCGCTCGATCGCGGGACACCAGGCGAAATCATGGAAGTCGACATCGCCGGACATGACGGCGAGCGGCTCACAGCGGCACCGGCCGCCGCACGCGCGGCCTGACGAAAGCGACCGCATGGCATTCGGGTTCATCAAGAAAGTCTTTTCCTTCGGCAAGAAGGAAGCTCCAGAGCAGCCGGCCGAGGACGAGGTCCTGCCGCCGCTGAATTTCGACGCGCTTGAGGCGTTGAAGCCTGCGCTCGAGTCTCCCTCCCCCTTGAGGGGAGGGGCGATCGACGAAGTCGATCGGGGTGGGGTCGCCGGGTCGTCGGACGCCACACTGGACGAAGTCGCTCAGCCAGCGCCGAGCACTGCCGAGACGACCCCCTCTGGTCCTTCGGACCATCTCCCCCTCAAGGGGGGAGAAGAGGTCGCGCCGGATGAACCTGCGCCTGCGCCTGAAGTGCCGGAGCCTGCACCCGAAAAGCCTGCTGAGCCGCCGGTCCCGGAGCCGACCCCGGTCGAGCCCGAGCCGCTTCCGGTGGAAATCCCGGTTCCGCCGGCCGAGCCGGTCGAACCGGATCAACCTGAAGAAATTCCGTCCCAGCCCGGGCCGTCCGAGACGCCGCCGACGATGCGCGCGCCTGAAATCGAGCCGGTCGCGCCTGAAAATCCGGAACCGGCCGTCGAAGCTGTGGAGCTTGCGCCTGCGATTCCCCTCCCCCTTGAGGGGAGGGTGGCCGCGCAGCGGCCGGGTGGGGTCGCCGAATCGTCAGGTGCGGCGGCTGCGCAGGAAGTGCCGAGCACTGCCGAGACGACCCCCTCTGGCCCTTCGGACCATCTCCCCCTCGAGGGGGGAGAGGAGATCGCGCTGGTCGAGCCTGCACCTGCGGCCCCAAAGCCCGCAGCCGGCAAGGTCACTGTCAGCAAAAAGGTCGAGCAGAAGGCCGAGATCGTCGAGGCTGCAGCGCCGACGCCCAGGGTCAGCTGGTTCCAGCGCCTGCGCCAGGGCCTGTCGCGCTCGTCAAAGGAACTGTCGGGCAACATCGCTGGCATCTTCACCAAGCGAAAGCTCGACGAAGACACGCTGCAGGACCTCGAAGATGTGCTGATCCGCGCCGATCTCGGCGTCGAGACGGCCCTTCGCGTCACCGACGCGCTTGCCGCCAGCCGCTACGGCAAGGACGTGTCCGATCACGAGGTCCGCTCGATCATGGCCGTCGAGATCGAAAAGGTCCTGACGCATGTGGCGCTGCCGCTGGAGCTCGACCTGTCGCACAAGCCGCATGTCATCCTTGTCGTCGGCGTCAACGGCACCGGCAAGACCACGACCATCGGCAAACTTGCGGCAAAATTGACCGAAGGCGGGTTGTCGGTGATGCTGGCTGCCGGCGACACCTTCCGCGCCGCCGCCATCGAACAGCTGAAGATCTGGGGCGAACGGACGAAGTCGCCTGTCATCGCCTCCAAGCTCGGTGCGGACGCCGCAGGCCTTGCCTATGACGCGTTCGAGAAAGCCAAGGAGGCCGGCTCGGACGTCTTGATCATCGACACCGCAGGCCGGCTGCAAAACAAGACCGAGCTGATGGCCGAGCTCGAAAAGATCGTGCGTGTGCTCGGCAAGCTCGACCCCGAGGCACCGCATACTGTGCTGCAGACTGTCGATGCCACAACCGGCCAGAACGCGCTCAACCAGGTCGAGATCTTCCGCAATATCGCAGGCGTGAACGGCCTGGTGATGACAAAACTCGACGGCACGGCGCGCGGCGGTATTTTGGTCGCAATCGCCGCCAAACATAAACTGCCGGTCTATTTCATCGGCGTCGGCGAACAGGTCGACGATCTCGAACCCTTTTCGGCAAGCGATTTCGCCAAGGCGATCGCAGGAGTCGCCTGAACTATGAATGCACCGATCCTCGAACGCGACCCTTCGGACCCGACGACCAAGAAAGAGGAAGTCAGCCCGATCCTCAAGCTGGTGCTGGAGCTCGGGCCGCTCGTCGTTTTCTTCTTCGCCAATGCGCGCGGTGAATGGCTGGCGTCGCATTTCCCGACGCTGGCCGAGCTGGGCGGGCCGATCTTCATCGCCACCGGCCTGTTCATGGCGGCAACGGCGATTGCGCTGATCGCCTCGTGGCTGCTCACCCGTTCGCTGCCGATCATGCCGCTGGTCTCGGGCGTCGTCGTCTTCGTCTTCGGCGCGCTGACGCTCTATCTGCAGGACGACGTTTTCATCAAGATGAAGCCGACAATCGTCAACACGCTGTTCGGCGCGATCCTGCTCGGCGGCCTGTTTTTCGGCAAGTCGCTGCTCGGCTATGTCTTTGCCTCCGCCTTCCGGCTCGATGCCGAGGGCTGGCGCAAGCTGACCTTTCGCTGGGGCCTGTTCTTCCTGTTCCTCGCCGTGGTCAACGAGGTGGTCTGGCGTTCGTTTTCGACCGACGCCTGGGTGGCGTTCAAGGTGTGGGGCATCATGCCGATCACCCTTCTATTCACCTTCAGCCAGATGCCGCTGATCATGCGCCATTCGCTCGACGAGCATTCTTCGAAATAGACGGTCGATCGCTCGACGAATTCGCCAGCAGGACCATGGGTAGCCAGCCGCAAGGGCTACCCATACCGATATGTTGAGACTGCATTAACCCGTTATGCGCGTCACGCATTGCTGCATTGCAGCATCTTATTTTGCAGCGCAGCAGTTCCTATGTCATCTTCAGATTGATTAGGGAGGTCATATCGCGCCGCGAAAAGCGGCATGATGAAAGGAACGAACAATGTTTTTTGACAGCCTTCTGACCCGTGCCCGCGAAAGCGCTTCCAAGCGCAAGCAGTACAAGCGCCTCGTCGCCGAGATCGACGGCTTTTCTGGCCGTGACCTGGCCGACATGCGCGCCGACCGCAGCGAGATGCTGTTCCAGGCCTACAAGCAGGTTTACGGCTGAGCTTCAGCCCAGCCACTCGATCCAGCGGCCGTGATAGTCGCAGCGGGCGAGCGCTCTTGTTGTGCCGCCCGGCCATGATGTCAGGCTGAGCGTGGCATACGGATCGCCCGCCGCAAGCGGTTCCATCCTGAGCCAGTAGAGCGGCGACCGTATCGTCGTCGCCTCTCCAGTCGACTCCAGAAGCTCCAAGATTGTCGCTCGCGTCATTTCCGGCATGTATTGCCACATGATCGAGTGGAACAGCACGAAGGCCGTATCCGGCTTTCGTGCTGACAGCCGCTGCTCCAGAAATTCTGCGGCACCTTTCTTCACCAATATTGGCGGGGCCTGCTCGGCGAGGCTGATCGCGGCATCGAGCCGCTCAAGCCGCAATGTCTGGTCGGCCCAGACATAGGCTCGAAGCCTGAGCCTTTGCGCCGAGTCCGAGATGCGGATCGGGGCAATATCGCAGCCTGCGCGGCTGACGACCTGTAGTTCGCCTGCAAGCGGCGGTGCTGAGCCGCGTATGTCAGGCGCCAGCTGGACCGGCGAGCCCGCATCGCCCCAGTCCCTTTCCCCATAACGATAGTGAAACCGGTCGAAGAGCAGGTTGAGCCCGGCACTCGCACCGATCTCGGTCAGTTCCAGCGGCAGGCCGCTTTCCCCGGCGATCGCCAGAAACCCCGGCAGCAGCATAGCAGAACGGGCGATCTCGTTTGTCTGCGGTGCGCTGTCGAGCATGGCAAGCAGGTGAGCCTCGTTGCGTGCGAGGGCGCTTGCTAGGGTCGACGCGATGGCCAGATCATCGGCTGTTTCGGGCGGATAGATTTTTGCCAGCTCGGCGTCGGCGCCAGACAGCACCAGAGCGTGCAGCCCACCGGTCAGTCTCAATGCCAGCGCATCGGCGCGCGGATCGCCGGCCCAGCGAAGCACCTTGCGCCCGACCGCGCTTTGATCGTCGAGAACCTTCGCCAGCACCCGGGCCAATCGCGCCGTGAAGGGCGAACCGAGCTGGTCGCAGGCATCGGCCTGATTGTGGAAATGGGCGCGGATGCGGCGGAGATCGCTGTCGGACATGGCGGCGAGCCTAACCCGTGCCGCCGCTTATTGGGAAGCGGCTGCCGCCTTTTCGATTTCGGGCATCAGCGTGGTCGTGACCGCTTCGGGCGACAGCGGCCCGACATGCTTGAACGCGATCTTGCCATCCTTGCCGACGAGGAATGTCTCCGGAATCCCGTATACGCCCCAGTCGATCGCAGCGCGGCCGTTGGGGTCGACGCCAACGGCGTCGAACGGATTGCCGAGGTCGCCAAGAAAGCGGCGCGCGTTCTCCGCCTTGTCCTTGTAGTTCAGCCCCACAATGGTCAGGCGTTCGTCCTTGGACAGGCCGACGATGACAGGATGCTCTTCGCGGCAAGGTACGCACCACGACGCCCAGACATTGACCAGCGTCACCTTGCCGATGAATTCAGCCGAGTTCAGGCCAGGAAGCGAAATCCCTTCGAGCGGCGGCAATTCGGTCTTGGGTGCCATGTGTCCGATCAGGGCCGAGGGCACCACCGTCAGGTCGCGACCGGACAGGAGCTGCATCAGGAAAACGCCGGCGAGTGCCAGAAACAGCAGCAGCGGCAGCAGCACGACAAGTTTGCGCGGACGCACAGGCTTTTCGGTTTCGGTGCTCATACCTGTTTTCCACTGCGGTCGGAGCGGCGGCGGAGGCCGGCCGCCTCGATCTCGGCCATTTCGCGCTTGCGGGCGCGCTGGTCGGCGAGGATCCAGATGATCAACCCGGCGATGGCAACTGCCGAGACGCCATAGGCAGCAGCGACATAAAGAGCGTGCGCACTCATTGGGCACCTGTCTGCTGGCAAAAATCCATCATGTCGCTGTTTCCGAGCATGTCCTTCACTTAGCCGTGGGTGTGCCGCTAGGCAATCGGACGCCGCGCCGCACCGTAATCGTTGAAGCGATCGTGATCAGTCGGTGCCCGAGCGCAGCGCAACCGCCGCCGCCAGCGGTCCGATGACGGCCAAAAACATGGTCAGCGCGCACAGGATCATGAAAGGCGGGGCGAACGGGTCGGGATCGTTGACCGCACCGTAGGCGGCGGTCACGCCAAAGATCAGCACCGGGATGACCAGCGGCAGCACTAGTACCGAAATCAGCAGGCCGCCACGGGGCAGGGCGACTGTGACAGCCGCACCGGCCGCACCAATGAAGACGATGGCCGGCGTACCGACGAGCAGCGTGAGCGCGGCCGCAGCGATGCCGAGCGGCGACATGTTCATGAACAGCCCGAGCAGCGGGGCGGCGATGACCAGCGGCAGCACACTCGCCGACCAGTGTGCCAGGCATTTGACGAACACAGTCAGCGCCAGCATGTGGCGGTCGGCGTTGAGCACCAGCAGGTCGAGCGAGCCGTCCTCGCGGTCGGCCTGAAACAGCCGGTCGAGGCCAAGCAGGCTGGCGAGCAGGGCGCCGATCCACAGGATCGCCGGGCCGATGCGGGCGAGCAGATTGAGGTCGGGGCCGACGCCGAAGGGGATGGTGACAATGACGGCGAGGAAAAACAGCACCCCCGTCAGCGCCCCGCCGCCGGAGCGGATTCCTATGCGCAGGTCGCGGAGGTAGAGGGCTAGCATGAATGCCCTCCAGCGATCTCCAATAGATCTTTCGAGGATAGCGAGAGCTCTACGTTGCCCCCCTCTGTCCTGCCGGACATCTCCCCCACGAGGGGGGAGATTGGCAGCTTGGCCCGCTTCACTCGTCCTGAGACGCCGGAAATTTGCGAACGCCTTGATGAAGGCGTGATCTCCCCCCTTGTGGGGGAGATGTCCGGCAGGACAGAGGGGGGCGCGAAGGATCGCTGAGGCGAGCTGAATATGGCGCTAAACATGCATCCGCCCCATCTCCAACGTCTTTGTCCCACTCAGTCCCAGTGGCAGATGCGTCGCGGCGATGATGATGCCGCCTGACGCGCAATGCGCCTTCATCAGCTCGGCGAATTGCGCTTCCGAGGCCTTGTCGAGGCCGGCTGTGGGTTCGTCGAGCAGCCAGACCGGGCGGTGGCTGATCAACAGCTTGGCGATCGCGGCGCGGCGCTTCTGGCCGGTCGAGAGATAGCCGAAGGGCAGGTGGCCGAGGCCGCCAAGCCCGACCTCTTCGAGCGCATCTGAGATGCCGAGCTTTCCGTTGCCGGCAAAGCTCTGCCAGAATTCCAGGTTCTCAGTGACGGTGAGGGCAGCCTTCATCGCGTTCTGATGGCCGAGATAGTGGCAGGCTGCGGCAACCGTCGAAAACTCCTCGCCGCCGCCCTCGACAGCGATTCGCCCTGATACATGCGGCAACAGACCGGCGATGACGCGCAGCAGCGTCGACTTGCCCGAGCCGTTGGGACCGGTGACGACAAGGGCGGCACCATCCTCGAGCGAAAAGCCGATACCGGCAAATACTGCCTCGCCGCCACGTTCTCCGCTTAGATTTTCGGCGATCAGCCGCATCTGTTCCCCATCGCCGAAAGTCTTGTCGCCGTCACTTTGCGTTGCGGCAAAATAGGCGAATCTCGGTCTAGAACTATTCCAATAAATTCTCTATATGCCACTCGACCATGCCAGCGGTCGGCATGGAAACAGAATTTGCGCCGAACCAGCGCACGCGCCGCCTTGAACGGCTCGGGTTGCTTGGGACCGGACAGCGGAAATGGCCGTACCCGCACCTTTGCGCGTGATTGCATGCCATCGGAGTCCGTTCCCGCGTAGGCTGAACAGACAAGGATGGATCGCACGTGTCCAAATCACTCGACAGTTTTAATTGCCGCCGCACCCTTACCGCTGCTGGCACCGACTATGTCTATTACAGCCTCATCGAGGCCGAGAAGAACGGCCTGACCGGCATTTCGCAGCTGCCTTATTCGATGAAGGTGCTGCTCGAAAACCTTCTGCGCAACGAAGACGGCCGCACCGTCACCAAGGAAGCCATCCAGGCTGTTGCCGGCTGGCTGACCGACAAGGGCACCGCCGGCGTCGAGATCGCGTATCGTCCGGCCCGCGTTCTGATGCAGGATTTCACCGGCGTTCCCGCCGTCGTCGATCTGGCCGCCATGCGTGACGGCCTTGCCGCGCTCGGCGGCGACCCGCAGAAGATCAACCCGCTGGTGCCTGTCGACCTGGTCATCGACCACTCGGTCATCGTCGACGAATTCGGCACGCCGCTCGCCTTTGCCCGCAACGTCGAGCTCGAATATGAGCGCAACGAAGAGCGCTACAAGTTCCTGAAGTGGGGCCAGCAGGCGTTCCGCAACTTCCGCGTCGTGCCGCCCGGCACCGGCATCTGCCACCAGGTCAACCTCGAATACCTCGCCCAGACCGTCTGGACGAACACCGAGGACGGCGAAATCACCGCTTATCCCGACACCTGCGTCGGCACCGACTCGCACACCACCATGGTCAACGGCCTTGGCGTTCTGGGCTGGGGCGTCGGCGGCATCGAGGCAGAGGCTGCGATGCTTGGCCAGCCGGTCTCCATGCTTTTGCCCGAAGTCATCGGATTCCGCCTGACCGGCAAGCTGAAGGAAGGCGTCACCGCGACCGATCTCGTGCTGACCGTCACCCAGATGCTGCGCAAGAAGGGCGTCGTCGGCAAGTTCGTCGAGTTCTTCGGCCCGGGCCTGTCCAACATGACGCTGGCCGATCGCGCCACCATCGGCAACATGGCGCCCGAATATGGCGCGACCTGCGGCTTCTTCCCGGTCGATTCCGAGACCATCCGCTACCTCAACATGTCGGGCCGCGCTGAAAACCGCATCGCGCTCGTCGAGGAATATTCCAAGGCGCAAGGCATGTGGCGCGACACCGGCTCGGCCGATCCCGTCTTCACTGACCTGCTCGAGCTCGACCTCGAAACCGTCGTTCCCTCGATGGCCGGTCCGAAGCGTCCCGAAGGCCGCATCCCGCTCGAAGGCATCGCCGCGGGCTTTGCCACCGCGCTTGAAGCCGAATACAAGAAGACCGTCGACCAGTCGAAGCGCTACGCCGTCGAAGGCGCGGACTTCGACCTCGGCCATGGCGACGTGGTGATCGCCGCGATCACGTCCTGCACCAACACCTCGAACCCGAGCGTGCTGATTGGTGCCGGCCTGCTCGCCCGCAACGCCAACCGTCTCGGCCTCAAGCAGAAGCCTTGGGTCAAGACCTCGCTGGCACCTGGTTCGCAGGTCGTCGCCGAGTATCTGGAAAAGGCCGGCCTGCAGAAGGAGCTCGACCAGATCGGCTTCAACCTCGTCGGCTTCGGCTGCACGACCTGCATCGGCAATTCCGGCCCGCTGCCGGCGCCGATCTCCAAGACGATCAACGACAAGGGCCTGATCGGCGCGGCCGTGCTTTCGGGCAACCGCAACTTCGAAGGCCGCGTCTCGCCCGACGTGCAGGCGAACTATCTCGCCTCGCCGCCGCTGGTGGTTGCCTATGCGCTCGCCGGTTCGGTCACCAAGGACCTGACCACCGAGCCGCTCGGTGAGGATCGCGACGGCAATCCGGTGTTCCTGAGGGATATCTGGCCGACCAATGTCGAGATCGACCGGTTCATCGCCGAAAACGTCACCCGCGAGCTGTTTGCCCGCAAATATGCCGACGTCTTCAAGGGCGACGAGAACTGGCAGAACGTCAAGGCGCCGGAAGGCCAGACCTACGCGTGGGACGACAAGTCGACCTATGTGCAGAACCCGCCTTACTTCGTCGGCATGGGCTCCAAGCCGGCCAAGATCGGCAAGATCGAGGGCGCGCGCGTGCTCGGCCTGTTCGGCGACAAGATCACCACCGACCACATTTCGCCTGCCGGTTCGATCAAGGCGGCTTCGCCCGCCGGCAAGTACCTGACTGACAACGGTGTCGGCGTCGCCGACTTCAACCAGTACGGCACGCGTCGCGGCAACCATGAAGTGATGATGCGCGGCACCTTCGCCAACATCCGCATCCGCAACCACATGCTTGGCGAAAACGGCCGCGAGGGTGGCTACACCTTCCATTATCCGTCGAAGGAAGAGATGCCGATCTACGACGCGGCGATGCAGTACCGCAGCGAAGGCGTGCCGCTGGTCATCTTCGCCGGTGTCGAATATGGCAACGGCTCGTCGCGCGACTGGGCTGCCAAGGGCACCAATCTGCTCGGCGTGCGCGCGGTCATCGCCCAGTCCTTCGAGCGCATCCACCGCTCGAACCTTGTCGGCATGGGCGTGATTCCGTTCACCTTCGAAGAGGGCACGACCTGGAAGACGCTTGGCCTCAAGGGTGATGAAACCGTCACCATCGAGGGTCTCGAGACGATCAAGCCGCGCCAGAAGATGGTCGCCAAGATCACTTTCGCCGACGGTTCGGTGAAGGACGTTCCGATCCTGTGCCGCATCGATACGCTCGACGAGCTCGACTACTACAAGAACGGCGGCATCCTGCAGTACGTCCTGCGCGACCTCGCCGCGTAAGTTTTTCGCGCGATTCATGTGAAACAAGCCGCCGGTGCGCAAGCTCCGGCGGTTTTTTGTTGGGGCGTCCCTTGTGACAGAAGCGAGACAGCGCGCCCCGCGCCCTACGTTGCCCCCCTCTGGCCTGCCGGCCATCTCCCCCTCAGGTGGGGAGATCAGTCGCGTCCACGGCGGTGCTCATCCTGCGAATTCGCAGGAAATCAGCGTACAACGTCGGTGATTGGCTGGGGCGCAGATGAAGGCCTGATCTCCCCTTGAGGGGGAGATGGCCGGCAGGCCAGAGGGGGGTGGGAAGGAATGAGACGGAGGTTGCGAGCCCGATCGCAGCAATCCAGTTCTTGAATAGGGATGCGACACCTATCCTCGGTCCAGCCTATTGCGACACCCGCCGCGCCCAAACCTGTTGCCGCGCGGCTACAGGCGGCGCCGAAAAAACACCGCTGAAATGATGGATTGGGTGTCCAGTGCGGGCGGGTATGCTATGTATTAGACTGGGCTAAAGTGGAGTACAACCGTGAAACGCTTGTTCCTTGCTTCCGCATTCCTGGTAGGACTTTCCGGCATCGCTTCGGCGGCCGACCTGGCCGTTGTTGAACCCGCGCCGGTAGCCATGGCGCCGATCTACAGCTGGACCGGCGGTTATGTCGGCGTGCAGACCGGATATCTCTGGGGTGACGGGTCTTTTGAAGTCCAGGGCCTCCCCGGCGTCTCGGCCGATGGCAATATGGATGGCTGGCTCGGCGGCGTCTATGCCGGCTACAACTACCAGTTCACCAACAATGTTGTGCTCGGTGTCGAAGGCGATATCGCCTGGACCAACGCCGACGGATTTGGCCAGGCGGCGCTGAACGGCGTTCCCGGCCCGTTCGACGCCGGCGTTGACTATCAGCTCAACTGGACCGGCGCCTTGCGCATGAAGGCAGGCTACGCGATGGACCGCTTCCTGCCTTATATCGCCGGCGGCCTGGCCTTCGGTGGTGTCGATGCGACCAGGTTCAATGCAGGCGGCACGATTGCTGCCAAATCCGACGACACGATGGTCGGCTGGACGATCGGCGCGGGCATCGAGTACGCATTCACCAACAATCTCGTCGGGCGCGCGGAATATCGCTACACGGATTTCGGCAATTTCGACATGTCGGACGGGCTGGCCGCCGGCCAGGTCGGCGTGACGAGCAACGACGTCCGCGTCGGCATCGCCTACAAGTTCTGACGGTACGATTTCTCTGTAGCGCCAGCCTTGTGTTGGGTTTTTGTTGGTTGGGAGCGGAGGCAAATACCCCCACCCCTAACCCCTCCCCACAAGGGGGAGGGGGACTTTTGGGCATCTGAGCCTGGGCCTGCAAATTTGGGTGAAAACAGTGACGAGGGCATCCCCCTCTCCCCCTTGGGGTAAGGGGTGGGGGGTACAAAGCCGCTAGGTTGCAATGAAATTTGCAGAGCCGTGGCTCCACGCCAGCGCGCAGCCTGTCAGCCGCCATCCCCCAAATCATAGACATACATGACGAAGGTTTCCGCCGGGCCGGCTGGTTCCTTGCGCGCGGCATAAAGCGCGCGGGCAGGGATGTTGTCGCGTTCGGTGCCGAGCCAGGCTTCCTCGCAGCCCGCTTCGCGCCCGGTGGCGAACAGCGCATCCATCAGGCGGCTGGCGATGCCCAGGCGTCGCCAGGCGGGGGAGACGCCGACTTCATCGATGTAGAGTTCTGACGGCTTGTCGGGGTGGCGGTGAACCATGCCGGCTGCCTGTGCCACAACCTGGCCATCATCGAGGGCCACGAAAAGAAGATGGCCAGGGCAAACAAGGCAAGCCGCGAGCCTTTCAGGATCGACCGCTTCATCGAAGACGTCGTGGGCGACATTGTCGAGCAGGTGTTCGTCGCCGGGAGAAAGCCAGCGGATTTCGACTGGTGTCATCACGCTTCTTCATCCTTTCTTCGTAAAGTCGTCACAAAACTTTGACGTTTACGTAAATCCCATTGTTTCTAACCGATTGAAATAGTTGAGGTCAAAATAATCGGTTGAATTTTTTTGGTCACGGAGCTATTGCGAGCCGCTGTTTCTGGCTGCATTCTCGCGGCCTCTCTCGCCCAAACCTACTCCACCCCGCCGCCACGGCGTCGTTAAAGGCAAAGGGAAATTCCTTCATGGCACGTAACAAGATAGCCCTCATCGGCTCCGGCATGATTGGCGGCACGCTCGCCCACATGATCGGTCTCAAAGACCTCGGCGACGTGGTTCTGTTCGATATTGCCGAAGGCACCCCGCAGGGCAAGGGCCTCGACATCGCCCAGTCCTCGCCGGTCGACGGCTTTGACTCGCGCTTCACCGGCGTCAACGACTATGCCGGCATCGAAGGTGCTGATGTCTGCATCGTCACCGCCGGTGTACCGCGCAAGCCCGGCATGAGCCGCGACGATTTGCTTGGCATCAACCTCAAGGTGATGGAACAGGTTGGCGCCGGCATCAAGAAGTATGCCCCCAAGGCCTTCGTCATCTGCATCACCAACCCGCTCGACGCCATGGTGTGGGCGCTGCAGAAGTTCTCGGGCCTGCCCTCCAGCCACGTTGTCGGCATGGCCGGCGTTCTCGACTCGGCGCGCTTCCGCCACTTCCTGGCTGAAGAGTTCAAGGTTTCGGTCGAGGACGTCAGCGCCATGACGCTCGGCGGCCACGGCGACGACATGGTGCCGATGGTGCGTTATTCGACGGTTGCGGGCATTCCGCTGCCGGATCTGATCAAGATGGGCTGGACCAGCCAGGAAAAGCTCGACGCGATCGTCGAGCGCACCCGCAAGGGTGGCGGCGAGATCGTCGGCCTGCTCAAGACCGGCTCGGCCTATTACGCTCCGGCATCTTCGGCGATTTCCATGGCTGAAGCCTATCTCAAGGACAAGAAGCGCGTGCTGCCTTGCGCATCGTATCTGTCGGGCCAGTATGGCATCAAGGACATGTATGTCGGCGTGCCGGTGGTGATTGGCGCTGGTGGCGTCGAGCGCATCATCGAGATCGACTTCAACAAAGCCGAGCAGAAGATGTTCGAAAAGTCGGTCGAGGCCGTGAAGGGCCTTTGCGAAGCCTGCGTCGCCATCGCGCCGAACCTCGCCACGAAGTAAGGATCAAGCGCATGAACATCCACGAATATCAGGGCAAGCAGCTCTTGAAGGGGTTCGGTGCGCCCGTCGCTGACGGCGTTCCGGTGTTCAAGATCGAGGAAGCGGAAGCGGCGGCCAAGGCGCTGCCGGGCCCGCTCTATGTCGTGAAGAGCCAGATCCACGCCGGTGGCCGCGGCAAGGGCAAGTTCAAGGAACTGCCGGCTGACGCCAAGGGCGGCGTGCGTCTCGCCAAGTCGATCGAAGAGGTTGTCGCCTTTTCCAGGGAAATGCTCGGCAACACGCTGGTGACCAAGCAGACTGGCCCGGCCGGCAAGCAGGTCAACCGCCTCTATATCGAAGATGGCGCCGACATCGACCGCGAACTGTATCTGTCGATCCTTGTCGACCGTTCCGTCGGCCGCGTTGCCTTCGTGGTTTCGACCGAAGGCGGCATGGACATCGAGGCTGTTGCCCATGACACGCCCGAAAAGATCATCACCGTTGCGATCGATCCCGAAAAGGGCGTCACCGCTGACGACCTCAAGGCGCTGAATGCGGCGCTGAAGCTTTCGGGCGAAGCTGCCAAGGACGGCGAGACGCTGTTTCCGATCCTCTACAAGGCGTTTGTCGAAAAGGACATGAGCCTGCTTGAGGTCAACCCGCTGATCGTCATGAAGAACGGCCGCCTGCGCGTGCTCGACGCCAAGGTGTCGTTCGACAACAACGCGCTGTTCCGTCACCCCGACGTGGTCGAGCTGCGCGACACCACCGAAGAAGACGCCAAGGAAATCGAAGCGTCGAAGTATGACCTCGCTTATGTCGCGCTCGATGGCAACATCGGCTGCATGGTCAACGGCGCCGGTCTCGCCATGGCGACGATGGACATCATCAAGCTCTACGGTGCCGAGCCCGCCAACTTCCTCGACGTTGGTGGTGGCGCTTCCAAGGAGAAGGTGACGGCGGCGTTCAAGATCATCACCGCCGATCCGGCCGTGAAGGGCATCCTGATCAACATCTTCGGCGGCATCATGAAGTGCGACATCATCGCCGAAGGCGTGATCGCGGCCGTCAAGGAAGTCGGGCTCAAGGTTCCGCTGGTGGTTCGCCTCGAAGGCACCAATGCGGAGCTTGGCAAGAAGATCATCAACGAGAGTGGGCTGAACGTCGTTTCCGCCGACGACCTCGACGACGCGGCGAAGAAGATCGTCGCCGCGGTGAAGGGAAACTGAGCCAATGTCCATTCTCATCGACAAGAACACCAAGATCCTGGTGCAGGGCCTGACCGGCAACACCGGTTCGTTCCACACCGAGCAGGCGCTGGCCTATCACGGCACCAAGATGGTCGGCGGCATCCACCCCAAGAAGGGCGGCGAAAAGTGGGACGGTTCCGTGCCGCTGCCGATCTTCTCGACGGTTGCCGAAGGCAAGGAAAAGACCGGCGCCAACGCGTCCGTGGTCTACGTGCCGCCGGCGGGGGCTGCCGCTGCGATCATCGAGGCGATCGACGCCGAGATCCCGCTGATCGTGTGCATCACCGAAGGCATCCCGGTCATGGACATGATCAAGGTCAAGGCGCGTCTCGACCGCTCGACCTCGCGCCTGATCGGCCCGAACTGCCCGGGTATCGTCACGCCCGACCAGTGCAAGATCGGCATCATGCCGGGCAACATCTTCCGCAAGGGTTCGGTGGGCGTTGTTTCGCGCTCCGGCACGCTTACCTATGAGGCGGTGTTCCAGACGACGAATGCCGGTCTCGGCCAGTCGACGGCTGTCGGCATCGGCGGCGATCCGGTCAAGGGCACGGAATTCATCGACATGCTCGAGATGTTCCTGGCCGACGAGGAAACCAAGTCGATCATCATGATCGGCGAAATCGGCGGCTCGGCCGAAGAGGACGCAGCGCAGTTCCTCATCGACGAGGCCAAGCGCGGCCGCAAGAAGCCGATGGCCGGCTTCATCGCCGGGCGCACCGCACCGGAAGGCCGCACCATGGGCCATGCCGGTGCTGTGATCTCGGGCGGCAAGGGCGGCGCGGAAGACAAGATTTCGGCCATGGAGGCCGCGGGCATCCGCGTGTCGCCATCGCCGGCACGTCTCGGCACCACGCTGGTCGAGGCGATCAAGGGCTAAGGCCAAGTGAATAGGGGAGTAGGGCAGTAAGGCAGTAGGGAATCCAGATCATTGCCCTACTGCCTTACTGCCCTACTCCCTTCAAAACAGGAGAGGAGCCAGAGGCTCCGAGCGATAAGATGGCACGATCAGATCAGGCCAACGACCAATTTTCCCTCACTTCGTTCCTCTATGGCGGCAATGCCGACTATATCGAGGCGCTGCACGCCGCCTATCTCGATGACCCCGAAGCGGTCGATCCCGAGTGGCGCGATTTCTTTTCGGCGCTGAAGGACGACGCCGGCGACATCCGCAAGAACGCCAAGGGCGCTTCGTGGTCGACGCCGAGCTGGCCGCTGCAGGCCAATGGCGAACTGGTTTCCGCGCTCGACGGCAACTGGGGCATGGTCGAAAAGCTCATCGAAAAGAAGGTCAAGGACAAGGCTGTCGCCGCAACCGGCGCTGCCCCTTCGCCGACCGATGTGCTGCAGGCAACGCGCGACTCTGTCCGCGCGATCATGATGATCCGCGCCTACCGCATGCGCGGCCATCTGCACGCCAATCTCGACCCGCTTGGCATCGCCAAGCCGCTGGAAGACTATAACGAGCTGTCGCCCGAAGCTTACGGCTTCACCGAGGCCGACTACGACCGGCCGATCTTCATCGACCATGTGCTCGGGCTCGAATACGCGACCATCCGCGACATGCTCGAAATCCTCAAGCGCACCTATTGCTCGACGCTCGGCGTCGAGTTCATGCACATCTCCGATCCCGAGGAGAAGGCATGGATCCAGGCCCGCATCGAAGGACCCGACAAGGCGATCGCCTTCACCGACGAAGGCAAGAAGGCGATCCTGCAGAAGCTGGTCGAGGCCGAGGGCTTCGAGCAGTTCATCGACGTCAAGTACAAGGGCACCAAGCGCTTCGGCCTCGACGGCGGCGAAGCGCTGATCCCCGCACTCGAGCAGATCCTCAAGCGCGGCGGCGCGCTCGGCCTGCAGGAAGTCGTGTTTGGCATGGCCCATCGTGGCCGCCTCAACGTGCTCAGCCAGGTGATGGCAAAGCCGCACCGCGCGATCTTCCACGAGTTCAAGGGCGGCTCCTACGCCCCTGACGACGTCGAGGGCTCGGGCGACGTGAAGTACCATCTCGGCGCTTCCTCGGACCGCGAATTCGACGGCAACAAGGTTCACCTGTCGCTGACCGCCAACCCCTCGCATCTCGAGATTGTCGATCCCGTGGTGATGGGCAAGGCGCGCGCCAAGCAGGACCAGCTGTTCGGCCGTGCGCGCGGCGAGATCGTGCCGCAGGAAGAGCGCGCCAAGGTGATGCCGCTGCTGCTGCACGGCGATGCCGCATTCGCCGGCCAGGGCGTGATCGCCGAAATCCTCGGCCTGTCGGGCCTGCGCGGCCATCGCGTCGCCGGCACGCTGCATTTCATCATCAACAACCAGATCGGCTTCACGACGAACCCGCGTTTCTCGCGCTCGTCGCCTTACCCGTCCGACGTTGCCAAGATGATCGAAGCGCCGATCTTCCACGTCAATGGCGACGATCCGGAAGCTGTGGTGTTCGCGGCCAAGGTCGCGACCGAATTCCGCATGAAGTTCCACAAGCCGGTGGTCGTGGACATGTTCTGCTACCGCCGCTTCGGCCACAATGAAGGCGACGAGCCTGCCTTCACCCAGCCGATCATGTACCGCAACATCCGCACCCATAAGACCACGGTGCAGATCTATGCCGACAAGCTGATCGCGGAGGGCCAGATGGCCCAGGCCGAGCTCGACAAGATGCGTGCCGACTGGCGTGCCCATCTCGAAACCGAGTGGGAGATCGGCCAGGCCTACAAGCCCAACAAGGCCGACTGGCTGGATGGTGCCTGGTCGGGCCTGCGCACGGCCGACAACCAGGACGAACAGCGTCGCGGCAAGACCGCCATGCCGGTCAAGACGCTGAAGGAAATCGGCAAGAAGCTGACCGAGGTGCCGGCCGGTTTCGAGGCGCACAAGACGATCAGCCGTTTCCTCGAAACGCGCCGCAAGATGATCGAATCGGGCGAAGGCATCGACTGGTCGACGGCGGAAGCGCTGGCGTTCGGCTCGATCCTGCTCGACGGCAACCCGATCCGCCTTTCCGGCCAGGATTCCGAGCGCGGCACGTTCTCGCAGCGCCATTCGGTGCTCTACGACCAGAAGGACGAGACGCGCTACATCCCGCTCAACAATTTGTCGGCGGCACAGGCCGGTTACGAGGTCATCAACTCGATGCTCTCGGAAGAGGCCGTGCTCGGCTTCGAATATGGCTATTCGCTTGCCGAGCCCAAGGCACTGACGCTTTGGGAAGCGCAGTTCGGCGACTTCGCCAACGGCGCGCAGGTGGTGTTCGACCAGTTCATCTCCAGTGGCGAGCGCAAGTGGCTGCGCATGTCGGGTCTCGTGTGCCTTCTGCCGCACGGCTATGAAGGCCAGGGTCCGGAGCATTCGTCGGCACGCCTCGAACGCTTCCTGCAGCTCTGTGCTGAAGACAACATGCAGGTGGCCAACGTCACGACGCCGGCCAACTACTTCCACATCCTGCGCCGGCAGCTGAAGCGCGACTTCCGCAAGCCGCTGATCCTGATGACGCCGAAGTCGCTGCTGCGCCACAAGCGTGCGGTGTCTTCGCTGTCGGAGATCTCGGGCGAGAGCTCGTTCCACCGCTTGCTGTGGGACGACGCCCAGTATCTCGGCAACGAGCCGATCAAGCTGGTCAAGGATTCGAAGATCCGCCGCGTCGTTTTGTGCACCGGCAAGGTCTATTACGACCTCTATGAGGAGCGCGAGAAGCGCGGCATCGACGACATCTATCTGTTGCGCGTCGAGCAGCTCTATCCGTTCCCGGCCAAGGCGCTGATCACCGAGCTCAGCCGCTTCCGCAACGCGGAGATGGTGTGGTGCCAGGAAGAGCCCAAGAACATGGGTGCGTGGTCGTTCATCGACCCGTATCTGGAATGGGTGCTCGCCCATATCGACGCCAAGCACCAGCGCGTGCGCTACACCGGCCGTCCGGCCGCCGCCTCTCCGGCGACGGGCCTGATGTCCAAGCACCTGGCGCAGCTCCAGGCATTCCTCGACGACGCCCTCGGCGAATAACCAAGAACGGACAGGCAAAAAAATGGCTACCGAAATCCGTGTCCCTACCCTCGGCGAATCCGTCTCCGAGGCAACAATCGGCAAGTGGTTCAAGAAGGCCGGCGACGTGATCGCCGTCGACGAGCCCTTGGTCGAACTCGAAACCGACAAGGTCACCATCGAAGTGCCGGCACCCTCCGCCGGCATTCTGGTCGAACTGACCGTCAAGGAAGGCGAGACCGTTGGCGTCGGCGCGCTGCTCGGCACCATCGGTGCCGGTGACGGTGCCGTGGCCGTGACCAAGCCTGCAGCTGTCGCCCAGGCTTCGGCTTCGACAGTCAAGGAAGCAGTGGCGCAGACAGCTTCGGTTGCCGGCGCACCGGGGATCGAAGAACGCAAGATGCCGCCGGCACCGGCTGCCGCCAAGCTGCTCGCCGAGACAAATCTCTCCGTCGATCAGGTCGCCGGTTCGGGCAAGCGCGGCCAGGTGCTGAAGGGCGACGTGCTCGACGCCATTGCCAAGGGCATTTCCGCGCCTGCGGCAGCTCCGGTTGCCGCCCCGGTGGTCGCTCGCGTTCCCTCCAGTGTTGTCGATGCTCCGCGCGAAGAGCGCGTGCGCATGACCAAGCTGCGCCAGACGATCGCGCGCCGCCTCAAGGAAGCGCAGTCGGCGGCTGCCATGCTGACCACCTTCAATGAGGTCGACATGAGCGCCGTGATGGCGCTGCGCACCAAGTACAAGGACGTCTTTGAAAAGAAGCACGGCGTGAAGCTCGGCTTCATGGGCTTCTTCACCAAGGCAGTGACGCACGCACTGAAGGAAATCCCGGCCGTCAACGCCGAGATCGATGGCACCGACATCATCTACAAGAACTTCGCCCATGTCGGCGTTGCCGTCGGCACCGAAAAGGGCCTGGTGGTTCCGGTGGTGCGCGATGCCGACCAGATGTCGATCGCCGAGATCGAAAAGGAAATCGGCCGCCTCGGTCTCGCCGCGCGCGACGGCAAGCTGTCCGTCGCCGACATGCAGGGTGGCACCTTCACCATCTCCAATGGTGGCGTCTACGGTTCGCTGATGTCGACGCCGATCCTGAATGCGCCGCAGTCGGGCATTTTGGGCATGCACAAGATCCAGGACCGTCCGGTCGTGGTCGGCGGCCAGATCGTCATCCGTCCGATGATGTATCTCGCGCTTTCCTACGATCACCGCATCGTCGACGGCAAGGAAGCCGTGACCTTCCTGGTGCGCGTCAAGGACAGCCTGGAAGATCCGGAACGTCTGGTTCTCGACCTCTGAGGCAGAGGCGTGTAGAGCGGGTTTGAACAAACCCGCTCTAGTTGCGCTAGCCGAAAGGACCGGATCATGGCGTTCGAACCGGAAATTCCTCCAATCCAGGTGCATCTGTGCGTCAAGGGCGGCAAGGCCGCGATTGCCTTCTACGAAAAGGCGTTCGACGCGGTCGAGACCTTCGAGCAGATGGCCGATGACGGGGTTCGCGTGATGCATGCGAACCTTGCCATGTTCGGCGGCGAAGTGATGCTGCACGACGAGTTTCCCGAATTCGGCGCAGACGTTTTGTCGCCGATGACGCGGGGCGGTGCCTCCATGAGCATCAACATCAATCTCAAGCTGCCGGGTGAAGTGGACGCCGCCGTCGAGCGCGCGGCCGCCGCAGGCGCCAAGGTCATCATGCAGCCCGACGACATGTTCTGGGGCGCCCGCTACGCCAAGATCCAGGACCCGTTCGGCCATGTCTGGGCATTTAACGCGCCTTTGGGCAACGCGCTTCTGGGAGCGCCAGCGAGGGACGACAGGCCATGACGCAATACGCTTTTGAATTTGCCGGCCTGATGGCCGTGTTTGCGGTGCTGGCGGTGATGCCGGGTGCCGACTTCGTCATGGTGGTGCGCCAGAGCGTTGTGCATGGTCGCCGTGCCGCCATCATCACCAGCATCGGCATCGGCGTGTCACTGCTGTTCCACGTCAGCTACACCATTTTGGGCATCGGGCTGATCGTGTCGAAATCGCTGCTGCTGTTTTCCCTGATCAAATGGGCTGGTGCTGCTTACCTTGTCTATCTCGGCATCAAGGCGCTGCGCGCTGGGCCGATGGAAATGGCCGCTGTTGACGTCAAGGACGGTGCAGACCAGCCCAAGGAAATTTCGGCGATGCGCTGCTTCTTGATGGGGTTCGTCACCAACGCGCTCAACCCCAAGGCGGTGTTGTTTTTCCTGCCGTTGTTTTCGGCGATGGTCAGCCATGAGACGCCGGCTGCGGTGCAGGGCGTCTATGGCCTGCTGATGGCGGTGGCGCTGATTGCCTGGTTCGTCGGCGTGTCGGTGTTCTTCACCATGGCCTCGGTGCGCGAGCGCTTCGTTGCCTGGGGCCGCTGGTTCAACAAGGCGACCGGCATGATCTTCATCGGGCTCGGCGTGAAGCTCGCCACGGTGCAGGCCAGCTGATGCGGCTACACGTGCTCATCGCGGCTGTGGCGGTGCTGTCGGCGACGACGGCTGATGCCGCATGCCCGGTCGAGCTTGCCGTTTACGGCGACCGCGACAAGGTCGCCGAGATCGACTTCAGGCCGACGCTGGAATCGGCTGTCGTGACCAACAGCTTCAAGATGGTGCTGGACAATGACGTCGTGCTCGACGGCGTGGTGATGTGGTCGCAGGACGTGGCGCGGCCAAACGGCATGCTGATGCACCAGTGCCCGGAAGGCGATGTGACCGGCGAGGAGATCGAGGCCTGCACGGTGTGGCAGGGCGTGATCTACAGCGTTGACGAGCAAGGCAATGTCGGGCTGATGCCACGTGAACGCACCGGGTCCGCCGCACCGAAGAAGCTGATCTTCTCCGACCTCGGCCATTCGCTCAGGACCTCCGCTGCCTATGGCCCCGACGGAATTTCCAAAGTGCCGTGGGACGTGTTCGAGATGAAGGGGTGCCAGGAATGAGTGCTCAAGGCAAAGTCCTGCTGGTGACCGGCGGCAGCCGCGGCATCGGTGCCGCCATCTGCCGGCTGGCCGCCAAGGCCGGCTACCGCGTTGCGGTCAACTATGCCTCGAACGAGACCGCTGCCAATGCGCTGGTGGCCGAGATCAAGGCCGCTGGCGGCGAGGCGTTTGCGGTCAAGGGCGATGTCGGCAACGAAGCTGACGTGTTGGCGATGTTTGCCGCTGTCGACGCTGCCTTTGGCCGGCTCGACGCCTTCGTCAACAATGCCGGCGTGGTCGACGCCAAGGCGCGCGTCGACGAGATGGATTTGGCGCGGCTGGAACGCATGATGCGCATCAATGTCGTGGGTTCGATCCTGTGCGCCCGCGAGGCGGTGAAGCGCATGTCGAGCCTGCATGGTGGCGCTGGTGGCGCGATCGTCAACATCTCCTCAGCCGCGGCGACACTGGGTTCGCCCGGCGAATATGTCGACTATGCGGCCTCGAAGGGTGCGATCGACAGCTTCACCATAGGGCTTGCCAAAGAGGTTGCGACCGAGGGCGTGCGCGTCAATGCGGTGCGCCCGGGCATCATCGACACCGAAATCCACGCCTCGGGCGGCCAGCCGGACCGCATCGCTGCCGTTCGCGGCGCAGTTCCGATGAAGCGCGAAGGCAAGGCCGAAGAAGTTGCACATGCCGTCATCTGGCTTTTGTCGGATGAGGCATCATATACGACGGGCTCAATTTTGAACGTGAGTGGCGGCCGCTGACCGCCCAGGCAAGAAGGACAGGATTCATGGCATATGACGTCGTCGTTATCGGATCGGGCCCAGGCGGCTATGTGTGCGCCATCAAGGCGGCACAGCTCGGATTGAAGGTCGCCGTGGTCGAGAAGAACGCGACCTTCGGCGGCACCTGCCTGAACATCGGCTGCATTCCCTCCAAGGCGCTGCTGCATGCCTCGGAAATGCTGGCCGAGGCGCAGCATTCCTTCGACGCGCTCGGCGTCGAGGTCGGCACGCCCAAGATGAACCTCAAGAAGATGATGGCGCACAAGGATGCGACTGTCGGCTCCAACGTGACCGGCGTTTCGTTCCTGTTCAAGAAGAACAAGATCGACAGCTTCAGGGGCACCGGCAAGGTGGTTGCTTCCGGCAAGGTGGCGGTCGTTGGCGAGGACGGCAAGGTCGAGGAGATCGAGACCAAGAACATCGTCATTGCCACCGGCTCCGACGTTGCCGGCATTCCGGGTGTCGACGTCGCTTTCGACGAGAAGGTGATCATCTCCTCGACCGGCGCACTGTCGCTGGAAAAGGTGCCGGGTCATCTGGTGGTTGTCGGCGGCGGCGTCATCGGCCTCGAGCTCGGGTCTGTATGGGCCCGCCTCGGCGCCAAGGTGACGGTGGTCGAATATCTCGACACCATCCTGGGCGGCATGGACGGCGACGTCGCCAAGCAGTTCCAGCGCATGCTCGCCAAGCAGGGCTTCGAGTTCAAGCTCGGCTCCAAGGTGACGGGCGTCGCCAAGGCGAAGAAGGGTGCTACAGTGACCTTCGAGCCGGTCAAGGGCGGCGCTGCCGAGAGCATCGACGCTGACGTCGTTCTGGTCGCCACCGGCCGCAAGCCTTTCACTGACGGGCTTGGCCTTGCCGAAGCCGGCGTCGAACTCGACGAGCGCGGCCGGGTCAAGACCGACGGCCATTTGCGCACCAACGTTGCCGGCATCTATGCCATCGGCGACGTGGTCGCGGGTCCGATGCTGGCCCACAAGGCCGAAGACGAGGGTGTCGCGGTTGCCGAGATCATCGCAGGCCAGGCCGGTCATGTGAATTACGACGTCATCCCGGGCGTGGTCTATACAAGCCCGGAAGTGGCTTCGGTCGGCAAGACCGAAGAAGAACTCAAGAAGGCCGGCATCGCCTACAAGGCGGGAAAATTCCCGTTCACCGCCAACGGGCGTGCACGCGCCATGCTGCACACCGACGGTTTTGTGAAGGTGCTGGCCGACAAGGATAGCGACAAGGTGCTGGGCGTGCACATCGTCGGCTTCGGTGCCGGCGAGATGATCCACGAGGCAGCGGTGCTGATGGAATTCGGCGGTTCGTCGGAAGATCTCGGCCGCACCTGCCACGCGCATCCGACGATGTCGGAAGCGGTCAAGGAAGCCGCCCTCGCCACCTTCTTCAAGCCGATCCACATGTAGGACCGGCCAACATCGCCAATAACGAAACGGCCCGCTCGATGAGCGGGCCGTTTGCGTTTGAGGGCATGGACCTCAGTTTGCGGGGGCTGCCGGGGCAGGTGCCGTGGTGCTGCCACCCGAAGGTGCCGTTGTGGTGCCGCCAGAAGGCGCTGCGGGGGCCGGGGCCATCGTTCCCGAAGGTGCCGGAGCGGGCGCCATCGTACCTGAAGGTGCCGGCGCTGGCTCGGCTGGAGCGGTGGTTGATGGTGCAGGCGCCGTGGCGGCCGGTGGCTGAACGACCGGCGGTGCCGCCCGCTTGGGACCGAAGATATAATAGGCGGCAGCGGCGAGCAGCACGACGATGACTGCTATGAGCCATGTGCTGCCCATGCTCGACTGGCTGGCGGGTGGGCGTCCTGGATCTGGATTGTTCACCATTGAGATCTCCCTCAGCTGCGCTCCGCAATCATTGCGTGAACATCGCAATCAACGCGCGAAATGCATTTCGGTTTCACAATGACGTGAAATTTTCGAAATGAACGTTCCAGCGGCGGCGTTTCGCCACGCCGCCAAGGCAGCGAAACGGGGCTAGGCTCGACTGATACGAGCTACCGGAGATCAATGACATGTCCGTGGTGCCGGCTCTTGCCAATGCCGACGAATTTCTGCCTGGAGCCAGTTTCACCGACCGCTTTGCCGTGGTGGTCAAGGGACAGTCGCTCGATGTGGTGACCGCCGCTGAGCGCGTGTTCAGCGACAGGCAGGCCTGGATCGGCTGGCTGATGGCGCTGCGTAACCTGCTGGTCCGGCCGTTCGGATTGAAGACAAGGCTCGCGGAGCTTTCGCCGCAGCAAAAGCGGATGGGGATGTTTCCGGTCCTCAGTCAGACGGAGCAGCTGGTCGTGCTTGGTCTTGACGACCGGCATCTCGACTTTCGGCTGCTGGTCGAGCTGAAGGAGCTGGGCGAGGGCCGGCAGGAGGTCAGTGCCACGACGCTGGTCGCAACGCACAACTGGTTTGGCCGGACCTATCTTGCTGTTGTCATGCCGTTTCACCGCATCATCGTGCCGGCGATGCTGGCGCGGGTAGCCGACAACAGGGATTAGCGGTCGGCGACGGTTACGGTGTAGCCGGCCTTGCGGAACAGCTCGACCAGCCCGTCGGGGCCGGGCAGATGCAGCGCACCGACGGCCATGAAGGCGTCGCCTTGACTGACCAGCGGCTCGGCGCGCTCGGCCATGGTCTTGTTGCGCGTTGTCACCATCGCTTCTTCGAAGGCGGCGTAGCCTGAATCGTCGGAGCTGCCGCTGGGCAAGGTGTTGCGGAACAGCGGCCAGAACATGCCGGTGTCGCCACGCTCATAGAGCACGACCATCGTTTCGATGACGTCGTCCATGCGGTCGCCGAGCTTGAGTGTCTCGACCAGGCCCTTGATATGGAATTCGAGCGGCAGCGAGGCCATCGCCGAAAGCTGGTCGGCGGCGGTCTCAAGGCCCTTGACGTCCTTGCCGGCGGCCTTGGCCTGCTGTGCCAACAGAATATCGAGCACCGGCGCGCCACCTGCCTTGCGGGCGAGTTCGCAAGCCGGAAGCGCGACCATCGCCGACAGCATCCATGGCTTCATCTTGGTGACGCTTGCAGGCGGGATGCCGCGCGCTTCAAGCGCGGAATTGACGATTTTGGCGTCTTCCGGCGACAGCAGCGAAGGCAGTGTCGTGGCGTCGGTGAACATCATCAGCTCGGGCTGCTTCATCAGGCTGGCAAGCATGGCGTTCTGGTCGAGCACATCGGTGGTTTCGATGACCAGCGTGTGGGCACTGTTGAAGGCCGTTTGAGCCTGGGGCTCAAGCTTGGTGACGCGCGGATCGGTGACATGCATGGTGCCGTAGAGCCAGGACGGCTTCTGGCCTAGCTTTTCCAGCTTCCACAGCAGGCCCTGGCCGTTGAGCGTGTCCTTGGCTTCGGCCTCGATCTTGGTCAGAAGCGCCGGATTGTCCTTGGCAAGCTCCGCCAGCATGTCGGTGCCGGTGCAAACGGGGGCTTCGGCATGCGCCTTGCCAGCGAGCAGGAACGCCACCGTGAAGAACAGGATGAAGAACAGCACGTTGAGCGCTGCAAGCAGCTTCAGCGAAAAAGTCGCGGCGCGGTCGGTGAAGTCGGTCGTGCGTCTCATGGGCATTTGTGTAGCCGCCAAAAGCGGCAAAACGGTTAATTGCGCAGCGACAATTGTCGGGCTTTGAATGTCAGGCGCGGGGGTGGGCGGCTTCGTAAATCTCGAGCAGCCGGGCGGTGTCGACGCCGGTGTAGATCTGGGTGGTGGAAAGACTGGCGTGGCCGAGCAATTCCTGGATGGTGCGCAGGTCGCCGCCACGGCCAAGAAGGTGGGTGGCGAAGGAATGGCGCAGTGCGTGCGGCGTTGCCGTGTCGGGCAGGTTCAAGGCCGAGCGCATCTTGCGCATGTCGCGCTGGATGATCGCCGGGTCGAGCTTGCCGCCGCGCGCGCCACGAAACAGGGCGCCACTGGCGTCGAGATGATAGGGGCAAAGTTTTCGGTATTCGGCGACCGCTACGAGCGCGACAGGCAGCACCGGCACCAGACGGGTCTTGCCGCCCTTGCCTGATATGCGCAGCACAGTGTCGTCAGGCGAGGCCAGTTCCGCGCCGTTGAGATTGAGCGCTTCGGAAATGCGCAGGCCCGCGCCGTAGAGCAAGGTCAGGACGGCGGCATTGCGCGCGGCGATCCATGGCTCTTCGGCAAGCTGCTCGGCAGCCGAGACGACACGCTTGGCGTCGATCGCTGTCAGCGGCTTGGGCAGCGACTTCGGCTGTTTTGGCGCACGCAAGGCAGCGGAGCCTGCGGCGTTGACCAGGCCCTGGCGTTCGAGAAAACGCAGCAGCGAACGCACCCCGGCCAGGCCACGCCCGAGCGTGCGCGGGCCGGCACCATGGGCGCGGCGGGAGGCGAGGAAGCCGCGCAGATCGGCCGGGCGCAGGTCGCTTATGTCAGCGATGCCGGGCGCGCCGCCGCAATGACCGGTGAGGAACTGCAGGAACTGGCGCGTGTCGCGCTCATAGGCATCGACCGTCGACGCCGACAGGCGCCGCTCGCCGGCAAGCGACTTCAGCCAGCCCTCGCGAGCCGACTGGAGGTCGGGTTTTGCGGCGATGAGGAATTCCTGCATTGGCAGCGGGTGTCCGATTGGAATATGGCAGTGTTGAACCAGTGAAGTTAGCAAGCAGTGAAGCAGGCGATGGCCAAACCCCAAAATCCTATCCAGATGGCCGTGATCGGCGCCGCCCACGGCATCAAGGGCGAGTTGCGCGTCAAGGCGTTTACCGGCGACCCGCTGGCCTTGGCCGATTATGGGCCGCTTTATGCCAAGGATGGCCGCGCCTTTGAGATCGCCGCGATCCGCCCGGCCAATGAGGTGGTGGTGGTGCGCTTCAAGGGCGTCAACGACCGCAACGCGGCCGAAGCGCTGACCAACACCGAGCTGTTCGTCGATCGTTCAGCACTGCCCGACGATGCCGATGAGGGCGAGTTCTATCACACCGACCTGGTTGGCCTTGCGGTGCGCGACGAAAACGGCGAGCCGGTCGGCAAAGTGTTTGCCGTGCAGAATTTCGGCGGCGGCGACATTCTGGAAATCCAGTATCAAGGCCGCAACGGCGTGCTGATCCCCTTCACCCAGGCCGCCGTACCGGTGGTCGATATCGCGAGCGGCTTTGTTGCCATCGACACGGTTGCGGCCGGGCTGGTCGAGAACGAAGACGACGCGGACGCACCCTCCGACGGCGAGTTCGAGCACAAAGGCCGCCCGCGCGGACCGAAGGACGCCGGGGGGAATCGCTGATGTTCCGTGCCAGCGTCCTGACGCTCTATCCCGAGATGTTTCCGGGTGCGCTTGGGCTGTCGCTGGCGGGGCGGGCGATGGAGCGTGGCGACTGGGCGCTCGAAGCGGTGCAGATCCGCGACTTCGCCACCGACAAGCATCGCACGGTCGACGATACGCCGGCCGGCGGCGGGGCGGGCATGGTGATGCGGGCCGACATTTTGGCCAAGGCGATCGACCATGCTTCGCCCGAGGGCGACGAACGCCCGCGCATCCTGATGAGCCCGCGCGGCAAGCCGTTGACCCAGGAACGCGTGCGGGAACTCGCGGCAGGTCCAGGTGCCGTGATCCTGTGCGGGCGTTTCGAAGGTGTTGATCAACGCGTCATCGATGCGCGGGAGCTGGAAGAGATTTCGGTCGGCGACTTCATCCTCTCGGGTGGCGAGCCGGCGGCTCTGGTGCTGCTCGACGCGGTTGTCCGGCTGTTGCCCGGCGTGATGGGCAACGAGATCTCTGGCGACGAAGAAAGCTTTGAGGGCGGGCTATTGGAGCATCCGCATTATACGCGACCGCAGGAGTTCGAGGGCCGCGCCATCCCCGAGGTGCTGACATCGGGCAATCACGGCAAGATCGCCAAATGGCGCCGCGCCGAAGCCGAGAAGCTGACGGCCGAACGGCGGCCGGATTTGATGGCTGGGCGGACGGAGAAGCGTTGAGCTTCGCCTTCGTCAGGCGCTAGCGGGTAGCCGACTTGCGGGTATGAGACTCTGACGTAGCCGCCAGATGATAGGGCTGGATAAGCGTCTCGGCGGGAATTCGCCAGTGTGAGTGGAGCCGCTGAATCATGTCCACGTTCAGCATGCGCTTACGGTGCAGAATCTCAGAGGCCCGCGATGCTGAGCCCAAGACAATGGCCAGGTCGCGCTGCTTGAGATCGCGCATTTCCATGTAGGCCATGATGGCATTGATGGGGTCGGGTGCCTCGATCGGGTAATGTCTGTCTTCGTAGGCCTCGATAAGGGTGGACAAAACATCAAAGCGCGCGGCGTCCTCGCTGCCGGGCTCCGGTTCGTTCTCAAAATATTTGCCGACCTCCGAGATTGCCCACTCAAGGTCATCGTCGTTTCGAATGGGACGAATATTCTTCATCACACTGTCTCCACGTCTATCTTGTCGTACTCCGCATGGGTTCCGACGAATTTGATCAGCACGCGCTTGAACGTGTAGCTGACATGCGCGACCAGCCGGTATTTGTTGCCGGCGATGTCGAAGACAATGCGGTTGTCGGCGACAAAATCCACGTTTGCGCCGAACGTTGCCTTTACGTCCGCCGGACCTGTCCAGACAGAAGCGCTAACGGCCTGATACCAGCCAGTTAGAGGCCGTTGCGCCTGAGGATGCTTCTCCCAGAAGTCGCGCAACGTCTTCTTGCTTAATATCTGCATGGCTTCATATAGCCATTTCCCAATTTGGGAACAAGGGGGATTTCCCAATTTGGGAATTGGCAGCTTGGCCGCTAGCCCTTTGTAAAATAGTAAAACGCTAAAAACAGGCCGATGGCGACGACGAGGGCGCGGACTATGCCTTGCGGCACGCGGCGCGCGGTCCAGACGCCGGCGTAGCCGCCAAGCGCCACGCCCGGCACCATGATCGCCGCCGCCGTCCAGGCGACGACGCCGCCTGAGGCGAAGATGACGATGGCGACCGCGGCGATGACGATCGAGAGCAGGTTCTTGAGCGCGTTGAGGCGGTGGTAGTCGCCGCCTTCGGTGAGGCCGAGGGTCGCCAGCATCATCACGCCCATGCCGGCGCCGAAGAAGCCGCCGTAGATCGCGGTGAAGAACTGGACAACACGTCCTGCAAGTGAGGTGGACGCGTCTTCGGGTCGGTCGGCGAGTTTTTTCGGCCGCAGCCAGGGGCCGGCTGCGAACAGCGCGGTGGCGGCAAGCAAGAGCCACGGTACCATCGCGCCGAAGGCGACATTGTCGAGCGACAAAAGCACGAGCGAGCCTACCAGCGCGCCGATGGCCGAGATGAAAGCGAGCGCGAGCGCACCACGCCACATCAGGCGGATGTCGCTGATATAGGCGTAAGTCGAGGTGATGTAGCCGGGGAACTGGGCGATAGAGGAGGTGGCGTTGGCTGAAATGGGCGGAATGCCGATCATGGTCATTGCACCGAAGGTCAAGAAGGTGCCGCCGCCGGCGATGGCGTTGACGACGCCCGACAGGAAGCCCGCGAGAAAGAGGATGCCGATTGTGATGAGGGACACGGGTTGCCTGTTTTGCTGGTGCGCTTTTGGGTCTGTAGGAAGCTCGAACGAACGATGCAAGCCATGGCTTGCCGATCGCGGCCAGGTGGTCCAAGGTCGATGAAGCGGCCACAATGCCTTGGCTGCGCGCCTTCGCAGCAAAAAAGAAGCGGCAAAGGCGTGACAAATGGCTGAAATAGCGGTATGTGCCCGCCCGAACCGGACGAATAATCGACCGGACCCGTCAACAGTGACGGTGTAGTCGCCCCTGCCAGAAGACCCGCGAGGGAAGAAGGCATAACCGAGCGGTCATTGGAACTGCAAGGCGAGCGTTGGGCGCTCTGGCTGTCGGAAGAACAAGAAGTGGATTTCTGAGATGGATATCATCCGCCAGATCGAGGCCGAACAGGCCGCCAAGATCGAAGCCAAGCGCACCCTGCCTGAATTCCAGCCCGGCGACACCGTGCGCGTCCAGGTGCGCGTCACTGAAGGCACGCGTACCCGCGTGCAGGCCTATGAAGGCGTCGTGATCGCCCGCGCCGGCTCGGGTTTCCAGGAAAACTTCACCGTCCGCAAGATCTCCTATGGCGAAGGCGTGGAACGCGTGTTCCCGGTCTACTCGCCGATGATCGAGGGCGTCGAGATCGTCCGTCGCGGCAAGGTGCGTCGCGCCAAGCTGTACTACCTGCGCGATCGTCGCGGTAAGTCGGCTCGTATCGTCGAGAACACCGGCGTGCGCGCCCGCAAGCTGAACGACGCCGAGCGCGCAGCGCTGGTCGCCGAGAAGGCCCGTATCGAAGCCGAGAAGGTCGCAGCAGCCCAGGCGCTGGCCGCCGAGAAGGCAGCCCAGGAAGCCGCCGAGAAGAAGGCAGCAGCCGAGGCCGCCAAGGCAGCTGAAGCCGCCGCCGCTGAGCCCGCAGCCGAGTAATTTCCGGCACATTGTTTTCGAAAGGGCGGCTTCGGCCGCCCTTTTGCGTTTTGGGGAGGATTTTCGTTGTGAGCACGCGGGATTTCGTTGTTCGCCGGCTGGTGTCGGGCGAAGGTGGTGCCTATCGCAAGCTGAGGCGTGCGGCGCTCGCGAATGCGCCGCTTGCCTTCAGCTCGAGCCCGGAAGACGAGGCACATCTGGGCGACGCCGATTTTGAGGCGCGGATCAGCCTGCCTGAACCCGATGCGGTGTTCGGCGTGCTTGGCGGCGGAGAGCTCGTTGGCGTTGCGACATTCATCGCCGAAAAGCGGCGCAAGACGCGGCACAAAGGCTCGATGTACGGCGTCTATGTCGACCCCGACTGGCGCGGCACCGGTGCGGCGCAAGCACTGGTCCGCCAGATCATCGATCACGCGGCAGAACGCGGGCTTGCGCTACATGCCCATGTGATCGCCGACAATGTGCCGGCGCTCAGGCTTTATCTCAGCCTCGGTTTCATAAGCTATGGCGTCGAGCCGAGGGCGCTGCTGGTGGACGGGGTGTTCCACGACGAGAACTTGCTGATCCATCAGCCGGGCGCCTGACGCGGTTTTTGTTCCGCCAAGGCGGCAAAAGCAGAACAGAACCAGCTTATTCAGCTGCGTTGGCGCATCGGGCATGCTTGCAAGCAGGCTTGAGACAGCTAAAGTCTGGCGCAAATCGACCGGTGCAACCGGTCTTGTGTTTTTGGGGAACGCATCATGAAGAATTTCAAATTGTCGCTGGCCGGCGCGCTGGCTGTCGTGCTTCTGCCCATCGTGGCCTTCGCCCAGAGCCTGCCCGATCTCGGCGGCAAGGCCGTGGTGGTGGTGACGGAAAACGCCTATCCGCCGCTGCAGTTCGTCGATCCCAAGACCGGCAAGCAGATCGGCTGGGAATATGACGCCATGGACGAGATGGCCAAGCGCCTCAACTTCAAGGTCGAGTACCAGAACACCTCGTGGGACGCGATGATCCAGGCGGTGGCCGACGGCCAGTACCATATCGGCATGACCGGCATCACCATCAAGGAAGACCGCAAGGAGAAGGTCGACTTCTCCGATCCCTACATCCATTCGGAAATGCGCATGCTGGTGCGCAACGATGAAAGCCGCTTCAACGATGCCAAGAGCTTCGCGGCACTCAAGGATGGCCTGATCGCCGCACAGCCCGGCACGACGCCATTCTTCGTCTCGGTCTACGATGTGCTCGATGGCAACGAGCAGAACCCGCGCATGAAGCTGTTCGAGACCTTTGGCGCGACCGTGCAGGCGCTGAAGACCGGCGACGTCGATCTGGTGCTGACCGACGGCGTGGCAGCGCAGGGTTATGTCGATGCCTCCGAAGGCAAGCTCAAGATCATCGGCGAGCCGCTTGGCGGCGAGGATTTCGGCTTCATCTTCAAGAAGGGCTCGGACTTGGTTCAGCCAATCAACGCGGCGATCGCGGCGATGAAGGCCGACGGCACGCTCGACGCGCTGAACAAGAAGTGGTTCCTCGACTACAAGATGGGGCAGTAAGCTTGAGACATCCTGCGATGTCGGCGCTCCACGTTGCCCCCCTCTGTCCTGCCGGACATCTCCCCCACAAGGGGGGAGATCAGCCGGCCGGTTTCGCGTCGCGAGTTCTGCAACGCAGTAGATTGGTGCAAGCGGGCCTGACAGCCGATCTCCCCCCTTGTGGGGGAGATGTCCGGCAGGACAGAGGGGGGCGACGTAGAGCGCTCCTGTCAGCAACCCGAACAATTGCTCGGTAGATGCAGCCGCCCGCATCCCGTTCCGGCACGAAACCCGACTTTCCCTGGTGGCTGGTGGCCGGCGGGCTGATCGCTGTCGTGGCGGGTGTCGCCATCGCCGCCAACGATCTCTACAGCCAGGTCTTTTCAGTCGTTACCAAAGGCCTTGGCATCACCGTCTTCGTCACCATCGTCGGCTTTGCGCTGGCGTCGGCGCTGGGGCTCGGCGTTGCCCTGATGGGGCTGTCCGGCTCGATCTGGCTGCGCCAGATTTCGCGGTTCTATGTCGAGATCATCCGCTCGGTGCCGATCCTGGTGCTGCTGTTTTGGGTGGCGTTCGTCGGCGCGCCGGCCTGGGTGGCGTTCTGGAACTGGGCGACCACTCCGCTGCAGGCGGCGGGACTTGTCGAGCCGATGCAGGTGCGCGACTTTTCGCTGCTGTGGCGGGCGATCATCGCCTTGATGATTGCCTATTCCTCTTTCATCGCCGAAATCTTCCGGGCCGGCATCCAGGCCGTCGACGTCGGCCAGATCGAGGCGGCCAAGGCGCTGGGGCTGTCGCGTTACCGGCGCTTTCGCCACATCGTGTGGCCGCAGGCGTTCAAGACCATCCTGCCGCCCTACAGCAACGACTTCATCGCCATGGTCAAGGATTCCTCGCTGGTCTCGGTGCTCGGTGTCGCCGACATCACCCAGATGGGCAAGGTCTATGCGTCAGGCTCGTTCCGCTTTTTCGAGACCTATTCCATCGTCGCTTATGTCTACCTGATCCTGACTGTCAGCCTGTCGCTGGCATTGCGCGCGCTGGAACGGCGCTTGCGGCGGGGTTCACAGCCGCGCGAATAGTCGTCTGATGGCCACCGCGACAATCGGCCATGCGACAGGGTGGACGATTGCGCGCTGGCGAGGCTCTGACAATCTCGCGGCATGAAACACATCCGCAGATTCCTCACCGACCCTTTGACCCGCCTGCGCTTAGCCGGCCTGTTTGAGGGCACGACGCTGCTTTTCCTGCTTTTGATCGCGGTGCCGCTGAAACACCTGGCCGGTTATCCTGAGATCGTCAGTGCCGCGGGGCCGGTTCACGGCCTCGCCTTCTTGCTCTACATCGTTGCCCTGGTCGACAATTTCTCCGGCGGCGGCTGGTCGCGCAACGAGATGCTGCGCACCGGGCTTGCCGGCCTGCTGCCGTTCGGCACCTTCGTCAACGACCGCTATCTTGCGGTCAGGGCGCAAGCGGGTGGCCAATGAGCTATCTCGTCATCAAGACACTGCATGTCGTGGCGATGGTGATATGGCTGTCGGGCATGATCTTCGTGCCGCTGACGCTGTCGCGCATGGCCGCCGTCGGCAGCATCGATGCCAAGCAGGTGGCTCAACTGCGGGCAGGTTTTGCCGCGCTGGTGACGCCGGCGATGCTGGCGACATGGGGGCTCGGGCTCTACCTCGCTTATGATGCCGGTTTCTTCGGCGACGCCTGGCTGCATGCCAAGCTCGCGCTGGTGGTTACGATGTCGGGCCTGCATGGCGCCTTGTCGGGCCAACTCAGGCAGATGTCTGGGGCAAGGCTGGCGAAACCCGCGCCGCTTGTCCTCAAGCTGCACTGGATCGTTGGGTTGCTGTTGCTTGGGATCGTCGGCGTTGTGATCGTCAAGCCGTTTTGAACGAGGCGGGCGGTCAGCGCTCACCCAGTTCAGATGATAGCGGAGCCAGTCGGCTGTTGCGTGATGACGCATATGCCTCAATTGCCGGACGCGCAAAAGATTGATATGAGGCAGGCCATGGAAGAGCTCTTTGGAGATCCGGCCTACAAGGGTTTCGTGCTGCAGGACCACAAACGCCTGCCGTCGCGATTCTTTGCCCGGATTTCAGGCGCGTTGACCAGCCGACTTATCTAGTCGTTTTCGCCGAGCCGACGGGCTTTCGGCGCCTCAGCCTTCCCTTGTTCATATCGACGGATCCAAGATCATGAGCGCACCGCGCACCCTCTACGACAAGATTTTTGACGACCATATCGTCGACCGCCAGGACGATGGCACCTGCCTGCTCTACATCGACCGCCACCTCGTCCACGAAGTGACGAGCCCGCAGGCGTTCGAAGGGCTGCGCATGACCGGCCGCACCGTGCGTCATCCTGAAAAGACGCTCGCCGTTGTCGACCACAACGTGCCGACCTCGCCGGACCGCAGGAACGGCATCAAGAACGAGGAAAGCCGCATCCAGGTCGAGGCCTTGGCCAAGAACTCGGCTGATTTCGGCGTGGAGTATTACTCCGAAAACGACAAGCGCCAGGGCATCGTCCACATCGTCGGTCCCGAGCAGGGTTTCACGCTGCCAGGCATGACCATCGTCTGCGGCGACAGCCACACTTCGACGCACGGTGCGTTTGGCGCGCTGGCGCATGGCATCGGCACGTCGGAGGTCGAGCACGTGCTTGCCACCCAGACGCTGATCCAGAAGAAGGCCAAGAACATGCTGGTGCGTGTCGACGGCCAGCTGCCGGATGGGGTCACCGCCAAGGACATCGTCTTGGCCATCATCGGCGAGATCGGCACCGCCGGCGGTACCGGCTATGTCATCGAGTATGCTGGCGAGGCGATCCGTGCGCTGTCGATGGAAGGCCGCATGACGATCTGCAACATGTCGATTGAAGGCGGCGCCCGTGCCGGCCTGATTGCGCCCGACGAGACGACTTACGCCTACGTCAAGGACAAGCCACGCGCCCCGAAAGGCAAGGCCTTCGACATGGCGCTCGAATACTGGAAGACGCTGCATACCGACGAAGGCGCGCATTTCGACAAGGTGATCGTGCTCGACGCAGCCAAGCTGCCGCCGATCGTCACCTGGGGTTCGTCGCCCGAGGACGTCGTTGCCATCACTGGCGTCGTGCCGGATGCCGAGATCATCGAGGACGAAAACAAGCGCAACTCCAAGAAGCGCGCGCTCGACTATATGGGCCTGACCGCCGGCACCAAGATCACCGACATTTCGGTCGACCGCGTCTTCATCGGCTCGTGCACCAATGGCCGCATCGAAGACCTGCGCGCCGTCGCCAAGGTTGTCGAGGGCCGCAAGGTCGCCTCGACGGTCAGCGCGATGATCGTGCCGGGCTCGGGCCTGGTCAAGGAACAGGCGGAAGCCGAAGGCCTCGACAAGATCTTCGTTGCAGCCGGCTTCGACTGGCGCGAGCCGGGCTGCTCGATGTGCCTGGCCATGAATGACGACCGGCTCAAGCCGCATGAGCGTTGCGCCTCGACCTCGAACCGTAACTTCGAGGGACGCCAGGGGTTCAAGGGCCGTACCCATCTGGTGTCGCCGGCCATGGCGGCCGCAGCGGCAATTGCCGGCCACTTCGTCGACATCCGCGACTGGCACTGACCAGTCGGGCCGGCACAACCGGCCGATGCGAAATGAGCGAGGCGGCGGAGCAACTGTTCCGCCGCCTCTTTCGTTTCAAAGGGGGACAGGTGAGATAGCCGGCATTTTGAGCGTTGCGTTAACGTCTTTTTCGCCCGGTTATGGTGTTATTCGGGCGAGGGGGAGTGCGACCTTGATGAGCGGTGCGGGTTTCATCCTTGCAATCAACGTGTTCGTCGCCGGCCTGCTGGCCGGCGCTTTCATGACGATCGCAGTCTATGACTCCAGGCGCGTCGCGGCGCGCTGGTTCGCGCTCTGCTACGCCACCGGCATCGTCTATATCGGCACGGAATTTTCCATACCGCTGTTCGAAGATACGCGCCTGATCGCCGCCACAAACTTTGCCGCCTTCCTTGCGACGCTGCTGATCATGAATGTCGGTCTGGCACGCCGCTATGCCGCCGGGCCGCCTGTAAGGTCGATGGCGGCGTTCCTTGTCGTGGCGACCGTTGCTGTCTACCTGACGCAAGGCCTCGAGCGCGACTCGCTGCTGCGCATGATGACATTCCAGACGCCCTACGCCATTGCCCAGGTCATCGGCGCGGTGATCGTGCTGCGGTCGCGCCAGCAACTCAGCCAGTTCGACTACGCGCTGTCGGGCGTGTTGCTGGCAAGCGCGCTGCAGTTCTTCTCAAAGCCTTATCTGGCATTGGCCGTCGGCGGCTCCGGTGTCGACCCGCATTATTACCTGCAAAGCACCTATGCGATGATCTCGCAGGCGCTGGGCACTGTGTTTGCGCTGTCGATCGCGCTTCTGCTGCTGGTCATCCTGGTGCGCGACATCCTTGCCGATGTGACGCAGAAATCCGAAACCGACGCGCTGTCGGGCCTGCTCAACCGTGGCGGCTTCGAGCGTAGGGCCGAGACGGCGCTGCGCGAGGCGACGCGCCAAGGCCTGCCGATCACGCTGATCATCTCCGATCTCGATCACTTCAAGTCGATCAATGACAATTACGGCCACGCCTCGGGCGACCGCGTCATTGAAGCGTTCGCGCGCTTCATCAGTGAATCCAAGGCCGGCCACCATGTCGCCGGGCGAATCGGCGGCGAGGAATTCGCCATCATGCTTCCGGGCGCGCACCTGGCGTCGGCACGGTTGTTTGCCGAAGGCGCGCGCAGTGCCTTCTCCGGCCTGCCGATCGAGGGCCTGCCGCCGCACTGCCGCTTCACGGCAAGCTTCGGCGTCGCCGAACTTGCTACCGGCGAGGGTATCGATCATCTGATGATACGTGCCGATGCCGCGCTTTACGAAGCCAAGAAGGACGGGCGCGATTGCGTCAGGGTTTCGGGAACGGTGGCGTTGTTTAGCGATTCGACCGTTGTGCCGTTCGGCATCAAGCCGCCGAACCGGTAACCTACGGGCCGCTAAAGCCTGTCAGCGACAGCGCAGGCCAGGCTGGGGAAACTCGCCTTCGGAGAAACCGTACATATAGCCGCGGCCCTTCAGCAGCATCGGCGGACGATAGCAGTTGCTGACGGTGCGTTCGCCCTGCTGGTCGAGATAGACGACCTTGGGTGCGCCCGCGTTCAGGTAATTCGACATCTTGCGGGCCGAACTGCCCTGGCCGACCAGGATGCGCTTGTAGCCGGCGGCGCCGTCGACGACGAGGTTGCCGAACGAATCGGCATAGACGCGATCACGGTCCCAGCCGCCGGCCGAAGCCGGTGCCGAGAAGCCAATGGCTGCGGCCAGCGATGCAGTTGCGGTCAAGGCCAGTGCCAGATGCATGGCGCCATCTCCGTGGTTTGTCGAATCGGAGATTAATCGTTTCTTAATCTTTGTTAAGGCTTGGGCGGCAAAGATTAAGAAACATGGTTAATTTTACCTGAAGGCCGGGCGCCCTTGCGTCCCAACGGACGGGTAGGCCGTCGGTTGCGCCATCGGGGAGGCGATTGCCACCGGCTTTGCCTGACCGACCGGGCGGCTGGTTACCCATCCGGGTGGCAGTTCGCGGCTTCAATCGATTGAAGGCATGTCCGATGTTCGGCTGCGACTAAATAGGTGAGCCAGAACGGTTTTCCGACTTTGACGCGGTGCAAAAAGAGCATTAGAAAGCGCGCAGTCCGACGTCGCAAAACGGTGCGGCGGCGCCGTATTCAAACATAGCCACGCTCGGATGCAGACCGGGGGAGCCATGAGCAAATCACAAGCCACCCAACCAACCACACGAGCGCGGCCTTTGTCGCCGCATCTCTTCATCTATCGCCCGCCGATCACCATGACGACGTCGATCCTGCACCGCATCACCGGCAGCGCGCTCTATTTCGGCACGCTTCTGGTCGCCTGGTGGCTGATCGCGGCGGCGACGTCGCAGCATTATTTCGAGTTCGTCAGCTGGGTGTTCGGCACCTGGATCGGGCAGCTGGTTCTGCTGGGCTATACCTGGGCGCTGATGCTGCACATGCTGGGCGGCATCCGCCATCTGGTCTGGGACACCGGTGCCGGGCTTGAAAAGCACACGGCGTCGAAGGTCGCCTGGGCATCGCTGGTCGCATCGGTGGTGCTGACGGCGCTGGTCTGGATCGTCGGCTACATGGTGCGGGGAGCCTGACATGAGCGGCAACAACAACGATATGCGCACGCCGCTCGGCAAGGTGCGCGGCCTTGGCTCCGCCCGCGAAGGCACCGAACATTTCTGGCGCCAGCGCCTGACTGCTGTCGCCAACATTCCGCTGATGCTGTTCTTCGTCGGCCTTTTGATCGCGCTCAACGGTGCCGATTTCGCCACCGTCCGCGCCGCGCTCGCCAACCCGTTCGTGTCACTGGTGATGGCGCTGATGCTGATCTCGGGCCTCTACCACATGCGGCTCGGCATGCAGGTCGTCATCGAGGACTACATCCATGGCGAGGGCCTCAAGCTGACGCTCATCATGCTCAATACTTTCTTTACCATAGCGGTCGGCGTCGCCTCGCTCTTCGCCCTGCTCAAACTGGCATTTGGAGGCTGACAAGGTGGCCAAGGACGGCAAGACCAGCGGAGCTTCCGCCTATACCTATGTCGATCACAAGTTCGACGTCGTTGTTGTCGGCGCCGGCGGTGCTGGCCTGCGCGCCACGCTCGGCATGGCCGAGCAGGGGCTGAAGACCGCCTGCATCACCAAGGTATTCCCGACCCGCTCGCACACGGTCGCAGCACAAGGCGGCATCGCCGCCTCGCTGCAGAACATGGGGCCGGATTCCTGGCAGTGGCACATGTTCGACACCGTCAAGGGCTCCGACTGGCTCGGCGATGTCGACGCGATGGAGTATCTGGTGCGTGAAGCGCCCGCCGCCGTCTACGAACTCGAGCATTATGGCGTGCCGTTCTCGCGCACCGAAGAAGGCAAGATCTACCAGCGCCCCTTCGGCGGCCACATGATGAACTATGGCGATGGTCCGCCCGTGCAGCGCACGTGTGCTGCCGCCGACCGCACCGGCCACGCCATCCTGCATACGCTGTATGGCCAGTCGCTGAAGCACAACGCCCAGTTCTTCATCGAATATTTCGCGCTCGACCTGATCATGGAGCCAGACGGCACCTGCACCGGTGTCGTTGCCTGGAACCTCGATGACGGCACCATCCACCGCTTCTCGGCGAAGATGGTGGTGCTGGCGACCGGCGGCTACGGCCGCGCCTATTTCTCCGCGACCTCGGCCCATACCTGCACCGGCGACGGCGGCGGCATGGCCTCGCGTGCCGGCCTGCCCTTGCAGGACATGGAGTTCGTGCAGTTTCACCCGACCGGCATCTACGGTTCGGGCTGCCTGATCACCGAAGGCGCGCGCGGCGAAGGCGGCTATCTCGTCAATTCCGAGGGCGAGCGGTTCATGGAGCGTTACGCGCCGTCGGCCAAGGACCTGGCCTCGCGCGACGTGGTTTCGCGCTGCATGACGCTGGAGATCCGCGAAGGACGTGGCGTCGGCAAGAACAAGGACCACATCTACCTGCACCTCGACCATCTCGACCCGGCGGTGCTGCATGAGCGGCTGCCAGGCATTTCGGAATCGGCGAAGATCTTCGCTGGCGTCGACGTGACCCGCGAGCCGATCCCGGTGCTGCCGACGGTCCACTACAATATGGGCGGCATCCCGACCAATTATTGGGGCGAAGTGCTGAACCCGACCAAGGGCAATCCCGACCGCGTGTCGCCCGGCCTGATGGCTGTTGGCGAGGCCGGCTGCGCTTCGGTGCACGGCGCCAATCGTCTTGGCTCCAACTCGCTGATCGATCTGGTGGTGTTCGGCCGCGCAGCGGCGATCCGCGCCGGCGAAGTCGTTGACCGCAACGCGCCGATCCCGGCGCCGAATGCGGCCTCGGTCGAAAAGATCATGGACCGCTTCGACCGCCTGCGTCACGCCAATGGCGGCACGCCGACGGCAGTGCTGCGCGAGAAGATGCAAAAGGCGATGCAGGACGACGCTGCTGTGTTCCGCACCCAGGATTCGCTTGAGCAGGGCTGCAAGCGCATCTCCCAGATCTGGGGCGAGATGAAGGACATCAAGGTCTTCGACCGCTCGATGATCTGGAACTCGGACCTGGTGGAGACGCTGGAGCTCGAAAACCTGATGTCGAACGCGATTGCCACCGTCTACGGTGCCGAAGCGCGCAAGGAAAGCCGCGGCGCGCATGCGCGCGAGGACTTCTCCGCCCGCGACGACGCCAACTGGCGCAAGCACACGCTGGCCCACGTCGCCGAGGACGGCAAGGTGACGCTGACCTACCGGCCGGTACACACCGAGCCGCTGCTCAAGGAAGAAGACGGCGGCATCTCGCTCGCCAAGATCGCACCCAAGGCACGGGTGTACTAGACATGGCGCTGGCGGCGGCCGGATATTCGCCTGTTCCGCTTGCGGCCAAGCTTGGCCTCAAGGATGGGCAGAGTGTTGTCTTTGTCGACCTGCCGGATGAGCTAGGCGAACTGGCTTCGTCGCGAGATTTCGCGGCGAAGCGGCTGACGGGCTGGCAGGGTCTCGGGGACACGGGCGAAGGGCATGACATCGTGCATGCCTTCACCAAGCGCCGCGCCGACCTCGACGGCAATGTCGAGACATTCAAGAAGATGATCGCGCCCGATGGCGCTGTCTGGATCTCCTGGCCCAAGAAGGCATCGAAGATCGCCACCGACATCACCGAGGATGTCATTCGCGACGTCGCGCTGCCGACAGGGCTGGTCGACGTAAAGGTCTGTGCCGTGGATGCCGTGTGGAGCGGGCTCAAGCTCGTCATCCGCAAGGAACTGCGCCAAGCTGTGAGGAACCGATCGTGGTCGAACTAACACTCCCCAAGAACTCGCAGATCAAGCAGGGCAAGACCTGGCCGAAGCCGGAAGGTGCGACCAATCTGCGCGAGTACCGGATCTACCGCTGGTCGCCCGACGATGGCGATAACCCGAGCATCGACACCTATTTCGTCGATGTCGACGATTGCGGGCCGATGGTGCTGGACGCGCTGCTCTACATCAAGAACAAGATCGACCCGACACTGACGCTGCGCCGGTCTTGCCGCGAAGGCATCTGCGGTTCGTGCGCGATGAACATCGACGGTTCGAATACGCTCGCCTGCACCAAGGGCTGCGACGACATTTCGGGCGCGGTGAAGATCTATCCGCTGCCGCACATGCCCGTGGTCAAGGACCTGGTGCCTGACCTCACCAACTTCTACGCCCAGCACCGCTCGATCGAGCCGTGGCTCAAGACGGTGTCGCCTGAGCCGGCGAAGGAGTGGCTGCAAAGCCACGAGGACCGCGCCAAGCTCGACGGCCTCTACGAGTGCATCCTGTGCGCCTGCTGCTCGACCTCGTGCCCGAGCTACTGGTGGAATGGCGACCGCTATCTCGGCCCGGCAACGCTGCTGCAGGCCTATCGCTGGCTGATCGATTCCCGCGACGAAGCCAAGGGCGAACGCCTCGACAATCTCGAGGATCCGTTCCGGCTCTACCGCTGCCACACGATCATGAACTGCGCCCAGACCTGCCCGAAAGGCCTGAACCCGGCCAAGGCGATCGCCGAGATCAAGAAGATGATGGTCGAGCGCCGCGTTTAGCTCGGCGATCGGTTTTTGGCTGCGCGCCTGCGGCGTCGCGGCAGCCGAGATCAAGAAGATGATGGTCGAGCGGCGGGTCTGAGGCAGGAGCGCATATGACGGACACAGACCTTCCTCTTCTCACGCCGGTCGAAGCGCGTGTGCTCGGCTGCCTGATCGAGAAGAAGGAACTGACGCCTGACGTCTATCCGATGACGTCGAATGCGCTGGTTGCCGCCTCAAACCAGAAGACGTCGCGCGAGCCGGTCATGGCCCTGGAGGTCGCCGACATCGCCCGGGCGCTTGGCACATTGCAGGCGAAGGGGCTGGCACGCCAGCAATTCGCCTCGCGCGTCGAGCGTTACGAACATCAGATGGCGCAGAAATTCTCGCTGACGCGCAACCAGAGCACGCTGATCGGCCTGCTTCTGCTGCGCGGACCGCAGACCGTCTACGAATTGCTCGCCCGCGCCGAGCGCATGGCGAATTTCACCGATGCCGACGCCGTGCGCGGCGAACTCGACATGCTGATCGGCCGCAGGCCGGCGCTGGTCAAGGAGATCGGCCGCGCACCCGGCCAGCGCGAGGATCGCTTCGCGCATCTTTTATCAGGCGATGTCGATGCCGCGGTCGTCACGACAAGTCGAGCGCCGGGCGCCACCACATCAGTTGTTTCGGAGCTCGAGGAGCGCGTTCGCCTCCTGGAGGAGGAAGTGGCCGCACTCAAGGCGCGGCTCGACGCTGTCGGCGGATAGGCCGGGCGGCAGAACAACAGCCAGCTGTCTGCACAGCAAATGCAGTCATCTCGCCGTAATCGGCGATAGCAAAACGGCCCGGTTGCCAAGGCAGCCGGGCCGTTTGTATTTGTTGCTGCGACGCGATCGCCGGCAGTCACAGAGGGAGGCTCTGCCCCTCATCCGCCTGCCGGCACCTTCTCCCCGTAAACGGGGAGAAGGGAGCACGTGGCCTCATTTCCGCGCGGCTTCGACGATCTCGCGGGCCATGGTTTCGGCGACCGCATCGGTGGTGCGGCCTTCGCGCTCGGCGCGCTGGAAGATCGCTGTCAGCGTGTCGGCGATCTTTTCGACGCGCGGCTTCACCGCTTCGACGCTGTAGCCGCCATCGGCCATTTCGGCGGCGACGTTGATGACACCGCCGGCGTTGATGACGTAGTCGGGGGCGTAGAGGATGCCCTTATCGACCAGGCGGATGCCGTCCTCGGCGGTGGCGAGCTGGTTGTTGGCGGCACCGGCGACGATCTTGGCCTTGAGCTGCGGGATGGTGACGGCGGACAGGATGCCGCCAAGGGCGCAGGGCGCGAAGATGTCGACGTCAGCTGACAGGATGGCGTCGCCGGTAACGACAGTGGCGCCGAACTTATCGGCGGCACGAGCGGTGCGGCCCGTATCGAGGTCGGAGACGGTGAGGACAGCGCCTTCGGCATGGAGCTTTTCGCACAGCGACCAGCCGACAGAGCCGAGGCCCTGCACGGCGACGCGGACGCCCTTGAGATTGTCGCTGCCTGTACGGTGGCGCAGGGCCGCCTTGAGGCCCAGGAAGGTACCCTCAGCGGTGAAGGGCGAGGGATTGCCGCTGCCGCCCTTGGTGGTGCCGCTGACGTTGGGCGCGCGCTCGGCGAGGAAGTCGGCGTCGGCGAGCGTCATGCCGACGTCTTCGGCGGTGATGTATTGGCCTTCGAGCGCGTTGAGCATCTCGGCATAGGCTTCGAGCATCGCAGGCGTCTTGTCCTTCTTGGCGTCGGCGATGATGACCGCCTTGCCGCCGCCGAGCGGCAGGCCAGCGATGGCCGACTTGAAGGTCATGCCACGCGACAGGCGCAGCGCGTCGATGACGCCGGCTTCAAAGCTCTTGTGCGGCCAGATGCGCGTGCCGCCCAAAGCAGGCCCGAGCACGGTGGTATGGATCGACACGATGGCGGTCAGCCCGCGCGTCGTGTCGCGGCCGAGCCAGACCTGCTCGTGATGGTCGAAACCATCGAGATGGGCGACATCAGCGGTGATGTCGGTGATTTCGAGCGTGGTCGCGGCCGACAGTTGCCGGTTGCGCGGTTCAAGGACGTTCAGCATGAGGGTTCCTCCCGGTGAGCTGGTCCTCAGAAGGATAAACCGATCACGCGATTTTTGGTTTCGAAGTGGCCCAGTGCTGCGACCGCGCATTGCGCGCACGTGGCCGGCCACGCAACAAACGAAAAAATGGCCGGCCGGTGAAAAAGATGGCCGGACGCTGGTCTGCCCCCCTGCGTCCGGCCTGCTGAGCTGCCGCTTCGATGCCACACCCTTTAGCACCCTGCTGGCAGCCAACCTGTCATTCCATGACGTCGCCGAGCGACTGTCGGTTCAAGGAGCCGGCTTGTCCGGTTCCTTTTGTGCCTCCTCCTGTCGCTTCGGTTCGGTAGGCTTCGCAAGCCTGCCGCCTAATGCCATCGGAGCGAGGAAGGCACGTGGATTGAAGCCCGCCGCAGCGAGGGCCGCGAGCGTCTTCAGGAACTGAAGGTGGTGCATGCCCGGTTTCCTCGTTTCGCCGTCGGGACTGGCCCGCTTCGACTTTCGAGCGGCAAACTAGATGGCCGCGTTGACGCGATCTTGGACTGGATGGCCCGATGATGCGGCTTAGGCGGCCATCCAAAATAGGCCCACCGCAGGCTATCGAGCGCCGTATTGACGGATCGAATAACGCGAACTAGAAGGCTCGACTTCACGTTTTGGTTGTGTTGCGTAACATGAGTTGATCCGATGACGAGTGCTAACGGACAGTTCGCTTCATTCCGCCTGATGACCGACGGCCTGCCTGCGCAGGACAGACTGCCGATGTTGCGCGAGGTCTATGGCAAGACGATTCTCAACGCCGATCTGGAGCCGGTCGATGAATCGCCTGTTCACGTGGATATGCGGGTCAGGCTGCTTCCGGGCATCGGCATTGCCACTGGCGTCGCCTCGCCGATGAGGGTCGGGGTCACGTCGCGCATGGTCGACAATGACGATGTCATTCTGCTCGCGGCCCTTGCCGGCGGCAGCCACATGCAGATCGGCAAGCTTGAAGAAAGCGTCCTGCCCGGTTGCGCGATGTTCGTGCCCGGCGGCCAGGTGGGCGCGAATGTGACGCGGCCCGGCTTCACCTATGTCAATCTTCGCTTCGAGCGGAAGGCGCTGCAGCCCTTGCTGGGCGATGTCTCCAGCATGATGATGCGGCCGATCCCGGTGCATGAAGGGCCGATGCGCCTGCTGTTGAGCTACGCCACGGCACTTCAGCAGATGGACGAGGCATTGCCAGGCAACATGGCGCGCATGGTGGCGACACATCTGCTCGACCTGACGGCGCTGACGCTGGGCGCGACGCGCGATGCCGAACAGGTGGCGCTGGGGCGCGGCTTGCGCGCCGCGCGGCTGGCGGCGATCAAGTCGGATATATCGGCACGTACCGACCTGCGCGGCATCTCGGCCGAAGAGATCGCCGCCGAGCACAGGCTGTCGCCACGCTATGTCAGGAAGCTGTTTGAAAGCGAGGGGCTGTCGTTTACCGAATTCGCGCTTGGCCAAAGGCTGAAACGGGCGCACCGGATGCTGAGCGACCCGCTTTGGGCGCGCCACAGCATCACCGATATCGCCTATGAAGCAGGCTTCAACGACCTGTCTTATTTCAACAGGGCGTTTCGCAAGCGCTACGGCGCAACACCGTCCGATGTTCGTGGCGATGCACTAGCGGCGTGAGCGGGCGCCGAGCATTGCTCGGCGCACTTGATCGTTTCAGTCAGCTAAGCCTGGCGTCGAGCGAAACCTTGATGGCGCCGAGCGCCTTGGAGACCGGGCAGCCTTCCTTGGCCTTGGCCGCCAGTTCCTGGAATTTTGCCGCATCGATGCCGGGCACGGTGCCGACGAGGGTGAGTGCGCTTTCGGTGATGCCGGTGCCGGGGATGAGCGTGACCGTCGCCTTGGCATCGAGCTTTTCGGCGGGTGTGCCGTTTTCGGCGAGGAAGTGCGACAGCTGCATGGCGAAGCAGCCGGCGTGGGCGGCGGCGATCAGCTCCTCGGGGTTGGTGCCCGACTTGCCGCTTTCATCTTCAAAGCGTGCCTTGAACGAATAGGCTTGTCCCTTGAGCACGCCGCTTTGCGTGTCGATGGTTCCCGAACCTTCCTTGAGCGTGCCCTTCCAGATGGCGTTGGCAGTGCGGTTCATGACGTTCTCCTGTTCAACTGAGCGGCAGTTGAAAGACTATAGCGTTGCCGCGCGCGCATGCCACCTTCGCATGAAGGGTCGGCGAGAAAACCGTGGCCTTCGAAAAAACTGTCTCGCGAAAATGTCTGAGTATGGCCTGCCGCATCGTCCTTGGGTGGTCGCGGCGTCTCGTTGCGGCCTGCCGGAGGGTGAGATGCAGCTGCTACCGCATGGCAATCTGGGAAAAGGAATCGTTGGGACGAATGCCCTGGAGGTGCCGTCCTCGGGCGTCGGCCGGTTGCTTTTGGCATTCGGCATCATCGTCGTGCTGGCGTTGCTTTTTGACGCGGCAGCGTTGCAGCTGGTCAGCAAGCCCGCTGAACCGGTGCTAGACTTTCCAACACAACAAGGGAGAGCGGAATGAAGTACCTTTGCCTGGTTTATCATGAGGAACAGCAGCTTGGCGCGCTGTCGCGGGACGTGGCGGCGAAGCTCGACGCGGATTCGCTTGCCTATGACAGGATGCTGGAAAACAGCGGCAAGCTGATCGCGGCGGAAGCGCTGCAGTCGGTGAAGACCGCCAAAACCGTCAAGCGGCGTTACGGCAAGAAACTGGTCACTGACGGCCCCTTCGCCGAGACCAAGGAGCAACTGATCGGCTTCGTCATGATCGAGGCGGCCGACCAGGAAGAGGCGCTGGAGATCGCCTCGCACATCCCGCTTGCCGCTATGGGCCAGATCGAGGTCAGGGCGATCTACGATATTCCGGGGGCTTGATTCAGCGGCGCCGTCATCCCGGGCGAGCGGAGCGAGACCCGGGACCTATTGATCAGCGCGGCCGGGTTCTCGTTTTGCGAAAGCATCCATGACGTGCGCCAGGGCAAGGACCCGGCCGCGCTACACGATGCTCCCGCCAATGGGATAACCTTCGCTCCGCTTCGGTTTCCGGGATGACGCCCGCAGGATCAGATCGCGTCGCCCTTGAGCAGGCGCGGGGTTTCGCCGGTCAGGCCTGATGCCTGGCGGATGAAATAGTCCTTGAGGCTGGGCACGCGGTCGACGAGGCCGAGGCCGATGTCGCGGATGGCGCGGATGGGGGCGATGTCGTTGGAAAACAGCCGGTTGAGCACGTCTGTGGTGACGCCCATGCGCACGGTGTCGAAGCGGCGCCACTGTTCGTAGCGCTCAAGCACGTCAAGCGTGCCGATGTCCTGTCCCAGCCGGTCGGCCTCGACGATGGTCTCGGCAAGGGCTGCCGCGTCCTTGAAGCCGAGATTGAGGCCCTGGCCTGAGATCGGGTGGATGCCGTGGGCAGCATCGCCGGCAAGGGCGAAGCGGTTGGCGACGAAGGCGCGGGCCAGCGTCAGGCCGAGCGGCCAGGCGCGCGGCTTGTCTTCGACGCGGATTTCGCCAAGCTGGAGGCCGAAGCGCTGCTCCATCTCGATCTCGAAGACGAATGGGTCGCCATTGACCAGCTTTTCGGCGTCCTCGGTGCGTTCGTTCCAGACGATCGAGGAGCGGTTGGTGCCATCCTTTGCCGGCTTGAGCGGTAGCGTGGCAAAGGGTCCGGCCGGCAGGAAGTGCTCCTCGGCGCGGCCACCATGAGGGCGCTCATGCGACACGGTGCAGACGATGCCGGACTGGCCATACTCCCAGCGCACGGTCTTGATGCCGGCCATGTCGCGCAGCCTGGACTTGACGCCGTCCGCTGCGATCAGCAATCGGGTGTCGATGCTGACGCCGTCGGCGAGATGGACCTTGGCGCTTCCGACGCCGGCCTCGTAAGCCTGGACGGCGACGCCTTCGATGATGTCGATGCCGAGTTCGGCGGCGCGGCGGCGCAGCGCTCCGTTGAGGAACTTATTTTCGACCATGTGGGCGAAGGGCTCGCCTGCGCCGACTTCGCCGTCGAAGGTCAGGAAGACGGGTCGGACCGGATCGGACGTCTTGGAATCGGTGATGATCATGCTGGTGATCGCCTGCGCCTCGGGCGCGATCTCCTCCCAGCAGCCGAGCTGGTCGAGCATGCGGCAGGCGGCGGCGGCAATCGCCGAAGCGCGGCCATCTTTGCGCCAGATTTCGGCCGGGGCGGCATCGACGATGGCGATGTGCAGATTGGGCCGCGCCTGCTTGATCGACACGGCGGTGGCAAGGCCGACATAGCCGGCACCGGCGACCAGCACATCGAGCTGCGCCGATTTATTGTCGTCAGATTCGCGTGTGACCATGGCGGTGTCCTTTACGACTAGGCTTCCCGCCTTGACTCGACGGGGGCTTCCTGCTGGAAACCGGAGTATACTTCGTCCCGAAAAGGGGAAAGCATGCCGGCCGGAATACAAGAGCTTCTCAGCATTCTCAATCTCGAGAAGCTGGAACACAACCTGTATCGTGGTCGCAGCCCGCAGGTTCAGTGGCAAAGGGTGTTTGGCGGCCAGACCATCGCCCAGGCACTGGTCGCGGCACAGCGCACAGTCGAGCCCGACCGGCACGTGCATTCGCTGCATGGCTACTTCATGCGGCCGGGCGACATCACCGTGCCGATCATCTACGAGGTCGACCGCATTCGCGACGGCGGCAGCTTCACCACCAGGCGCGTGGTGGCGATCCAGCACGGCCATGCGATCTTTTCGCTCGAAGCTTCGTTCCAGGTCGAGGAGCAGGGCCTCGAATACCAGATGCCGATGCCGCTCGACGTGCCGCCGCCCGAAGAGCTGAAGTCACAGCGCGAGCTTTTGGCCGAAGCAACCCATGTGCCCGAGCAGATCAGGCTGTTTTGGGCCAAGGAGCGGCCGCTGGAACTACGGCCCGTTTATGCCGAGCACTATTCGAGCCGTGACAAGCTGCCGCCGCTGCAGAAGGTGTGGATCCGGCTGACCGGCCCGGTGCCGAACGACCGGGCGCTGCGTGCCGCGGTGCTTGCCTATCTCTCCGACATGACGCTGCTCGATACGGCAACCTTTGCCCATGGCCGCGGCATCTTCGATCCCGACATCCAGGCAGCGAGCCTCGACCATGCGATGTGGTTCCACCGCGAGCATGCGCTTGACGGCTGGCTGCTCTACACCCAGGACAGCCCCTCGACGAGCGGTTCGCGCGGGTTCACGCGCGGCGCGCTCTACGCCCAGGACGGCACGCTGATTGCGTCGGTGGCACAGGAAGGGCTGATCCGCCTGCGCACAAAGCCTACAAAGTAGGCATTTCAGGATTTATGCACATTCTGTGAGCAAGTGCTTTGCTGCACTTGCGAAGGATGCTGCGCGTCCGAAGTATATTTTCTTTCAATTTCAATACGTTAATCAACGCCGGCGCCAACTGGCACGGAGCTTGAATAGCCTAGGTCACTCACCGGTGGCTTTCGGGTCCGCTGGCGATGTCTGCAAACGCGGGGGACCCGCCAGCAAGGGGTGAAACCTGATGAAAATCGTGATGGCAATCATCAAGCCTTTCAAGCTCGACGAGGTGCGTGAAGCGCTCACCAATGTCGGCATCCAGGGCCTGACCGTCACCGAAGTCAAAGGCTACGGTCGGCAAAAGGGGCATACCGAGATTTACCGTGGCGCCGAATATGCCGTGAGCTTCCTGCCCAAGATCAAGATCGAAGTCGCTGTCAGCACTGACCTTGTCGACAAGGCCGTCGAGGCCATCACCGCCGCCGCCAAGACCGGCCAGATCGGCGACGGCAAGATCTTCGTCTTCGGCATCGACCAGGCCGTGCGTATCCGCACCGGCGAAACCGACACCGACGCGCTCTGAGCGGCCAGCCAATTGTCATGGAGACATCAATGCAAATTCCAACCTCATTGAAGACCGCGGCGCGCTCGGCCTTGTTGGGCACGCTCGCACTTGCCGCGCTGGGAACGGTCGCGGCCTTTGCCCAGGAAACCGCTCCGGCGGTGGCCGCCGCAGCGCCCGCGCCCGCCGATGTCATGGACAAGGGCGACGTCGCCTGGATGCTGACCTCGTCGCTCTTGGTGCTGTTCATGGCGCTGCCGGGCCTGGCGCTATTCTACGGCGGGCTGGTGCGCGCCAAGAACATGCTGTCGGTGCTGATGCAGTGCACGATGATCGTGGCGCTGGTGATCGTGATCTGGACGTTCTGGGGCTATTCGATGGCCTTTGGCGATGCGCCGAGCCCGTATTGGGGCGGCCTCGGCAAGGCCTTCCTGATGGGGGTGACGCCTGAAAGCATGGCGGCGACCTTCACCAAGGGCGTGGTCATTCCCGAATATGTGTTCATCGTCTTCCAGATGACCTTTGCCTGCATCACGCCGGCACTGATCGTCGGCTCGTTCGCCGAGCGCATCAAGTTCCCGGCGGTGCTGCTGTTCGTGGCGCTGTGGGTGACCTTCGTCTACTTCCCGATCGCCCACATGGTCTGGGATTCGGACGGCCTGATCTATGGCTGGGGCGCGCTTGATTTCGCCGGCGGCACCGTCGTGCACATCAATGCGGGCATCGCAGCCCTTGTCGGCGCCCTGTTGGTCGGCAAGCGCACCGGCTACGGCAAGGACAATATGGCGCCGCACTCGATGACGCTGACCATGGTCGGCGCCTCGATCCTGTGGGTCGGCTGGTTCGGCTTCAATGCCGGCTCCAACCTCGAAGCCAATGGCGGCGCGGCCCTTGCCATGATCAACACCTTTACCGCGACCGCAGGCGCGATCCTCGCATGGGTGATCATCGAAGTGGTCACCCGCGGCAAGGCCTCGATGCTGGGAGCGGCCTCCGGCATGGTCGCCGGCCTCGTTGCGGTGACGCCGGCTGCCGGCTTTGTCGGTCCGGTCGGCGCCATCGTGCTCGGCGCGATCGCTTCTGCCGTCTGCTACTTCTTCGTGGCGGTAGTGAAGATCAAGCTCGGCTATGACGACTCGCTCGACGTTTTCGGCATCCACGGCGTCGGCGGCATCATCGGCGCCATCGGTACCGGCGTCTTCAATGCCAAGGCGCTGGGCGGCGTCGGCTACGGTACGCTTTCGGTCGGCGGCCAGGTCTGGACGCAATTCCTTGCCGTATCGGTGACTGTGCTGTGGTGCGGTATCGGCTCGCTGGTGCTCTACAAGCTGGTCGATCTGCTCATCGGCCTGCGCCCGAGCGTCGAAGCCGAACGTCAGGGTCTTGACCTGACCTCGCATGGCGAGGTGGCCTACCACTCATAATTCAAAGGGCGGTCGAGCGATCGACCGCTCCATTTTGCCAATCCCGTCGTGGCCGCCGAAAAGCAGCCACGCTTTGAGGCTCGGAGCGATCCGGGCCTCCTTTTTTGTGGTCGCCAGGTCGCTGAAGGTCAGGCAAAAAATGCCTGGATCCGCGGCCACCAGCCGATCGCGGCGCGAACGCGCCGGGCGGCGCTGGCGCCTCTCACGGCTTCGCCGAAGTGGCAGTAGCAAACGATATTGTGCAGCTGCCGGTCGGACAGGTCGAAGAAGCGTTTGGCTTCGCCGTAGCTGTCGTCAGCAAGGCCGGATGCCCTAAAGCCCGGGTCCTCGAATGCCACGGTGAGCGGCGAACCAGTGACGCGCATCGCCATGCGCTCGGCGCGTGGAGCATATTCAGTGCCCGGAAGCGTGCCGAGGCGCCGTTCGGGCTGGTGTTCCAGCAACTGGGCCCAGCGTTCGAGGCGCTGGGTCCGCGTCATGGGCAGATAGGGAGCTGCGGGTTGGATGTCAGCGAATGCCTGCAGTTGCTCGATGGTATGGTGTTTCATCGTCGCCTCCTGTCTTAGCTTTTGCTAATATTGAAAGGTATGGCGATGCAGGCGTCGGGGCAAGCCCGAATAGCGCAGCCCATGGAAAAACCCCGCTCCCGGGGAGCGAGGGGTTGAGGCTTGCCAGGAGCTTGAGAGCCGCCGGATCACGTGTCCGGCGTCATTGTTGCTGTGACCCCGGAGGCTTCGTTCGCGCAGTCTTGGGTGCGCCTGACGCCTGGGTAATGTGAACGATGGCTTAACCTTAATGCGGCCTTAACCTTCCCCTCGCTAGTCTGACAACCGAATCTGCCCGCGATGCGTTCGCATCTGGGCCACGGCATCAATGGACGGGGACGAGGCATGCGTTCTGGGGTTTCCTCACCGCTCGCGCTGACCGACGCAGGGCACGGCATTCAGGCATTCGCGCGACGGCAGGCAGGCCGCGCGGCGGGCATCTGCCTTTTTGCCTTCGTCGCCTTCGGGCTGGCGGCACTCGGCACCTGGAACGTCGCCGACCCGAGCTTCAGCCATGCCACCGACAGTCCCGTCACCAACGCCATGGGTTATCCCGGTGCGGTGTTCGCCGACCTTGCCATGCAGTTCTTCGGCCTAGCCTCGGTCGCGGCGCTGATGCCGGCGGTGATCTGGGGCGTGCTGTTTGTCACCGCGCGCGGTGTCGACCGCATGCCCAAGCGCGGCCTTGTCTGGTTCGGCTCGGCCCTTTTGGCCGCAGCAATCGCCGGCTGCGTCGGCGCGCCGCCAACCTGGCCGCTGCCGACCGGCCTGGGCGGCGTGTTCGGCGACATGGTGCTCAAGGTGCCGGGCCTGTTCATCGGCGGTTATCCGACCGGGCTGATCGCCACAGTCATCGGCGTGCTGCTGATTGCGCCTGCGATCTGGCTGTTTGCCTTTGGCGCGGGCCTGCTCAACCGCGAGAACGGCTTTGCGGTGGTCAATCCCAAGCCCAAGCCCGATATGCGCGAGCAGGATTTCGCCAGCTTCGACGACGAGGACGACGAAGACAGCGAAGGCGTGCTGGCGCTCGGTGCGATCACGCATTGGTGGCTGTCGGCCAAGGCCTATCTGCGCCGCCGTGCCGCCAAGCGTCGCGAGCAGGAAGGCTACGACATGCCGCCGGTCAAGCGCGAGAGCGCCTGGCGGCAGGCTGCCGAGCGCGTCGAATCGGCGGAGCGCGCCGAGCAGCGCGTTACAACAGGCGGCCGGGCGCGGGTCGAACCCGAATTCTTCGCCCAGATGGTGGCGCAGGAGCGCTCCGTATCCATCGATCCCGAGGACCAGGACGTCTTTGGCGACGACGACATGCCGATGTCGCCCGAGCCGCGTCGCGGCGCCAACGCACAAGTGCAGAATTTCCGCTCGCCGGCCAATGGCGCACCCGTCGCGCGCGTCGAAGCCCCCGCACCTCGGCCGGCTCCGGGCGCCCGAGTCCAGCGCGAGGCGCAGACAACGCTGATCGGCGCCGAGACCTTCGAGATGCCGTCGCTGCATTTCCTGGCCGAGCCCAAGAATGTCGTGCGCGATGCCTCCCTGTCGAAGGACGCGCTCGAACAGAATGCACGCCTGCTCGAAGGCGTGCTCGAAGATTTCGGCGTCAAGGGCGAGATCATCCATGTCCGTCCGGGCCCGGTCGTCACCCTTTACGAGCTTGAGCCGGCACCTGGCATCAAGTCGTCGCGTGTCATCGGCCTTGCCGACGATATCGCGCGTTCGATGAGCGCGATCGCCGCGCGTGTCGCCGTCGTGCCGGGGCGAAACGCCATCGGCATCGAATTGCCCAACGCCAAGCGCGAGACCGTCTATCTCCGGGAGATCCTGGCGAGCCGCGACTTCGAGACGACCAAGGCCAAGCTTGCGCTGGCGCTCGGCAAGACCATCAATGGCGAGGCGGTCATCGTCGACATCGCCAAGATGCCGCACGTGCTGGTTGCCGGTACCACCGGCTCGGGCAAGTCGGTGGCGATCAACACCATGATCCTGTCGCTGCTCTATCGCATGACGCCGCAGGAATGCCGGTTGATCATGATCGATCCGAAGATGCTCGAACTGTCGGTCTATGACGGCATTCCGCATCTTTTGACGCCTGTCGTCACCGACCCGAAGAAGGCTGTGGTGGCGCTGAAGTGGACGGTGCGGGAGATGGAAGACCGCTACCGCAAGATGTCCAAGGTCGGCGTGCGCAACATCGACGGCTTCAATGCCCGTGTTGCCACGGCTGAGAAAAAGGGCGAGCAGATCTCACGCACCGTGCAGACCGGCTTCGACCGCCAGACCGGCGAGGCGATCTACGAGACCGAAAACCTCGATCTGGCACCACTGCCCTATATCGTCGTCATCATCGACGAGATGGCCGACCTGATGATGGTCGCCGGCAAGGATATCGAAGGTGCCGTCCAGCGCTTGGCGCAGATGGCGCGTGCGGCCGGCATCCACGTCATCATGGCGACGCAGCGTCCCTCGGTCGACGTCATCACCGGCACCATCAAGGCCAACTTCCCGACCCGTATCTCCTTCCAGGTGACGTCGAAGATCGACAGCCGCACCATTCTGGGCGAGCAAGGTGCCGAGCAGCTGCTTGGCATGGGCGACATGCTCTACATGGCCGGCGGCGGACGCATCCAGCGTGTCCACGGCCCGTTCGTTGCCGACGAAGAGGTCGAAAAGGTCGTCGCCCATCTCAAGCTGCAGGGCGTGCCGGAATATCTCGACGCCATTACCGAAGATGACGGCGAAGACGAAGACGAACCGTCGGGCAAGGGCGGCGGCGGCAATGGCGGTGGTGGCGGGAACTTCGAGGATTCGGACGATCCCTACGACCAGGCGGTGGCCGTGGTGCTGCGCGACGGCAAGGCGTCGACCAGCTATATCCAGCGGCGCCTCGGCATCGGCTACAACCGTGCCGCTTCGATCATCGAGCGGATGGAGAAGGAAGGTATCGTCGGTGCCGCCAACCATGCGGGAAAACGCGAAATCCTTGTGCCGACCGAAGACGACAAGATGTGAGGACGGAACCAGCGATCACGTTTTCGCGTTCATGACGTGACGCTGATATGTGTCAAACTTCAGCCCCACTGGGCGGCGATAGAGTTGCCGAACTGGAATGAGACGAAAGTTATCGGCATGACAGACAATCTTTTTGCCACCAAGGGTGGCTTTGGCCTGATGCGGCGGCGCCTGCTTGGCCTGGCAGCAGTGATGGCGCTGACCGTCGCATCCGCAATGGGGCTCAGTTCGCCGGCCCTGGCGCAGGCTTCGGATGCCGCCCAGCGCATCGCCGACCATTTTTCGAGCGTGCGCGCGATGTCGGGCGAGTTCGTGCAGTTCGGCCCGCGCGGCGAGCAGACCGGTGGAAAATTCTTCCTTGAGCGCCCGGGCAAGATTCGCTTCAACTATGAGGCGCCGTCCAACTTCAAGGTCATCTCCGACGGCCAGTCGGTGGTCATCCTGAATTCCAAGATGCGCACCTCCGACCTCTATCCGCTGTCGAAGACGCCGCTCAAGCTTTTGCTCGACGATCGCATCGATCTGACCGGCAGCAAGGTCAAGAGCGTCACCGAAGAAGACGACCTGACCACCATCAAGCTTTCGGACAAGCAGGTGTTCGGCAACTCGACCATCACCATGATGTTCGATCCCAAGACCTACGAGCTCAGGCAGTGGACGATCACCGACGCGCAGGGCAAGGACACCACCGTGATGGTGTTCAACGTCAAGCAGGGCGGCTCGTTTGCCGCCGACACGTTCAAGATCGACTACAAGCTCAACCGCGAGCTGAACACCAAGAAGAAAAACGACTAAGAGGCTGTTTGCTAGCTCTACCCTGCCGGTCATCTGACGCGGTTTTCTGCGCTTCCGGTGCTCACGTACTGTAGTACGCTCCGCTCCGGTTCTCGAAAACCACGCCATATGCCTCGGAAGGGCGAGCTATCAAGCAGCCTCTTGTTCGGATTTTGCCCGGCTTAGTTGTGGACAGCGGCGCCAGTGGCGCCGCGCCCAGCTTCTAGCCTTGTCATTGCAGGGTCGGGCTGGCAGGTTCCGCCGCAACGTCTTGCCGGAACCTGCCATGCCCTTTTCCATCGCCACCTGGAACATCAATTCCGTGCGCCTGCGCATGCCGCTGGTCGAGCGGCTTTTGAGCGAATACGCGCCCGACGTCTTGTGCCTGCAGGAAACCAAGTGTCCGGACGATCAGTTTCCGTCCGCCGCGTTCCGCAAGATCGGCTACGAACACATCGCCATCCACGGCCAGAAGGGCTACCACGGCGTCGCCACTGTGGCGCGGCGGCCGCTTGAGATCGTGGAGAAGCGCCGCTTCTGCGAGATCGATGACAGCCGTCATCTGTCGGTGCGTTTCGACGCCGGCGGCAAGAAGGTGACGCTGCACAATTTCTACGTTCCGGCCGGCGGCGACGAGCCTGATGTCGAGATCAATCCGAAATTCCGCCACAAGCTCGATTTCGTCGCCGAGATGAACGCGATCCGCGCCGAACAGGACGAGAGCTCAGCCTCGGTGCTGGTCGGCGACCTCAACATCGCGCCACTCGAACACGACGTGTGGTCGCACAAGCAACTGCGCAACGTCGTCAGCCACACCCCGGTGGAGACCGAAAACTTCGAGGCGATGCGCAAGGCCGGCGACTGGATCGACCTGATGCGGCTGAATGTGCCGGACGACCAGAAGATCTACACGTGGTGGAGCTACCGGGCGAAGGACTGGGAGATTTCCAATCGTGGCCGCCGCCTCGACCACATCTGGTCCTCAGCCAACCTCGCGCCTGATCTCGCCGGCATCGACATTTTGAGTGCCGCGCGCGGCTGGGAGCGGCCGTCGGATCACGTGCCGGTCATAGCGCGGTTTGATTTCGACTGAGATATAGGCCAGGCCGGCCAGCAGTTTCGGGCGGTCGGATGCCATCGAACATGTTCTTTGGGTGACCTTGTCTTGGTCGACGTCACGGCATGGATTCCCGACACTCTCCGCTCGTTTCACTCGCTCACGAGGTCGGGAATGACGGGCTTGGTTGGCCGTTTCCGCCAACCGCCAACGTTGCCGCCAATGCCAGCGCGAATTTTTGCCGCTGATGTCAAACGCGAACATTCGAGATTGACGGAAAGCACCCCAGCACTACGTCATTCCCGACCTCGTGAACGAGCAGAGCGCGTTTTGATTTCGACGGAGATATAGGCGGGGCCGGCCAGCAGTTTCGGGCGGTCGGATGCGCCGGTTTACCTCGACCTTGCCAGCGCAACGGCATGGATTCCCGACACTCTCCGCTCGCTCTGCTCGCTCACGAGGTCGGGAATGACGGGGGGAGGTTAGCCGGTCCCGCCAACCACCGACGTTGCCGCCGATGCGCAAGGAACGCCGATGCTAGCATTCACCGCAAACATTCGAGACTAGCGGAAAGCGCCCCTGCAATCCGTCATTCCCGACCTCGTGAGCGAGCAGAGCGAGCGGAGAGTGTCGGGAATCCATGCCGTTGCGCTGGCAAACAGGAGCGGAGCGCAATCACCCCGTAACTCCACATCTAGGACCCGACCACAGCGTGGCTGGCACCTACCTGCCGAATCGCGGGGCCATGCTTTCGATCCGGGCGATCATGTCCTGGAGGTCTTCGAGGATGTGCTGGTGCAGCCGGGCCGCGGCCTCGGGATATTCCTCGAGGATGCGGTGGAACATTTTGCGGTTGAGCCGGATGATTTCCGAATCGATGGCCGCTGCCGCACTTGTCAGCCGCCTGGTGTCGGCGATCAGCGCGAGTTCGCCGAGCATCGAGCCTGGCCCTGCCGAGCCGAGTTCGGCGCGCACGCCGTCAACCTCGCGGTAAAGCGCTATTCGCCCCGAGATGACGACATAGGCCGAATCGGCCTCGTCATCCTCGCGATAAAGCTTGCGATCGGCGGGGAGATGCACATTCTCCGCGCCAAAAGCCAGCAAACGCAGCTGTTCTTGTGTGAAGCCCTCGAACAGCCTCACGCCGGACAGGATGCGGATGTCGTCATCCAGCGCCATTATGTCCCCGACTTCTCAGACCGGCTCCTTCTCCCTGTCGTTAGCCAGCGGCCCCACACCGCCGAAAAACCGGTCAGGGGACCAGCTTGTATCCGCCGCTTTCTGTCACAAGAATTTCCGCATTGGAAGGATCGCGCTCGATCTTCTGGCGAAGACGGTACACATGCGTTTCCAACGTGTGCGTCGTGACACCTGAATTGTAGCCCCAAACCTCTTCGAGAAGTACGTCGCGGGTGACCACCTTTTGGTCGGCGCGGTAGAGATATTTGATGATCGAGGCCTCCTTTTCGGTGAGCCTGACCTTGCCGCCGCGCGCGTCGATGAGAAGCTTCTGGCTCGGCTTGAAGGTGTAGGGCCCGACGGAGAAGGTGGCGTCCTCGCTCTGCTCGTGCTGGCGCAGCTGGGCGCGGATGCGCGCGAGCAGGACAGCGAAGCGGAACGGCTTGGTGACATAGTCGTTGGCGCCGGCTTCGAGACCGAGGATCGTGTCCGAATCGGTGTCGTGGCCGGTGAGCATGATGATGGGCGCCTTGTAGCCGCCCTTGCGCAGGATCTTCACCGCCTCGCGGCCATCCATGTCGGGCAGGCCGACATCCATGATAAGCAGGTCGATGAGGCCAGCGCGCGCTGCGCTGACACCCTTGGCCGCCGTCGCTTCCTCGAGAACTTCGAACTCCTCATAGAGCGCGAGCTGCTCGACAAGCGTGCCGCGCAGATCGTCGTCATCGTCGACGATCAGGATGGTGCGTGAGGTCATGGAGCAATCCGTTGTTTTAAAATCAAAATTCTGTTGACCACAGACTATGGATGCGGAAGCTGACTGCGACAACCATTGACCGGGTGATTTGTTCCGCAATGCGATCATACAAGAAAAATCAAAGGCGTAATTGGGGCGGATGAATTTTTGCGCAAGGGCATTTCCACAATCGTCGTAAGAGCCAAACCTGGCGACCGGACCAAGGGCCTGCTGCAGGTGGGCGCAACGGTGTTTCCTTGTGCGCTGGGGAGTGGCGGCATTTCCGCTGACAAACGCGAAGGCGATGGCGCGACGCCGCTGGCGACGATGCGTCTTTTGTCGGGCTATTTCCGCCGGGATCACTTTGTCGCGGGGCAAACGCGGCTGGTGATGCGCCCGATCAGGGCCGATCTTGGCTGGTGCGAAGTGCCTGATGACGGCAACTACAACAGGCCGGTGAAGATGCCCTATGGCGCGGGCCATGAGCGCATGAAGCGCGATGACCGGCTGTACGACGCCTGCATCGTGCTCGACTGGAACATCCGGCCGCGACGGCGCGGGCGTGGCAGCGCGATCTTTTTCCATCTGGCGCGGCCGGGCTTCACCCCGACGCAAGGGTGCGTCGCCGTCACCGCGCAGGTGATGGCACGGCTGTTGCCGCATCTGTCGAGCCGCACGGTGCTGAAAGTGGTGCGCTAAAGAAAGCGGCCCGAAGATGGGAGACTATCTTCGGGCCGAGTTTGCTCCCAGAGTGAGCTTGGGAGATCAGTTCAACTGCGGTTCCGGCGGCGCGGCTGCTGCCAGCCGATGTCGAGCAGGCCGAGCCGGCCAAGATCGGCATCGACCGCCTTTGCGATATCGTTGCAGGGGATGCCGGTGTCACGGCGATAGTGCTCGGTCAGGCAGCCGAAATCCTGGGCGGGCAGGTTGAGTGCCGCTTTCATCTGGCGAAGCCAATCAAACAGCGGCTGGAGCCGGTTTGGCTGAATATAGGGTGCCTTGCAGACATCGGTCGACATGGGGTGGTCCGTTTCGTCCGGATATCAAATCCGGTTTGACATTGCTCTAACTGGTCCCATGATGTGGCGTTGAAAGACAAAAGAGAAATGAGTAGTTCTTTCTCAATCATCAAATTCAGTTTGAAGATCCAACGATGCGCTTCGTACCCGGGACACGTGCACTGCGGACGCTGGAGGCTGCCGGCAGGCACCTGAATTTCACGCGCGCCGCCGACGAACTTGGCCTGACGCCGGCCGCCGTCAGCCACCAGATCAAGGAAATCGAGGACCAGCTTGGCGTCGTGCTGTTCACCCGCACCAGCAGGAGCATCCGGCTGACCGAGGCGGGGGCGGTGCTGTGCGATGCCTCGGCCGATGCGCTGGACCTGCTCAGCCGGGCCGTGTCGCGGGCGCGCAAGCTGACGCGTGGGACGGCCTTGCTCAAGGTGACACTCGACGCGCAGTTCGCGTCCAAGTGGCTGATGCGGCGCCTTGATGGTTTCCGCAAGCTGCACCCCGACATCGATCTGAGGTTCGACATCAGCTACGAGGTGCGCGACTTCGATCTCGACGACGTCGATGTCGGCATCCGCTTCGGCACGGGCAAATATCCAGGCCTCTGTGCCGACAGGCTGTTCGACAACATGATCATCCCGGTGTGCAGTCCAGCGTTGCTGGCATCCGGCCCGCCGCTGCGCGTGCCGCGCGACCTGTTTCACCACACGCTTGTTCATATCGAATGGTCGCAGCGAGGCGTGACCTGGCCGAACTGGCGGATGTGGATGGCTGCCGCCGGTGTCGACGACTTTGACGACAGCCGCTCGGTGGTGTTCACCACCTCATCCGATGCGGTACAGGCGGCGATCGACGGCAGTGCTGTGGCACTTGCCGACTTCGCCATGGTGGCCAACGATTTGTCCGAGGGGCGGCTGGTGCGGCCGTTTGAGCTGGGCATCAAAGTGGCGCCCGAATTCGCCTATCATCTGGTCTATCCCGTCGGATCTGCGAACGATGCCAGGGTCAGCGCGTTCAAGGACTGGATCCTGAACGAAGTCCACAATCCGCAGACGTAATCAGGCGAAGCGCCAGACGGTGGTGCGCTTGACCTCGGCATCTTCGAGTGCGCGGGTGACCGGCACCTCGTAGATGGCGAGCCGTTCGAGCCGGTCCTTGGGCAGATAGGAGCGGCCGGGGTCGCCGACGAGGATTTCGGCGCCGCGTTGATGCAAGGAGGAAAACCACGGCACCAGCCTGTCGGCGAAGGACTTTTCGTAGAAGACGTCGCCGGCGAGCACGACATCCCAGCCGGCATCGTGGCCAACGAGGTCTGTCCCGGCAAAGCTCACGGCAACAGCGTTGGCCTCGGCATTGAGCCGGATCGCTGCTTCGCAAAACGGGTCGATGTCGGCGCCGACGACTGTTGCAGCGCCCGCCTGCATCGCGGCGATGGCGACAAGGCCCGAGCCCGAGGCGAAGTCGAGCACGCGCTTGCCGGCGACCGTATCGGGGTGGTCGAGCACATAACGCGCCAGCCCCTGTCCGCCGGCCCAGGCAAAGGCCCAGAAGGGCGGCGGCAGGCCGATCTCGGCCAGCTGCTCCTCGGTGCGGTGCCAGAGGTCATGCGCCTCGTCGGCGAGGTACAGCGCGACTTCAGGCACATGCGGCGGCCGCATCAGTGCCGTGTTGGCGCGGATGAAGTTTTCCGCGCTCTCGGGCGTTAGTCTTGTCATGGAACCTGTCGTCACGGCGCCTTGTTGAGGCCGGCCATGCGGCAGACTTCCTGCCACTCGTCCGGGGTCACCGGCTGGACCGACAGGCGCATCGAGGTGACCAGCGCCATCTTCTCAAGGGCTGGATTGGCCTTGACGTCGGCGAGGGTGACAGACTGCGGAATCTCGCTGTGATAGCGGATGTCGACGCATTCCCAGCGCGGGTCGTCGGTGGTGGTGTCGTGATGGGCCAGCGCGCAGACCTCGGCGATGCCGACGACCTCCAGCCCCTCATTGGAGTGATAGAAGAAGCCGAGATCGCCAATCTGCATGGCGCGCATGTTGTTGCGCGCGAGGTAGTTGCGCACGCCGTCCCACTGCGTGCCTTGCTTGCCCTTGGCCTTCAGCATCTCAAAGGAGAATTTGAACGGCTCGGATTTGAACAGCCAGTAATTCTTGTCGCTCATTTACGCGTCCCCTCGATCTGCTTGGCCGGTATCAGGCGCTGGCCGGATTGTTGAACACCCAGTTCCATGGCCGGATCGCCACACTCTCGAACAGGCCGGCCTTGGCGTAGGGATCAGCGTCGGCGACAGCCTTGGCGGCTGATGCGTCGGCAGCCTCGATGACCACCAGGGAGCCGTCGGGTTTTTGGTCAGCGTCGAGGAAGGGGCCGGCGAATTTGAGCGCGCCCTTGGCGTTCAGATCGTTGAGGAAGGCGACGTGATCGGGACGCGCGTCGAGGCGGACCTGGAGATGGCCCGGCTTGTCCTTGCAGATCAGTGCGAAAAGCATGTTGTGCATATCCTCTTTGGTTCAGGAATCAGTCGGCTTCGGCGCGCAGCGGACGGTTCATCAGGCCGGCAATGGCCTCATTGATGGTGATGGCCTTGTCGAGCAGGGCAGCGACCGCTTCGACGATCGGCGCGTTGATGCCGCGCTCGTGAGTCAATCTTGCGGCGATGTAGGCGGTGGCGACGCCTTCGGCGAGCGGCCGGCCCGACAGTTCCTCGCCTTTGCCCAGCGCCACGCCATAAGCGAAGTTGCGCGACTGCACCGACGAGCAGGTGAGCATCAGGTCGCCAAGGCCGGACAGGCCCATCAGGGTCTCGGGGCGGGCGCCGAAGGCTGCACCGATGCGGCGCAGTTCGACGAAACCGCGCGTGACGAGCGCCGCCTGGGCTGAGGCGCCGAGGCCGGCGCCGGTGACGGCACCGGCGGCAATGGCAAAAACGTTTTTCAGCGCGCCGCCGAGCTCGACGCCGATCAGATCGTCGGTCGAATAGCAGCGCAGATTGGCGGCTGAGAAGCGCAAGGCGAGTGCCGAGGCCCGGGCTTCGTCTTCCGAAGCAACCACAACGGCCGTCGGCAGGCCCCGCGCCACGTCGGTGGCGAAGCTTGGGCCGGACAGTGCGGCGACCGGGTTTTCGGGCAAAATCTCTGTGGCTATGGCTGACAGAAGCCTGCCGGTGTCGCGCTCGATGCCCTTGGCGCAAAGCACCATGGGTACATGGGCGGCGACATGCGGCTTGACCTGGGTCAGCACAGTGCGCAGCGCCTGCGCCGGGGTGACGACCAGCACGCAGTCGGTGCCCGCAAGGGCCACGGCGAGGTCGGTGGTGGTGGCGATGCCGGTTTCGAAGCTGATGCCGGGGAGATAGCGCGGGTTGGTTCCGCTGCGAATGGCCTCGACGCTTTCGCTGTCGCGGGCCCATAGCGTGACGGCATGGCCCGCGTGCAGCATGGCAAGTGCAAGGGCTGTGCCCCAGGCGCCGCCGCCGAGAACGGTGACCTTGTATGCGCTCATGCCTTGGCTCCCCGCCTGCCGGAGCCGACCACAGGTGCTGAGACGCTGTCCAGCGGCCAGCGCGAGCGCGGCACAAAATCGAATGCGTCTGGTTCAACGAGGTTGGCGCGCAGCCGCTCGATGCCGGCCCAGGCGATCATCGCGGCATTGTCGGTGCACAGCGCCATGGGCGGCGCAATGAATGCGAAGCCATTGTCGGCGCAGAGCTTTTCCAGCATGGCGCGGATCTGCTTGTTGGCGGCGACACCGCCGGCAACAACGAGGGCTGCTGCATTGCTATCGGGGAATTCGTCGCGGAAACGTGCCAATGCGCGTTTGACGCGATCGCCGAGTGCGTCGGCAACGGCCGCCTGGAACGAAGCGCAGATGTCGGCGACATCCTGATCGCTCAGAGGTGCCACGGCAGTCGCTGCCTGGCGCACTGATGTCTTGAGGCCGGAGAACGAGAAATCGGGCTGGGCCGAGCCCTTCATCGGACGTGGGAAGACGAAGCGGGTGGCGTCGCCCGACATTGCTGCCTTTTCGACATTGGGGCCGCCGGGATAGGGCAAAGCCAGCATCTTGGCGGTCTTGTCGAAGGCCTCGCCGAGCGCATCGTCGATGGTGGTGGCCCAGCGCTGATAGTCGCCAACACCTTTGACCAGAACGATCTGGGTGTGGCCGCCGGAGACCAGCAGGAGCAGATAGGGGAAGTCGAGCCCGTCGGTGAGCCGTGCTGTCAGCGCGTGGCCCTCGAGATGGTTGATGGCGATCAGCGGCTTGCCGGCGGCGGCGGCAATCGCCTTGGCCGTCATCAGCCCGACGATCAGCCCGCCGACAAGGCCAGGACCGGCGGTCGCGGCGATAGCGTCGATGTCGGCTAGCGACAGGCCAGAATCCTCAAGGGCGGCCTCGACAATGCCGTCGAGCGCTTCGACATGGGCGCGCGCCGCGATCTCGGGAACGACGCCGCCAAAGGCCGCATGTTCCTCGATCTGGCTGAAGACAGTGCTCGACAGAATGCGCGGCGCTTTGCCTGCTTCGAGCGCAACGACGCTGGCCGCGGTTTCGTCGCAGCTCGTCTCGATGCCCAGAACACGGATCAATTGGTCGCTACCCTGCATGATTGCCCGGTGGTAAATTCCTAGATAGGAGGTACGGGACCGCCCCGCCAGCGCGGGGTTATCACGGACCAAGCGCTATGCAAACAAGAGCCTTGAGAATCGGAACACGCGGCAGCCTGCTGGCGCTCGCACAAGCGCATGAGACGCGCGCGCGGCTGATGGCGGCGCACGCCTTGCCGGAAGAAGCGTTCGAGATCGTGACGATTTCGACCAGCGGCGATCGCATCCAGGACCGGCCGCTGTCGTTGGCTGGCGGCAAGGGCCTTTTCACCAAGGAACTCGAAGAGGCACTTTATTCGGGCGAGATCGACTTTGCCGTGCATTCGTCCAAGGACATGCCGACGCAGCTGCCCGACGGGCTGGAGCTGTCGGCCTTTTTGCCGCGCGAAGACCCGCGCGATGCGTTCATCGGCCGCGCGGCAGCCAGGATCATCGATCTGCCGGAGGGTGCCGTCGTCGGCTCGTCGTCGCTCAGGCGCCAGGCGCTGATCCGGCGCATGCGCCCCGACCTCGACGTTGTGATGTTCCGCGGCAATGTGCAGACGCGGCTGCGCAAGCTCGACGAGGGCGTGGCCCAGGGCACGATCCTCGCCAATGCCGGCCTGCGGCGGCTCGGGCTTGAAAATGTCATCACCGACCTGATGCCGCTCGACATTTTTCCGCCGGCACCGGGGCAAGGCGCGATCTGCATCGAAAGCCGCATCGGCGACAAAGCGGTCACCGACATGCTTTCGGCGATCGACCACACGCCGACCGGCCAGGCGCTGGCCTGCGAGCGGGCCTTTCTCGCAGCGCTTGACGGCTCGTGCCGGACGCCGATTGCCGGACATGCCACCATCGATGGCGACAGGCTGTCATTTTCCGGGCTTATCCTGACGCCAGATGGTACCTTGTGGCACGAGGCCAAGGCCGAGGGCGTTGCCGCCGATGCCGCAACGATTGGCCGGAAGGCGGGCGAAGACGTGCGTGCGCGAGCTGGCGAGAAATTCTTCGAGGGGTGGAGCTAGATGGCACGCCGTGTGCTGGTGACGAGGCCGGATCCCGGCGCCACCCGCACCGCGCGGCGCCTTGAGGCGCTTGGCTTCGAACCGGTGCTTCTGCCGCTTTCTGAAACGCGTGCGCTGCCAGTGGTACGCGGAAGCGTCCCGACCAATGCGACGGCTGTGGCTGTGACCAGCGCCAATGCGTTGCGCCATGCGCCGAGCGGGCTGATCGAACGGCTGCGGCGACTGCCGTGCCACGCGGTGGGGGCACGCACCGCGGAGAGTGCGCGCAAGGCGGGCTTTTTCTCCGTCAACGAAGGCCCGGGCGATGCCGCTGCCCTTGCCGACATGATCGCCATCGAACTTGGCAAGGCAACACTTGCCTATCTCTGTGGCCGGGTGCGGATGCCCGACTTCGAGCGCCGGCTCGGCATGAATGGCACCAAGGTGGTGCCGATCGAAACCTATGACACGATTGCACTGGCGCCTGATCCGAACTTCGTGCGCCAGCGGCTGGGCGGGCAGCCGATCGACGCGGTGCTGATTTATTCGGCGCGAGCGGCCGCGGCGTTTGGCATGCTGGTGGAGACACACAGCGAAGCGGATTTTTTGATGCGGGACGCGACGTGCTTTTGCCTGTCGGGACGCATCGCCTCGGCGCTGGTCGAGGGCCTGCGCGTTGCGGTCGCGCCGGATCCCAACGAGGACGCGCTGCTTGATCTTCTCGGTGAGCCGGATTGATGTTGGATTGACTGCGCCATCACGCGGCCTTTTTTCGCGGGACGGTGGGTGTTACTGATTTTGATCTTCGACCCCGCATTGTTGCGGGACCTGTGCCAATGAAAATCGCGGAGCCCCAAGCATGGTCAAGACGCCGAATACGCGCCATTCGAAGACGCATCGCGACCCGGTGACGATCGAACTGGAGCCTGGCGCGGTGTCGCGCGTCGAAGACGCTGACAAGGCCGAAGCCGTGCAGGACACAGTTTCGGCTGGCACGGGCGACGAGGCAGCGGCGGACAATGCGGCAAAGCCGGCGTCGAGCGAGACGACTGCCAAGGCCGATACGGGATACGCATCCTACGACTACAGCTTCGACAACGCGCAACCGGCGCAGCAGCCCAAGGCCGAAGCGCCGACAGATGCTGCGTCATCGAGCAGCAGCAGTTCGCGCGCCTCAAGCACGGCTGCACCTGCGGCAGCGCAGCGGCAGGCCACATCAGGCATGTTGCCCGGCTTGGCGGGTGGCCTGATCGCCCTTCTGGTGGCGGGCGGGCTGCAATATGCCGGTGTGCTTGGTACGCCCGGTGGCTCAACTGGGCCAGCAGGCGGCGACGAGCAGATGTTAGGCGAAATCGCCTCGTTGAAATCACAGATCGCCGATCTCAGCACTTCGAGCGTTGGCAGCGAGGTCAAGGGACAGGTTGACGGGCTGGCCACAACTGTCGGCCAGGTGAAGTCCGAGGTCGAGGCGCTGAAATCGGCAACCAGTCAGGCCGGATCGAGCGACGCGCTTGCCGGGCTTGACGGGCGCATCAAGCAGATCGAAACGGCTGTTTCGGCGCTGAGCCAGGGTGGGGCGACGTCTTCAGAGATTACGGCGCTGAACGAACGCATTGCCGGGCTCGACGCCCTTGTGAAGTCGACAGGCGAGGCGGCCACCGCCGACGACGGCAAGATCGCGACGCTGGAGCAGTCGGTCTCGTCGCTTGCGACCAAGGTCGAGGCACAGGCGTCGCAGCCCAAGATCGCGATGGCGATTGCGGCATCCGCACTCAAGGCGGCGGTCGAGCGCGGGGCCGGCTTCGGTGCCGAACTCGAAACCTTCGCTGCCATTTCGCCCGATGCGCCGGAACTGGCGGCACTCAGGACGCAAGCCGAAAAGGGTGTGCCGACACGTGCGGACATCGTCGCTGCGACCGATGCGGCGGCCAATGCGATGATCGCGGCAGCCAAGCCGGTCAACCAGGATGCGGGCATCTTCGAACGGCTGGTTTCAAGCGCCGAACAGCTGGTCCAGGTGCGGCCGATCGGTGCTGTCGAGGGCGCTGGTGTGCCGGAAACGGTGGCGCGCATGGAAGTGGCGGTCAACCAGGGCGATTTCGCCAAGGCGCTTGCCGAATATGACACATTGCCGGACACGGCCAAGGCTGCCGGTGCGGACTTCATTGCCAAGCTCAAGGCGCGGCTGGATGTCGAAACGCTGGTCGACAAGCTTGTCGCCGGCGCGATGAAGGCATGAGGGGCGCCAGATGATCCGCATTCTGTTCTTCCTCGCCGTCGTCTTTGCGCTTGGGCTTGGCTTTGCCTGGCTGGCCGACCGTCCGGGCGACATGGTCGTGACCTTCAGCGGCTACCAGTACAAGATCAGCCTGATGGTTGCGGCGGTGGCCGTCACCGCCATCGTTGTGGCGGTGATGCTGTTGTGGTGGCTGACCAAGTCGGTGTGGAACAGCCCCTATACGATCGCGCGGCATTTCCGCGCCCGCCGGCGCGACCGGGGCTATCAGGCGCTGTCGACCGGCATGATCGCGGCCGGTGCTGGTGATGCCGCCCTTGCGCGCAAGAAGAACAAGGAAGCGGCCAAGCTGATCAATTCCGACCAGGAGCCGCTGATCCATCTGCTCGACGCCCAGGCCTCGTTGCTTGAAGGCGACCATGACGGTGCACGCCAGAAATTCGAGACGATGCTCGACGATCCGGAGATGCGCCTGCTTGGCTTGCGCGGGCTCTATCTCGAAGCCGAAAGGCTCGGCGACCGGGCAGCGGCGCGCCACTATGCGGGACGTGCCGCAGGGCTTGCGCCGCAGCTTGGCTGGGCGGCGGATTCGACGCTTGAGGAAAAGACCGAGCGCGGCGACTGGGACGGCGCCCTGGCGCTTGTCGATGCGCAGAAATCGACGCGCCAGATCGAGCGCGACGTGGCCAATAACAGGCGTTCGGTGCTTTTGTGTGCCAAGGCGACGTCGCTGTTCGACAGCGACTTCAACACCGCGCGCGTGGCAGCGCTTGAAGCCAATCGCCTGCGGCCGGATTTTGGACCGGCGGCGATCATCGCCGCCAAGGCGCTGTTCCGCCAGAACGACCTGCGCAAGGGTTCGAAGGTGCTGGAAGCAGCCTGGAGGGCCGAGCCGCAGCCTGATATCGCCGAGCTCTACGTCCATGGCCGCCCGGGCGATGCCGTGCTCGACCGGCTGGCGCGGGCGAAGAAGCTGCAGTCGCTGAAACAGAACCATCCTGAATCCTCGCTCGCCGTGGCGCGGGCGGCATTGGAGGCGCAGGACTATGCGCTTGCCCGCAGCGAAGCCGAGGCCGCAGCGAGGATGCAGCCGCGCGAGGGTGCCTATCTCTTGCTCGCCGACATCGAGGAAGCCCAGACGGGCGACCAGGGCAAGGTGCGGCAGTGGCTTTCGCGGGCGGTGCGGGCGCCGCGCGATCCGGCCTGGGTCGCCGACGGCGTGGTGTCCGAACGCTGGGCGTCGTTTTCGCCTGTCACCGGCAGGCTTGATGCTTTCGAATGGCGCGCGCCCGAGGAAAGGCTTGGCCACCTCATCGAGCAGTATGACGAGGATGTGGAACCACGCGTGGCGATCCCGGCGATCAGGGCCGCGCAGCCCGCCGGCGATGACATCGTCGATGTGACGGTGGAAGGCGATGCCGAGTCGGAAAAGAGCGCGGAAGCGGTAAAGGCCGTTCCGCCAGCGCCAGACGCTGTCACGGCTGTCGTCGACGACGACAAGGCCGAACCGATCCGCCTGCCCGACGATCCGGGCGTCGATCCGGACGTGGAACGGGAAAACGCCCAGAAGCGGTTCCGTTTGTTTTGATTTCCCTCCGAACCTAGATCTAGGCTTGGCTCAAACAGGATTCGGCGATGTTCGAACGCATGATTTCTTTTCTGAAGGACCTGCCCGCGGCTGGCTCCAGGCAATCGCGCGACGACGATCCGCGCGTGGCGGCAGCAGCACTGATGTATCACGTCATGAATGCTGACGGCGACCGGCAGGACGTCGAGTGGGAGCGCGCCAAGCAGCTTCTGAGCCAGAGTTACGGCGTTTCGGGCGTTGAACTCGACCGGCTGATCAAGGCCGGCGAGCAGGCCGACAATGAGGCGGTCGATCTCTACGCCTTCACCAGCGTGCTCAAGCGCAGCCTCGATGAGGAGGCGCGCAAGGCCTTCATCGGCATGATGTGGGAGATCGTCTATGCCGATGGCGAGGTGCGCGAGATGGAGGACAACACCATCTGGCGCATCGCCGAGCTGATCGGGGTGGAAGGCCGCGACCGCATCGAGGCCAAGCGCAAGGTCGCGCAGAAGGCGCAGCTCGCAGTTGGACCCGAAACAGACGAATAGGAGCCCGATGCCGGGGAAGGCGAGACCAAAGATCCTGGTGGTGCTGCATCAGGAGCATTCCAGCGCCGGCCGCGTCGGCCATGTGCTGCTGGAGAGCGGTTTCGACCTCGACATCCGCCGGCCGCCGCTCGGCGACCACCTGCCTGAAACGCTCGACGGACATGCCGGTGCCGTGGTGTTTGGCGGGCCGATGAGCGCCAACGATCACGACGAGTTCGTGCGCCGCGAGACCGACTGGCTGGCCGTGCCGCTGAAGGAAAACCGGCCGTTCCTCGGCATCTGCCTGGGCGCGCAGATGCTGGTCAACCATCTCGGCGGCAAGGTCGAGGGCCATGGCGAGGGGCTGGTCGAGATCGGCTGGTATCCGATCAAGGCGACCGAGGAAGGCCGCAAGCTGATGCACTGGCCCGAGATGGTCTACCAGTTCCACCGCGAGGGCTTTTCGCTGCCGAGCGATGCCGTGCTGCTCGCGTCTTCCGATACCTATCCCAATCAGGCCTTCCGCTATGGCGACAACGCCTGGGGCATCCAGTTCCATGCCGAACTGACACGCGTGATGATGCAGCGCTGGGTGGTGCGCGGGGCCGAGCGCTTCGTTTTGCCCGGCGCGCAGCAGGGGCGCGACCACCTCGGCGGCCGGCTGATCTGGGACATGCATCTCAAGCGCTGGCTTGATGAGTTTCTGGTGAAGATATTTGGCCAGCCGAGCCGTGGGGGTAAGGCAGTAGGGCAATAAGGCAGTAAGGCAGTGGGGTTCCATACTGCCCTACTGCCTTATTCCCCTACTCCCCTAACGTCACACCCTTCCGTCGAGACGCCTGACCTTCCGCAGCGCCGGGAACGTCCAGGCCCAGATGCCGGCGACCGCCACGGCACCTATGCCGCCGAAGACGACGGCGGGTGCCGTGCCGATGAGCGCGGCCATGGTGCCGGCGCGGAATTCGCCGAGCTCGTTGGAGGCGCCGACGAAGACGCCGTTGACCGCGTTGACGCGGCCGCGGACATGATCGGGCGTCCACAGCTGGATCAGGGTTTCGCGGATGTAGACGCTGACCATGTCGGTGGCGCCGATGAAGGCGAGGCAAACGATCGACAGCCACGGAATTGTCGAAAAGCCGAATATCGCGGTGAAGACGCCGAACAAGGCGACAAAGATAAACATGATCAGCCCGGCGTGGTCGCGGATCGGATGGCCGGCAAGCCAGACGGCAACCATGATGGCGCCCACGCCTGGAGCGGAACGCAAAAGCCCGAGGCCCCACGGCCCAAGCTCGAGGATATCGCGGGCATAGATCGGCAACAGGGCGACAGCACCCGATAACAGCACGGCAAACAGGTCGAGCGAGATGGCGCCAAGCACGATCTTTTCGCCCCAGATGTAGTGGAACCCGGCAAACAGCGTCTCGACCGACGGTTTGCTGGTCTCGCTGCGCTGGTTGGGCTTGGGGATCGAAAAGATCAGCACCGCCGAGGCAAGCATGAGGGCGGTGGCGGCACCGTAGGCGGCCTCGGGAGAGACGCCATAGAGCAGGCCGCCGGCGACTGGGCCGACGATGGTGGCGGTCTGCCAGGCCGACGAATTCCAGGCAACCGCGTTGGCGAAATCCTCAGGCGGTACAAGATTGGCGACCAGCGAGGCCGAGGCCGGTCCGAAAAAGGCCCGCGCGATGCCGAACACCGCAAGCACGCCGAAGATCGGCAGCGGACTGGCAAGGCCGTGGTAGATCAGCGCGAGCAGGGCAGCAGCACAGGCTGTCTCGACAAGGGCTGCCAGGCCCATGATGAGCCTGCGGCCGAAACGGTCGGCGACGACGCCAGTGACCAGCACCAAAAGAAGCGCTGGCGCGAACTGGATGACGCCGACGAGGCCGAGGTCGAAAGGGCTGCGGGTGAGATCGTAGACCTGCCAGCCGACGCCGACAGAGATGATCTGGGTCGAGAAGGTGGCCAGGAAGCGCGCGATCCAGAAACGCGCGAACGCGCCATGGCGAAAGGCGGCGAAGCGCTGCTCGGGTGCTGTGGCGGGCTGGGATGTCATTGGGGCGGGCGAAGGCACCTGTTGCGACGCCGGCCCAGATCGCGTCGGGCCGACGGGCGCTGCCATAACCCAATTTCCCGCTCAGCGCGCTGTTTTGTGCCGCTGGATCAAAGCTTTTCGGTCGGGAAAGCCAGCGGGGCCGGGCGACCAGCGATATGCGAACGCCTACTTCACGAAGACCGTCACAGCGCCGTCGGCTTCGATCTTGGCCGCAACGATTGCCGAGGTATCGATCATTTCGGCGTCGAGCTTCGACTTCAACGCACTGTTGGCCATGATCGCCGCCTGCACGCCGGTGATGTCAGGCTCGTTGTCGCTGATGGCCTGGTCCAGTGCCTGCTTGTCATCGCCCTTGGCGATCTCAGATATCCTGACGATGTTGACAGTGCCGAGGCTCGTCAGTGACTGGATGGCCGTCGCGCTGCTTCTGCTGGCCTGGATGGCTGACATGACAGTGCCGAAATCGGCCTTTGTGCCGGTGCTGGCGGTGGTGTCCGGATCGACCATCATGCGCCCGACTGGCTTCGCGTCGTCGGCGAGTGCCGGTGCGGAAAGCATGGACGCGGCAATCAAAGCTGCGATGGCGAGTGGATGTCTCATTGATCTTCCTCACGAATATTGCCCCTCGCATTGGTAAAACCGACCGGAGCCGCATCGGTTCCGGCTGAATTTGGCTGCTGGGGGAAAAATATCGGGCCCAGCGTTATGAGTAGATGGGCGCGCAACACCTTTGTTTCTGCAGTGTCGAGCCACATCGTGCGTTGGCGCCCATGTTGCATTGCAATATAGTTTGAGTTGTCGCAACGCGCCCCGTGGCCGATCCTGTTGGCATGACCAGCAGACTTGTTCCGGCTCTCCCAACGTCGTTTCGGCCTGACATCGAGGGCTTGCGCGCCATCGCCGTAGGTGGCGTGGTTGCTTTCCATTTCGGCATGTCGGATCTGCCGGGCGGTTTCATTGGCGTTGATATCTTCTTCGTCATCTCCGGCTACCTGATCACCAGGCACCTGATGCAGGAGATCGGCAGCAGCGGCACTGTCGATCTCTGGCGCTTTTATGGGCGCCGGGCGCGGCGCCTGCTGCCAGCGTCGCTTTTGGTGATCACGGCAACGCTTGCGGCCGGCTATTTCATCCTCGCGCCTTCGGAGCAGCAGCTCTATGCCAAGGGCGCGCTGTTTGCGTCCAGCTACGTCATCAATCTCTGGCTGCTGCGATGGTCGTTCGACTATTTCGCCACTGACACGGCCAACAACCCGTTCCTGCATTTCTGGTCGCTGTCGGTCGAGGAGCAGTTCTACCTGCTGTGGCCGGCGTTTTTGCTTTTGGTCGCGCGCTTTCGAACGGGCGAGAAAGGCATGGTGGTCTTCCTTGGCGTGGCTGCGGTCGTGTCGTTTGCAGCCAGTGCCTGGATGACTGTGGTTTCGCAGCCCTGGGCCTTCTACTTTTCGCCGCTGCGTGCCTGGGAATTCGCCGTCGGCGGTCTTGTCTCGCTCGCGGTTGCCGAACGGTGGGCCTCGGGTTTTCGTTTCTCGCCTGCGATGGGCTGGGCCGGCATCGGGCTGATCGCAGCGACCTATCTGACCGTGTCGGAAACCGATCCCTTTCCAGGTTTCATTGCGCTGATTCCCGTTTCAGGCACGGCGATGCTGCTGCTTTCCGGTGCCCGCCGAAGTGCCGCCGGGCCGGCGGCGCTCCTGTCGCTGCCACCGTTCCAATGGACCGGAAGGCTGTCTTATTCGCTGTATCTCTGGCATTGGCCCGTTATCGTCTATGCAACGATCCTTTGGCCCGACCTTTCGCTCGCTGGCCGGCTGGCGTGCCTGCTGGTGACGGTCGCCTTGTCCTATCTCAGCTACCGTTTCGTCGAGAACCCGGTGCGGCTGAATGGCTGGCTTTCAGCCGGTTCGGTACGCTCGCTGGGGCTTGCAGCATTGCTTACCTCTCTTGGCGTGACGTTGTCTTATGGCGCTTCCCAGCTCGCGGGACGAAGCGTCGATCCAGACCAGAGATTCATCGCGGAGAGTGCGGCGCGTTCCTCGTCGGCGCGCCAGTTCGACGCGAATTGCGTCGCCAGCCTGGAGCAAACCAGGCCGCGGAGCTGCAGTCTCGGCGCGTCGAAGCCGAGCAAGACGATCGTGCTGTTCGGCGATTCGCATGCCGACCATTGGTCGACGCCGCTGGCAAAGATCGCCGAGGCGAACAACTGGCGCGTGGTGACCTACCTCAAATCCTCCTGTTCGGTCGCGGCGGTGCCGACATGGAACGTGCGCCTGATGCGGGCCTATTCCGAATGCGACACGTGGCGGAAATCAGCGATGAAAGAAATCGCCGAACTGAAGCCCAACACGGTGATCGTTGCGCAGTTTTCGTACAGCTATGTCGAAAATGACGTGAATGGCGGTCTGGACCATCTAGTCAGCCGCAATGTCTGGGCCGAAGGCCTGCGGGCGTCGCTCAAGACACTTCGCGATACGGGCGCCGATGTCGTCCTGCTCAGGGACGGTCCCGTGCACAAGTCGTATCTCGACCGCTGCGTCGCCCGGTCGTTGTGGCAGGGCAGGAATTCGAGCGTTTGCGACACGCCGAGAAACGAAGCGATCGACGAGCGGGTGTCCCAGGCCGAACAGGCAGCGACTGCCGGCCTGGCGGGCGTCAGATATGTCGATCTTACAGAACTATTCTGCAATGACGTCACCTGTCCGGCGATGATCGGCGGCAAGCTGACCTTCCGTGATCGGCACCACATCGCCACGCCTTATGCGGCGACGCTGGCCGGTTCGATGCAGCGCGCGATCTTCGGCAATCAGGTGGCGGCCCAGCGAACCGCCATTGGCGTCCTTGATGCTGCGCGAATTCGCTAGCTAGAGCTTGATGCCCGTCGTGCCGAGGCCCCGCGTGATGCTGCCGGTGGTCGGCAATAGCGGGATCAGGCAAGCCTGGAGCGCGTGGTAGATGTCGGGCTTGCCGTAGAACGGACCGGCATTGGGGCTGAGGTCGTTGTCGAGCTGGGCGTGCCAGCCGCCATTGCTGCGGTCGATGAAGCGGGTGGCGCAAAAACTCCAGATGCGCCGGTACCATTCCTCATAGGCCTTGTCGCCATCGATGGCGTTGAGGAAGCTGGCCGCACCGATCGCCTCGCAGCATGGCCACCAGTAACGGTCCTTGATGCGGGCCGAACCGTCCCATTCGAGCGTGTAGTAGAAGCCGCCCTTGGCAATGTCCCAGCCATCAGCGGTTGCCTGGCCAAACAGGTTTTTGGCGGCGTCGGGCAGCCAGGCGAGCTTGCGGCCGCCGAGCTCCCAAAGCTGCAGCAAAAGCCTGGCCCATTCGAGCGAGTGGCCGGGTGTGGTACCAAAGGGGCGGAACATCGGGTCGCCGGAATAATCGCGGTCGACCTTCCAGTCGGCGCTGAAATGTTCGGGCAGGCGCCAGCCGGCGGCGGCTGAATGGCGGCGGATGATCAGATCGGCGATGCGTTCGGCCATCGACAGATAATTGCTGTCGCCGGTCGCTTCGAAGGCGGCCATCAGCGCCTCGGTCAGATGCATGTTGGAATTCTGGCCGCGATAGCTGTCGAAGGGTTTCCAGTCGCGGGTGAATTCTTCCGCCACCGCGCCATGCGCCTCTTCCCAGAATTTCTCCGAGAGGATTGTCGAGATGTCGGTCAACAGGCGATCGGCGTCGGGATGGCCGGCGACCTTGGCGCTCGAGGCGGCGAGCAGCACGAAGGCATGGCCATAGGCCTGCTTGGTGTCGTTGGTCGGCCCGTCATAGCCGACACCCCAGAAATAACCGCCATCGACCGCGTCGCGATGGCCGTTCCACAGGAAATCCATGCCGTGGTCGACAAGTGTGTCGGCGCCGGGCCGGCCAAGCAGATGGGCCATGGAAAAGCAGTGGACCATGCGGGTGGTGGCATGGATCTGGCGGCCGGCGAATTTGCCCGGAACGGCGCCAGGCACCAGCGGTCGGCCGTGATCGTCGAGGTCATGGAAGCCGCCGAGCGGATTGAGGCTTTCGCGCTCAAAGAAGGAAAACAGGGCGTCCGCCTGCTGCATCAGCCACAGGCGATGGCTGTGGAGCGTCGTCCATTTGGCCGAGCCGGCGGATATTTCCAAAGAAGCCATGGATCAAGTTCCTCTGCGGCAGGTGGTCCATCCTGACTGATACCCGCGACCTAAGACGTTATGGCTCAAGCACTCAACAGGAAATCGCCATGATTTGCGTGCAGCGGTGCATGGACGCTGGATTCAGCAAATATGCCACGGTGGTGCCACTAGCCATGGCGCTTGCCGCGCTTTATGGACAAATGGCGCGCTTGACCGAGTTGGCAGCGAGATTTCGGGGACTAAATGACGAAATTGATGTCGTCCACGGCGGACGACCTGCCTACAGGGTCTGCACAGGCTGCAGGTCATGCTGCTGAAAAAGCGCTGGTTCGCCGGCTTGCATCGCATTGCAATCGCTTTCGCGATCCAGACGACCGCCGCGCGGCGTTCGAATTGGCGGTAACGCTGGTGCCATTCCTGGCGATGGGGGCGGCGCTTGTCTGGCTCGCCGCTTATGCCGAGCCAGTGCTCGGCGGCTGGCGCTGGCTTCTTCTGGCGCTTGTGGCGCCGGTCTGTGCCGCGTTTCTTGTACGTCTGTTTGCGATCCAGCACGATTGCGGCCATGGCTCGTTCACCAGCTCGCGCGAGGCCAACCGGATGATCGGCCGGGTGCTGAGCGTTTTCACTTTCACGCCTTACACGCTGTGGCAGAAGGCGCATGCCGTGCATCACGGCTCGTCGGGCAATCTCGACAAGCGCGGCGTTGGTGACATCGACACCCGCACCGTCGCCGAATATGAGGCGATGACCACCAGCCAGCGGCTGATGTACCGCATCTACCGCAATCCGTTCATCCTGATCGTGATCGGCGTGCCGATCTATTTCCTGATCATGCACCGGCTGCCCTACAACGAAGCCATTCCGCGCGTCGAAGCCTGGCGCAGCGCCGGCGGGCTCAATGTGGCGCTGGTGCTCGTCTATGGCGGGCTTGTGCTGCTGGCCGGCTGGACGGTGATGCTGGCGGTGCTTCCTGTCGTGGTGATGGGGGCCTGGGTCGGCGGCTGGCTGTTTTATGTCCAGCATCAGTTCGAAGAGACGCGCTGGGATGCCGGCGATGCCTGGGACCTGCACGTCGCGGCCTTTGGCGGCAGCTCGTGGTACGCCTTGCCCGCGGTGGCCCAGTGGCTTACCGGGTCGATCGGCCTGCACCACATCCATCATCTGTGCAGCCGCGTGCCGTTCTACCGCCTGCAGGCTTGTTTCGACAGCAATGCCGAACTGCGCGATGCGAGCCAGACAGTCAAGCTGACCTTCTGGAAGAGCGTCGGCTGCATCAATCTCGCGCTTTGGTGCGAGAACCGCCGCCGTCTGGTCACCTTCGCCGAAGCGCTGAGGTAGGCGCCAGGCGCCTGCGCCAGCATTCGGCGGCCTGAATGCAAGCATCGTCGAAAGCCAGCATCGGATTTAGCGTCACAAGCGCGGCAGCGGCGGTATCGACGACAATTCGTTCCGCCGCTTCATCCTTGGCTTTTCCAAACCACACCGCCCGCCAGTATTCGAAACTGGTCAGGCCTGTCGGCAGCTCGGCTTTCGGCCGTGCTTTCGAAGGTATGATCAGCTCGCCGGCTTTGCCGCTGTCGAGCGTGAACATGGTTGTCGCCCGAAAGGGCGTGGCCTGCGCGACATCGCGGCTGTTGCCCAGAACGCCGAGCCTCGGCCAGTCGAGCAAGGCGGCTGCATCGCGGTGCAGATCGCGGTAATTCGGCCGAAATGCCGCGAGCAGGCTCGCGCCGGCGCTCAGTGGGTTGAGCAGGTGCACGACGGCACTGAGCGGCGAGCGCATCTCCAGAAGGTTGTATATACCGAGCAAACCATGAAGCTGCGGTGACATCGCCGCGAGCGGCAGATAGCCGATGTGCTGCGCCTGCAGGGCTTTCTTCGCTTCCGCGATGTTTGCTGTGACAGGAATGCCTATGGCGCCTGCTGCCTTCTCGAGTATGCCGCTGGCAACCCCGCTGCCGCTGTTGCCATGCAGCAGGACGCGGTAGCCAGCATCCGCCACAAGCCGCGCAGCCTGAAAAAACCACGGTGCCGATCTCGATTTCGGCGACACATAGGCTGGCCAGTCGAGGTCGGCAAACCCTGATGGGGCTGGAGAAGGATCGAGATGGCGCCGGCTTGCCCTTGTCAGGCCGGCAAGTTCAACGGCCGTCAATCCGCGATACTGCAAAACGACCAGCAGCGCGCCAAGCTGAATAGGGTCGGCCTCGCCTGCAAGCAGCAGCGAGAACGCCTCGTCTGCCTCGTCCAGGGACAGTGGCCGGGCGCCGCCGGCACCGACGCCGATGGTTGCGATATGCCTGGCAAGCCTTTGCCGAGGGGCGGCATCCCCACCGATCGATGCCAGCTTGCGGGCAAAGTCGGCAGGAAAGGGCTCTCCTTCGAGATAGAGGCTCGGACGCATGGCGAGCGGTGGCGCATCGATGATCGTTGCGTGGTTCCAATCGGAAGCGCCCGAAGACGCGATGTTCGTGTCTGCGTCCCGTTTCGGGTCGAGCAGGTCTTCGGTCTCCGCCGCTACCGCCCGCAAGCGCAGACGCAGCGTTTCGGCGAAGGGCGTGGGCACCATGCCACGCGCGCTCCTGACCAGGATCGGATCGCTATAGAGCTCGCGAATCTGCTTCAAGAGCCGGCTCATCGCCGGAGCGCCAAGGCCCATCCGCTCGGCCGCCTTGCCGACACTGCCTTCCACCAAAAGCGCATCCAGCGCCACCAGCAGGCGGAGTTGACCAAGACGCGGCTCGGTTGCGTCTTGGGTTGGGTTCGCCGTCACGTGCGGCTTACTCAGGTCAGTTCTGTTCATGCCCACTCGCCATCGAACGCAAAAGAAACCCGGCGAGACGCCAGCACGGGTTCAAGTTGCGTTTTTCTGAATTTGGAATCGCTCGCAAACACCGGAGTTGACCATCCCTATTCGATAAATAAGAAGACTTTTATACTCAAGTTTAGGTGATGGGGCGCTTTCATGAATAGTTTCAACCGTCTGGCTGCGATCCGGCCGAGCCGTTGGGGATACAGTCGAGACAGCGCCAGCCAGGGCAGGTTGCGTCGCATCCACATGTTGCTTGCCTGCACCTGCCTGTCGGGCGCGACACTGCTTGTGTCTTCCGCCGCATACGCGCAGACCGCGCAAAAGCCGGCCGCAGCCAGCGACACCACTGTCTTGCCGCAGCTGGTGGTGACCGCGTCAGGCTTCGAGCAGAACGTCAAGGATGCCCCGGCAAGCATCACTGTCGTTTCGCGCGAGGAGCTGGAAAAGGGCACCTACCGCGACCTGACGGACGCGCTGCGCGACGTGCAAGGCGTGACCGTCACCGGTCCGGCCAACGAAAAGGACATCTTCATCCGGGGACTGCCCGGCCAGTACACGCTGATCCTCGTCGACGGCAAGCGCCAGAGCACGCGCGAGGCGCGCGTCAACGGCAATTCCGGTTTCGAGCAGAGCTTCCTGCCGCCGCTTGCGGCGATCGAGCGCATCGAGGTCGTGCGCGGGCCGATGTCGTCGCTCTACGGCTCGGATGCGATGGGTGGCGTCATCAACATCATCACCCGCAAGGTCGGCGAGGCATGGTCCGGCTCGTTCACGGCCGATGGAACCGTGCAGCAGCACAACGAATACGGCAATTCCGGCCAGGGCTCGTTCTATCTGAACGGACCGGTGCTCAAGGACACGCTCGGCTTGCAGGTCTGGGGTCAGGGCCTGAAGCGCGGCGAGGATTCGCTGCTCGGCGGCATTACCGGCGCCAAGGAAGGGACGTTGGGCGGGCGCCTGACTTTCGTGCCGAACGAAAATCACGAGTTCCGGCTCGAGGGCGGCACGGCGCGGCTCAAACGCGATGCCAACGCCGGCCAGACGATCGCCGCGAACGGAACTTCGACCTACAACATCAATGATCGCGACCACTGGTCGCTGACCCATATCGGCGACTGGGGCTGGACGACCTCGGAATTCTCGTTCCAGCAGGAATGGGCCGAGCGCACCAGCTTCAACTGGGACAAGAAGCGTAGCGATTTCCTGGAAAGCCCGCGCTCGCCCGAAATCCGCAACTCGGTCCTCGATGGCAAGTTCACCACGCCGTTCGAGCTTCTCGGCTCGCACACGCTGGTGACCGGCGGGCAGGTCTTCGACGCGCTGCTGACCGACCAGAACCCGGGCCGCAGGACAGGTCGTGACGAGCAGTTTCAGATCCTGCAGTGGGCACTGTTTGCCGAAGACGAGTGGAAGCTCTCCGACAGCTTTGCCCTGACCGGCGGGCTCAGGCTGGACGATCACCAGGAATATGGCTCGCATTTCAGCCCACGGCTTTACGGTGTCTGGAACCCGACCGATCAATTGACGCTCAAGGGGGGCGTCTCGACCGGCTTCCGCGCGCCCGATGTGCGGGCGATCGCGCCTGGCTATGCCTATGCGACCGGTGGCGGCGGCTGCACCTACGGACCCAACGGCACATGTGGCGTCATCATCGCCGACCCAAATCTCCGGGCCGAGACCAGCACGAGCTTTGAATTGGGCGCGCTTTGGGACAGCCACAACGGCTTCGGCGCAGGCGCGACGTATTTCTACACCGACTTCAAGGACAAGCTATCCACCGCCATGGTGCTCGATGCCTCGGGAAAACCGGTGCGCTGGAGCGAGGATCCCAATTACCGGCTCTGGTACAACTACAACATCGACGACGCCGTCATCCAAGGCCTGGAACTGACGGCGAGTTGGGAGGCGACCGACACGCTCTCCGTCCGTGGCAGCTACACCTATACGCATTCGGAACAGCAGACCGGCATCTATGCCGGCTTCCCGCTGGCCCGCACGCCCGAGCATATGGCCAATCTGCGCCTCGACTGGATCACGCCGACGGAAGGACTTTCGGCCTGGGCGGTCGCGAATTATCACGGCTCGGAGATCAACGCTGGCCCGCGCATCGGAACAGCCGGCAAGCCGGTGAAGATCAAGGGGGCAGCAGGCCGCAAATACGACGCCTATGCGACCGTCGATGTCGGCGCCACCTATGCCTTTTCCGACAACGTCGTGATGAACGCCGCTATCTACAACCTTCTGGACGAGCGGGTCGAGACCTCCGAGCACAATGCGGTGATGGAAGGCAGGCGCTTGTGGGTGAGCCTGACCACGAGCTTCTGAACCGGTCGGTTCCTGTCCGAGCGCTTACTGAGCCCGGACAGGAGAGGGCACGCCGACGCGGATGAGCTTCGAGAAATCAGGTGTCAGCCCGGCTGCCAGCGCGCGCTCGCTGATATGGGCGCGCGCGCGCAGTTCCTGCATCGACAACTGGCTATCCAGCGCGCCGCGATCATAGGCGTATTCGGGAAGATAGCCGTTGACGATGAGGCGCCAGTCGAGCGGGATGAGGTCGCCGACAGCACGTATCATCTTGACGATGACGGTGGTGCAGTTGGTGGTGATGGAGTTGTAGAAGCGTGGCGTCTTTGCCAGGGCATTGGCATCGGCGACATATTCGAGCAGCAGCACCCTGGCGGCGTTTGGCGACACGTTGAGCCGGTAGAGCTGGACGTCCTCGCCGCGGACGTTCGAGCGGACACCGACAACGTCGCGCTCATCGGCGGCGACGATGACAAGCGCATTGTTCTTGAACAGATCGGCGAGCGGGGAGAATTTGCCGCCGTTGCGCCGCCTGACCTCGATGGACCAGGCGATCTGGTCGCCGCCTTCAAAACCGAAGCTCATGATGACATGGGCCATTTCCGGGCCGGCCCAGTAGGACATGAACAAGTCGAGTGTCCGGAGCTTGGTCAGGTCATAGGTCCTGGTCGTCCAGCGCTCGGTGAAATCGCTGTCGCTGCGCCATTCGAAGTCACGAACGTTTGTCAGCGTCAGCATGTCGCCGTCGCGCGTTCCCGTTACCTGGCGCGAGACATCGGGGGCGAAATCGACATGTTCGGGCGGATGGATGGTGCTCCACCACAACAGGACCACGGCGAAGGCGGCCGCGAAAGACACAAGCGCACGAAGGTGCAGGCGGCTGAACAAAGCAATGGCGGTGGCGATGCCGAGCAGGGCGAACAGGCATGCGGCGAGCCCTCGGACCAGTTCCGGCATAGGCAGCCGGTACCAAAGGGCAAGAGAGGCCCAGGCCGTCGCAACGACGACAACGAGCATGAGAATGATTGCGGAAACGATCCGCAGGGTGCCGTGCAATCTCATGTCCGGTCGACTTTCGATATCTCGCGGCTCAGGCAGCGCGCCGCTTCCTGCCAACGGCTATCTGACCGAAAGCTCCAAGTCGAGAGCGCGGGAGCTTCTGCGGCGAGGCAATCGCGGCCGTCCGCAGCCAAGGTGGGAGCGCTACGCGCGCTTCCTCGACAGCGACATCAATGTCCATCCAAGCCCCATGCGTTCTTTCAGTCTTTCAACGCGATTGCCGAAAACGGCGCGAACCGGAGCGTTCAACTTCCAGGAGTTGACCAGCCGCATGATCCCCTTGCGCGCGATCGGCGACACCGTGAACAGGTGCAGCGGTTCGAATTCAGGCATGAGCAAGTCGGCAAGTTCGTGCTGGTGGACCCAGCGGCGCAGCTGGCCCGGGGCGGGCGGGGGAACAGCGTTATATTTTTCGAGAACATGCCGGTTTTGCGTTGCCAGCATCAAATGCCCGCCAGGCCGCAGATGGGTGGAAAGCTTGCGGATGAAGGCCTGTTGATCGAAGACATGCGACAAGACCTCGAGCGTCACGATGACGTCGAATGTCGCCTCGCCAAAATCCAAGGCCATGAAATCACCCGGCGTGAATGTCACGTGCGGCCAACGTTTCGCCGCACGGTCCAGCACATCGTCGGAAAGGTCTGTTGCCGTCACCTTGCCGTAGCGCGAAAGTGCGGGCGCAAACCAGCCGCTGCCGCAGCCGACATCCAGTATGTCGAGGTTTTTTCGGCCGATATTGTCGATCCAGCCCAGAATGACTTCAGCCTGGCGGGCGCTGATCTCACTCATCTTGTGCTCGCGATTATCGGCATTCCATCCGTTCCAGAACGATGTCTGAAGCTCGATCGGCGCATCACCTTGTGAAAAATTGTGCGGCACAGGCATGGTTTTCCCCCTCGTTGCGACAGAGGGCCGGCAGCTGACCCTCAGCTCGACTGCAGATTAGACACTCGTCCCTTGCCCAATATCCGAGCCAAACGGGGCTTCTCCGTCAATTCATCCATTCGGGTAGTGGTGTAATGCCACCTCGCAATGCCGCAATATTCGGCGCGTGCTTGGCAGTACGTGGAGGCTGAGGCTGCTGCCGAATTCAAGCGCAGCAACACGCTCGCGCAACCACGCAATACTTTTGATCTTGGGGAAATTCAGCCAAAAAATCCGCTGGTGGAGCTGAGGAGGATCGAACTCCTGACCTCGTCATTGCGAACGACGCGCTCTCCCAGCTGAGCTACAGCCCCGTCCAGCGGATGGGCGCATTTATTGGCTGCGCGCGGCGTCTGTCAAGCGAGCAGTTGACGTAGGGGCGATATAGCCGTGTGTTGGCCGGGATGCCGGGTCAGGAGCGAGGCGCGGCTGCCAAATCCGACAGGCGGAGCAAAAAAACCGTGGCGTGTCCCCGTCGCGGCGCCTACGCATGGAGCTGCGGGGCTTGCCGCTCAGGCGTGCAATGGCTAAATGTCGGCAATTCATTGGAGAATGGCATGCTCGCCCTCATTCAGACGATCGTTCTGGCCCTCGACCTGTATTGGTGGATCATCATCGCTTCGGCGATCTTCTCCTGGCTCTACGCTTTCAACGTGGTCAATCCGCGCAACCAGGTCGTCGGCACCATCGGCAACATGCTGTTCCGCCTGACCGAGCCGGCGCTGCGGCCGATCCGCCGCTTCATGCCCGACCTTGGCGGCATCGACATCTCGCCGATCATCCTGTTGCTGGCGCTGTTCTTCGTGCGCCAGTTCATCCTGACCACGGTGGCACCGCTGGTCATCTGACCGCGCCATGTCCGGCTTCTTCAGGGAGCGAGACGACGGCGTCGAGCTGTTCGTGCGGCTGACGCCACGCTCCTCGAAGGACGCCGTCGAAGGCGTTGAAATGACGGCCGACGGGCGCAGCCATCTGGCGGCACGCGTGCGCGCGGTGCCCGAAAAGGGCGAGGCCAATGCGGCGCTGGAAAAGCTGCTGGCCGTGGCACTCGGCATTCCCAAAAAGTCAGTGTCGGTTGTTGTCGGCGGCACGTCGCGGCTGAAAACCGTGCGCATTGCAGGCAACGCCGGCGACCTGGCCAAGCTGATGGCGGGGCTGGCCAAGGGCTGAGCCGACGCCGCTCTTCAACTTGGAACACAAAGCGAGGGCGCGGTCAGCTGAGCTGGCCGCGCCCTTTGGCGATTGAACTTTTCGGGCCTCAGGCCTTGAGCTGCTTGGCGCGCTCGATGGCTTCGACGATCATCTTCTTGGCGTAGTCCGCGTCGTGCCAGCCCTCGATCTTGACCCACTTGCCGGGCTCGAGATCCTTGTAGTGGGCGAAGAAGTGCTCGATCTGCTGCAGCGTGATCTCGGGCAGGTCGGTGTGGTTGAAGACGTTTTCGTAGCGGCGGGTCAGCTTGGGCGAGGGCACGGCGATGACCTTCTCGTCCTGGCCGGCATTGTCTTCCATCACCAGCACGCCGATCGGGCGCACATTGATGACGCAGCCGGGGATGAGCTGGCGGGTGTTGCAGACCAGAACGTCGATCGGGTCGCCGTCGCCGGAGAGCGTGTGCGGCACGAAACCGTAGTTACCGGGATAGTGCATCGGGGTGTAGAGGAAGCGGTCGACGACAAGCGTGCCGGCCTCCTTGTCCATCTCATACTTGATCGGCTGCCCGCCAACGGGCACCTCGACGATCACGTTGACATCTTCGGGCGGATTCTTGCCGATCGAAATGGCGTCGATGCGCATGGGGAAAGCTCCAGATTAAAGGTGCCTCCCGATAAACGCCTTGGGCCGCGTGTGCAATGCAATATTGATTCGACCAAAGGCGTGGTGCTTTGGCCGGCCAGGGATCATTCCCAGACGAAGGCGACCTTTTTCAGCGCCTTCTGGTCGAAAACCTCGACGCCTTCGGCGATGTCGCGGCCGCCGGCACCGGCGTAGAAGGACAGCGCGTTCTCGTTTTCCTCGAGCGCCCAGACCACCATGCCCTTGAGGCCGTGGTCGGCGAGGCGCTGGCGGGCAGCGGCGAACAGGCGGCTGCCAAGACCGATACCCTGGCATTCGGGGCGAAGGTAGAGTTCGTAGATCTCGCCCTGCTGCTTGAGCTCGCGGGCGCGGTTGCGGCCAAGCGTGGCGTAGCCGGCGACCTTGCCGCCGATCTCGATGACAAGGACGGTCGCGGCGCGGCGGATCGCATTGGCCCACCATTCGCCGCCGCGGCGGTTGATCATGGTGGTCAGCGCGCGATGCGGGATGATGCCGGAATAGGCGCCGCGCCAGGCCTCGTGATGGACCTCGGCGATGGCGTCGGCATCGCGCGGCTCGGCTTTTCTGATGTCGATGGTCAGCGTGTTCATAGTTTCTTAACCATAAACCGCGTTTCGACAGTTGCAAAGAGTCCGTCAGCGGGCGGAGAGGCCTTTCACACGATTGGGAACGAGGATCACGGCAAGGTGTGTCCAAATGGACTCACCATGGCCGCAAGCTAGATTTCGACGAGGTGATCGTCGAGTTCGTTGACGTCGTTTGATGACACCGGGAAATGCTGCGAGAGCAGGGCTCCGACAGTGGCGATGGCTGAAACAAAGCCATCGGCGAGACGGTTTTCGCGGGCCTGCTCGATCAGATCGCGGACGACGCCATCCCATTTGTCCTGCGGAACCTTGGCGTGGATGCCGGCGTCGGCGACCACCTCGGCATAACGTTCGGCCAGCGAGACGAAGACCAGCACGCCCGTGCGCGACGTCGTCAGGTGAATGTTGCGGGCATAAAACTGCCTGAGCGCATTGGCGTGCGCGGCGCGCCAGAGCAGGCGGCGCGGCACAAGCCAGATGCGCAAGGCAGGTGCCCACCACAACAGCGCGCAGGCGGCGGCGACCGCAAGCAGCTGGACGATGACGAAGTGTGGCAGCCGCACTTCGATCCACCAATATTCGAGCGCAAAAGCCGCCGCCAGGCTGACGAGCAGGACGCCGACAGTGACGGCAAAGGCAGCGGCGAAGAAATAGCCGTCGCTGCGGTGGGCGACGACGCAGTAGATCTCACCAGCCGTTTCGGCCTCGGCGGCGCGAATGGCGGTGGCGATGCGTTCGTGGTCACTGGGGTTGAGTGTGGTTTGGGTCATGTCGTTTTACCAGCTCCCCGAAGAACCGCCGCCGCCGGAAGAGCCGCCTCCACCGGAGAAACCACCGCCTCCGGACGACCAGCCACCACCGCCACCGGAAAAGCCTCCGCCACCTGAGCTCCAGCCGCCGCCGGAACCGCCGGAGCGCTGATTGTAGTTGAAGGTCATGCCGAGCCAGATGTAGCGGCCAGGCCCGAGCTTGCGGCCGTAGATGCGCGGCAGGATCGCCATGGCCATGCCGCCGATGAACAGTGCCGCCCACAGGGCGATGAAGACGAAGAAGATGATGTCATCTTCGCTCATGCCCGTCAGGCTGGTCTGTTCGTTGCGCTTGGCGCGGGCCTCGAGTTCGGCGCCGTCGCCTTCGACCACCATGACGATGTCGTCGACGGCCTTGGAGATGCCGCCGGAAAAATCACCGGCGCGGAAGGCCGGCACCATGGTGTTTTCGATGATCAGCTTGGTGTGCAGGTCGGTCAGCACGCCTTCGAGGCCGTAGCCGACCTCGATGCGCATGCGCCGCTCATTGGGCGCGACGACCAAGAGCACGCCATTGTCCTCGCCGGCCTGGCCGAGCTTCCAGGCGCGGTACAGCCGGTTGGCGTAGGGCTCGATCTCCTCGCCGCCGAGGCTGGGAATGGTGGCGACGACGATCTGGTCGGACGATTTCTTTTCGAAATCGGCCAGCTTCTGGACCAGTGCGGCTTCGGTCGCCGGGTCGATGATGCCGGCATTGTCGACGACGCGGCCGGTGAGGGCGGGGAGTTCGGCGGCGAGGGCGGCGAAGGGGATCAAGAAAAGCAGAAGGAAGAGGAGTATGGGGGCGGGGATCTGCTTGAACACCCCCCTCTGGCCTGCCGGCCATCTCCCCCTCAAGGGGGGAGATTGGCAGTGTCGGCCGCTATGAGGATCTTTCAACCATCGTGAGAGACCAAGGTCGCGCGGCAAGCTGATCTCCCCCCTTGAGGGGGAGATGGCCGGCAGGCCAGAGGGGGGTGTCCAGGCGCCCACTTCCATAATTATGTCAGCCACTTCGCTGCGAGCTTGGGGCTACGATCACCCGCCCTGCTTGGTGCCGAAATTGACCTTCGGGGCCTCGAGCTTGTCTTCGGCGACGGTGAAATTCTGGAACGGCTGGTTGCGGAACCACAGCGAGTTCCACAGCATGGCGGGGAAGGTCTTCAGCGAGGTGTTGTAGACGCGCACGGTCTCGATGTAGTCGCGGCGGGCAACCGCGATGCGGTTTTCGGTGCCTTCGAGCTGGGCCTGCAGCGCCATGAAATTCTGGTTGGCCTTGAGGTCGGGATAATTCTCGACGACGGCGAGCAGGCGCGACAGCGCGCTGGTGAGCCCGGCCTGATTGTCCTGGAAGCTCTTGAAGGCATTGGGGTCGGTCAGCGTCTCGGGCGTGACGGTGACCTGGGTTGCCTTGGCGCGGGCCTGGACGACGCCTTCGAGCGTGTCCTGTTCGTGCGTGGCGTAGCCCTTCACGGTTTCGACGAGGTTGGGGATAAGGTCGGCGCGGCGCTGATACTGGTTCAGCACTTCGCTCCAGGCGGCCTTCGCCTGCTCTTCCTGGGTCGGGATGGTGTTGTAGCCGCAGGCCGAAAGCAACGGTACGACGATCGTCAGGAAGACGAAGGCCGGAAGCAGGCGGAAAGCAGGAAGTGCCGGCGAAGCTTGCATGCGCATCTGATTGTCCTCGACAAAGCAACTGATGCCACAGCATTATCACAAACACGGCCGGAGAAAACCGGCGTTCGATTTGGCGATGATGCCGGGAGAGTTTTGACGATGACGTCGCCGAGAGACAGCGACAGCGAAAAGGAATCGCGCCGTATCCTCGACCGCATAGCGCGCGAGAGTGAACCCGGCGGCGGCTCTTTCGTTGCGCGCAAGACCGGCGAGATGCGCAAACATCTCAGTGCCGCCGACGTCGACAAGGCGGACCCGATCGAGCATATCGGCACGCGCATCGGCCGCATCCTCGGCTTCGTGCTGACCGTTGGCCTGGTCTTGTGGCTGATCAACTATCTCGTTCGAGGCGGATAATTTCATGACATCTGAAGCCGGGACAGCCGCGCCACGCGCGGTGATCGTCGTGTCGAGCCATGTCGCGCGCGGATCGGTGGGCAACCGCGCGGCGGTGTTTGCGCTGGAGACGCTCGGCCATCCGGTCTGGGCTGTGCCAACGGTGATCTTGCCCTGGCATCCCGGCCATGGCCGCGCGACGCGCATCGTGCCGCCGACAGAGCAATTCGCCGCCTTGATGGCCGATCTCGAACGGGCACCGTGGCTGGGCGAGGTCACGGCGGTGCTGTCGGGCTATCTCGGCGAACCCGGGCAGGTGGAGGCGGTGGCCTCGCTGGTCGAGACGGTGAAGGCGAGGAATCCCAAGGCGCTTTATGTCTGCGACCCGGTCATCGGCGATTCCGGCGGGCTCTACGTTGCCGAGGCGTTGGCCGCCGGCATCCGCGACCGGCTGCTGCCCTTGGCCGACATCGCCACACCCAACCGCTTCGAGCTGGAGTGGCTCTCGGGCGCCAAGGCCGACGACATGCGCTCGACCATGGCGGCAGCACTCGGGCTCGGGCCGGCGACGATGCTGGTGACCTCCGCGCATGCAATGATGGCTGGCGGCACCGGCAATCTGCTGGTCACCCAGACCCAGGCGCTGCTGGCCGAACATCGCACCGTCGAGCGGCCGCCGAACGGACTTGGCGATCTCAGTGCGGCGGTGTTTCTGGCGCGGCTGCTTGCCGGCGAGACAGCGGCCAAGGCGCTGCAAACGACCACCGCTTCGGTCTACGAGATCCTTGCCCGCACCTCCAAGCGCGGTGGCGACGAGCTGCAGCTTGAAACCGACGCGCAAAGCCTGTCGCATCCGATGGCGATGGTCGAATTGCGCACCCTCACGCATCCCTCGCGGAGCCGCAAACCCGGTCAGGAATCCGGGGCGTGACGGTTGCCGGTGTCGACGGCTGCAAGGCCGGCTGGATCGCGGTGATCCGCAACGACACCGGGACACTGCCGAACGCTGCGGTGTTTGGCAGCTTCGCGGGACTTCTGGCGGCACTGCCTGGCGATGCCGTCGTGGCCGTCGACATGCCGATCGGGCTTCCTGATTTCACGACCAAGGGCGGACGCGGACCGGAGGCTTTGGTACGGCCATTGCTCGCTCAGCGCCAGTCGAGTGTGTTTTCGATTCCGTCGCGCGCGGCGGTCCATGCCGAAGTGGCTGCCTTCACCGATCTCGATGAGTGGTATGCGGCACATCGCCGGGCAAGTGCCGTGGCGTCGAAAACTTCTGAACCTCCGCGCGGCGTGTCGATCCAGGCCTTCGGCATCTTCACCAAGATCCGCGAGATCGATACGCTGATGCTGGCGCGGCCGGAGTTGCGCGAGCGGGTGATCGAGTCGCATCCCGAAGTGGCGTTCTGGCGGCTGAATGGCGAGCAGGCGATGAGCTTGCCCAAGAAGATCAAGGGCCGCGTCAATCCTGATGGCATGGAAGAGCGCAGAGCCCTACTGGCACGATGCGGCCATGACCGCAGCTTTCTCGACCTAAAGCCACCGCGCGGGGCCGCTGCCGATGATTTTCTCGACGCTTGCGCCATGATGCTGATCGCCGAGCGGCATCGGCGTGGCGAGACCACAAGTTTTCCGTCGCCGCCGGGGCGGGATAATCATGGCATTCCTGTCGCGATCTGGGTTTAATACCCCGATCCAACACGGAGGCGTGCGATGAAGCCAATTCGTGCAATGGCGGCAGCGGTGGTGCTGCTGGTGGCAATGCCTGCGCATGCGCAGGAAAGTGTTGTCGAGCGCTGGTATGCGGCGCTGCTCAAGGTCGACCGGGCTGCCCTTTCGGAACTTCTCACCGACGACGCGACGATCAAGCTGGACGATCTCGGCGTCACCCAGACCAAGGACGAGTTCATAGGCTCCATGGACGAGTGGCAGACTGCCGCGAAGGGGGCCAATATCCGCCACAAGGTCGAAAGCCAGACGGCGGAGACGACCACGGTGCTGACCTGCTATGATTTTCCCAACAACGACCTTTTGGCGCGCGAGACCTTCACGACCAAAAACCAGCGTATCGTCGCCAATACGCAAGTGACTGTTGGCGACGGCTGCAACGACTTCTAACGGCTATTTGAGGCGGGTCATCAGCGATGGCTCGGGCAGGCTGCGCCAGCCGAGCCAGGATATGATGGCGATGAGGCCCATTGTGGGAATGACGGTGGCAAGGGCTGTCACCGGATCGCCTATCAATGCCGCCACCGCGCCGCCGACCATGCCAGCGCCCATCTGGAAAAAGCCCATCATGGCCGATGCCGCACCGGCGTTGTCGGGAAAGGGGGCCATTGCCGCCGTCATCATCGCCGGCGAGATCATGGCGATGCCGAAGGCGTAGATGCCGACAGGAACCATGACAAGCAGGAAAGTCGGCTCGTAGGTCCTGAGCAGGCCGGCCATGGCGATGGAGCCGATGGCAACGAAGGCCAGGCCGACAGGCACCATGCGCGCAGCGCCGAAGCGCCGCATGAACATGCGCATAACGACCGCTCCGGCCATGAAATTGGCGGTCTGCATCAGCATGCCGACGCCGAACTGGGTGGGGCTCAGGCCGACGCGCTCCATCAGGATGAAGGCCAGAACCGTGGCCTGGGTGTAGATCGCGCCCGTCGTGCCGGCGATGACCAGGCAGCACAGCACGAAATAGGGACTGCGAAACAACGAGCCGTAAGAGGTGATGAGGGCCTTCGGGCGGATGCGGCTCAGGTCGCGCGTCACCGTCTCGCGCAGGGCGAAGATGGCAACCAGCATGACGACGATGCCGAGCAGCACCATGACGATGAAGATGGCATGCCAGCCAAAGAACTCCATGGTCAGGCCACCGAGCGTCGGGGCGATTGCCGGGCCGAGCGCCAAAAGGATGCCGATCATGTTCATGATGCGGGCCGAGCGCTCATGGGTGAAGACGTCGCGCACGACCGCGCGCGCCACCGAAACGCCGACAGCCGCGCCGACGCCCTGAAGGAAGCGGGCGGCGACCAGTGTTTCGATATTGGGCGCCATCAGCGCCAGCACACTTGCCGCGAGATAGATCGCCATGAAAACCAGCGTGATCGGGCGGCGGCCGAACCCGTCGGAAAGCGGGCCGCAGACGAGCTGGGCGAAGGCAAAGCCGCCGAAATAGAGCGACAGCGTCATTTTGACCGCAGCTTCGGTGGTGCCGAAAGCCTGGACGATCTCGGGCATGGCAGGGGTGAACAGCGCCAGCGAGATCGGGCCGATGGCGACCATCAGGCCGCCGATCATCGACACCCGGCGCTCGCTCATGATCGGTGCGGGGGCGGCCTCCAGCGTTTCGGCGACCGCAATGTCGGAACGCATGTTCATGCCGCCGCATCCTCGCTCGAAAGCGCTTCGCTGCGGGCGGCCAGCAGGTTGGCACGGGCTACCCTCAGCGAGGTCAGCACGCGCTGCCAGTCGTCGGGGTCGATGCCATGGGCGGCCTCGCTGCGGATCGATGCGGCGATCGGCTCGATCTGTTTGACCACCGCCGAGCCGGCGTCGGTCAGCGTGACGAGTTTGGCGCGGCGGTCGGCGGGGTCGGGCTTTCGCACGACATAACCCTTGGCCTCGAGCCGGTCGACGAGGCCGCTCAGCGTCATCGCCTCGACGCCAAGGCGCTCGGCGAGCGCGGTCTGGCGGATCGGCCCGGCGCGCAGGACGTTGAACAGGGCGCGGCCTTCGCCCGTGGTCAGGCCCAGGCCGGCTTCGGTGGTGCGGCGGTCCATCTCGGCGCGGATGATGCGCGAGAGATCGTTGACGATGAAGCCGAACGTGTCGATGTCGGTATTGGTTGGCATATTACTAAGCAACCCTTATTATATGGCTCACTTAGTTTACCATGGGCGATGAGTCAATCCGGTTGCGCGGCATCCGGTCCGGCCCTACATCGAGGCTGTCCGCAGTTATCAAGGAAGCTCTTCATGTCTGCTCAGATCGATCTCGCGCGTCATCCGTTGACCCATTGGGCCGGGCCGCTTGGCCTGCCGGATTTCACCAGGATCGAAGACGGCGATTTCGGGCCGGTGTTCGATGCCGCCCTTGGAGCGCACGCCGCCGAGGTCGAGGCCATCGCCAACAATGCCGAGCCGGCGACGGTTGCCAATACGCTTGAAGCGCTGGAACTGGCCGGCGAGCCGCTCGACCATGTCTCGTCGATCTTCTGGTGCCGCGCCGGTGCTCACACCAATGACGCGATCCAGGCTATGGAACGCGAAATCTCACCGAAGATGGCCCGGCATTTCTCGGCCATCTCGATGAACGAGAAACTGTTTGCCCGCATCGACGATCTTTACGCGCGCAGGTCCGAACTCGGCCTCGACGCCGAGACGCTGCGTGTGCTGGAAAAGACCTGGAAGGGCTTTGTCCGGTCGGGAGCCAGGCTCGACCCCGAGGGCAAGAAGCGGCTTGCTGATATCAACGAGGAGCTTGCCTCGCTCGGCGCCAAGTTCGGCCAGAACGTGCTCGCCGACGAAAAGGAATGGGTGCTGTTCCTAAACGAGGGCGATCTTGCCGGCCTGCCGGAATTCGTGCGCGGGGCGATGGCCCAGGCAGCGGAGGCGCGCGGCCAGAAGGGCCAATATGCCGTCACCCTGTCGCGCTCGATCTATGAACCCTTCACGACATTCTCCGAGCGGCGCGACCTGCGCGAAAAGGCGTTCAAGGCCTTTGCAGGACGCGGCGAGACCGGCGGCGAAACCGACAATGCCGGCGTGGTGCGCGACACGCTCAGCCTGCGTGCCGAAAAGGCCAGGCTGCTGGGCTATGGCAGCTATGCGGCGCTGAAGCTCGACGACACCATGGCCAAGACGCCGAAGGCGGTGATGGAGTTGCTGGAGCCGGTGTGGAACAAGGCGCGCGAAAAGGCTGCCGCCGATGAGGCCGAGTTGCAGCGGCTGGCAGCGGCTGCCGGCAGCAACGACAAGCTCGCGGCCTGGGACTGGCGCTTCTATCAGGAGAAGCTGCGGGCCGAGAAATACGCCTTCGACGAGGCCGAGCTGAAGCCGTATCTCCAGCTCGAAAAGATCATCGACGCCTGTTTCGACGTGGCGACGCGGCTGTTCGGGATCACCTTCAAGGAAAAGACCGGCATCACCGCCTGGCATCCCGATGCCAGGGTGTTTGAGGTGTTCAACGCCGATGGCAGCAAGCGTGGGCTTTTCCTCGCCGACTATTTCGCGCGGCAGTCGAAGCGCTCGGGCGCCTGGATGAGTGCGCTGCAGTCCGGCTACAAGCTGGGCAAGGGTTCGACGCCCATCATCTACAACATCATGAACTTCGCCAAGCCGGCGGAGGGCGAGCCGGCGCTGCTGTCGCTCGACGAGGCCAAGACGCTGTTTCATGAATTCGGCCACGCGCTGCACGGCATGCTGACCGACGTCACCTGGCCTTCGGTGGCGGGCACGTCGGTGAGCCGCGACTTCGTCGAGCTGCCGTCGCAGCTCTACGAGCATTGGCTGACGGTGCCGGCGGTGCTGGAAAAGCACGCGTTGCACTACAAGACCGGCAAGGCGATGCCAAAGGAGTTGCTCGACAAGATGCTGGCGGCCAAGACCTTTGGCGCGGGCTTCGCCACGGTCGAGTTCACCTCGTCGGCGCTTGTCGACATGGCCTATCATGCCCGTCCAGACGCTCCTGCCGAACCGGCTACCTTCGAGGCCGAGACGCTGGAAAAGCTTGGCATGCCGGAAGCAATCGTCATGCGCCACCGCACGCCGCATTTCCTGCACGTGTTTTCGGGCGAAGGCTATTCGGCCGGCTATTATTCTTACATGTGGTCGGAGGTGCTCGACGCCGATGCCTTCGCTGCTTTCGAGGAAACGGGCGACGCTTTCGACCCCGCCATGGCAGAGAAGCTGCGCAAGCACATCTATTCGGCCGGCGGCTCGGCCGATCCGGAAGAGCTCTACAAGGCTTTCCGCGGCAAGATGCCGTCACCCGAGGCGATGATGGCGAAGCGTGGGCTGAGCTGACTCCCGGCTTGGCAGGCTCTGTTGCGAGTTACCCCCACCCCTAACCCCTCCCCACAAGGGGGAGGGGGACTTGGCGGCGCCGCAGGCTGGGCTCGACTTTGACGTCTGGACGGCAAGGATAACGACGGCGCGCGTCCCCTCCCCCTTGTGGGTAGGGGTGGGGGTACTAACGCGACCAAGGGTATTGGCTAGGAGCCGCATAGAAAATGGAACTACCGGCAGCATTGCGGGCGGCGGTCGACCGACAGCTTGAAGGCGTGCCGCTCGCCGAGCTGCAGCGTGCTGCCGATATGCTGTCTTCTCGCTACCGGGCTGAGACGCGCGATGGCAGGCTGCATTTGTCCGATGAGATGTTCGCTAGCGCCTATCTGGCGACGCGGTTGCCGGCGACATTCGCGGCGGTGCGGGCGAGCCTCGAAAGTGCCGCTGAGCTGTTGCCGGATTTCGAGCCGAAGAGCCTGCTCGATGTCGGCGCTGGTCCAGGCACCGCACTTTGGGCGGTTGCCGACTGCTGGCCGACGGTATCCTCGGCGCTGATGCTCGAAGCGAGCCAGTCGATCCGCAAGGTGGGCTTGGAACTGTCTTCGCATTCGGGCGTCGATTATGTCGAATGGCGCGCGGCTGATGTTTCCAAGAGCTTCAAAGCCGATAAAGCCGATCTGGTGACACTTGCCTATGTGCTCGACGAATTGTCGCCGGCCGAAGGGCTGGCGCTGGTCGAGCGGCTGTGGGCGGCAACGAACGGCCTGCTGGTGGTGGTCGAGCCAGGCACGCCGGCCGGCTGGCGGCGGATGATGGCGGTGCGGTCGCGGCTCATCGAACTGGGCGCGCATCTGGCCGCACCTTGTCCGCACAGTGAGGCCTGTCCGATCGTCGAGCCTGACTGGTGCCATTTTTCGCGGCGCGTGGCGCGCTCGCGCCTGCATCGGCTGACCAAGCGTGGCGACGTGCCATGGGAAGACGAAAAATACATCTTCCTTGCGGCATCGCGGACGCGAGCCGAAACATTTGGCGCCCGCGTTCTGGCGCCGGCGCGCGGCGGATCGGGAAAGATCCAGCTGAAGCTATGCCAGGAAAATGGCTCGATTGACGAAAAGATGCTAACCAAGCGCGATGGCGAGCGGTTCAAGACGGCGCGCCGTGTCGACTGGGGCGACATTTTGTAGTCTTGCCCGCTGGCAGAAAATCAGTCGATTTGGCCGCCCCCCTTTCGCATTTGCGAAAAAACCTGTATGAGCCGCCCACACGAAACGCGGCGCGTCGACAGGCAGTGCCCGCAACGCTCCCGAGAAGACATATGAACCTCCGCAATATCGCGATCATCGCGCACGTCGACCATGGCAAGACCACGCTCGTCGATGCGCTCCTCAAACAATCCGGCTCGTTCCGCGAGAACCAGCGCGTCGCCGAACGCGCCATGGACTCGAACGACATCGAAAAAGAACGCGGCATTACCATCCTGGCAAAGGCGACTTCGGTCGACTGGAAGGATACCCGCATCAATATCGTCGACACCCCGGGCCACGCCGACTTCGGTGGTGAGGTCGAGCGCATCCTGTCGATGGTCGACAGCGCGATCGTGCTGGTTGACGCCGCCGAAGGCCCGATGCCGCAGACCAAGTTCGTCGTCGGCAAGGCGCTCAAGGTTGGCCTGCGTCCGATCGTGGTGATCAACAAGATCGACCGTCCCGACGCCCGCCACCAGGAAGTCATCAACGAGGTGTTCGACCTGTTCGCAGCGCTCGACGCCACCGACGAGCAGCTCGACTTCCCGATCCTCTATGGTTCGGGCCGCGACGGCTGGGTCTCCGAGAACCCGGAAGGCCCGAAGGATCAGGGCCTCACGCCGCTGTTCGACCTCGTGCTCAAGCATGTTCCGGCACCGACCGTTCACCCCGGCCCGTTCCGCATGATCGGCACCATTCTCGAGGCCAACCCGTTCCTCGGCCGCATCATCACCGGCCGCATCGAATCCGGCACGCTGAAGTCGAACCAGCCGGTCAAGGTGCTGCATCATGACGGCACGCTGCTCGAGACCGGCCGCGTCTCCAAGATCCTGGCTTTCCGTGGCCTCGAGCGCCAGCCGATCGAAGAAGCGCAGGCGGGCGACATCGTTGCCATCGCCGGCCTGTCGAAGGGTACTGTCGCAGACACGTTCTGCGATCCGGCCGTGACCGAGCCGCTGCATGCGCAGCCGATCGATCCGCCGACCGTCACCATGTCCTTCATCGTCAACGATTCGCCGCTGGCCGGCACCGAGGGCGACAAGGTGACCAGCCGCGTCATCCGCGACCGCCTGCTCAAGGAAGCTGAAGGCAACGTTGCGCTCAAGATCGAGGAATCGGCCGACAAGGATTCGTTCTTCGTTTCCGGCCGCGGCGAGCTTCAGCTTGCGGTTCTGATCGAGACGATGCGCCGCGAGGGCTTCGAGCTTGCCGTGTCGCGTCCGCGCGTGGTCATGCAGAAAGACGAGAACGGCGAATTGCTGGAGCCCGTCGAAGAAGTCGTCATCGACGTCGACGAGGAGCATGCCGGTGTCGTCGTGCAGAAGATGTCGGAGCGCAAGGCCGAGATGGTCGAGCTGCGGCCTTCGGGCGGCAACCGTCAGCGCCTGGTCTTCCATGCGCCGACGCGCGGCCTGATCGGCTACCAGTCCGAGCTTCTGACCGACACGCGCGGCACAGCGGTGATGAACCGTCTGTTCCATTCCTACCAGCCCTACAAGGGCGAGCTGCCCGGTCGCACCAACGGCGTCTTGATCTCCAACGATCAGGGCGAGTCGGTGGCTTTCGCCATGTGGAACCTCGAAGATCGCGGCCCGATGGTCATCGACGCCGGCGTCAAGGTCTATCAGGGCATGATCATCGGCATCCACAGCCGTGACAACGACCTTGAGGTCAACGTGCTGAAGGGCAAGAAGCTGACCAACATCCGCGCCGCCGGCAAGGATGAAGCAGTGCGCCTGACGCCGCCGATCCGCATGACGCTGGAACGCGCTTTGGCCTGGATCCAGGACGACGAACTGGTCGAAGTGACGCCGAAGACCATCCGCCTGCGTAAGCTCTATCTCGACCCGAACGAGCGCAAGCGCTTCGAAAAGTCCTCGAAGACCGCGTAAGTCACGCGGCTTGAAACAAGAAAGGGCGTCTCCGATAGAGGCGCCCTTTTTCGTTTACGGCCATAGGCCGTTCATTTCATTGCTTACATATCGATGATCGGTGCGACCTCGACGGAACCGCCGGTCACCAGGATCGGGCAACCTTTGGCGATCCGCGCGGCATCGGCTGGGTCTTTCGCGTCGACGACCGTGTAGCCGCTGGTCGGATTTGAGCCGCCGTCATTGGTGACCGCGCCATTGGCGCCGACCGTCTGCGACTTGCCAACGGGCGCCCCACCGTCGACGACGGCCGCGCCGAGCGAAGCGAACCAGTCCATCCAGGCCTTCATCACCTTGGCGCCTTCTTCTTCCGACTGCGGCATCGCACCGCCGTGATAGACGAAGAGAAACTTGGCCATGACGTCTCCTCCATGGCGTGCCGACATGCCGGCCACCCGGATCGTGCCAGCGCGCGGGCTATTCATTCGCCAGTAGGCTGTCATCGGCAACCCGTGTCGGTAGCTATCGCGGAAAGTTGATGACATAGGCTGCCATCTCGTCTGGCGATTGCAAGTTGCGTGGCATGCCGTAAGCTTTGCTTTCCATGCTTTTGGAGAAGACGATGGAACCGACTTCGCTTCTGATCTTTGCCGGCGCGCTTGTTGTCGCCGCCGGCTCGCCGGGCCCCTCGATCGCGGCCTTGATCGCGCGGGTGATCTCCAAGGGCTTTCGCGACGTTCTGCCGTTCCTTGCCGCGATGTGGATCGGCGAGGCGATCTGGCTGTCGCTGGCGGTGTTCGGGCTCGCCTTCGTGGCGCAGTCGTTCCACATGGCCTTCGTGATCGTGAAATGGGCCGGTGTCGCCTATCTCGTCTATCTCGCCTGGAAGATGTGGACCGCGTCCGTCGAAGCGCGGGAAGGCTCGATGCCAAGCCAGGATTCTCCGCTCAGGCTGTTTGCAGCCGGCATGGCGGTGACGCTGGGCAATCCCAAGATCATGATGTTCTACCTCGCGCTGCTGCCGACCATCATCGACCTCGCTTCGGTGTCCGTCGTCGGCTGGCTGGAATTGACGCTGACCATGGCGGCGGTGCTGATCGCCATCGACCTCACCTGGGTGTTTGCCGCGTCGCAGGCGCGCAAGCTTTTGCGGAGCAAACGGGCGATGCGAATCGCCAATCGGGTGAGTGCGACGACCATGGCCGGTGCGGCGGCGGCGATTGCCGCAAGGTAAAGGCGATTTTTTTAATCAGGCTTTGGAATCGGCGTCCCTTGGGGACGCTGCGTAAGCTCAATCCGTAGGCACTTTCTGCCCATTGCCTAGGCGTTTTTCCCAACCTTCCGTCAAACCTTTGTCGCTAAAGGCAGGCCATCTGCTACGATAGTCGCAAAAGCATGTGACGGGACGGGAGAAACTAGCGTCATGTCCGAATCAATGAAGTCGACGGCGAAAACCGCCAAGACTGCATCCGCCTCCAAATCCTCCGATAGACCTCCCCAGCTCCTTGAATTGCTGCTCGCCCGGGCTCCGGCCGAGGATGTGGCCGATTACGAGCCAGGCATGCTGGAACGCGCGGCGGAGCTGGCCGAACAGGCCGTGCTCAAGCACCGCAAGGGCTCCTCGGTCATCGATATCGAGACCGATGCAGGCTTCGTTCGCCACGGCCGGCCGGTGACTGTCGTCACTGTCGTCAACGACAACATGCCGTTCCTGTTCGATTCGGTGCTCGGCGAGATCACCGAGGCCGCCGGCGAGCCGGTTCTGGTCACCCACCCGGTGATCATGGTCCGCCATGGCCGCGGCGGCGTCGACGAGATCGTGACCGACGGCGGCTCGCACAAGGGCGAGGATGCCGCCGACAAGGTCAGCGTCATCCATGTCCATATTCCGGCGCAAGGCAAGGAAGCAGCCGAGGCGCTGCGCGAGCGGCTGAAGAAGCTGCTCGACCAGGTGCGCGCGGCGGTCACAGACTGGAAGCGCATGCTGGCGCGGCTCGACCAGGCGATTTCGGAATTCCGCTACGCGCCGATCCCGCTCGACAAGAACCTGGTGACCGAGGCGATCGCCTTCCTCGAATGGCTGCGCGACGACAATTTCACCTTCCTTGGCATGCGCGAGTTCCAATATTCGGGCGGCGAAAAGAGCGGCATGCTGGAACGCGCCGACAAGCCGGGACTTGGCATCCTTGCCGATCCCGACGTGCTGGTATTGCGCCGCGACACCGTCGATGCGACGTCGACGACGCCGGAAATCCGCGCGTTCCTGCACGGTCCGGACCCGCTGATCGTGACCAAGGCCAATGCCAAGTCGGCGGTGCATCGCCGCGCCTATCTCGACTACATCGGCGTCAAGACCTACGACGCCCAGGGCCAGCTTTCGGGCGAGTTGCGCATCGTTGGCCTGTTCACCTCGACCGCCTACACGCGCTCGGTGATGAAGATCCCCTATCTTCGGTCCAAGGCCGAGACGGTGATCCAGAAGTCGGGCTTTGATCCCGCCGACCATTCGGGCAAGGCGCTGATCAACGTGCTTGAATCCTACCCGCGCGACGAGCTGTTCCAGATCGCCGTGCCGACGCTGCGCAAGCATGCCGAGGCGATCCTCGGCCTGATCGAGCGGCCACGCGTGCGCGCGCTGGTGCGGGTCGACCAGTTCGACCGCTTCGTCTCCGTTCTGACCTTCGTGCCGCGCGATCGCTACGATTCGGTGGTGCGCGAAAAGATCGGCGCCTATCTCAAGAATGCCTTTGATGGCCGGCTGTCGGCCTATTACCCCGCTTTCCCGGAAGGCGGGCTGGCGCGTGTGCACTTCATCATCGGCCGTTCCGGCGGCAAGACGCCGAAGGTCGAGCAGGCGGCGATCGAGGCGGCCATCCGCGACATCGTGACGACCTGGGAGGACGGACTGCGCGAGGCTTCGGCCGAAGCGGGCTCGCCGGCGGCACTTGTCAGCGTCGCCATGCATTTCCCGCAGGACTATCAAAACAGCTTTTCGCCGGCGGCGGCGCTGCTTGATGCCGAGCGGATTTCCACGATCAGCTCGCGCAATCCGATCGTCATCGACTGCTATCGCGATGCCGGCCAGTCGCCGCAACAGGCTTCGCTGAAGATCTACCACCATGGCGCGCCGGTGGCGCTGTCGCGGCGCGTGCCACTGCTCGAGAACATGGGCTTCCGCGTCATCAGCGAACGCACGTTCGAGCTCGGTGAAAAGGGCGAAGACCAGATCTTCATCCACGACATGGAACTGGAGAACGCCTACGGCCAGCCGATCGACCTCGCCGATGGCGGGGCGCTGTTCGAGGAGGTGTTCCTGTCGGTGTGGAATGGCGACGCCGACAATGACGGCTACAACGCGCTGGCCCAGACGGCGGGCCTCGGCTCCAACCAGATCGTGATCCTGCGCGCCTATGGCCGCTATCTCCAGCAGGCCGGCATTCCGCAGAGCCAGGATTTCATCGCGGCAGCACTCAACCGCTACCCCGATATCGCGCGCGGCCTGCATGGGCTGTTCCTGGCCCGGCTCGACCCGGCGCAGGAACAGGATGGACTGGTCACCTTCAAGCACCTCAAGGCCAAGATCAAGGATGCGCTGGACGCGGTTCCGAACATCGACGACGACACCATCATCCGGCGCTACGTCAACCTGATCGAGGCGTCGCTGAGAACCAACCACTTCGTCGGCGGCAAGAAGGAAAGGGGCCAGTCGCTGGCGATCAAGCTCGATTCGCGCAGCGTCGACGGGCTGCCCGAGCCACGGCCATGGCGCGAGATCTTCGTCTATGGCTCGGAGGTAGAGGGCGTGCATCTGCGCTTCGGCCCTGTCGCCCGTGGCGGCTTGCGCTGGTCGGACCGGGCGCAGGACTACCGCACCGAGGTGCTGGGACTGGTCAAGGCGCAGCAGGTCAAGAACGCCGTGATCGTGCCCGTAGGCGCCAAGGGCGGCTTCTTCCCCAAGCGCCTGCCTGTCGGCGGCAGCCGTGACGCCACCTTCGAGGCGGGCAAGGCGGCTTACGTCAACTTCATTTCCTCGATGCTGTCGATCACCGACAATATCGACGGCGACAAGGTCGTGCCGCCGAAGGGCGTGGTGCGGCGCGACGTCGACGATCCTTATTTCGTCGTCGCCGCCGACAAGGGCACGGCGACCTTCTCCGACACCGCCAACGGCATCAGCGAGGCGCATGGCTTCTGGCTCGACGACGCCTTCGCCTCTGGTGGTTCGGCCGGTTATGACCACAAGAAGATGGGCATCACCGCGCGTGGCGCCTGGGAAGCGGTGAAGCGGCATTTCCGCGAGATGAACCGCGACATCCAGACGACGCCATTCACCGTCGTCGGCGTCGGCGACATGTCGGGCGATGTGTTCGGCAACGGCATGCTGCTGTCGGAGCAGACACGGCTGATCGCGGCGTTCGATCACCGCGACATCTTCATCGATCCCGATCCGGACATGGCGGCGTCGTTTGCCGAGCGCAAGCGCATGTTCGACCTGCCGCGTTCGAGCTGGCAGGATTACGACAAGTCGAAGCTTTCGGCGGGTGGTGTGATCGTCTCACGCGCGCAGAAGTCGGTGACGCTGCCGGCTGCCGCGGCTGCGGCGATCGGTCTCGACAAGACAACGGCTTCGCCGACCGAGATCATGAGCGCGATCCTGCGTGCGCCGGTCGACCTTTTGTGGTTCGGCGGCATCGGCACTTATGTGCGCGCCAGCGGCGAAACCAACCAGGAGGTGGGCGACCGCGCCAATGACGCGATCCGCGCCACCGCCAGCGCGGTGCGTGCCAAGGTGATCGGCGAAGGTGCCAATCTGGGCACCACCCAGCGGGCGCGCATCGAGTTCGGGCTCAAGGGTGGGCGCTGCAACTCGGATGCCATCGACAATTCGGGTGGCGTCAACTCGTCCGACGTCGAGGTCAACATCAAGATCGCGCTGGCCTCGGCCATGCGCAGCGGCGGGCTTCAGCGCCCGGCGCGCAACAAGCTGCTGGCCGAGATGACGGAGGAAGTGGCGGGCCTGGTGCTTGCCAACAACTATGAGCAGACGCTGGCGCTGTCTCTTGCCGCCCGGCGCGGCCTCCAGGACATCGCGCATCAGGGCCGCTTCATGAGCGCGCTCGAGGCGCGTGGCCTGCTCGACCGCGCGGTCGAGAACCTGCCAAGTGCGGCAGCGCTCGCCGAGCGCCAGACGCGCGGCGAGCCGCTGACCCGCCCCGAGCTCGGCGTGCTTTTGGCCTACGCCAAGATCGTGCTGTTCTCCGACATCGTCGCCAGCGACCTGCCCGACGATGCGCAGTTCGCACGCGACCTGATGGGCTATTTCCCCGGCCGCATGTCGAAGAAATACGAAGCCGAGATCAATGGCCACCGGCTGCGCCGCGAGATCATCACGCGAGTGCTGGTCAACGATCTCGTCAATCGTGGCGGACCGTCCTTCGTCAACCGCTTGCAGGAAGCAAGCGGCCGCTCGGCGGCGGACGTGGCGCGTGTCTTTGCGGTGGTTCGCGACGGCTTTGCGCTGCCCGCGCTTTATGCCGAGATCGATGCGCTCGACAACATTGTCGACGGCATGACGCAGCTCGATCTTTACCAGGCGGTGAGCCGGCTTATCTTTGCCACCAGCGGCTGGTATCTCCGCAACGAGCACGGTGATGCACCGCTGGCGAGCCGCATAGCCGAACTGCATGAGGCGCGCGCGGCCCTCGAACACAAGTTCGCAGGGATGTTGCCCGCCTTCACCCAGGACCGCATCCAGAAGCGCAAGGCGGGCTTTGCCGCCGCCGGGGCTCCAGAGAAACTGGCCGAGCGGCTGTCGTTGCTTGAAGTCGGCGAACTGGTGCCCGATATCGCGCTGGTGGCCAAGACGGCCAAGGCCGACATCGTTGCCGCCGCCAAGGCGTTCTTCGGGGTCAGCGAGGCGTTCCGGATTCCGCGCATCGAAGACGCCGCCAATGCGATTTCGAGCTCCGACTACTATGAGGGTCTGGCGCTGTCGCGGGCATCGGACACGATCGCTGCGGCACGCCGGGGCATCGCGGTTGCGGCGCTGACCGGCTTTGGAACTGCTGCCGATCCCGTCGCGGCCTGGCTCGAAGCGGGCGGTGAACGCATCAACCGCACCCGCGAAAGGCTGCAGGCGCTGACGGAAGGTGGCGACATCTCCGTGTCGCGGCTGACGGTTGCCGCCGGGCTGATGAGCGATCTGTCGGGCCGATAACGGTTTTCGATCTGGCCTGCCGCCATTGAGGCGGCAGGCGTTTTCCCGAGCGAACGAACTGCGCTATAGCTCCAAGCCACGCTGATGCGGTGTGGCTGGAGGAATGATGGCTGATACGATGGTGGTTCAACGCACGCCGCGTCGTGGCGTCTGGGGCTGGATGTTCTTCGACTGGGCAGCGCAGCCCTTTTTCACCGTGGTGACCACCTTCATCTTCGGTCCCTATTTCGTCGCGCGCATGGCGACCGACCCGGCCATGGGGCAGGCGGCCTGGGGCTATGGCATCGCCGCCGCAGGCTTCGTCATCGCCATATTGTCGCCGGTGCTCGGCTCGATCGCCGACCAGACCGGCCCGCGCAAGCCGTGGATCGCCTTCTTTGCGGCGATCAAGATTTCCAGCCTGTGCCTGCTCTGGTATGCGGCTCCCGGCTCGCCGCTGGTGCCGGTGGTGCTGCTGTTTTCGCTCGCTTCGGTGGCGGCGGAATTCTCCATCGTGTTCAATGATTCGATGATGCCGCGCCTGGTGTCGAAAGACGAGATCGGCAAGGTCTCCAACATCGCCTGGGGGCTGGGCTATCTCGGTGGCATGATCGTGCTGATCTTCGTCGTCGCCTTCATGGCGGCATCGCCCGAGACCGGCAAGACCATCATCGGCGCGGCACCGGTGTTCGGCCTCGACCCGGCGCTCGGTGAGGATGCACGCGCCACAGGCCCGATTTCGGCGGTCTGGTATTTCATCTTCATCCTGCCGATGTTCTTCTTCACCCCTGATAGCGGCAAGGGCATCGCCATCCGCCCGGCCGTGCGACTGGGTCTCAGCGAACTCAAGTCGACGTTGGGAGAAGTACGCCAGCGCACCGGCATCTTCCGCTTCCTCGTTGCCCGCATGATCTACCAGGACGGCGTCAACGCGCTGCTGGGCCTGGGCGGAGCCTTTGCCGCGGCGATGTTTGGCTGGTCGATCACCGAGATCGGCATCTACGGTATCATCTTGAACGTCATCGCCATCTTCGGCTGCCTCGTCGCCAGCCGCCTCGACACGAGCTTTGGTTCCAAGGTCGTGGTGGTGGTTGCGCTGGTGCTATTGACGGTCGCCACCATCGGCATCGTCTCGACAGGGCCCGGCTATACGCTCTTTGGGCTGTGGCAGATGCCGGGTGCCGACACGGGCGGACTGTTCGGAACGCCAGCTGAGAAGGCCTACATCGCTTTCGGCCTTCTGGTCGGCATCGCCTTTGGGCCGGTGCAGGCGTCGTCGCGCTCCTACATGGCGCGCAGCGTTTCAGCCGACGAGGCCGGCCGCTATTTCGGGCTCTATGCGCTGTCGGGCAGGGCGACGAGCTTCGTCGCACCCTTTACGGTTGCCACCGTCACCGCCTTGAGCGGTTCGCCACGCCTTGGCATGGCGACGATCATCATCTTCTTCGCCGTCGGGCTAGCCGTGCTGTTGCGCACGCCCTATCCGGCCGACGAGGTGAAGTAGCTTTTTCCCTTCTCCCCTTGTGGGAGAAGGTGGATCGGCGCAGAGCGCCGAGACGGTTGAGGGGTATTCGTCAAGCTGGACCACCCCTCATCCGGCTTCGCTTCGCTCAGCCACCTTCTCCTACAAGGGGGGAGAAGGGACTTTTACCCTCAGTGCCGGAAATGCCTCACGCCGGTGAAGACCATGGCGATGCCATGCGCGTCGGCAGCTGATATGACGTCCTCGTCACGCATCGAGCCACCTGGCTGGATGACGGCGGTGGCGCCTGCCTCGACCGCTGACAAAAGACCGTCGGCGAAGGGGAAAAAGGCGTCGGAGGCGACGACCGAACCCTTGGTCAGCGGCTCGGCCAGGCCGGCTGCTTCAGCCGCGTCGAGTGCCTTGCGGGCAGCGATACGGGCCGAATCGACGCGGCTCATCTGGCCAGCGCCGACGCCGACCGTGGCGAGGTCGCGGGCATAGACGATGGCATTCGACTTGACGTGCTTGGCGACGCGGAAGGCGAACTTCAGGTCCTCCAGCTCGCGCTGGGTCGGCTGGCGCTTGGTCACCACCTGGAGTTCGAGCGCGTCGACGACAGCGTTGTCGCGCGACTGGACGAGCAGGCCGCCGGCAACCGACTTGACCGAAAGGCCGGCGCGATCCGCGTCGGGCAGGCCGCCGGTGACAAGCAGGCGCAGGTTCTTCTTGGCAGCGACAATCGCCTGTGCCTCAGGCGTGGCGCCGGGCGCGATGATGACCTCGGTGAAAATCTTGACGATCTCTTCGGCGGCCTCGGCGTCGAGGATGCGATTGAGCGCGACGATACCGCCAAAGGCGGAGACCGGATCGCAGGCCAAGGCCTTCAGGTAGGCGTCCTTGAGTGTGTCGCCCTCGGCGACGCCGCAAGGGTTGGCGTGCTTGATGATCGCGACCGCGGCGGTGCGGACCGGATCGAACTCGCCGGCGAGTTCGAAGGCGGCATCGGTGTCGTTGATGTTGTTGTAGGAGAGCTGCTTGCCCTGGAGCTGGGTCGCGGTGGCGACGCCGGGGCGCTTGTCGCCGGTCAGGTAGAAGCCGGCTGACTGGTGCGGGTTTTCGCCATAACGCATGACACTCGCAAGCTTGCCGCCGAAGGCGCGCCAGTCGGGTGTTTCGATTTCAAGCGCTTCGGCGAACCAGCCCGAGATCGCCGCGTCATAGGCGGCGGTGCGGGCAAAGGCCTTTGCGGCGAGCTTCTTGCGGAACGCGTAGGACAGGCAGCCATTGTTGGCGATGATGGAATCCAACACGTCCTGGTAGTCGGCCGGATCGGTGACGATGGCGACATAAGCATGGTTCTTGGCCGAGGCGCGGACCATGGCGGGGCCGCCGATGTCGATGTTCTCGACGATCGAGGCGTAGTGCGCGCCCGAATTACGCACCTCCTCGAAGGGATAGAGGTTGACCACGACCAGGTCGATCGGCTCGATGCCGTGCTCGGCCATGGCTGCGACATGCTCGGGATCGTCGCGGACGCCCAAAAGCGCGCCGTGGACCGAGGGATGCAGCGTCTTGACGCGGCCGTCCATGATCTCGGGAAAGCCGGTCAGCTCGGAGACGTCGCGGACAGCGATGCCCTCGGCGGCGATGGACTTGGCCGTGCCGCCGGTGGAGACCAGCTCGACACCGACATTGGCGAGGCTTTGGGCGAAACCGATCAGGCCGGTCTTGTCGGAGACCGACAGCAAGGCGCGGCGGATCGGTACCAGATCGGGCGCGGGGATCTTCTTGGAAATGACGGCCATGGCGAAGGGGCCTTTCACGGCAGGGAGGGGAGACGCGGTTATGCGCGGCCTAGCATATGAGGCCTCAAAATCAAGGCGCACAGCGCCTTTCGCTCAGTTTTCGAGGCGGCTGATGATGCGGGTGCGCGAGAACTGCCAATGCACCTCGGAGATTTCCGATGCCTTGAAGGACAGCACGATCTGGCGCGAGCGGCGCGGTCCGCCGAGACCGGCGAAATAGATCGATTCCTCGACTTCGGCGGGAACGTCCGGGGAGATGAATACCCAGGTGTCGATATCGGGGCCGGTCAGCACCAGCCGCTCCTTCTGGTCGCGGAACAGCTGGACGTCTGGGTGGACATGGAAGCGAACGGTGACGAGGTCGCGGCCATTCTTGATCTGCCTGTTGCCGGCGCGAAGGATGCGGTCGCAGCCCGACAGGATGTTGCCGCCAGCCGCGAGGCTCAGTTCGCGCTCGTGGTGGAGGCCGAAGCGCTGGGCGTAGCCGTCATGGCTCGCGGTGAAACCATGAATGCCGGGCTTGTCGGTACGTAGCGACGGCACCGACTTCGGCCCACCGAAAAGCGGGCTGCCCACCAGGCCGCTGATGCGATGCGAATGGGCGAAACTGGCTGACGAGGTGTCGTTGATGGTGACTGTGGAGTGGGCGGCGGTGGCGCGCGCCAGCGGCTTGAGTTCGGCCAGCCCATAGGTGTCGACGCCGGCATTGACGATGTAGTGCTGGCGGCCCGACGACATCTCGAACGAGAGGCATCCGGCGTGGGCATAGTTCGACACCTCGATGGGAGGTGCCGTGCCCGTGTCGGCAATGACCGTCGTGCCGCCCATGGCGAGGCGCTCGTAGCCGGAATGGGTGGCATGCAAGGGCGGTGCGCCGGCGGTGTCGTCATGGCGCAGGATCGCGGCGATGCGGTCGTGGATGGTGGCGCCCATGCCGTTGAAGCGGGCAAGGCTGCCATCCTGGTGGCGGAAGAAGCGTAGCGCCGGCAACATGCGCTCGACGGCATTGATCAGCGCCAAGGGCGGCTGCTCGGCCTGGTTGGCATAGGTGTGGCGCAGCGGCAGGAGGTCTGCGAGGATTTCCAGCACCGCCATCGGGTTGCGCGAGACATGCCCGCCGTCGGGCAGGATCTGGCGGTCGAGTTCGTCGGCGAGATTGCGAGTGGCCGAACGCAGCGCGGAAACGGGCGCGGGCAGCGACAGGGCGGCAAAGGCGAGCGCGATGCGCGCCCTGAGCCGGTCCTTGCCAGCCGGCATCTCGCGCGCCATCGACCGGAGGTAGCGGATCTGCATCGCTAGCGAGCGAAGGAAAGCGCGGTAGAAGGCGAATTCGGCCCCCTGCAGCACGACCGAGGAATGCTGCAGCCAGGCGATGATGCGCTTGGCGGTGGTCGCCGGCTCCCAGGCCGTTCCGGAGATGCGGTTGCCGTGCATGGCGATCCAGTCGGTTACCAGCGCGCGGGCATTTGCCGCGGCAAGCTCGGTGCCGGCGGCGCGCATGTGGCGCAACCAGCGGAAGCCATGCAGGCTGCGCTGCCATCCGCGATTGGGCACCTCGACGAGGAAGGGCGACTGGCCGCCGGTCTCGACAAGATGGCCCGACAGCGGAAAGCGGCCATAATAGATTTCGAGCGCGATCTGGGGGTCGGCCAGGCGCAGGTCGGGCGGGGCGATCAGCACACGTTCGGGCGTGCGCCCGGAGTAGCGCCAGCGGTAAGCCGGACCGGCGCGCAAGCGCCTGCGCGCCTTGCGCCAAAACTCCTTGGCGACGAGTGCCCACAGGCGCGTCGTGTTGTCCGCCGCGATTGACATAGCCCTCCTGACGCAACCTACGTCGTGGTCAAATTAGGTTGTTTCAATGGCGGGCGCGAGGGTGAATTTTCCGTTAACACCGGTTTGCCGTCTCAGGCGAGACGGCGGAACCGCGCGGCAAAGAAGCCGTCGAGACCAGAGATCGCGGGGTTGCCGAGATCAAGGCCCGCCGGCGTGGTACGCAAAAAGCCTGTGGCGGTGACGAAATCGTCGATGCCAGTAACCTCGCCCACACGAATCGGGTCGAGTTCGACCTTGCCCTTGTGATCAGCGAGGAAGCCGGCGACGAGAGCCTCGCCTTCCTCGGGATCGAGCGAGCAGTTGGAAAAGACGATCCTGCCGCCTGGCTTGACCAGCTTCAGCGTTGCGTCGAGCAGGGCGCGCTGGACGCCGGCGAGCTTGGTGATGTCGGCCGGCGACTTGGTCCACAACACGTCGGGGTGACGGCGCACTGTGCCGGTCGACGAGCATGGCGCGTCGAGCAGCGCGGCATCGAACAGTTGTTCGGGCTCATAGACGAGGATGTCGGCGTTGACCTTGTTGGCCTCGAGGCCGAGACGTTCGAGATTGCCGGTCAGGCGAGCGAGGCGGTTCTTGGATGCTTCGACGGCGGTGACCTTCGCACCCGTGAGCACGAGCTGGGCGGTCTTGCCGCCGGGTGCGGCGCAAAGGTCGGCGACGCGCTGGCCGCTGACGTCACCGAACAGCCGAGCGGGCAAAGCTGCGGCGGCGTCCTGGACCCACCAGGCGCCCTCGGCGAAGCCGGGCAGTTCGGCGACCGGGCCTGCAAGGCGCTCGATGCGCACCGAGCCGGTAGGCAGAACGGTGCCGCCCAGTTGCTCCGCCCATTTAGCGGGATCGGACTTGGCGGTGAAATCGACAGGTGCCTCGATGCGGTGCGCCGCGAGAATCTTCTTGGCTTCCTCTGCGCCATAGGCCGCCGTCAGCCGGTCGACGAACCAGTCGGGTGCGTCGTTTGTCGTGGCCAGCATCTCAGGCAGTTCGGCAGCCTTGGCGCGGGCAAGGGTGCGCAGCACGCCGTTGACCAGGCCGGAAAAACGCACAGTGCGCGGGTCGGCCTTGGCGTGGGTGACAGCAAGGTCGACGGCGGCACTATCGGGAATGTCGAGGAACAGGATCTGGGCTGCCGCGACATGCAGGATATGGGTCAGCACAGTGGCGTTGGCCGGTAGCGGCTTTTCCAGGCGCCGGCCAATCAGCTTGGCGATGGTGACGCGATGGCGAAGGGCCGTGGCCAGGATGGCGCGAACCAGCGAACGGTCGCGCATATCAAGCGCGCGGAATTGCGGATGGCCGTGCTCGTGGTCGGTCAGGCCGTCGAGCGGTGTCCTGGCGTCGATGGTCGCGGCAAGCAGGCGGGCGGCGGCCATGCGCGCGGCGATGCCGGGAACGTCGGGAACGACAGACGGGCGGCTGCCCCTGGCGTCATTGGTGCGTGCGCGGTTTCGCTTGTCGTCGCGCTTGTCGGCGCTCACGACCTCGGGCCTTTCGGCCCGGATGGGTTGCGTCCCCAGGGGCCGGACGGACGTGGCTGCTCGGACTCTTGCTGGTCGGCGGGACGGCCACCCCAGGGACCTTGCTGGCTCGAAGGTGCTGCGCGCTGCGCGGTTGGCTGCGGTGCCGTGCGCGGGGCAGGACGACCGACACCCTCATTCGCCATCGCCTGCAGGGCGGCGATGCGGTTTTCGGTGTTGGGGTGGGTCGAGAAAAGATTGTCCATGCGCTCGCCGGAAAGAGGATTGATGATGAAGAGGGGAGCCATCGCTGGATTGCGCTCGGCTTCGGGGTTGTGGATGCGTTCGACGTTGCGGGCGATCTTGTCAAGGGCGGAAGCGAGCCAGAGCGGATTGCCGCAGATCTCGGCGCCGCGCCGATCGGCTGAATATTCGCGCGTCCGGCTGATCGCCATCTGCACCAGCATGGCGGCGAATGGCGCGACGATCATCGCCACCAACACGCCGATGAAGCCGAGCGGATTGTTGTTGTCGCGGTTGCCGCCGAAGAAGAAGGCGAAATTGCCGAGCATCGAGATCGCGCCGGCAATCGTCGCGGTAATCGTCATGGTCAGCGTGTCGCGGTTCTGCACATGGGCGAGTTCGTGGGCCATGACGGCTGCGACCTCTTCATGCGTCAGGCGCTGCAGCAGGCCGGTGGTGGCGGCGACGGCGGCATTTTGCGGATTGCGCCCGGTGGCAAAGGCATTGGGCTGCGGATTGTCGATCAGATAGACCTTCGGCATCGGCAGGCCGGCATTGGCGGCAAGCCCGCGCACGATGGCGTAATATTCGGGCGCGTTGCTTTCGTCGACCTCGACGGCATGGTTCATGCGCAGAACCATCTTGTCGGCATTCCAGTAGCTGAACAGGTTCATGCCCGCTGCCATCACGAAGGCGATGGTCATGCCGCCGGTACCGCCGATCAGGTAGCCGACGCCCATGAACAGCGCCGTCATGGTCGCCAGTAGCATCGCCGTGCGCATCATGTTCATCGTCTACTCCGTCCTTTTCCGTGCGCGCCAGGGTCGATCCTCGCGTCACGCTTCGCTATATGATGGGAGAGACAAGGTTCCGTTTCAATCATTTCCGAGGAATCCCATGAACGACGCCACACAGCAAACCGAGCTGGAGACGCCCGCACCGAAGCAGCTTTCGCCGGCCGCCAGGCGCGCATTGGCCGAAGCCGAAGCACGGCGCGTGGCCTATGAGGCTGAGCAGGCCAAGCTTCCCCGGGAGATCGGCGGGCGTGGCGGCAAGGAGCCCGGGCGCTATGGCGATTGGGAAATCAAGGGCCTGACCAGCGACTTTTAGCGTCCATTCGGACGCACGGCGCTCTGATGGAACCGAAATCACAAGCTGTTCGTTTCGCATCGAATTGTGAAAGGAGCGATGATGATGAAGCTGGTGATTGCGGGACTGTTGTTTGCCGCGCTGCTTGGAGTGATGCCGGCGCAGGCCCAGACCAAAGAGCCGCCGATACCGCCTGAGAAATCGCTCAAGCTTTCCGAGATCATCGCCAAGATCGAAAAGCGCGACCAGTTCCGCTATGTCACCGAGATCAGATGGGAGAGCGAGGGCTATTACGACGTGGTCTATTACACGTCTGACAAAGCCAAGGTCGAAATCAAGATCGACGCGGTTACTGGCCAGCCGAGGATATAGCGCCGGCTACCGCTTGCGAAACACAGATAGCACCCAACAAAAAGGCCGCCCTTCTTGCGAAGGCGCGGCCTTTCCGTGTTTCCGTCCATGGCGCGGCTTCTGGCTGTGACCTAGGTCACCAGCCGCGCATCTCGCGCCTTAACGGGAAGACTGCTTCCCGAAAGGGCAATCCGCTGAGGCCACGTTTTGGAAAACGAAATCACTCGACATCGGATCACCTCCTTTCAGTTCGTTGAACACGAACAGCAAGGTGGGGTCTTTCCGCCCTTTTGACAAGTGCGACCATAGCACTATGCACCAGCTACCTATTTATGCCGCCATTATGTGCTCCTGCTGAAACACGTCCTTGGCCGCGAACAGGCCGTTGAGCGCTGCCGGAAAGCCGGCATAGACCGCCATCTGCATGATGATTTCCGTGATCTCGTCGCGGCTGAGGCCGACATTCAGTCCCGCCTGGATATGCACCTTGAGCTGCGGGGCAGCGTTGCCGAGCGCGGTCAGCGCAGCGATCGTTGCGATTTCCCGCGATTTCAGGTCAAGGCCGGGGCGCGAATAGATGTCGCCGAACGGGAACTCGATGATGTAGCGGGCAAAATCGGGTGCGATGTCGGCGAGCGAATCGACGACCTTGCGGCCGCCTTCGCCGTCGATTTCAGAGAGTGCGCGTGCGCCGCGTTCGAAGCGGCTTTCGTTCTGGCTGGTCATTTTTCGATCCTTTTTTCCGCGTCGGCATAGCCTGCGATCTTGGCGTCGAGGACGAGAAGGTTGGCCTGGAGGTCGGCGACATGGGCGCGCACCTTTTTTCGGTGTGCCACCAGCAAGGCGCGGCGTTCCGCGTCGGTGCTCGAACCCTCTTGGCGAAGTGCCGCGTAGCGCAGCATCTCGCGGATCGGCATGCCGGTGGCCTTGAGGCGGCCCAGAAATTCGATCCAGGTGAGGATCGACGCGTCATAGTCCCGCTGCCCCGACGCATCCTTGTCGGCCACAGGCAGCAGGCCGATCAGCTCGTAGTAGCGGATCGTGTAGGCGGTCAGCCCTGAGCGTTTTGCGAGTTCGCCGATCTTCATGGTCAACCTTGTCTCGTTACGACGCTCGCCAGGCTAGGAGTTCGAGTGCACTCTAAGTCAAGGCCTTTTCGACAAGTGGGTTGCGAACGGCCGGCCAATTGGCCAACATCGCGCTCTGGACCACGCTGTTGTAGGCGTACTGGGGGGCAGGACATGAATGCAGCAGACAAAGCGGCACGGATCGTTCGAACCGTTGTCGAAAGCCTGGATCCGGGATTTGCGGTCAGATTGTGGACCGGAGAGCGGATCGGTCCGGCCACCGGCCCGGTGCTCGCCATCAACGACCAGGACATCGTCTGGCAGGTGATCCGCCGTCCCTCTTTGTCGACGCTGATCGAGATGTGGATTGCCAAGACGATCGACGTGGAAGAGGGATCGCTTTTCGATTTCTATGCGCTGCCTTCGGGCAAGCTGAAGACCAAGCTCAAGTTGTTGCCGAAGCTCGCGATCCTGCGCGACCTGCCCGCCGTGCTGTTTTCGCGAAAGCAGATGGCCGCGCAGGCAGGGCTTGCCGGACGCAATCCCTTCGTCAGCGGCTCAAGCAAGGAAGCGATCCAGCACCACTACGACATTTCGAACGCCTTTTACCGGCTCTTCCTCGACGAGCGCATGGTCTACAGCTGTGGCTATTTCACGGATTTCGCCAACGGCATCGACCAGGCGCAAGCCGACAAGCTCGACCACATCTGCCGCAAGCTTCGGCTGAAGCCAGGCGAGAGACTGCTCGACATTGGCTGCGGCTGGGGAGCGATGCTTATCCATGCAGCGAAACATTACGGCGTTGTCGGCCACGGCGTGTCGCTGTCGGAAGCGCAGACCGAACTGGCCCGCGAGCGCATCCGCGCCGAAGGGCTGGAGGATCGCATCACTATCGAGATCAAATCCTACACCGAGCTTTCCGGCTCGTTCGACAAGATATCGTCGATCGGCATGTTCGAGCATCTGGGCCTTGCCAATCACGATGCCTATTTTTCGGCCGTGCATCGCCTGCTCAAGCCGGGTGGCATCTACCTGCATCATGCCATCACCAAGCGCAGCAAAGGCAGCTTGAAAAAGACCCTGCACAAGGGGGCGGAGTTCAAGGCGCTGGTCAAATACATCTTTCCCGGCGGCGAGCTCGACACGATCGGCATGACGCTCGGCAATATCGAGGCCCACGGCTTCCTCGTCTACGATGCCGAGAACCTCAGGGAGCACTACGCGCAGACATGCCGCCTGTGGGCCGAGCGTCTGCACGCGCGCTTCGACGAGGCGATCGCCGAGGTGGGCGAGGCCAAAGCGCGGCTTTGGCTGCTGTATCTGACTGGCTGTTCGGTGACCTTCGAGCGCGGCTCGACGCAGATTTTCCAGACCGTTGTCACCAAACGGGCGCGTGGGCCGAGCGGCTTGCCACCGACGCGGGCGGATCTTTATCGCTGAAGCTGGGGCTGCTGGAACTGCGTCAGCGGAAAGGGTCCCCTCGCGCCATGGGACGCGAGGGGTTTGGGGCCAAAAGCCCTATTCGGCCAGATCGACAGCCTCGAAGCGATGTGATCCCAGCGGGTCCATCACATAACCGCTGACCTTCTTGGACATCGGCAAGGAGACGGTCGAGTGATCGAGCGTCGCCCAAGGGGCCTGTTCCTTGAAGATCAACTGGGCCTGTTCATAAAGCTTCGCGCGCTCGGCCTGGTCGACCGTCGTGCGGGCCTTCTGGAGCAGGTCCTCGAACGGCTGGTGACACCAGTTGGCAAAGTTTGAGCCGCCAACGCCTGTGCAAGAGAAGAAATAAGACAGCAGATTGTCCGGGTCGCCATTGTCGCTGGTGCCGCCCAGGATGATTGCGCCGTCGCGCTGCTTGTCGCGGGCACGCTTCAGATATTCGGCCCATTCGTAAGACACGACTTCAACGCTGACACCGACCTTCTGGAAGTCGGCCTGGATCAGTTCGGCGACACGACGTGCGTTGGGCATGTAGGGCCGGCTGACCGGCATGGCCCAGACTTTCATCTTCAAGTCCTTGACGCCTGCGTCGTCGAGCATCTTCTTGGCAGCGACCGGATCGTAGGGGTCGTCGACAACCGCATCGTTGTATCCCGACATCGCCGGCGGGATCGGGTTCTTGGCGACCTCACCGAGGCCTTGAAACACCGACTGGAGGATGGCCTTCTTGTCGATCGCCATGTTCAGCGCTTTGCGCACTTCGATCTTGTCGAATGGCGGGGTCAAGGTGTTGTAGGCGAGGTAGGCGACGTTGAGGCCTGGCTTTTCCATGACGACCAGGTTGGGGTCGGCCTTGAGGCTGGGAACATCTGCGGGTGCCGGATAGGCGGCGACCTGGCATTCGCCGGCCCTCAGGCGCTGCATGCGCGTGGTTGCATCGGCGGTGATGGCGAAAACGAGTTCGTCCAGCTTCGGCTTGGTTCCCCAATAGGTTGGGTTGGCCTTGAAGCGCACCGCGGCGTCCTGCTGGTAGCCGACAAACTGAAACGGCCCTGTGCCGATCGGCTCCGAATTCAGCTTTTCCGGCGTTCCGGCAGCTGCGAGCTTGTCGGCATATTCCTTGGACAGGATCGAACCCAGGTCCATCGCAAGATTGGAGAGAATCGAGGCGTTCGGCTGGCTCAGGACCAGCTTGACCGTGTGGTCGTCGACCTTGGAGATATCCTTGACGGACGATTGCATGTCCATGCCGGCATACATCTCGTAGCTCGCGCCAGTGATGTAGGCGTGCCAGGGATTGTCGGTGAGACGCTGGCGGTCGAAGGAAAACACCACGTCGTCGGCGTTCATGTCGCGGGTCGGGGTGAAATAGTCGGTGCTCTGGAATTTCACGCCGGGACGGAGCTTGAACGTATAGGTCAGCATGTCGTCGGAAACGGTCCAGCTCTCGGCCAGGCCGGGAAGCAGGTTCGTGGTGCCGTTTTCAAACTCGACCAGCCGTCCATAGATCGGCTTCGACGACGCATCCCAGGTGCTGTTGGTCGAGTAGAGGGCTGGATCGAAGCCTTCGGGTGCTGCTTCCGAACAATAGACAAGCGTCTTGGCGGATGCCTGGCCGCCGAGCAAGCCAAGTGCGGCGGCGACTGAAAGATACAGGGCAGCCCGAACCGAGCCGCGTTTCAAGGATTTCATCGGGTTCTTCCCCTTCAGGTGTTGCGGGCGTGACGTTGCAGCCCGTATCAGTCGGCACGCCCGGCGCGGGTGTCGAGCCCACGGCCCGGCCGCCACACGGCGTCGGGCTGCGTCCAAAGGATCGGGTCGACGATCAGCTTGGCGAGCTCGCGGGCCTGCAGGTCGAGGAAACGTTCGCCCTTTTCCGCGGTCCCCTTGGCCGGGACGCCCCATGTGCCGGTGTTGGGAGCCCGTTCGGAAAACGAGTAGAAGCGATGCGCGCCATGTGGCGCCTCGTGTTTTCCGGCCTCGGCCGTGAAGGCCGCTTCGAACTTGTCTGATTTGACGGTGTCGGGCGAGATTGCCAGCATCACCGACGCCTCGCCTTCGCAGGCATGCTTGGGCCCGTCATCCGTTTCAAACAGCGCTGCCGTTTCCTCCGGCGCGAGCATCCACGGCGTCGTGTAGACGATCGGCATGTTGAATTCGACGGCCAGTTCGCGCGTCGACATGGCCAGCGGATCGATATTGCCGCCATGGCCGTTGACGATGAGCAGGCGCGTAAAACCGATTGCCTTGAGCGAGCGGACAATCGACTTCAGGACATGGAAATAGGCGGTGTAGTCGAGGCTGATGGTGCCGCCGAACGGCAAATGATGCTCGCTCATGCCGAGCCAAAGGCCAGGAAGCACGGCCAGCGGCACTTGCTCGTCGACCAGGCGTGCGCCGCGCCGGGCGGCGGCCTCGGCGCTCGCCGTGTCGGTTATGACAGGCAGATGCGGGCCATGCTGTTCCAGCGAACCAACCGGCAGGATGGCCATGGCGTTTCCACGTGCCGCGATATCGCGCAACTCGGGCGCCGTCATCCGCGCCCATTCGATTTCCCGGGCCATGAAGCCTCCTAGCTCGCTTGTGAAAAATATTATCCTATACGAAAATAATTTTCCTTGTTGAGCGGATTGTCAATAGCGAGCCGGAAACGGGTGGACCAAGGGCAAGAGTTTGATTGTTTGGACGGCAAGGCTATCGTGCGTCGGGCCTTGGGGGATGCAATTGCTTCAGACGTGCATGCGGATCGGATCGATCCTGGGAATTTGGGTAATCGCATCAGGGAGCGCTGGCGCGACATCGCGCGCGGAGCTCAGCGGAAACGAGGGCCGGCCGATCGTGTTGGCCAAGGCTCGAACCTGCAAGCAGGTGAGTTCCTGTGCCGAGGCAGTGGAGCTTTGGTGCGGCGGCTACAGGCGGGCTGACGCCGACAATGACGGCATTCCCTGCGAGAACGTCTGCCCGTCGAAAGAGCTGGTTGACGAGCTGCGTCAGCAGATCGGCTGCTGAGCCGTTGGGAACCCCCTCGCATCGTTTGACGCGAGGGGGTCGCCGACTTAGCGCTTGTTCTGGCGGTTGGCGACGAGATCGTCGACGACAGCGGGATCGGCCAGCGTCGAGGTGTCGCCGAGGGCTGCGAAATCGTCCTCGGCGATCTTGCGCAGGATGCGGCGCATGATCTTGCCGGAGCGCGTCTTGGGCAGGCCGGGCGAGAACTGGATCTTGTCGGGCGAGGCGATGGCGCCGATCTCCTTGCGGACATGGGCGACGAGTTCCTTGCGCAGGTCCTCGGTGGCCTCGACGCCCGCCATCAGCGTGACGTAGCTGTAGATGCCCTGGCCCTTGATGTCGTGCGGGTAGCCGACGACGGCGGCTTCGGAGACCTTGTCGTGGCTGACAAGTGCCGACTCGACCTCGGCGGTGCCCATGCGGTGGCCGGAGACGTTGATGACGTCGTCGACGCGGCCGGTGATCCAGTAATAGCCGTCGGCATCGCGGCGGCAGCCGTCGCCGGTGAAGTATTTGCCCTTGTAGGTGGCGAAGTAGGTCTGGATGAAGCGCTCGTGGTCGCCATAGACCGTGCGCATCTGGCCCGGCCAGGAATCGGCGATGCACAGGTTGCCGTCGGCAGCACCTTCCAGAAGCTTGCCTTCATTGTCGACAAGTTCGGGAACCACGCCGAAGAACGGCCGCGTCGCCGAGCCGGGCTTGAGGTCGGTGGCGCCCGGCAGCGGCGTGATCAGGATGCCGCCGGTCTCGGTCTGCCACCAGGTGTCGACGATCGGCACCTTCTTTTCGCCGACAACATTGAAATACCACTCCCAGGCTTCCGGATTGATCGGCTCGCCGACCGAACCCAGAACACGCAGGCTCTTGCGCGAGGTCTTCTTGACGTGGTCGTCGCCGGCACCCATCAGCGCGCGGATGGCGGTGGGTGCGGTGTAGAAGATGTTGACCTTGTGCTTGTCGATGACGTCCCAGAAGCGCGAGGCCGAGGGGTAGTTCGGCACGCCTTCGAACATCAGCGTTGTCGCGCCATTGGCGAGCGGGCCGTAGACGATGTAGCTGTGGCCGGTGACCCAGCCGACATCGGCTGTGCACCAGTAGATATCGCCGTCATGGTAGTCGAACACGTACTGGTGGGTCATCGAGGCGTAGACGAGATAGCCGCCTGTGGTGTGCAGCACGCCCTTGGGCTTGCCGGTCGAGCCCGAGGTATAGAGGATGAACAGCGGGTCCTCGGCCTTCATCTTCTCGGGCTTGCATTCAGGCTTGACCGAGCGGACCTCGTCGTGATGCCAAAGGTCGCGACCGTCGTACCAGTTGATCTTGCCGGCCGTGCGGCGCACCACAAGCACGTTCTTGACCACCACGCCTTCGCGTCCGGCAATCGAGATCGCCTTGTCGGTGTTTTCCTTGAGCGGGATCGTCTTGCCGCCGCGAAGGCCCTCGTCGGCGGTGATGACGAAGGTCGATTCGCAGTCAACGATGCGGCCGGCGAGCGCGTCGGGCGAGAAGCCGCCGAAGACGATCGAATGGATCGCGCCGATGCGCGTGCAGGCGAGCATCGCGTAGGCAGCTTCTGGGATCATCGGCATGTAGATGGTGACGCGGTCACCCTTCTTGACGCCGTGTTTCTTCATCACATTGGCGAGGCGGCAGACGTGCTCGTAGAGCTCGTTGTAGGTGATCTTCTTGTCGTCGTAGGGGTTGTCGCCTTCCCAGATGATGGCGGTCTGGTTGCCGCGCTTCTTGAGGTGGCGGTCGATGCAATTGTAGGAGACGTTGGTCAATCCGTCCTCGAACCACTTGATCGAAACCTTGCCGTCGAAGGAGGTGTTCTTGACCTTGGTGTAGGGCTTGAACCAGTCGATGCGCTTGCCGTGCTTGCCCCAGAACTTGTCGGGGTTCTTGACGCTCTCGCCATACCATTTCAGGTAGGTGTCGTTGTCGATGAGCGCATTGTTCTTCCACGCCGGCTGGACGCGGTGGACACGGACTTCGGACATTTCTTTCCCTTCCTCCCGGAAACGATCCGGCGGCTGCTGCTGGCCGGCGGATGGCGACTCTGGGCCGCACGTTGGCGCGCATTATTATCAATTTGCAGTGCGCCACAATATTAGACATTGGATTTGCCTCGCGTCATTGCGTAGCGGCAAATCGCCGCCGCCATCTGGCGATTAGCAATGATGGTGGGTGGCTGCTAAAGTGCTGATATCTTGGAACTATCGCGCACGCATTTCGTTGTTTTAGCAGACGGTTAACCATCGCGGCGCAGATTCATGCCGTGGAGAACTGTCCGACACGGAAGGCTTGCGATGCGCGACGCTTCTGAACTGGAACTGATGCTCAAGGGCTACGGCCTGACCACGGCCGAGATCCTCTACCATCTGCCCGACCATCCCCATGTGCTGCAGACTTTCATCTGGCAGGACTACGATCTGGCGCCCAAATTCCCGATGCTGTTTGGCTTCATCGAGTTCTGGCGCGCCAAGCTCGATGGCCCATTGCATTCGGTGCACTACACCCACCGCAAGCTGATCGCGCCGAACGAATGGCGCAAGGTCGACGGCGAATTTCTGATGCATTAGCCTGACATAGCTCTCCCCTTCAATGACGCACAAACAAGGACGCGTCTTGGGCAGTCCATGTTAGTATAATCTGACAAAGGGGCTCTTCTCAGCGAGAATTGACATGCCTGGAGCAGGGGATGCTTGGGTTCTGATCTTTTCCGATGGAACCGGTCAACGCGGCGTCCGCGCCGATCAGGTCGAAGAAGTCGAAGGCCAGCGGGTCAAGAACACCAATGTGTTTCAGATGTACTCGGCCGTCGATGGACGAGCGGGGTTCAAGGCCTTCTACGACGCCGGACTGGGTGCGCCGGAAGAGGGCAAGTGGGATTGGACGCGTACGCTGCGCAATCTCTGGAGCAAGGCCACCGGCTGGGGCATTACGGCAAACATCGTCGATTGCTACGAAGCGCTGTTGATTGCGTGGGAACCGGGCATGAAGATCGGCTTCTTCGGCTTTAGCCGTGGGGCCTACACGGTGCGTTGCCTTGGCGGGGTGCTGTCAACCTGCGGCATCGCCCAGCTGGACAAGGGTGCCCCCATCTCCAAGGACAAGGAGGGTGCTGGCGCCAAAAGGCGCCGTGCCATCGCCGAAGAGGCGGTCGCAGCCTACAAGATCAAGGAAAAGGCCGAGCGGCAAAAGGCGGGCGCCTATTTCAGCATCAAATACGCGGCATCACTGGTGATGCCCGCGGTGATCGGCGTGTTCGATACCGTGCGGGCACTGGGCCTGCCGGGCATCATGAATGTGGTCAATCCCTACAAGCAGGAGTTCCATGACACCGAGCTGTCGATACGGGTGCCGGTCGGCCTGCATGCGCTTTCGATCGACGAAAACCGCAAGACATTTGCTCCGGTGCGATGGGACGACGTCGATGCCCGTGGCAGGGCAGCGGGTCAGGTGGTCGAAGAATGCTGGTTTCCGGGCGTGCACTCCGACATTGGCGGCGGATATGACGACGATGACAGTCTGGCCACGCTCAGTCTTGGCTGGATGCTGGACAGGCTGCGCAAACTGACCGGTCTCGACTTGCCGATGACGGTCGACCTCGACGGAAAGGTGCTTGGTCTGGCGCATGACGAGCGCACAGGTCTGGGGATATTCTGGCTGCCGGGGGAGCGTTCGATACGAGCAAAGGCGGTTGATCTCGACCTACTTTGCCCCGACATCGAGGAACGCTTCGACATCTACAGGCCACCCTATCGGCCACCACCCCTGAGCCAGCATCCGCGCGTGAAGCGCTATTATTGACGGGCCCCTGCGTGTCGCGAATAGTGCTGGCACAAGTCATTTGCGGCCCCGAAGCGGCTGGGCCGATTGCAGGCAAGGTCAGAGACGGGTATTCCGCAACAAGAACTTTCCGCCAACCCTTCACGGCTTGGCGAGTTAGAGGGAGAGAACCATGACCATGAAAACCTTTGCGGGCGTGACGCTTGCCGCGTCGCTTGCGTTTGCTTCGGCGGCGCATGCCGACATCACCATCGGCCTTGTCGCACCGCTGACCGGCCCCGTCGCCGCCTATGGCGACCAGGTCAAGAACGGCGCCCAGGCCGCAGTCGATGCCATCAACGAAAAGGGCGGCATCCTTGGCGAAAAGATCGTGCTGAAGCTCGCCGACGACGCCGGCGATCCCAAGCAGGGCGTTTCGGCTGCCAACCTGCTCGTTGGCGAAGGCGTGAAATATGTCGTTGGCCCGGTGACTTCGGGTGTTGCGATCCCCGCTTCCGACGTCTTTGCCGAAAATGGCATCCTGATGGTGACGCCGACGGCAACCGCCCCTGATCTGACCGCACGCGGCCTGACCAATGTGCTCAGGACCTGCGGCCGCGACGATCAGCAGGCTGAGGTCGCCGCTGCCTATGTCCTCAAGACCATGAAGGACAAGCGCGTTGCCGTGATCCACGACAAGGGCACCTATGGCAAAGGCCTGGCCGATGCATTCAAGGCGGCCATCAATGCCGGTGGCCTGCAGGAAGTGCAGTACAATTCGCTGACGCCTGGCGAAAAGGACCTGTCCGCGCTCGTTACCCGCATCAAGGCTGACAATGTCGATGTCATCTATTTCGGCGGCTACCACCCCGAGGGCGGCCTTCTGGCGCGCCAGCTCCATGACGGCGGCGTCAAGGCGCTGATCATCGGCGGCGAAGGCCTGTCCAACACCGAGTTCTGGGCGATTGCCAATGACGCCGGTGCGGGCACGCTGTTCACCAACGCTTCGGATGCGCTGAAGAACCCGGCCTCGGCCGATGCGGTCAAGGTGCTGAAGGACAAGGGCATCCCGCCGGAAGCCTTCACGCTCAACGCCTATGCCGCTGTCGAAGTGCTCAAGGCCGGCATCGAAAAGGCCGGCAAATCCGATGACACCGCAGCGGTTGTGGCAGCACTCAAGTCCGGCGCGCCGATCGCGACTGCCATCGGCAACCTGACCTATGGCGAAAATGGCGACCTGACCTCGCCGAGCTTCTCGCTGTTCAAGTGGGACGCCGGCAAGATCGTCGCCGCGGAATAGGGCAACGCGGTTTTTTTGAAAGGGCCGGGGCGAAAGCTCGGGCCCTTTTTCTTTGCGCGAACTTCCAGCGAACGGTCAGTGAGCGGCGGAGCCGGCCAGTTGGGCTATAGTGTCCAGGGGTTCAGCAGCGGAATGCCTATATCTTCGAAATCGGCGACGTTGCGCGTCACGAGAACCAGATCGTGAACGAGCGATGTGGCGGCGATGAGCGTGTCAGCGCTGCCTCTCGTTCGGCCGGCTGTCAGCCGGCCCCAAGCCAGCGCGATCTCTTCGGTTATGGGAAGAATTCGATCCGCGTTCTCGTGGCGCAGCTCGCGTAGCCAAAACTCCAGTCGCTTGGCCCGCTCGGCGTCCTCACGCCGCAGTTTGATGATGCCGCGCTCAATCTCGCCTATGGTGATCACGCTCAAGCTGACCGAAAACGGATCGATCGAGGCAAGCCAAGCCGTGGGTTTGGGCAGGCGTCGCTGTATGTCGGAGACGACATTCGTATCGAGCAGGTACATTTCAAAGCTCGATATCGCGGATCATCGTGTCCGAGCGACGCTCAACCTCCGCTGCAAACTCTTCATCCCAAGCCGGGCCTGAGAGCAGGTACTCTGCGATTGATTTCCGCTTGCCGACCAGCTTCTCGTACTCTTCGGTCGAAAGCACCACCACCGCCGGCTCGCCGCGCACGGTGACGGTCTGCGGCCCTTCGGTGCGGGCGCGCTGGACGAGCTTGGAGAAGTTGTTCTTCGCGTCTTGAAGATGCCAGTTCATTGCAGCACCTAGCTAGCTTGGCTAGGTTGAATGTAATGCGGCATGCCCCACAACTCAAGAGACGGGTGGAGCGATGGCCATTCCGCTCTGCTCGGTCTCACCGCGTCCCGAAGATCGCCGAACCGACCCGAACGCTGGTGGCGCCGAAGGCGACGGCTGTTTCGTAGTCGCCCGACATGCCCATCGACAGTTTTTCGACGCCGGCCTCACGCGCCAGCTTTTCAAGCAGCGCGAAATGCGGGCCTGGATTTTCTTCAGCCGGGGGGATGCACATCAGACCCTCGATGGCGAGGCCGTGGACCTCGCGGCAGCGCTTGACGAAGTCGACAGCTTCGCGCGGCTCGATGCCGGCCTTTTGCGGCTCAGAGCCGGTATTGACCTGGACGTAGAGTTTGGGTGAGCGGCCCTGGCGTTCGATTTCCTTGGCGAGCTCGGCGGCGATCTTTTCGCGGTCGACAGTTTCGATGACGTTAAACAGCGCCACCGCCTCCTTGGCCTTGTTGGACTGCAGCGGGCCGATGAGATGCAGCTCGATGTCGGGAAATTCCGCCTTCAGCTCGGGCCATTTGCCCTGCGCTTCCTGGACGCGGTTTTCGCCGAAGATACGCTGGCCGGCCTCGATGACCGGACGGATATGTTCGGCATCGAAGGTCTTGGACACGGCGACGAGCGTTACGGCCCCTGCCGGCCGGTTGGCCTCACGCTCGGCAGCACCTATCTTATGCTTCACTGCCGCGAGTTGTTCGACCGAGCTTTCCATAGTTTGGCCCTGCTGCTTTTTGACCGCCCCCGGCCTGCCGGAGTTGACGGGTCCGGGAATCCATGGTGAACACCCGTAACGATTTCCTGAACCGCGGGTTTTCGCCCCGGTCCATGCACGCTTTTAAGTGAAAAACATCCTATGGCAACCGAACGATACAATCCGCGCGCGTCCGAACCCAAATGGCAGAAGGCCTGGGGCGAGGCAAAGCTCTTCGAAACGCAGAACGAAGATCCGCGGCCGAAATACTATGTGCTCGAGATGTTCCCCTATCCGTCGGGGCGCATCCATGTCGGCCACGTCCGCAACTACGCGATGGGCGATGTGGTTGCCCGGTTCCGTCGGGCCATGGGCTTCAACGTCCTGCATCCGATGGGCTGGGACGCCTTCGGCATGCCGGCGGAAAACGCCGCGATGAAAAACAAGGTCCATCCCAAGGACTGGACCTATCAGAACATCGCAACGATGCGCACGCAGCTCAAGTCGATGGGCCTGTCGCTCGACTGGAGCCGCGAGTTCGCGACCTGCGACGTCGATTATTACCATCGCCAGCAGATGCTGTTCATCGACTTCGTCGAGAAGGGCCTGGTGACGCGCAAGTCTTCCAAGGTCAATTGGGACCCGGAGGACATGACCGTGCTCGCCAACGAGCAGGTCATCGACGGGCGCGGCTGGCGCTCGGGCGCGCTGGTCGAACAGCGCGAGCTGACGCAGTGGTTCTTCAAGATCACCGATTTCGCGCAGGACCTGTCGGACGCGCTCGAAGGCCTCGACGAGTGGCCCGAGAAGGTCAAGCTGATGCAGCGCAACTGGATCGGCCGCTCGGAAGGGTTGCTGATCCGCTGGCCACTGGCTGCCGGTACCGCACCCACCGGTGAGAGCGAGCTGGAGGTCTACACGACGCGGCCCGACACGATCTTCGGCGCCTCGTTCATGGCGATTTCGGCCGATCATCCGCTGGCCAAGAAGGCCGCCGAAAACAAACCTGAGCTGGCCGCCTTCATGGACGATGTGCGCCGCATGGGCACGTCGGTCGCGGCACTAGAGACGGCCGAGAAGAAGGGCATGGACACCGGCATTCGGGTTGTCCATCCGTTCGACTCGAGCTGGACGCTGCCGGTCTATGTCGCCAATTTCGTGCTGATGGACTACGGCACGGGCGCCATCTTCGGCTGCCCGTCGGGCGACCAGCGCGACCTCGACTTCGCCAACAAATACGGCCTGCCTGTGGTGCCGGTGGTGATGCCGGTTGATGGCGACGCCAAGACCTTCCAGGTCACCGAAGAGGCCTATACCGACGATGGCGTGATGATCAATTCGCGCTTCCTCGACGGCATGACGCCGAAGGATGCGTTCAACGACGTCGCCGATCGGTTGGAGCAGATCTCGATCGGCAACCGGCCGATGGGCGAGCGCAAGGTGCAGTTCCGCCTGCGCGACTGGGGCATTTCGCGTCAGCGCTACTGGGGCTGCCCGATCCCGATGATCCATTGCGACGATTGCGGCGTGGTGGCGGTGCCGAAGGCCGACCTGCCGGTCAAGCTGCCAGACGATGTCGAATTCGACCGTCCGGGCAATCCGCTCGACCGTCACCCGACCTGGCGTCATGTCAATTGCCCGAAATGCGGCAAGGCTGCTCGGCGCGAAACCGACACGATGGACACGTTCGTCGATTCGTCGTGGTATTTTGCCCGCTTCACCGCACCTTGGGAAAACGAACCGACCGATCCGAAGGCCGCCAATTCGTGGCTGCCGGTGGACCAGTATATCGGCGGCATCGAGCATGCGATCCTGCACCTGCTTTATTCGCGCTTCTTCACCCGCGCGATGAGCAAGGCTGGGCACCTCGACCTGTCCGAACCGTTCAAGGGCCTGTTCACGCAAGGCATGGTCGTGCACGAGACCTACCGTCTCGGCAGTGGCGCTTCGGCCGAATGGGTTTCGCCGAACGAGGTGAAGATCGAAGACATCGACGGCAAACGCCGCGCCACGCTGCTGTCGTCCGGCGCGCCGGTCGAGATCGGTTCGATCGAGAAGATGTCGAAGTCGAAGAAGAACGTGGTCGACCCCGACGACATCATCGCCAGCTATGGCGCCGATACGGCGCGCTGGTTCGTGCTCAGCGATTCGCCGCCCGAGCGCGATGTCGTGTGGACCGAGGCGGGCGTCGAGGGCGCGCATCGTTTCGTCCAGCGCGTGTGGCGGCTGGTTTCCGAATCGGCCGATGTGCTGGCCAAGGCCGAAGCCAAGCCGGCAGCCGAGGGCGATGCCGCTGTCGTGTCGAAGGCGGCGCACAAGGCGTTGAAGGCGGTCGGCGAAGACATTGGCAAGCTGGCCTTCAACAAGGCCGTCGCGCGCATCTACGAGCTGACCAATGCGTTGCAGTCGCCGCTGGCAGATGCGGCTGCCGGCAAGGCATCAAAAGAAATGGTTTCGGCGCTGCGCGAGGCGGTCGACATCCTGATCGTCATGATCGCACCGATGATGCCGCATCTGGCCGAGGAGTGCTGGGCAGCACTCGGTGGCGAGGGCATGGTGGCTGATCGGGCGTGGCCGAAATTCGATCCCGCACTGATCGTCGACAACGAAATCACCTATCCGGTACAGGTCAACGGCAAGAAGCGAGGGGATTTGACAATCGCCCGCGACGCAGATCAATTGACCGTCGAAAAAGCAGCGCTGGCGCTTGAAGCAGTGCAGAAGGCGCTGGATGGAAAGCCCCCGCGCAAGGTCATCGTTGTGCCGCAGAGGATCGTCAATGTCGTTGCCTGAGGCGCGGAAATCTCCCAGTTCGTGGCGTGTTGCTGCACGTTTGGCGCTGTTTGCTTCGCTTGCACTGGCTTCGGCCTGCACGGTGCGTCCGCTCTACTCGGACGGGCCGGTGTCGTCCGGCGTGGCGGCGGGCACGGCGACCCAGCTTGCGTCGATCAACATCAAGCCGGTCAACACCCGTTACGGCCAGGAAGTCCGCAACCATCTGATCTTCATGTTCAATGGCGGGACCGGCCAGCAGGCCGCGGCGCCCTACACGATGGATCTCGTGGTCGGGGCATTGAATGAAGCGGCACTTCTGGCCCAGGTGACCACCAAGGACGATGAGCCGACTGCCGGTACGATGACGCTGACAGGCAGCTATGTCATCACCGACATCAAGACCGGCAAGCGTATTGCCGGCGGCAAGCGCAGCGTGACGGCATCCTACGATCGCCCACGCCAGGAGTATGCCAGCGTGCGGGCGGAACGCGACGCCGAAAACCGTGCGGCGCGCGAGCTGGCCGAATTGCTGAGGCTCGCCATCGCCCAGGACATGTCCAAGAGCTAAGATGGGCTGGATCGGTCGATGCGGCTGACGTCATTTTCAGCCGCCGGCTATCGGTCCCTGCAGTCGATCAGGCTGGATATCGGCCAGGTCTCGGTGTTTGTCGGCGAAAACGGTGTCGGCAAGTCCAACCTCTATCGGGCGCTGCAACTCATCAAGGCTTCCGCCGAGGGTTCGCTCGCTCGCGAGATCGCGGGCGAGGGCGGCATGAGTTCGGCGTTGTGGTCGGGCAAGCGACGCACCGGCCAGCCTGCTCGCGTCAGCATCGACGCCAAGTTCGTGGATGACGAAACGGCGGCGAAATACACCTACAAGGTCGAGATCGGCCTGCCGCCCCCGGTGTCGGCCGGCTTTGCCTTCGAACCGCATGTCAAGGAAGAGACGCTTGTTGTCGAGGCCGGGCGACGTCCGGTCGAGATGATGACGCGCAAGGGGCCGGCGGTGTTTGCCCGTGACAGTGAGGGCCGCCGGGTCGAGCATCCCGAGCGCATCTTGAATTCCGAAACCGCGCTTGCGCTTCTGGGGGCTGCAGGGCGCTATCCCGAAGTCGGTGATCTGCGCGCCGCCGTTGCCGGCTGGCGCTTCTATCATGGCTTTCGCACCGATGCCGATTCGCCGGTGCGCAAGCCGGCCTTGGCGACGACGTCGCCGATGCTCGACGAGGATGGCGCCAACCTGGCCGCTGTGTTCGCCACGCTGCGCCACATTCGCGACGATACCGTCGATCTCGACGCCTGCATCGCCGAGGCCATGGGCGGGGCGCAACTGGACGTGCCGGTGCCAGGCGAGAACGCGACGTTCGGGTTGATGCTGCCGGAATTTCCGCAACGCCTGTTTCGGCCGCAAGAATTGTCCGACGGGCAGATCCGCTTCCTGGCGCTGGCCGGCGCGCTGATGTCGTATCGCCTGCCCCAGCTGATCGCGCTCAACGAGCCGGAGTCGAGCCTGCATCCGCGCATGTTGCCGTCGCTGGCCGACATGATTGCGCGCGCCGCCGCACGCACGCAGGTCTGGGTGGTGACGCACTCGCGTGAGCTTGCCGATCTTGTGCGCGATCGCACCGGGTCTCGCGCGCTGACTGTCGTGCGCATCGAAGGAGCGACGATGATCGAAGGCATGCGCCCGACGGGCCTCATGCCGGACGATGACTAAGCGCGTGCAATACGCGGCTTGATGAGAGACCAGCCGAGCGTCATGCCGGCGGCAGCGACCAGGATGGCGGCGGCACCGATGAGCTGCAGCGGCTGCAAGCGATGGCCGAAGGCCAGGAAGTCCGCCAGGATGGCCACGACCGGATAGATGAAGGACAGCGCGCCGACGAGGTTGGTCGGCAGCTTCTGGATCGCGCCGTAAAGCAGGATGTACATCACCCCCGTATGGATGACGCCGACGGCGACGAGCAGCGCCCAGGTGCTTGCGTCGGTGGGGAGTTGAGCGAAATTGGCGAAGGGCGCGAGCATCGCAATGCCGACCGTCACCTGGATCAGCGCGATCAGATGCGGCGGCACGCCCTTGAGCTTCTTGGTGATGATGGCGGCAATCGCGTAGAAGAACGCGGCGCCCAGCGCCAACAGGATGCCGCCGAGATAATCGGTGCCGACAGAACCGGTGTCGGGCTTGGCCTGGACGATCATCAGCATGCCGCCGAAGGCGATGCCGAGCCATGCCAGCTTGGTCAGTGTCAGGCGCTCGCCAAAAAACAGCGCGCCCAGCGCCACCAGCATGAAGGGTTGCGTGTTGTAGACGGCGGTTGCGATCGAGATCGAAGCGCGCGGAAAGGCGGCGAACAACAGAACCCAGTTGGAGACGATGGCGATCCCGCCGATGGCGGCATAGACGATCTGGCGGTGCGACATGAAGTCGGCCCGGAACAGGCCCAACGCAGCGCAGACGATCAGCAGGGTGATCGCACCAAAGGCGCAGCGCCAGAATACCACATCCATGACAGGCTGGCCCGACAGGACGACGAACAGCCCGATCGTGCCTGAAATCACCATTGCAGCGGTCATTTCGACCGTGCCGCGCAGCTTGTCCGACATTCTCAGCCTCTTTTGTTCAGGGCTGTATTTGTATGCGTGTGGTTCGAGCGAATATATGGATATGCGAAGGCATTTGCGTGGTTAAGGCTAATTCTGTAAGGTCGTATGACGAAGATGCCTAAGAGGTTCGCATGCTGGACGATCTGGACAGGCGCATTGTCGAAATTCTTGTCGATGACGCCCGGATTTCGCTCAAGGAGCTGGCGCGGCGGGTGAACCTGTCGTCGCCCAGTACGTCGGAGCGGCTGCGGCGGCTGGAGGAACGCGGCGTCATCCGTGCCTTCACCGTCGACATCGACCCGCACGCGCTCGGCTACACGCTGCAGGCGATCGTGCGCATCCGGCCGCTGCCCGGCAAGCTGCATCAGGTCCAAAAACTGATCGAGGACATTCCGCAGTTCTCGGAATGCGACAAGGTGACGGGCGACGATTGCTTCATCGCCCGGCTGCATATCCGTTCGATCGACGAGCTCGACAAGATCCTCGACCAGATCACCGACAAGGCCGAGACCAACAGCTCCATCGTCAAGGCGCAGCCGGTAAAACGGCGCTTGCCGCCGCTGGTTTGAGGTAACAAAAAAGCCGGCGCATGGGCTGCGCCGGCTTTGATGTTCGAATGAAAGAAATCAGCCGATCTTCTGGCCGGTCTTGGCCCAGTCGGACAGGAACATCTCGAGGCCCTTGTCGGTCAGTGGGTGCTTGACCAGCGCCTTGAGCGTTGCCGGCGGGATGGTGGCGACATCGGCACCAATCATTGCGGCGCGCTTGACGTGTTCGGTCGAGCGGATCGACGCGGCGAGGATCTCGGTGTCGAAGCCGTAATTGTCATAGATGTGGCGGATCTCGGCGATCAGCTCCATGCCGTCGACGCCCATGTCGTCGAGGCGGCCGATGAACGGCGAAATGAAGGTGGCACCGGCCTTTGCGGCGAGCAGGGCCTGGTTGGCGGAGAAGCACAAGGTGACATTGACCATGCGGCCTTCCGAGGTCAGCGCGCGGCAGGCGCGGAGACCGTCGAGCGTGAGCGGCACCTTGATGCAGATGTTGTCGGCGATCTTCGACAGGACCGCCGCTTCCTTCATCATCTCGGAGAATTCGGTCGCAGCGACTTCCGCTGAAACAGGGCCTTCGACGATGTCGCAGATTTCCTTGGTCACTTCGGCGATGTTGCGGCCGGACTTGAGAATCAGCGAGGGGTTGGTGGTGACTCCGTCGAGAAGGCCGAGCTCATTGAGCTCACGGATGTCCTTCACGTCGGCCGTATCGACGAAAAACTTCATAACAGTCTCCTTAGCAATGGAAGGATGCCCCTGGGGCACCACGCTTGTCGGCCTTTGCTCTAAACCAAGTTCGGGGCAAGGTCACGCGTCATGACCGCCGATTCGCCAAGAACAAGAGCCGCCGCCGTGCTGGTGCCGATGCCGGCCGAGCGCCCCTATTCCTATGCGGTGCCCGACGGCATGCAGGTGATGCCGGGTTCGATCGTGCGTGTGCCGCTGGGGCCGCGCGAGGTGGCCGGCATCGTCTGGGACGGGCCTGTCGAAGTGGTCGACCCCAAGAAGCTGCGGCCCATCGCCCATGTCTTCGATTGTCCGCCCATCACCGAGCATATGCGGCGCCTGGTCGACTGGATCGCGCAGTACACATTGTCACCGCCCGGCATGGTGGCGCGGATGATCCTGCGCGCGCCCGAAGCCTTCGACCCGGAGCCATGGACGGAAGGCATCAAGCGCAGCGACGGCGAACCCGACCGGATGACGGCGGCACGCGCCCGGGTGCTTGAAATGGCGAATGACGGCATGGCCTGGACGCGTTCGGGGCTGGCGCACGCCGCCGGCGTTTCCTCGACCGTCATCGACGGGCTGAGGGCGCAGGGCGTGTTCGAGACGGTGATGATCCCGCCACGCCCGGTGGTGGCCGCGCCCGACACGTCCTACGGCAGTGCCGAGTTGACGGGCGACCAGGAAGCGGCGGCGGTCAGCCTGCGCGCCCAGGTGGAAGCCGACCGATTCGCCGTCACCCTGATCGACGGCGTCACCGGCTCGGGCAAGACGGAGGTCTATTTCGAATCGGTGGCGGCGGCGCTCGACAAGGGCAAGCAGGTGCTGATCCTGCTGCCGGAAATCGCGCTGACCCAGGCCTTCCTCGAACGCTTCCAGAACCGCTTCGGCGCCAAGCCCGCCGAATGGCATTCCGACCTGCCGCCGAGGATGCGCGAGCGCGTCTGGCGCCAGGTGGCGGAAGGTGGCGTGCGTGTGGTCGCAGGCGCGCGCTCGGCGCTGTTTTTGCCGTTCAACAATCTCGGCCTTATCGTCGTCGACGAAGAGCACGACCCTGCCTACAAGCAGGAGGACCGCGTCTTTTACAACGCCCGTGACATGGCCGTGGTCCGTGCCCATATCGGCGGCTTTCCGGTGGTGCTGGCATCAGCGACGCCGTCGGTCGAAAGCCGGGTCAATGCCGAGCAAGGCAAGTATGCGCGGGCCGTCTTGTCGGCCCGATTTGCCGAGGCGGCACTGCCCAAGCTTGCCACCATCGACATGCGGCGCGCGCCGCCGGCGCGTGGCGGCTTCCTGTCGCCGGTGCTGCTTGGCAAGATGCGCGAGACGCTGGGGCGCCAGGAACAATCGCTGCTGTTCCTCAACCGTCGCGGTTATGCGCCGCTGACGCTGTGCCGGGTCTGCGGCCACCGCTTCGGCTGCCCGGTCTGTTCGGCCTGGCTGGTCGAGCACCGCTTTCGCGGTCAACTCGTCTGCCACCATTGCGGCCACAACGAAAAGCGCCCCGAAGCCTGCCCGGAATGCGGCACTTTCGATCATCTCGTCGCCTGCGGGCCGGGGGTCGAGCGCATCGCCGAGGAGGTGGTGTCGCACTTCCCCGACGCACGAACCATCGTGCTGTCGTCGGACATGCTGGGCGGGGTAAAGCGGCTCAGGCTGGAGCTGGAAGCCATCGCCAATGGCGACGCCGACATCGTTATCGGCACCCAGCTTGTCGCCAAGGGCCACAACTTTCCCAACATGACGCTGGTCGGCGTGGTCGACGCCGATCTGGGCCTCGCCAATGGCGATCCGCGCGCGGCCGAGCGCACCTATCAACTGCTGTCGCAGGTGACGGGGCGGGCAGGGCGCACCGGCAAGAAAAGCCTTGGCCTGCTGCAGACCTTCCAGCCCGACCATCCGGTCATGCGGGCGATCGTGTCAGGCGATTCGGAGGCCTTCTACGACAGGGAGATTTCCGAACGCGAGAAGGCCGCATTGCCGCCCTTTGGCCGGCTCGCCGGCATCATCGTCAGTGCGGCGACACGGCCCGAGGCGGAAAGCCATGCGCGTGGCCTGAGGCGCGCGGCACAGGTGGCGCAGGACGTCCATGTGCTCGGCCCCGCCGAAGCGCCGCTGGCCTTGATCGGTGGGCGTCACCGCTTCCGGCTGCTGGTCCAGGCCGACCGCAAGGCCGACATCCAGGGCTACATCCGCGCGCTGCTTGCGGCCGGGCCTAAGGTGCGCGGCTCGGTGCGTGTGCAGGTGGATATCGATCCGCAGAGCTTTTTGTGATTCGGCTATGTCGCTGGCCTTGCGACCATGCCGAGAAGTGGTGGTTTTGGGCTCGGGCCAATCATTGTCTTCTCCAGCGTATAAGCTGCGGCTGCCAAGCGCACTGCAACTGCATGTTCGATGGTCGGAACCTGGTCGGCGTTTGGCGGTTCGAAAAACAAAAACAACCGGCCCTCTGGCGCAAGCAAGGAGCGGATCTCCTTGAGTTCGCGCGCGGCTTCGAGCCAAAACAGATTGACGTTGATGGCAAAGACCTTGTCGAAGGGGCGGCCCTTGCCCGACCAGCCCGCGAGAGCGCCTTGAACGACAGCCGCCTTGCCTGACGTAATCGCGGCGCGGTTCTTGTCCTCAGCCGAACTCACCGCGCTGTCGGATCGGTCAACGCCGGTGATGTGACCGTCGATCAGCAACGGCGTGATCTCCGCCATGGCGACGCCGCGCCCGCAGCCGATCTCAAGCAGCCGGTCGCCTGACCTGATGTCGAGGTGGCCGACCGCCCAGGCAATTCGTTCCGGTATCGCCATGATCCTCTCCTTGGACGTAGTGAGGGGAGCATATTACTCGCCCGGCAATGACTCGAATGGATTGATATGCATGATACCGAGCGGCTCAAAATGCCTGCCGTTCGCAGTCAGCAGCAAAAGATCGTGCGCTTGTGCTGTTGCGGCTATCAGCACATCGGCCAAGCCGGGATGGCGGCCGCTGGCAACGGCTGCGTCTTCCATCGCACCGGCGACCCTCGCGACACGAGCGTCGACGGCCAGAATGCGATCACCAAAAACGGACAGCAGCGAATCAAGCCATGTCGCAAGCCGCTCAGCCCGCGCCGTGCCGCCAGAACGGTCCAGCTTACGAATACCCTTCTCCACCTCGGCGACGGTAATGCTGGATATGTAGAGGGTCTGGGCCTCGCCCTGGGCGGTCATCCAATCCGAGAATTCCTGTGAGACTGATTTTCTCTCGGGAGCGAAAGCCGACAGGACGGACGTGTCCAGCAAGTAGCCTGTCACAGATCGATCTCACGCATCGGAGAGTCGTTGCGCTCGAACTCCAATCCGCCGGGAAAGCTCATGAGAAAAGCCCCAAGATTGGGCTTGTGCTTGGGATAGAGGCGGTTCGCATCGCTCACCGGGATCACCACAGCTGCTGGCCTGCCGTGCTTGGTGATAATGGTCGGCTCGCCGTTCTCGGCCGCCTCGACTACGGCGGAAAACCCTGCCTTCGCATCCCGAACCTGCATCGTTTTCATGGCCGCGCGTCCTTGTGGTCTCATGTGGTCATAATATAGGGGGTCCAGGGGCAAAAAGCCAGCATTGGCGTGCTTGCAAGATTGGCCGTGAACGCGCTTCGCGTTGTCCGCATTTGCAGGTTATGATCGCCACGGATTCGCGACCGGTTTAGTAGGTTGGAGCGTCCTTTGCGCCTCGGGTGAAGGTGCGGCGCTCCAATCGGAGGGGGATAGATGGAGTTTTCATTTCCGTGGCCGATGAGCCAGGGCGAGTGGCTGGCGTGGAGTTCGGCGGTGGTCACGCTGCTGTTCGGCGTCATCTTGTTTTTCGCCCCGCGAATCGCCTTTCGCCTGCTCAGGCTGCAAGCCCGTCCCGACAATCCCGAAGCCATCGCCCAAGGGCGCGCCACCATGGCCGGCTTTTTCCTCGGCGTTGGCCTGTGCGCGATACTGCTCGCCCAGCCATGGCTGTACATGGCGCTTGGCGTTTCCTGGCTGTTCACAGCCTTCGGCCGGATCGTCGCCATGATGTCGGACGGTGCCAACACGCCTTACAACTGGGTCGCCATCATTATCGAACTGGCGCTGGCTGCCCTTCCGCTGGGGTTTGTTTTCGGCTTCTGGCTGTGAATCGACGCCAGGCCACCGCTCCAAGGCGCAAGATGCGACAATAGTGCCTCAAATGGCTGTTAGAGGACGTGTTGCGGTCCTCAAAAGCCTGTGCTAGACGGCAATCGACTTTCGGCCGGAGGGATGCGGTTGCCGCAAGCTCCGGGGTCAAAAAACGCAGTAAGGTCAAAGATTTAGCTAGAGTCTAACGCTCGCGCCAACAATCTTGCGGCCTGTCAGACAAGAGAAAAGACGGTCCGTGACCCAATCTTCCTCGCCAATCTCCGGTGTTGCTGAGCGCTATGCGGGATCGTTGTTCGATCTCGCGCTCGAAGCAGGCGCTGTTGCAAAGGTAGAAGCCGACCTCGGTCGTTTCGCGGCGCTGCTTGATGGCAGTGCTGATCTCGATCGCCTGATCAAGAGCCCGGTCTTCTCCGGCGAAGAGCAGGAAAAGGCCATCGCGGCGATCGCCGACAAGGCCAAGATCACCGGTCTGGCCGGCAATTTCCTCCGCCTCGTGGCGCAAAATCGCCGCCTGTTTGCCCTTCCCGGCATGATCAAGGCGTTCCGCCAGATCGCTGCCGAGCATCGTGGCGAAACTTCAGCCGAAGTGACTTCGGCGCATGCGCTGACGGCGGCTCAGGAAACGGAACTCAAGACGGCGCTGAAGAGCGTTGCCGGCAAGGATGTGGCGATCGCGGTCGCTGTTGATCCTTCGCTGCTCGGCGGCCTGATCGTGAAGATGGGCTCGCGCCAGGTCGATACGTCGCTCAAAACCAAACTCAATTCGCTCAAGCTTGCACTGAAAGAGGTCGGCTGATGGACATCCGCGCCGCGGAAATTTCCGCAATTCTGAAAGACCAGATCAAGAATTTCGGCAAGGAAGCCGAAGTCTCCGAAGTCGGCCAGGTTCTGTCGGTGGGTGACGGTATCGCCCGCGTGTACGGTCTCGACAACGTCCAGGCGGGCGAAATGGTCGAGTTCCCGGGCGGCATTCGCGGCATGGCGCTGAACCTTGAAAGCGACAATGTCGGCGTCGTCATCTTCGGTGCCGACCGCGACATCAAGGAAGGCGACACCGTCAAACGTACCGGCTCGATCGTCGACGTTCCCGTTGGTCCCGGCCTGCTCGGCCGCGTCGTCGACGCGCTCGGCAATCCGATCGACGGCAAGGGCCCGATCAAGGCGGTCGAACGCCGCCGCGTCGATGTCAAGGCACCCGGCATTATTCCCCGCAAGTCGGTCAACGAGCCGATGTCGACCGGCCTCAAGGCCATCGACGCTCTGATCCCGGTCGGCCGCGGCCAGCGCGAGCTGGTCATCGGTGACCGTCAGACCGGCAAGACCGCGATCATTCTCGACACCATCCTGAACCAGAAGGCCATCCACCAGTCCGGTCCGGACAAGGAAAAGCTTTACTGCGTCTACGTCGCCGTCGGCCAGAAGCGCTCGACCGTCGCTCAGTTCGTCAAGGTGCTCGAAGAGCGCGGCGCGCTCGAATACTCGATCATCATCGCCGCCACGGCTTCCGACCCGGCTCCGATGCAGTTCTTGGCACCGTTCGCCGGCTGCGCCATGGGCGAATATTTCCGCGACAACGGCATGCACGCGCTGATCTCGTATGACGATCTGTCCAAGCAGGCCGTCGCCTATCGCCAGATGTCGCTGCTGCTGCGCCGTCCGCCCGGCCGCGAAGCCTATCCCGGCGACGTCTTCTACCTGCACTCGCGTCTTCTCGAGCGCGCTGCAAAGCTCAACGACGACAATGGCGGCGGCTCGCTGACGGCTCTGCCGGTCATCGAAACCCAGGCCAACGACGTGTCGGCGTACATCCCGACCAACGTGATCTCAATCACCGACGGCCAGATCTTCCTCGAAACCAACCTGTTCTTCCAGGGCATCCGTCCTGCCGTGAACGTCGGTCTGTCGGTTTCGCGCGTCGGTTCGTCGGCGCAGATCAAGGCGATGAAGCAGGTCGCCGGCTCGATCAAGGGCGAGCTCGCTCAGTACCGCGAAATGGCGGCCTTTGCGCAGTTCGGCTCCGATCTCGACGCCGCCACCCAGCGCTTGCTCAACCGCGGCGCACGCCTGACCGAACTTCTGAAGCAGCCGCAGTTCTCGCCGCTGAAGACCGAAGAGCAGGTCGCGGTGATCTTCGCTGGCGTCAACGGCTACCTCGACAAGCTGGCGATCAACCAGGTCGGCCGCTTCGAGCAGGGTCTGCTTGCGCATATGCGTTCGGACGGCAAGGACGTTCTCGACGCGATCCGTATCGAAAAGGCGCTGAGCGACGACGTTCGCGGCAAGCTCAAGGCCCATATCGACGCGTTCGCGAAAAACTTCGCCTGACACTGACGGGTAAGGCATGGCTTCGTTAAAAGACCTCCGCAACCGTATCGCCTCGGTCAAGGCGACGCAGAAGATCACCAAGGCGATGCAGATGGTCGCCGCGGCGAAGCTGCGCCGTGCGCAGGAAGCTGCGGAAGCCGCGCGTCCTTATTCACAGCGCATGGGCGCCGTTCTGGCCAACATTGCCGGAGCAGTGGCCGGGGGCAGCGATGCCCCGGCGCTGATGACCGGCACCGGCAAGGACGACGTGCATCTGCTCGTCGTCTGCACGGCCGAGCGCGGCCTGTGCGGCGGCTTCAATTCGCAGATCGCGCGTTTTGCGCGCGATCACATCCGCAAGCTTCTCGCTGCGGGTAAGACGGTGAAAATCATCTGCGTCGGCAAGAAGGGTTTCGACATCCTGCGCCGCGACTACGCGTCGATGATCATCGAGCGTGTCGATCTGCGCGAAGCCAAGCAAGTCGGCTTCGTTCACGCCGACGGCATCGCCAAGAAGGTGACGTCGCTGTTCAACGACGGTGCGTTCGACGTCTGCACGCTGTTTTATTCGGAATTCAAGTCGGTGATCGCACAAATCCCGACGATGCAACAGATCATTCCCGCCGCTGCCCCGGCCGTTGGCGCCGATGCGGATGCCGCGGGCGGTGCCGTCTACGAATACGAGCCCGAGCCGGGCGAGATTCTGAGCGACCTCATTCCGCGCAACATTTCCGTGCAGGTTTTTCGGGCGCTGCTCGAAAACGCCGCCGGCGAGATGGGCGCCAAGATGAGCGCCATGGACAATGCGACGCGCAACGCCGGCGACATGATCAACAAGCTGACGATGTCCTACAACCGCCAGCGTCAGGCTCAGATCACCAAAGAACTGATCGAAATCATTTCGGGCGCGGAAGCGCTCTAATCGACCAAAGAGGTTAACACCATGGCTAAAGCAGCTACTCCGAAAGCGGCTCCGGCGGCGGCAAAAGCCCCGGCAGCAAAGAAGGCGGCGCCCGCCAAGGCAGCAGCCGTGAAGGCTTCGGCTCCTGTATTGTCGGCCAAGGGCGTGGCTGGCCGCGTCTCCCAGGTCATCGGCGCCGTTGTCGACGTATCCTTCGACGGCGGTAACCTGCCCAAGATCCTGAACGCACTCGAGACGATGAACGGCTCCAACCGCCTCATTCTCGAAGTGGCGCAGCATCTCGGCGAAAACACCGTTCGCTGCATCGCCATGGACATCTCGGAAGGCCTCGTTCGCGGCCAGGCCGTGTATGACACGGGCGAGCCGATCATGGTTCCGGTTGGCGACGAAACGCTCGGCCGCATCATGAACGTCATTGGCGAGCCGGTCGACGAAGCCGGCCCGGTCAAGACCAAGTTGAAGCGCGCCATCCACCAGGAAGCGCCGGCTTATGTCGACCAGTCGACGGAAGCGCAGATCCTCGTCACCGGCATCAAGGTCGTCGACCTGCTGGCACCTTATGCTCGCGGCGGCAAGATCGGCCTGTTCGGCGGTGCTGGTGTGGGCAAGACCGTTCTGATCCAGGAACTGATCAACAACGTCGCCAAGGCGCATGGCGGTTATTCGGTGTTCGCCGGTGTTGGCGAGCGCACCCGCGAAGGCAACGATCTCTATCACGAAATGATCGAGTCGGGCGTCAACAAGGACCCGCACGAGAACAACGGCTCGACCGAAGGTTCCAAATGCGCCCTGGTGTTCGGCCAGATGAACGAGCCGCCCGGTGCGCGCGCCCGCGTCGCCCTGTCGGGCCTGACCATCGCCGAGCATTTCCGCGACCAGGGCCAGGACGTGCTGTTCTTCGTCGACAACATCTTCCGCTTCACCCAGGCGGGTTCGGAAGTGTCGGCTCTGCTCGGCCGTATTCCTTCGGCCGTGGGCTATCAGCCGACGCTGTCGACCGACATGGGCCAGATGCAGGAACGCATCACCACCACCCACAAGGGTTCGATCACCTCGGTGCAGGCGATTTACGTGCCCGCCGACGATTTGACCGATCCGGCGCCGGCAACCTCGTTCGCGCATCTTGACGCGACGACCGTTCTTAACCGCGCGATCTCCGAAAAGGGTATCTACCCGGCCGTGGATCCGCTCGACTCGACCTCGCGCATGCTCGACCCGCTGATCGTTGGCGAAGAGCACTACTCGGTCGCCCGTCGCGTTCAGGAAATCCTCCAGCGCTACAAGTCGCTGCAGGACATCATCGCCATTCTGGGCATGGACGAGCTGTCGGAAGAGGACAAGGTCACCGTCGCCCGCGCCCGCAAGATCGAGCGCTTCTTGTCGCAGCCGTTCTTCGTCGCCGAAGTGTTCACCGGTGCGCCGGGCCAGCTGGTTCCGCTCGAAGACACGATCAAGAGCTTCAAGGGCCTTGTCGACGGCGAATACGATCACCTGCCGGAAGCTGCCTTCTACATGGTCGGCGGCATCGACATGGCGATCGAGAAGGCCCAGCGCCTGGCTGCGGAAGCGGCATAATCATAAAAGCTGCAGCGCGGGCCCCAAGGTCCGCGCTGTCGCGCCGATGACTGCCCGGCATTCGGGCAGGTCTGCTCGGAACTTTCTCCAAGCATTTGTGAGACACCATGGCTGAAGCTTTCAAATTCGAACTGGTCTCGCCCGAGCGTCTGCTCGTTTCGGAGCAGGTCGAGTCCGTCGTCATTCCGGGTGCGGAGGGCGAAATGACTGTCATGGCCAACCACGCGCCGGTCATGACCACGATCAAGCCGGGTGTCGTGACGGTGAAGACCGTTGCCGGCAAGGAAGAGCGCTACGTCGTTTTCGGCGGATTCGCCGACATTGTTCCGGCTGGCTGCACGCTGCTCGCCGAATCGGCGACGCCGGTCAAGGATATCGACCGCGCTGAACTGCTGCGTCGTATCCAGGAAGCGCGCGAGGACGTCTCGGACGCCAAGGAAGATCAGGCCCGCACCAAGGCGGAAGCCTATCTGAACCATCTTTCGACGCTGGAAGCCGCTATCTAAGGTTTTCGCAAGCGGGCTGCGGCCCGAGGAATCAATACTGCGAGCCGTCGGTCACCCCGGCGGCTTTTTGCTTTTTGAGGTCCAAGTACCCGTTCTGATGCGATGTCAGTTGGTTGGGTTGTCCGCCCAAGTCCGGACCGCGTCGATCAGCGATAGCAAGTCGTGCGGGCGGGCGCGTGCCTCAGTTGGCGTGCCCGAAAAGCGTGGTGCGGGAGCCGGCTGCATGATGCCGTCGAGCTCGACGAAGCTCTGTCGGGCGACAAGATGCGGATGCCTTGCGGCTTCATGAAGGTCGAGCACCGGCGAAACGCAGGCGTCGGAATATTCAAGCAGAGCGAGCCATTCGGAGCTGCCGCGCGTGCGGATCAGCGCGGCGATTTTCTCCCGAAGGGCTGGCCAGTTGCGCGGGTCCGCACGGAGAAGCCGTGCGTCTTCATCCAGGCCGATTGCCTTGCGAAACAGGTCGAAGAACTGCGGCTCGATCGGGCCGACGGCAATGTGCACCCCATCGGCGCATTCATAGGTGCCGTAATAAGGCGCGCCGCCATCGAGCAGATTGGCCTCGCGCTCGGCTCTCCAATGTCCGGCGGCCGCCATGTCATGGGCCATTGTCATCAGCTGGATGGTGTCGTCGCAGATCGCGCTGTCCACGACCTGTCCGGTTCCGGTGCGTTGCGCGGAAAGAAGTGCCGCCAGCATGCCGCTGACAAGGAACATCGCGCCGCCGCCGAAGTCGCCGACAAGGTTGAGCGGCGGCAAAGGCCGCTCGGCCGGTCCGATCGCGGCGAGCGCGCCGGTGATGGCGATGAAGTTGATGTCATGACCTGCATGGGCTGCCAGCGGCCCGGTCTGGCCCCAACCCGTCATCCGGCCATAGACGAGGCGTGGATTGCGCTCGAGTATTGGTTCAGGCCCTAGGCCGAGCCGTTCCATGACGCCGGGCCTGAACCCTTCGATGAGGGCATCGGCACTGTCGACCAGCTTTCGCACCATTTCCGCGTCGTCAGGGTCCTTGAGGTCTGCCTCCACAGTCGGCCGCCCGCGCCCGGAAATGGGGTCGGGCAGCGTCGGCACCGCACCCGGTCGAGCTATGCGGATGACATCCGCACCCATGTCGGCGAACTGCATGGCGGCGAACGGAGCAGGCCCGAGGCCGACGAACTCGACGACGCGGATACCAACAAGTGGGCCTTTGGCCGGTGCCGGCATGATGCTTCTTTCCTGGTCAGACGAGCCGTGGCAGCGCTGTAGCGTTCATGGCCTGGCAATCCACGGGGACACTATCGCGCGCCGGCGGCGACCAGGATCTTTTCGATCTCGGAGAAGCCGTGCTTGCGTGCGTTCTGAAGCGGTGTCACGCCGTCACCGTCGGCAAGGTTGACGTCGGCGCCGGCGTCAACGAGCAGCTTGACGATCGCGACATGACGCGGCCCGCCATCGGCCAGCACGATCGCCTCCAGCAGAGCCGTCCAGTTGAGCTTGTTGACATGGTCGACATCGACGCCGGCCTCGATCAGCGTGCGCACGGTGTCGACATGGCCGCGTTCGGCCGCGGGGATGAGGGCTGTGCCGCCATAACGGTTGGTGCTCTTGAGGTCAGCGCCGTGCGTGAGCGTCATGCGCAGGATTTCCAGATGTCCGCGCGCGCCGGCGTAAAGGTAAGGGCTGTCGCTGATGGCGTCCTTGGCGTTGACGTCGGCGCCGGCATCGATCAGCACCTTGGCAGCCTCGACCTGATTGGCATGCGTGGCGACCAGAAGCGCTGTGCGACCGCCTTGGTCGCGGGCGTCGATGCTGGCGCCCTTGGCCAGGAGCTCTCTGATAGCGGGTGCATCGCCCTTCGCCGCCATTGCGTGCAGTTCGCGTTCGAGCATGTCATCTCCAGTAGCGGGTGAAATCCACGCCACGACGGCGAGGAACAGAAAATAAGCAAAGGCAGGCAAAGCCCTGGTCATTTTGGTGCCTTTCAATGCGCGGGGCCAGTCCAGGATCGGAGACGGACAGTTGCTTCCCAACTATTACCTGATGAACCCAAATCTGTGCGCGATTGTGGCCGGGGTACGCAGTGTCTTGTTTGCATCCGCCATACGGGCTATTGCGAAAGTCAGCCGGACGGGGGTCAAAGGCAACGATATCGGGAATCCACTGTGAAGGGCATCATATTAGCCGGTGGTAGTGGCACGCGACTTTATCCGGCCACGCTTGCGGTCTCCAAGCAGATCTTGCCGATCTACGACAAGCCGATGATCTATTATCCGCTTGGCGTTTTGATGCTGGCGGGCATCCGCGACATCCTGATCATTTCGACGCCGCGCGATCTGCCGCAGTTCCAGCAGCTGCTCGGCGACGGGTCGGCCTTTGGCGTGTCGTTTTCTTATGCCGAGCAGCCCGCGCCCAACGGCCTGGCCGAGGCCTTCATCATCGGCCGCGAGTTCATCGGCACAAGCCCGGTGGCGCTGATCCTGGGCGACAACATCTTTTACGGCGATGGGCTTTCCGAGCGCTGCCGCACCGCGGTCGCCCGCGAAAGCGGGGCCTCGGTCTTCGCCTATCAGGTCGAGGACCCGCAGCGCTACGGTGTCGTGAGCTTCGACAAGGCAACCCAGCAGGCGCTGACGATCGAAGAAAAGCCGGCCGAGCCGAAGTCGAACTGGGCGGTCACCGGGCTGTATTTCTACGACAATTCGGTCGTCGACATCGCCGCGTCGATCAAGCCATCCGTTCGTGGCGAGCTCGAGATCACCGA